>CAYRRD010000005.1:42361-105143 GCA_964426625.1 uncultured Saprospiraceae bacterium | reverse complement strand
AAAATTAAACATCTCATGTTTATAACGAAAGACTTTCGAATATAAGTCCTGCGCTTACCAATCGATATCGCGCTTCCAAATCGCATCCATTCAGGCGATTCGTGAGCCGACCGCAGGGAGGATCTGGAAACGTCACTGCTTTAAATTGACTTTATGAGGAAACCCTAGATAGGTTTGTCCTTCCAATTTTTTTACCACCGAAACTTACTATGAGGTCGACCAGTACCTTCTCACGTCCACTTCACGCATGATATTGTCTCCCTGTTTCAGATGTCCCGCCATCATTTTGGCAAAAAAGGGGATCAGACTGGTTCCCTTGGAGCCAAATCCATTGAAAATATAAATCTGATCATTACGAGGATGGGCACCGATCACTGGTCGTCGGTCCTGCACCGCTGGCCTCACGGAAGCTACATGATCCTCCACGATTACAGAATGTTTAAAGGCTTTTGAACGGTCCAGCAAATATGCTTTACCTTCTGTTGAGGGACTATGTCCCCATTCCCAGGTATCGTATGTTCCTACCCACCATTGTTGATTACTCAACGGTACGTATAGCGCGGATTGTTTGACGATATCATTTTCATCCTGATCGGGCAACCGAACTTTGAGCACCTCTCCTTTGTTGGGATTCATCCCCACCCAATCAAAATCCTGATGTTGGACGATCCATGCACCGTTAGCCCATACCAGGGTTTCACTATGGAAATTTCCAAAGTGGAATTCGTTGACGCTGAGCTGACTATCCAATTCAGAAAAATAGCCACGGACATATCTTTTCCGGGATTTGAGGTGTCGTATAGCAGTCTCCAGAAAAAGGACCGTATTCAACTGATATCCGTGCATGACATAGCCCGGTTCATTGAATTTCAATATTTCAGAAACCCGGTCGATCTCTTCGCGATGCATAGGTCTGCAATACCTTGAAAATTCAGGTTCTGAAAGTTTTACATCCAGATCATTGACCAACTTGTTCGCAGGTACCGAGCGGTATATATTCCGGGGTTGAAAAAACTTCACTTTCCATCGATCCTCCCAATAGGAATACACTTCCGTAAATACCGGATGCAGTTCGCTGTACAACCAGGACAAAGCAAACCTTCGACCTGTGATGGGATTAATGATTCCTGCTGCCACACGAGAAGAACTTTGAGGAGTGGGACGATCTACAACCACCGCCTGCATTCCCGATCTTTCCATAGCCAGAGCCAAATGGATGCCGGCCAGCCCTCCACCGACTATGATCGCGTCCACCTGGGTACTAAGGGGACTGGACATTAGTCTCCCGATTTTTCAAAGGAGGGATCATATTTTACAAAAATATGAATCCACATGGATCGCGCCAATCGAAAAGTATATACAAAGGTGAGTGCTGCAAAAATCAGAATAACGATCAAAGCAAAGTTAAAAGAGTACCCCAATCCAAAGGTCAACCCCAAACCAATCATGAAAAACACCCATGAAGAAATGCCGTAAGTGATGAACATAGCACCGAAATAAAAACCAGGCTCCCTGTGGAAATTGAGATTACAGTGGGGGCAGGTAGGTGGCATGGAAAAGGCGTGAGCCAATTTGTATGGTTGTGTAAATAATTTACCTTTTCTACATCGGGGGCACCTCAACCCAAAAATGGACCTGACTATTCCCATGGCTGTTTATCTAAGATGTTTGTTATATTGAGCTGCAAAGATAAATGTTTAAAATATTTCCCGGTTCGTATGGTCAAAATATTATAATCAATCCATGAAAATTCATAAAATACTGATAGCCAATCGTGCAGAAATCGCTTTACGTATAATAGAAACATGCCAAAAAATGTCCATTGCAACCGTGGCTGTTTATACAGATTCTGACGCAGATCTGCCCTATGTCCGAGCTGCTGATGAATCCGTAAGAATCATAGGAAATGCACTCTCAGAAACCTATCTCGATGGGGAAAAAATAATCGGGATAGCGCTCGACAAGGGTGTCGATGCGATCCATCCGGGGTACGGATTTCTAAGTGAAAATGCAGAATTTGCAGCGTCGGTAAGAGAACATGGTCTGATATTTATCGGCCCCTCCCCGGATAGTATCCGGGCCATGGGTCACAAAATAAGAGCCAAGCAGCTGGCATTCAGAGCAAAAGTACCCCTGATACCCGGATCACCTTCTGCTGTACAATCCTTGACTCACGCAGTCAATATTGCAGATAAAATCGGATATCCTGTTCTTTTGAAAGCTGCTGCAGGGGGAGGTGGAAAAGGGATGCGACAGGTGAATAGTAGAAAGGAGATGCAGGAATTGTATGATACTGTACGAAGTGAGGCACTTAATTTTTTCGGGGACGAGGAAGTATTTATCGAAAAATATCTGGTGAATCCCAAACATATAGAGATTCAGTTGTTCGGCGACCAGCATGGGAATTATGTTCATTTGTTCGAACGGGACTGCAGTATTCAGAGGCGGCATCAAAAGATAATAGAGGAAGCACCTTGTATGATTCTCAGTCCCCAAACCCGGGAAAGGATGGGAGAAGCAGCCATAGCATTAGCCAGGGAGGTCAATTATTACAACAGTGGAACGGTGGAGTTTCTCATGGATAAAGACCAGAATTTTTATTTTCTGGAAATGAACACCCGCTTGCAGGTAGAGCATCCTGTAACGGAAATGATTACTGGGACAGATCTGGTAGAGTGGCAAATCCGGATAGCTGAAGGTCATCCGTTGCCACTCCGCCAGGAGGAAATAAAAATAAATGGTCATGCCATCCAGTTGAGGTTGTATGCCGAAGATTATCTGGATGATTTTTCACCCTCTCCAGGATACATCGACCGTATAGACTTACCTGCACACCCCAATATCAGGCTGGATCTTGGATTTGGAGCCGGTAACGAAGTCACCTTGTATTATGACCCAATGATCGGGAAAATAATCTGCCATTCAGCCACCAGGAATGAATGTATAAATATCTTCTTACAATGGTTAAAAACAACCCGGGTAACCGGAATACACACGACCATCCCATTTGGTCTGGTTGCAATGGATATGCATGCTTTCCGATCCGGTGATTACCCAATCACCTTTTACCGGGATCTGGATCGAGAGGAGCTGGCCACTATGGAGAAGGAGCTAGGTTTATCGGCAGCCCGGTTTGCTAAATGGTTGTGGAATAAGAACAAGGAGGAAAAGTTTTTGCTCTCCTGACTATCCACGCTCCTCCGTTTTTCAAAAAGACTCCCATGCTGTGGTCCACATCAACCATTCTCGATAAAATCAGTAAACCAACTGCCACACAACCATAAAGATGCGGAATCAGCCCCCCTTTGCAGGTTACAACAAAATGTTAGGTGGTTTCCTGCAGGAATACATGAATTTACCTTCCAGAATAAACATATTATAAGTATATTGCATTTGTTAAGAACAGATCCATTAAAACCGAGGTGGGAACAAAAGTAAAAGTCATGAAAACAGGAAACGAATGCCCGACCATAAGGGAGAACATTACTTCAGAAATCCAAGCCAGGCGTGCCATTAAACTTTATATAAGATTTTAATTTATACAATAAATCAGGCCACATAGGCTTTTTCATAGAGTTAAAAAACCATCAAATGACAGGCACTTTTTTGAGAAGTATCGTTGTATTGAGCGCACTGATGTGGACCGTACAATCCAGCTTCGGACAATATTCCTATAAAGATCTGGATGAATTCAAAAAGTACCGGCAAGCATTAGAGCTTTACCAGAAGAACAACTTTGCACAGGTCATTCCATTGATCGATGAATTTTTAAACGAAAACCAAAGAATCTATCAATCGGAGTTTCACAACATCAAAGTCCATGCGGAACTGTTGAAAGCGCAGTCTTCTCTCTACAATGAAGATCCGGACGGAGAACAATTGCTGGTAACTTTTATCGACAAGTATCAGCCGGATCCACAAGCCAACGAGGCATTGTACAACCTGGCAGACCACTATTTCAGAGGGAGAAAGTACGATCTTGCTATCAAATATTATACCCGAATAGGTGCGGGAGCTCTTACGGCAGAACAGACTGGAGAAGTAGCGTTTAAATTGGGGTATAGTTACTTTGTCAAAAAAGATTTTGAACAAGCCATGGCTGCTTTCGATGTCGGTCGCAATGTGCAGGGAGAATACTATCACGATTTAAATTATTATTATGGGATGGCTGCCTATTATGAAAATGATTACAACACGGCCATTCGTTCGTGGCAGATAGCCCAGGAAAACAAAACCTACGAAAAACTCATCCCGTATTACCTGACACAGATTTATTTTGCCAACAAAGAATATCAAAACCTGATTACTTACGCTATTCCCTATGCCACTCAGAATGGAGTGCAAAATCAAAAAGAAATAAATCAACTCATTGGTCAAAGTTACTTTGAGCTTGGAGATTATGCCGCAGCACAACCCTACCTGGAGAAATATGAAGCCAATTCGGGTACGATGCGGGCGGAAGACTTTTATCAGTTGGCTTACGTACAATACAAGAATGGGGATTTTGCGAAAGCCATCCCCAATTTTCAGGAGCTAAGCAATGAGAAGACCCCCATGGGTCAGACAGCGATGTATTACCTTGCGGAATCCTACCTTCAGTCCGGGGATAAGGCTTCGGCTCGGAATGCTTTTTATAATGTTGTTCAGTTTCAGGAGAATATGCCTCTTAGAGAAAATGCATTGTTCAACTATGCAAAATTATCTGCTGAACTGGATTTTGATGTGGATGCGATCAATGCTTTTTCGAAATTTCTACCCACTTCGCAATACTATGGTGAGGCTCAGGACTTGATGAAGGAAGTATTGGTCAATACGACCAACTATCTGAAATCAATTGAAATACTTGAACAAATAGAAGGCTTATCCCCTGATTTACAGGAAGCTTATCAAACGGTAACCCTGCGGCAGGCCAATCTTTATCTGAAAGAGAATCGACTTGATGATGCTCTCGTGCATTTCAATAAGAGTTTGCAGTACACACCCTCCCCTCAGATGCAGGCGGAAACCTATTTTTGGATGGGTGAAATACTCAACAGAAAGGGTAATTATCCGGAAAGTGAAACCGCCATCAATAAATACCTGGCGCTGTCAAAAACCACGACTCCCACCAATCCAGCTGTCAATCCTGTGTATGCACATTATATTCAAGGATACAATTATATCCGGAGCGGGGAAAACCGCCTTGCTATTCAATCACTTCAAAGAACGATAGAACTGGGGGAATCGATGTCCAGCGATGCAAAAAACCAGATAACAGGCATGGATAGAATTGTCGGGGATTCGTATATCAGAATAGGAGACAACTATTTTCAATTATCGCAGCACAATGAAGCAGCCAAATGGTATCAAACGGCAACCAATCAAAAGGTAATCGGATATGATTATGCTCTTTATCAACATTCCCAGATTCAGGGGCTTAGGGGCAATAGCGATCAGCAAATAAACCTACTCGACCAACTGCTGCGTGAAGCGCCCAATTCATCCTATACTGAAATGGCATTGCTCGACAAAGCTGACGCACTGACCCAGAACAACCAGTTGGCCGCAGCTCGTGAACCACTTATTCTGCTCATTCAAAAAGCAAAGGGTTCCAGTGAATTGCTGAACAGAGCACTTTTTAAAATAGGATTGATCGAATACAACCTAGGAAATAGTTCCAAGGCTTTAGAGTACTATGAGCAGATTTTGAAGAATAACCCGACCAGTCAGGAATCCTCTACTGCTCTTGCTGCCATTGAAGAAATTTATGTTATAGACCGTGGAGATCCGGATAGTTACTTCCGAGTATTGGAATCGGTACCCGGGATGAAGGTGGGTGAAAGACAAAAGGATTCTTTACAGTATAGCGTGGCTGACAATTACTTTTCCAAAGGTGAGTATGATCAGGCCATAGAGGCATTTGGTCAATATTTGAGCCGATATCCCAACGGCTTCTACACACTGGATGCCTTATACAACCGAGCTGAAGCCAACGTTATCTTGAAACGGTTCCAGCCCGCTCTCAATGATTACGAGAATGTGATCCAAAAAGGGAACAGTTCCTATTATAGAGATGCAGTAAAGAAAGCAGCTATTATTGCGTACAATGATCAACAGGATTTTGAAAAGTCCTTGAAATATTATGCGTTGTATGAAGGATTGACGAATAGTGAAGAGGAAAAATTCAATGCACAGATCAATGCTTTGAACTCGGCTTTCGAAATTCAAAATCAGGAAGCTATTCTAGCTTTTGCTGCAAAAGTAAGAGACAATCCACTTTCCAATCCCGCTCAAAAAAGTTTGGCCCATTTCACATTGGCCAAATCAAAAATCCAAACAGGCCAATCTACCCAGGCACTGTCTGATCTCGAATATGTCGTAGCCAATTCTAATAATCAGCAAACCGCAGAAGCGAGATATCTTATAGCCAAATTACTTTTCGATCAAAACAACCTGGATCAGGCTGCTACCAAAGTGAGAGAAGCATACACAGAAAATGGTGCTTATCCTGAATGGGTTGCCAAAAGTCTGTTACTCAATGCACAAATTCTTATCAAACAAGGCGATTACTTCAATGCCAAAGCCGCAGTGGAAGCCGTAATAGATAACTTTTCCGGGGATACGGAAATAATAACCGAGGCCAATGCCCTGCTTGAGAACATCAAACGCCTGGAATCTGAAAAGAGTCGGATTGATAAGGGATCGCAGGATGGAGAATTGGAATTGGATTTTGGGAACCAATAAAAAAACTGTCTCCTATCATGAGATTAAATAACCATCAGTTAAAAAAAACCCAGGGAATGACAACCGTGATAAATCCAGCACATAATCATATCATTTTGAGATATTTTGGTTTGTTCTATCTAACGTTCTTTGTCGGTAGTCTTATGGCACAAAACGAACTACCGACCAGCCAGGTGGAAGTTGTCAAACAATTTGAGGCCAGGTTGGCCGAAGCGAATAGAATTACCATCCAACCCGAGGATGTAGTAGTCCCCACTCTGCCCCCGACATTCAAATACAGTGTTATCGATCACCAGGAAAGTGTGACATATAATGCACCAGAAATCAAACCCAGAGGATACAGGACGGGCCGAGGCCCTGAAATTTACCGGGGATACCTCAAAGCTGGTGCCGGATGGCCTCTGAATTATCTAGGCCAGTTTGGATACCGTTTTGATATGGATCGAAGCAGGAATGCCAATATTTTTGCAGACCTTCGTGGACTCAATGATGGCAAAATTCAGAATCGGAAGGTGATGAATGCCAGCGTAAAAGGGGACATGAATTATTATACGGATTTGGGTTTGAAACTTTCAGGATTTGCAGGATTTCACCGTGATATGTATCATTACTATAATCCCCCCGTAGAAATAGATAGCCTGACAACAAGCAAGGTGGCCTATACGGACTTCCATGTAGGAGCCTCAATTCAAAATCACAAAGAAAATGACTTTGGTATTGACTACCTCTTAAAAATCGAAGGCAATTTCCTCAATTCCAATTTCGCTCAAAAGAACAATACCTTCAATATTACCGGTCGGGTCGGAAAAAATTTCGGAGAGACTGTCGTTCTGAGTGTAGGCCTTGCCAGTTACAATGATATATACAAGGATATCCAGGATATAAAACAAAACTATTTCGAATTCAATCCGGAACTCACCTATTCTACAGGACGATTCAAGCTGAGTGGTGGAGTTCTGGTACTTTCCTCAGGCAGTGATGCGGCTATCAAACCCGATGGAGAAATTGAAGTAGGCATCATTCCTAACACCATTCATGCTTTTGTCGGAGCGGATGGGGGATACAAAATAAATACACTGCGCAATTTCATTGTTGAAAATCCTTTCATGGCACATACCATAGATAGCCTTCATATCACCAATATCAATCACTATTATGCCGGGGTCAAAGGGAATATCAGCGGTATTAGTTACCAGTTGCAGGGAGGATATCGGGCCATGAATGATCTGGCTTTGTTTCAAATACGCCCTCCTTTGGATACGCTGGAGGATTATTTTATCCTCTATGAACCCATATTTGATGATGCTACCAATATTTATGGAGAATTATCAATTAGCATGCCTCTGCTCAATAATCTCAATGTATACTCGTTGATCAGATACGACCATTATGAAATGGAAGAATTGGCTGAAGCGTACTATATACCGTCTACCAAAGTTCAACTCGGTGGCAAATACAGTATGATGGAAGGCAGGGTCAACCTGGGACTTGATTTCAACTTTCTCACCGCGGTCAAGTATCCCGAAAACGAATTTCAAAAACCAAACGCTGTTTTTGACATCAACCTAAGTGGAGAGTATCTGTTCACAGAAAACTTTGGTGCATTTCTACAATTGAATAACTTAGCGGACAGCAGGTACATTCGATGGCAGGATTACGAAGGCCTTGGATTGAATGTCCTCGCAGGAATTTCAGTAAGATTTAAATAAAAAACATGTTGGATCTGGGAACCTTGCCTGCCAAAATTGCCAAATATCAGCAGGTATTACAAAATACGGAGAATTATAGAAAAGCCTGGGATGATTATCTCCGGGATAAGATCGTGGATACCCTTCAAAAATTGATAGGCGAAACCGATTTAACCGTGGAAATCGATATACGGGATGGGCTCAAAAACCTGGAATCGGTGGTGCTTAGTCTTGGGGTGGTTCCGAGTGGAATATACGAACCTGTAGGAGATCAATTCAGAAAAAAACTATACAAGGGAAATGGTATGTTGGTGTTTCAGCAAATGTACAATGGTAAAATCATTGTCATGATGAGCTACCCACATATCGAACAAGTCGCCAATCCCAAACCTCCCAAAACGCTGGAGATCATCCGGCCCGAAGAACTCACTGATGGTTATATGCTACGATATCTGGAAACCTTTTTCACCGAAATCATCGAATGGGAGGACTATGATGATGATATTCCCACCACCATTGGTTTTAATACGGGATTTCAAAACAACGGATTGCTGAAGGAAAACAGTACCACATAAAATTATAATTGCGACCTATTTCCGATCGACATCTAATTCTGCTATTCTGATGTTTTCACATTTTCACCGGATCGAAAGAGCCCTTTTTTCCGTTCCCAGATTTTCACAATCCAGGCAGAAATCCGGTCAAAATCCAACGCAAGTTTGGAGTCTTTGACTGCTTTGTACACGAGGAACAAACTCACGGGCAACAGAATAAAAACTGGCAGATAGGCAGCTAGAACAGGAGAAAGCCTGCCCCCCTCCGAGGTTTTTCTAAACAGAATGGTCATCATAATAAATATCACAAAAAACACAATCGAGATCAATAGAGAGTATCCGAATCCACCTTTGCGGACGATGGAACCCATAGCCCCACCGATCAATACAAAAAGAATGCAGGAAATGGCCAGAGCATACTTAAAATGCAATTCGTAGGTCGATTTGACCACCTTTTTATTATCTGCTGACAGTTGCTTTGATCTATAAGAAATCTGATCTTTCATCGATTGAAGATTGCTTCTGATCGTACTCGCAATATCAGAGTGCCGGATTGAAGGTAGGGTTTCGATCAGGAGACTATCCCTTGGAAGCGTCATCAGAAATTCAGGAGTCAGACGAGTCCAGGAAAACACATCCGGTCCATCTATCGGTGAAGGAGAGGTAGATATGGTTCGATTGGGGATAATTGCTGTAGTACCATCCTCACCGAAGGCCACTTCATCCATTGCAGTATCCGCCACAGCTAGCGAATCCCCATGGGACGCAGTATCCACGGAAGATACCCTGGACTGAACTTTTTCCAAACTATCCTTCTTCATAGCTTCCATTCTGCGACGCTCTTCAAGGATGGCCGATCTGATAAAAGGAAGTTCGTAGGCCATTTCGAGATCAACCCGGTCAAGTAGTTGGTCCATTTTTACCTTTGTAGAATCGATTGTTTCCCTGAGTTGCTTCGTATTCATGGTCGATTCATGGTTCTTGAAATAGTTTTCGTTTGTGCTTTTCAATTGGAAATCAGATAAGTCAAAGACCTTTTGATATTTGTCAAAGTGGGTAACCATAAAAGGCTCGTTGGTGGATTGGCTTCGATTGTATCGTTTTACTTCCTGATATTGGTGTCCATTTTCAAGTTCCATAACAAAAGCAGACTCATCGGGGGTGACCACCATCTTCCCCTTTTCTGCGATAATAATATTGGCCCCGCCGGTACGCACCGAACTATAGTCATAAAGAATCACATCCTCAATTTGTGAACCATCACGCCCTTTCTTTCCAACCCGTATACCATATCCTTCAAAGTCGGTATTGAATATTCCTTCTTTAATATTCAGGGTGGGTTTCTTGGATGACATATCAAACAAACGACTTCTGGCCTTGACGTTGGCGACAGGAATGATATATTCGGAAGATACGAATGAAAATATGGCGATAAAAAACGAAAACACCAGGGCGGGGTACAGCATGCGTTGGTAGGATATTCCTGCTGATTTGATGGATGCCAGCTCATATCGCTCCCCCAATGCCCCGTATACCATTACGCTGGCAATCAAAATGCTGATGGGTAAAGCCAGAGGGATAAAGGTGAGTGACAGGTAAAAGATAAACTCCATGATGACAAACATCCCCACCCCCTTACCGGCGATATTATCGATGTACAAAAACATGAATTGCATCATCAACACGAAAGCCGAAATCAGAAAAGACACGATGAAAACAGGTAAGATTTCAAATAATATGAGTCTATCTAATTTTTTCAATGAATGATTGTCTTACTTTTGTAACAAAATTAACCGATAATTCGTCAACTCAATGAACTACCATCAGGTTTTTAACGACGAGGTGTATCCCCTCAGTGACAAACTGTATCGGTTTTCGCTCAGCATTGTCCGTAAGAACGAAATAGCAGAGGATGTAGTTCAGGAAATATTGATAAAAGTGTGGGAGAAGCGGGAAGAATGGCACAATTGGCGCAATATGGAAGCGATGTTATTTACAATGACCAAAAACCTGTCACTTGATAAGTTAAAAAACAAGAACAACCAGTTGTATACCATTCCGGACGGCTACGATGCCGAATCCGATGCTGCCGGACCTGTGCAAAAAACAATCAGTAGCGATGTGGAAAGAATTATCGACAAGGCGATAAGCGGTTTGAATGAAATCCAGAGAATGGTTATCCATATGCGGGATGTGGAAGGATACACTTATCAGGAAATAGCTGACCTGACCGAATTGACTATGGCCCAGGTCAAAGTGAATCTACATAGGGGACGTTTGGAATTACGAAAAAAACTGCAAAATCAGTTGTAAGATGAGAAAGGAAGAGCTGGATAGTCTGATTCAAAAATATATCATCGCAGAATCCTCGCTGGAGGAAGAACATGCGATTAAATCGATGCTGACTGAGGAAAAATCCCACGGAGACTACAAGGATATTCATGCCCTTTTTGGGTATTTCGATATACAGAAATCCAGAACTACACCTGCTTTTATCAATCCCTCAGTTTCGGCTCAGGCCAAAGAAGCCCCTCGTGTTATTCCAATAAGGTGGATAGCCGTCGCTGCATCTGTTATAATCCTTTTTGGAGCATTTTTCTGGCTCAATCAATCCCCGGGAACAAACAGTGAAGATACCTTTTCCGATCCCTATGTAGCGGCAGAAAGTGCTATCCAGGCGCTGGAAATGTTGGGAACCGAAATAAACCGAGGTCAAAATATCGCCATGGATCAGATGAGAGAATTTGATAACTTCAATAAGTTACTTGATATATTTCAGGAATAATTTTAACAATAAATGATGAAGAAATTTGCGCTTAGTTTGATTATTGCGGTGGTAGCCATCACCATATCCTTGGGTCAGGCCGGGAGTCTGGACAGTTATTTCAGCAAATACCAGGAAGATGAATCATTCACTGTAGTCAATATCAGTTCCAGTATGTTCGCTGCCATTTCCGGTTTGGAAACAGATGCCATCGATCCCGAAGTAAAGGCCATTTTGGATAATATTACCGGAATGAAAATCCTAAATAAAGCTTCAAATGGGGATAGATATTTTGACGAAGCTATGCAATTGATAAAGACCAAAGGGTTGGAAGAATTGATGTCCATCAAGGAAAAAGGGGAAAACATAAGAATATATGGAAAAAGTGATGGCTCCAAGTACTTAAAGGAAGTAGTCATGCTCCGTGGAGATAAAAGCAATTTTATCCTCATGCAGGTGCAGGGAAAATTGTCCATAGAACAGTTGGGAAAACTTAGCAAAACGCTAAACAAGTAGATTCCAGCATCAAATACTCCCGGGTTTTCTCTTTGATTGCAGGAAAAAATCAGATATTTATCGTGTTTGATAATATTTGATACATTTCACATTTTGCCTTAAATGCCGCTTGAATGGAATACCAATTCCTCGACACCCGCGTTGATCATCGCATTCTACATATAACACTATCCCGGGAAGATCAACTCAATGCACTCAATAAGGGTATGATCCGGGAATTGAGGACGGTGCTGGAATCTGTCGACAAAGATCCACAGGACATCAAAGGGATAATAATCACAGGGAAAGGACAAAAGGCTTTTGCCGCAGGAGCAGATATCAAAGAATTAACCGGTATCGGGGTGGATGAAGCGTACGTTTTATCCCAGGAAGGCCATGTTACGTTTGATCTGATCGAAAATTTCCGGCTACCCATTGTTGCAGCTATTCATGGATTTGCTCTCGGCGGTGGTTTTGAGGTTGCCCTGGCTTGTCATATCCGGATTGGATCAGTGACAGCCACCCTCGGTTTACCCGAAAGCAAACTCGGCCTGATCCCTGGTTATGGGGGCACACAGCGGCTTACCAGGATCGTCGGTCGGGCAAAAGCCATAGAAATGATGTGCTCCGCCGAAATGATCGATGCCCAGCAAGCATTGGAAATGGGGATTCTGAGTTATGTCACCTCATCAGAAACATTAATTGAAAAAGCCACCGAAATTATCCACAAAATAACCCGGTATAGCCCTGAATCCGTAGGGAAGATACTTGAAGCCACATCTCTGTATCACACCCAACCTGAAGATGGATATCGCTTTGAACGCAAGGCTTTCGCAGACATTCTACAGACAGAAAATGCCAGGGAAGGTATAGCTGCCTTTCTTGAAAAGAGAAAACCCCGGTTTCAGGGATAATCCCCGTCCTGTATCCCATGCCCGGACAACCCTATTCCAGTCGAATCCCACCATCCAGTCTGATGACAGTTCCATTGATATAAGAATTTATAATTATATGTTCTACCAGCATAGCAAATTCTTTCGGCTTTCCCAACCGACGTGGAAAAGGAACCTTATTTTCCAAAGCCGTCCTCACTTCTTCGGAAAAACCCTCCATCATCGGTGTCCTGAAAACGCCTGGTGCAATAGCATTCACCCGAATCCCTGCACGGGCCAGTTCACGAGCCATGGGCAGAACGATAGATGCCACTCCACCTTTGGAGGCTGCGTAGGCGGCCTGCCCTACTTGACCTTCAGCCGCGGCTACACTTGAAGTAGCGATAAGTATCCCCTTTTCCCCTTCTTCATTTATAGGTTCCTGTGGCTTTATATAGGGTACCACTGAATTGAACAGATGAAAAGTCCCGACAAGATTGATATGGATGGTTCTCAAAAAGATATCCTCAGGATGGGACCCCCGAGTAGAACTATGCATCAAATTAGCCGGAGCGATCCCCGCACATGCAATAGCACCGTGTATTTCGCCAAATGACTCATACCCGAAATGGATAGACTGCTGGACCATTTCCGCATCTGCTATGTCACAACGAGTAAATAATACGCTATCGCTGGAAGCTAAAACTTCCTTGTTCAAGGGTTGGATATCGAGTGCTATCACACGCCCACCCTTCTGGATGAGGTGTTCTACCGTGGCAGCACCTAGTCCTGATGAGGCACCAGAAACAACGAAAACCTTATTATTTATTTCCATTAAATCAATTTAACCTTCATGGTCAATTCCCATAGGTATATGAATTTAAAAAATATATTTTTACAGACTCAATATTTCGATACATCTTTACGTTGAATCAAAAAAAAATTCATCGATGACCAAAAGAAAAAACAATTCTTTTTTATTGTGGACATTGGGCATACTTATACTTCTTACCTTTTCCGGATGTCACCGGGGATATGGCTGTCCTTCCGAGCTTGGTTTATTTGATTTTATTTCCCGCTTTTTCTAAATATTACCATCCTTCTGTCCTTTATAGCTGAACCTATTTGGATTCTCCATCCCAGATCGTGGTAGATTTTTGATCTGTTTATCTGCAGATATTCACTTTTTCTTATCTTACGACTTTTTAAGATAAAATCCCTCGATTGATCTGGGGATACCTTCATAACTTATAATGTAATCCATGCGAAAGTTAGCTTTACACTGGAAGATACTGCTGGGAATGCTTATTGGAGTGATCGCTGGTTACCTGGCTGTAATTGGGGGTGCACAGAATTTCGTTTCCAATTGGATCGACCCCTTTGGAGTGATTTTCATCAATCTATTGAAACTAATCGCTGTACCCCTGATCATATTTTCCCTACTCAATGGAATTGCCGATCTTAAGGATATTGCAAAGCTTTCCACGATGGGGCTGCGAACCATGCTCATTTACGTGGGAACTACCATAGTAGCCATTTCAGTCGGGTTGATTTTGGTCAATATCATAGCACCAGGATTTTCGATAGGTGAAGAAACCAGAGATTCCCTGCTTCAAAGTTATTCTGGGGATGCAAGCGTCAGAATAGAACAAGCTATGGCGCAAAAAGAAAGTGGACCACTCCAACCGCTAGTCGATTTGATTCCAGATAATATATTTATGGCTGCGACGGACAATGGAAATATGCTCCAGGTCATTGTCGTGGTTATTCTCTTTGGAATAGCCCTCATATTGGTTGATCCCGAAAAATCAGCACCCGTTACCCGTGTGATTGCCGGACTCAATGAAGCTGTGCTCAAGCTGATAGATATGATCATGCTGACAGCTCCTTTTGGAGTATTTGCGCTCATGGCCTCCCTGGTAGTGGAAGCACCAAGCATAGATTTATTCAAAGCACTTTTATGGTACGGATTCACCGTCCTTCTGGGTCTTGCCATCCTGATTTTATTATTTTATCCTACCCTGGCCAGATTGTTTACCGGAATTGGTTATAAGAGATTTTTTCAGGGAATCTCCCCTGCCCAACTATTGGCCTTCTCGACCAGTTCAAGCGCTGCAACGCTGCCCCTGACAATGGAACGGGTCACCGAGCATATGGGGGTAGACGAAGAAGTGTCAAGTTTTGTTTTACCAATTGGGGCAACAATCAATATGGATGGAACGAGCTTGTATCAGGGTGTGGCTGCGGTGTTTATTGCTCAGGCCTTGAATATTGACCTCGATATTACAGCCCAATTAACCATTGTAGCAACTGCCACACTGGCCTCCATTGGCGCTGCAGCTGTCCCGGGTGCAGGAATGGTGATGCTGGTTATTGTCCTCAATGCTGTAGGTGTTCCCGAAGCCGGATTGGCTTTGATTTTTGCGGTAGACCGACCCCTGGATATGTGTCGTACCATCGCCAATATAACCGGCGATGCTACAGTTGCCTTAATGGTAGGTAAATCGCTTGGCAAATTACATGAACCTCAACCGAAAGATCTCGATGATTTCTATCAGTTTTCCGGTTCTAAGAGGGATTCAGAATAAGTTCTTTCTCCGAAAAATGACCAGTAATATGAGGGATAGTGATATAGAAAATAGAACAATTATTCCAAATCCATAGGGACTATCCTCAAAGGGCAGACCCTTGACGTTCATTCCGTAAAAAGATGCAATTAGCGTAGGAAGCATCAGTACCACGGTAATAATGGTAAGTCGGTTTACAAAAAGATTCAGATTATTGGAAATAATCGAAGCATAAGCTTCCATCGTACCGTTTAGAATGTTGGTGTGGATATTGGCCATGTCCAGGGCCTGAGAATTGTCAATTATCACATCCTCGAATAAATCCATCAGGTCCTCGTCATTTCCTAATTGCAGGAAATCAGTTCGCTTCATTTTCATTTTGAGTAATTCGTTGGAACTCAGGGAACTCACAAAATACACCAGGCTCTTTTCTATTCTCAACAATTGTTTTAAATCCGAACTCTGACTGCTGTTGTACAATTCGGACTCGATTAAATGTCTTTTCAGGTTAAGCCTTTTCAGACAGGCCAGGAAACGCAACACAATTTGTTCAAAAATTCTCAACACCATGAGTTCGGGTTGATCGGGGCTCCAGGATTTGACACGGGAATCCAAAAATTGTTGAATCACTGGATTCTCCTGTCCGGAAATGGTGATGATGTGTTGTTCTGTCAAAATGATGCCGATAGGTGCAGTAGTGTACACGGCTTCATTTTCCTGTTCTTTCTCATTGAGAATAGGTGTATTGACCAGAATCAGTCTGGCGTTTTCCTCCCGCTCATATCGTGATCTTTCATCAATATCCAGGGCATCGGTAAAAAAATCGCTGGGAATATCAAAAAAGTCTGCAATATTTTGTAGTTCATTTGGCTCAAACGGAGGCTTGATGTTGATCCAACATCCTGGTATCAGGTGGTCTTTCTCGATGACCTTCCCGTTTTCTTTCATCAGATACTGAATCATGACTCGGAGGTTCCATTTGATTGAACTATTTTTCCATTGCAATATTAAAACAACTGGCGTCTTTTACAAAGCAAATGCCCGTGAAAGATCTTCTTAATTTAAAATCTGCCAGGGGTGTATTTCATAAATTACCCACACTTGTGGTCCAACTCAGCAGAAATGTCAGCAAAAACGACGCCAATTTTTTATAGGTCACCTATGCTGCCTTCATAGCACAATTTAGGAAATGACAAGAAAGACCCATGTAAAGAGGGAAATTGGAACCATCAATTTCAGAGTATAGCCCTCTTCTACATGTCTTTATTATGCAAATCGCAGTGTACGTGATGGCCTGATGCGGGCAATAACCAGGGCAGGAAGATACAAAAACAACAAACATACCAGGAACACGATCACATTGATCAGAATGATAAATCCAAAATTAAACTCAATAGGTACATGACTGATATAGTATTCTGCCTCATTGAGTGTCAGCCACTGGAATTTCTGTTGCAAATATCCCAGTGCAAGTGCAAACCCATTGCCAATCACAAGACCAAAAAACAATATCCTTCCGGCAAGGATTAAAAATATTTGCCTGACATCACCATTGGTGGCACCCAATGCCTTGAGCAAACCGATAAGCTGTACCTTTTCCATGACCAGGATGAAAAAAACTGTAATCATATTTATCACACTGACGATGAGGAGGAGGACTATGATCAATCTTTCATTAATTTCCTGCATACTAACCCATTCAAATATATTGGGAAAGAGTTCCTCGATGCTAAAATTGAACAAATTGGAAGGAATAATGTGCTGATACAGATAATCATTGTACAAATCGATATCTGAGTTGTGCTGAAGACTAACCTCATAGGATGTATATACGCCCTGATCAAAACCCAGGATTGTCCGAACATCGTCAGAACGCACGAAGATCACCTTCTCATCGTACTCCATAACCCCGGTATTGTAGATTCCCTGAACTCGAAATCGTCGCGGGAACTGTTGTTGGTCTTTTATAAAATACAATAAAAGTTGATCCCCTACTCTGGCATCAATTCTTTGTTGAATGGATCGAGACAACAAAACCGATCTATCTTCAAGACGAAAAGAATCCAGGGATCCATCTATAATATAGGATCCCATTACATCGTATCGGAAAACAGAATCCAGTGACCGAGTTATAGCGCCTTCCAGGACACCATCATGCTGGATGATCACGGGATACTGAATAATGCCATCAACAGAGCGTACCCGTCCCTTTGCCCCTATAGAGGTCAAATCCAGCGTCTTAATTTTGTTTACTAATTCCTCATCAAGATGTATGGAGTCGGTTTCAAAAAACTTGTTGGTGTAGCCAGTGCTTATATGAATATGGCCCCAGAAGTCGTATATTTTCTGGGTTATCTGATTCTGGAAGCCATTGGTGATGGCATTGGATAGGATCATAATGGTAATGCTCAAAGCAATGGACACCACAGCCAATCCAAGCATAAACCTGGTAAATCCGGCCCCCTGACCGAACCCAATCTTACGAGCTATATACCAATTGGATTTCATAGAATCAGGTTGCAATTTGGTGAATTAATTAGATATTGCCGAATTATACTTATTATTGTTTCAATTTTTGAAACCGGAAAATTTATTGGATGAATTTTATAGAAGAACTACGCTGGCGTGGAATGATCCATGATATGACGCCCGGCCTGGAGGAATATCTGCAATCCCAAAAATCCCGGGGCTATATAGGTTTTGATCCTACTGCCCCTTCCCTGACGATCGGAAATTATGTCCAGATAATGACCCTGACATTATTTCAACGTCACGGCCATACTCCGGTGGTTTTAATGGGCGGTGCCACTGGAAGGATCGGGGACCCCTCATTTAAGGATACGGAGCGCGAACTAAAAACAGATGAAGAGATTCAGATCAATCTGGAGCACCAGGAAAGGCAATTCCGAAAATTACTCGACTTTGAATCGGGCACGAATAAAGCCCTAATGGTTAACAACTATGAATTTTATCGGAACATGAATGTGCTTGACTTCCTACGGGATGTCGGCAAGACGCTCACTGTCAATTATATGCTTTCTAAAGAGAGCGTCAAAAAACGAATTGAAACCGGAATTTCCTTTACTGAATTCAGTTACCAGTTACTGCAGGGATATGACTTTCAGGTTCTGATGGAAAATTATGGGGTATCTCTCCAGATGGGCGGTTCAGATCAATGGGGAAACATTACCGCAGGGACCGAGTTTATTCGTCGCAATACCGGAAAAAAAGCCTATGCAATGACTTCTCCGCTTCTTGTCAAGGCGGATGGCGCCAAGTTCGGCAAATCCACTGAAGGCAATATCTGGCTTGATCCAGATCTCACATCACCTTACCAGTTTTACCAATTTTGGATCAATAGTGATGATCGTGATATAGATAAATTCATTAAAATATTCTCCTTGAAATCAATAGCTGAAATGGAAGCATTCCTAAAAGAGGAAACTGATTTTAGGGAACTCAAAAAAGATCTGGCTAAGGAATTAACGATCCGTATCCACGGTAAAGAGGAATACGAGTCGGTTCTTAAAGTATCTGAATTGCTATTCAATCCACGTATTAGTGAGGACTTTGTAAGGGGATTATCGGAAAGAGCGCTTAGTCGGATTGCCGCAGAAATACCCTCATTTCCTGTCTCATACAGTATGGTAAACAGCGGAACTATCCTCGACCTGACGGTGGGAGATGGTCGAGTATTCAAAAGCAATGGAGAAGCCCGGCGTGCGATACAAGGGAATGCGGTATCCATCAATAAATCCAAAATCCACGATTGGGAGCATCGCATAGGACCGGAAGATGTTTTACATGGCAAATATATTTTGCTCGAAAACGGGAAAAAGAATAAATTCATAGTCCATGTAGAAAATTAAATTCCCCCCATGGCAAAAATCAATCGCAAAAAATTCCTTCAAGCAGCATCCACTCTGGCGGCCGGCTCTTTATTGTTACCAGCCTGCAATTCCGAGGACCAGAGCACAATAGAAAATCCGGCCATACATACAAATAAAAAGTTCCGCTGGTATATGGTTACCACGTGGCCTCCTAACTTCCCAATTATAGGAACAGCCTGCAACAGATTTGCAGAAAAAATCCGGGAAATGTCCAATGGTCAACTCGAAATCAGGGTCTATGGAGCGGATGAACTCATTCCCGCACTGGAGGTTTTTGAAGCCGTAAGTTCCGGTACAGCCCAGGTTGGCCATGCAGCCTCCTATTACTGGACAGGTAAAGTACCAGCAGCTCAATTTTTCACCACAGTCCCCTTTGGCCTCAATGCTATGGAGCAAACCGCCTGGATCAATCACGGAGGAGGGATGGAATTGTGGAGGAAGATATACAGCAGATTCAATCTTCGGCCATACATTGGTGGAAATACTTGTGTTCAAATGGGAGGTTGGTTCAACAAAGAAATCAATACAATACAAGATTTTAAGTCATTAAAAATGCGAATACCCGGCCTCGCGGGGCGCATTCTCAAAGAAGTGGGAGCCACACCCGTCCTTGTAGCAGCCGGGGAAATATATACTAATCTCGAACGAGGCGTAATCGATGCCATTGAATGGTTGGGACCATTTCACGACCAACTACTTGGATTTCAGGACATTGCGGACTACTATTATACACCGGGTTGGCACGAACCAGGCAGCAGTCTTGAAATAACCATAAATCAGGACGCCTATGATGAGCTTCCAACTCATCTCCGGCAGATTGTGGATGTCTGTGCAGGTGAAGTCAACGATTGGATGACGAGTGAAATGCTGTATAAGAACGCCGAGTCATATGCCAGCCTGAAGGAAAAAGGGCAGATCGAAATTCGTAATTTCTCTCGGGAAACATTGGAAGAACTCAGGAAAGCGACGAACGACACCCTTTCAGGTATGGCTACCAGCAATGCGGAAATCCGGGAAGTATATGATGCTTTCATGAAATTTAAATCTATGATCAGATCGTACACCGATGTGTCCGAAAAATTGTATTATACCCATATGCAATAGCTTCATTCGTCAGACCATAAAATACGCCATATGAATTTCCGATTCCCATTTTACCCATTCACAGTCATCGGAATGGCTCTGATTGGAATGACCTTAATCACGAATTGTAATCAGAATGTAAATTCCGACCAAAACAATAAAATGCAAAAACCTGAAAATATGGACTCTGAAAAACTCATTATTGGCACCTATACAGGCTCCGGCTCCGATGCGTCCCAAGGCATTTATCTTGTGACCCGCGACAAGGAGACCGGTTTACTGAGCTTCGATTCCCTGCTCGTTGAGATAGAAAATCCTACTTTTCAGGCAATTACTTCCGATGGTCGGTTTTTATTTTCAGTAAGCGAGACTTCGAATAAGGGGGGCACGGTGTATTCCTACGCCATACAACCTGATCGTAGTCTGAAAGTTATAAATTCCCAACCTACGCTTGGCAAATCTGCTTGTCATGTGGCTGTCAATGAAGAACAAACCATGCTTTTCGTAGCCAATTATACGAGTGGGGTTTTTACTTATTATCATCTCAGCCCCCATGGTGAAATCAGCGAACCAGTGGAACATTATGAATATGAAGGATCGGGACCACATCCCAATCAAAACCGCTCGCACCCACATCAGGCGATGATTTCGCCCGATCAAAAATATGTATACGTACCAGACCTTGGAACCGACCAGATTCACATGTACCTCATAGAGCCCTATACCGGAAAATTAAAACCCCTGAATCCTGCCGCGTATGTATTACCTCCCGGGTCGGGTCCACGACACATGACATTTCATCCTTCAAAACCGTACGCTTATGTGATCAATGAACTGGGGAATACCATTCAGGCCATGTTGTATGATGAAAAAACCGGACTTCTCTCCGACATCGGGATATATTCAACCCTGCCGGAGGATTTCAATGAAGTGAGTTATTGCGCAGATATTCATATTTCTCCGGATGGAAAATACCTGTATGGATCCAATCGAGGCCACAATAGCCTGGTTATTTTTAAAATCATTCAGGATTCAGGAAAATTGGAGCGCGTAGGTTTTTCTTCCGTCCATGGAGATTGGCCCAGAAATTTCTATATCAGCCACGATGGTAAATTTGTGTACGTAGGCAATCAGAAAACGGGCAATATAGCTGTATTTTCCAGAGATTTTGAATCGGGTCAGCTTCAACTTATCGATTCTACCTTCTCAGATACTTTCTCACCTGTTTGTATCAACAGGATATCAAATTTTTAATCCGGTACCATCAAATTGAAAAAAGTTTCAAACGGGATGCGGGACCATAGGTTGATACCGACGGTTCACAGTCTGGTCCAGCCACCGAATATCGTGCGATACAACCAGGATTGCGAAACCCAAACTCATTTGCAACTGCGTTATTTGATGCCAGATGTTTTCACGGGTTATGAAATCGACGGACGAAAAGCTCTCGTCCAAAAGGATGAGATCCGGCTCGCCCATGAGTACTGAGATTATGCCCATTCTCTGTATTTCTCCCCCCGATAATTCATCCGGGAATCGGTCCAAATAACTTTCGGAGAGGCCCAATGCCACCACCAGATCCAATAATTCCCTGTATGAAACATCACGTACTGACTGGATTTCGCTGAAAAACGTTTTCAATCTATATGCAGGATTAAAACTTGAACCGACCGATTGGGGCAGATAGCGGATATCCAGGTAATCGCCAGGAAGGGCTTCTGCATCGATATATCTGTCTGAAATGATACATCGGGACCAGGCAAGGGGATGCTCGCCCAATATGCCGCGTAAAAGTGTGGTTTTCCCCACTCCGGATGGTCCAGACAAACCCACACTTTCTCCTTTCCCTATTTTCAATTCAGGCAATTCAAGCATATATGGGGAAGGCCGATTATTTGAATTGAAATGAGGTACACCAATATCCTCGATTTCAATCAGTGTTTGATATTGGTTTGAAGATCTTTTCTTTATCTGATCCACGTTATCCTCAGCAATCTGTAGCTCCTCATTTCGGATTGTAAGTATCAAATCGGAGTATTCCCGGATCAGTGCCAATTCATGAGAAATAATGATGGCAGCAGAACCGTCACGCTTGCAGACTGCTGTAAGATAGTCCAACATCTTTCGACTGGCTGTTTCATCGACATTGGCAAAAATTTCATCGTAAATTCTTATAGAGGCAGGCCGAATAAAACTCAATGCAAAAGCCAGTCGTTGTGCTTCCCCCTGGGAAACACCATCCACCCTGCGCTTCATCAACAAATCAGGTCGATGTATTCCAAGATTTCGAATTAGAATTATAATTTCATCGAAGGACTCAAAGGCAGAATGTCCCTGATGGTACTCCCAAATGTCTAGAAAATGTTTGCGGATGGAAACGTAGGGGTTAAAAATCTGGTAAGCATCCTGCAACAGATAGGTTGCTAAAATGCTATCGGGTTGTTCAACGGAAATGTCCCTACGGTCAATGTGGGAATTACACCCTGATGATGGTAAATGCCTGACTTTCCAGTAAGGCGACTCTATCCCCGCCAGCCACTTTCCCAGTGTTGATTTTCCACAACCGGTTTCGCCGATGAGACCATAAACCTTTCCTCGATTAAGCGCCCAATGCCCGATCTTTACAATAGACTTCCCATTCACAGACAACTCCACGTTTTGGATGGTTTTGATCATGGCAGCTACTCCTCTTGGTAAATTAACTCAAGGCTCCGTAGAAACCTGCATCCACACGTTATTGTCCCGGTTCACATCCACCATTCTTTGGCTGGCATCTATTTCAATTTTCTCAATATCAGCCAATCTCAACGTTTCCGGTAAAATAAGTTTGTATTCCGGATTAACCCATGGCCAGGGTTCTGCATGGATGAACTCCCGGTTTCCATCGCTTTGTTTTCCATTGCGCATCATCACCAGAGGAATATTATAAATCAGGGAATTTCCCTGCTTAGTGGTAATATAGACATCCATGGGCATCGGCATCAAACCTTCCCTGGCCAATTTGACGGTAATACCTTGTTCTGATTCTTCCACACCAGCAATAGAATAATCAATCCATTTGATCGATTGGACCCAATATTGCAAATACCAATCCAGCACCATACCCGATTCTTTTTCCACGATACGGATAAAATCCTGATCCGTTGGATGTTTGAATTTCCAGGTATGGAAGTACCGAAGCAACGACCGATCAAATGCTTCTTTTCCAACCACATATTCTAATTGATCCAGAAACAGAGCTCCCTTCGTATAGGCAGCTACACCATACCCAAAATTGGTATGGTAATGATCTGCATGAGTTGTCATAGGTTCTTCCAGACCACTTTCCACCAATCTGAAATAGTTTCGCTGTGATGATTCAAATGGATACTCTGCGGGATTACCAGGAATCAGGTTTTTCCTACGCAAATGTTCCATAATGCGGGTAGATGCATAGGAAGTAAATCCTTCATCCATCCACGGGTACCAGGATTCATTTGTTCCAAGGACCAACTGGTACCAGGAATGCATAAGTTCATGCACACTGACCCCAACCAAACTGGTAAGGGGTCGGTGTCCTGTAATCAAAGTGGCTAATGGATATTCCATACCACCGTCACCTCCCTGTATAAAGGCATACTTATCGTAAGGATAAGGTCCAAAATGCTTATCTGCATAATCGAAAACTTCAGACATTATTTCAGGCAGCTGTTCCCATGCCCTGGTTGGTTCTCCTTCCTGATATAAAAACTCCATCTCTACTCCATTTCCAGCGACGATACGCTTATAGGTATAATCTGGGTCTGCAGCCCAAACGAAATCGGGGACATTTTGAGCGACAAAATTCCATGATCTTTTCTCGGAACCAACACTGGGTAATATCTTAACTTCCGGTTCCTTATAATAGTCTTGCTGAAGTTTTCCTGTAGCACCAACGAGGTATTTTGCATCGATATGAATTGTGACATCAAAATTTCCCCAGGTACTATAGAACTCCCTGCCTATGTAAGGTTCGGGATGCCATCCATATTCGTCGTATTGGCAGATTTTGGGATACCATTGGCTCATACTATACCGGATACCTTCCGCATTATCACGTCCAGTCCTGCGAATCTGAAGGGGTACCTGTGCCTCAAACTCCATGTAAAAAATCGCAGAATCGCCAGGTAGGATGGGTTCGGTCAGATTCACCTCCATGATCGTTCCCTGAACTTCAACCTCAACCTCCTTTGAATTCTGAGTCATGGTTAGGATTTTCTGGTAGCCGATTTCATCCTCTTTCAATTTGAATATGCGGTCGCCTACCCGACTATCGGGATCCATGATGGTGCGTGATCTTACATCCATCATGCTTCCCGGCTGAAAGGCATTGTAGTACAAATGATAAAAGACCCGGTACAGAGTATCCGGTGAATTATTCTGGTAAACCAGCGTTTGATTTCCATTAAGCAAATTTTTCCTGACATCAACATCTACTTCCATGGTATAATCCACTTCTTGATGCCAATAACCTGCTCTTTGTGCCTGAATTTGCCAGCTTACCAAATTCAAAATTCCAACCACCAGGCAAAGAATATTCCTCATTTCATTAAATTTTTTCAATTCACAGACGACTCCGACGCACGGATGTTTTTTAAAAGTTGATTAAAAGAAGGCCAGTTAAAATATCTTTTCAACAAAAGGAGTACAAGTGCCATGATAATCAGGTTGGTAATAACGGCTGCCCAGGAAAGGTCTTCAGATTCTTTGACAAATATAGATGGAAGTCCCTCCATTACCGACCCTTTGTATCCTACGATAATGAAAGCGAAAAAATTGTTGATATAATGCATCCCAATAGGCATTTCCAACCCATCGTCCATCACGGTAACTATACCAAAAAACAAGCCCATTCCGATATACAGCGTCATTGCCTTTGCCATACCATACTGATCAATTTCGGGGTTTGCTGCATGCAGCAAACCAAAAAGAACCGATGATACAAGGACAGGAATCCAGGGCTTATTTGCAACCAACCCCAACTGCTGCATTAAATACCCTCGCATAAACAGCTCTTCTGCAGTGGTTTGTAATGGAAGAACCAAAATAGCCACCAGAAGGACCATAAAAAATGGCCCTGGATCAAATTGAAATGAATAGTTGTGTGGTTCATACAAAAAACTCACCAATTCCAGGATTACCAGTATACCAGCCCAAATGGCAGACGCTCCTACCAATCTATTCCAACGGAAACTTGCTGCCCCTGAAAAAACGGAAATAATGGGTCGTTTGTGAATCCACCGGGTAGCAAAAATCACCCCAAAAAGAATGCCACTAAAAACAAACAGGACCAGGGCAAATCCAACAGGCCCATGATATGACGAAACTTCCTCACCACCAATACCTTGGATCATCGCATACAACCCAAATGGCATGGATGTTACGATATAAAAGCCGAAGATCAGTAACAAGGATAAAATAAAGGATAGAAAACTATTTACTCCTTTTGACTGGGCATTTTGGAAAAACCTCAAATTCTCAGTATTTTGTGCCCGACAAAAATAGATATATTTTGTTAATTATTTCACCGTCAACAGAGAACCAGTAATTATGCGATCCAAAAAACTTACCACGCTCATCGTAGGAACTATTATACTGATGGCCCTCAGCCGATTACTACCCCATCCTTACAATTTCACTCCGCTTGTAGGTATTGCTGTTTTGGGATCCACATATTTTCCAAAATCTGTATGGAAATATATTGTACCCATACTGGCTTTTTATTTATCTGATCTTTTGGTTTCCAACATACTGTATTCCTCTATGTATCCGGACCAGGGAATCGTATGGTTTACTTCCCATATGATATGGACGTATGGAGCTACATTGATGATCGTATTGATCAGTAACCTGATCATGAAGAATAAATCATTTAAAAATCTAGTCGGGGCATCCCTTCTGGGTGCTGTAATTTTTTTCGCGATTTCCAATTTTGGATCCTGGTTAGCAGATCCCGTGTATCCAAAGACCACAGGCGGATTGCTAACTGCTTTGGCGGCAGGCATACCTTTTTTCCCAGCTACCCTTGCATCTGCTATAATCTATGCAAGCCTGGGTTATGGAATCATCGAATATGGATCACAATGGATTTCCAGACCATCAATAGCAAATTCCTAAACAAAGAAATTCAAGACAAGACGGTATCGAAAGCAAAACCCATCAGCCAATGAGGGTTGAAATAAGCGAATGCATTTTTATTTCAAAGCCTTTCAACAAGCATAAGACTAGTGCACGAAAACCTAAATACATATCATGTTTTTCTTCATCTTTTTTGCCAGCTCTTCGTTGCACCGATGTCACATAACCCCCACTATGTCACCATCACTGCGCCTTGACCTGTCGAAAAAATATATTGAAAAACATTGATAGCTATTTAGATTTCCGCACACTAGTGGTCTGTTTTCATAAGCAACGAAACCGAGTATAGGACAGGCCTACGTGAGGCTTTTGGCTATGAAGATAAGGTTCCCGAAAAGCCAGGGATGACCCATAGATAGATCGACCATAGGACTCCTGTTGTGTCGTCCCTATTTCGATCCGATGGGATAATTCACGGAAGATCGTATCCGGTTCAGTGGCAAGTATAAACAAATTTATTCCCTCGTTCCGATTTCATGGAGAATAATTATCCGGATTATCGGTTATTCATGCCATTTATCCTCCTCCACATTGTAAGTCCAGGCTATATACCGGGCCAGGGTAAATAAATAGTCGGACAATCGGTTCATAAAGATGATATACGTGGTGTCAATCCGAGATTGTTCATGGAGGGCAACTATTTTCCGCTCCGCTCGTCGACATACCGTGCGGCAGATATGACAAAAAGATACCTGGGGGTGTCCTCCAGGGAGGATAAAAGCCCGGAGCGGAGGTAAAACCTCAGTCATCTGATCGATTTGCAGTTCCAGTTGCGTGATGGATTGAGGATTGAATGCAGCTATTTTGCCTTTGTAATTATCGTGCTCCAATGCCAGGAGGGATCCTATGTCAAACAGCCATTTATTGATGTCATGAAGCAAAGTGATGATATTCTCATCAAATCTTTCAAATGTAAGCTGATCCTTAAGATGGGCCAGGTGTGCATTGAGTTCATCCACGGTACCGTATGCCTCCACACGGATATGAGACTTTGAGACTCTGGTCCCTCCCAATAACGAAGTCAATCCTTCGTCTCCAGATTTGGTGTAAATTTTCATAGTTGAAATATAAGAAAAAGTCATGCCCCCTACAATTAAAGGTAAGGAAATCCGGGTTGGATTACAGATGAAGGAAAATTTTATGCACAAATGGAATGGAAGTGTATTACTCCAGGATGACCGAGGCACCCTCTTCTATGACTAGTTGATCTGTGCGATCCGACTTCACAAACACGCCATCCAATCTCATCCCACAGGCATTGTCAATCACCGCTTTGTTTTTAAGAACCAACTGACCGTTTTTCTCGATATAAATCCGCCCTGCTTGCGGCATGGAAAGTCGCGAATGGATGACCAACTGACTATTTTTCTCTATTACAATGTCAGAAATCACATCTATTTCACGATTCCAAACCACGGTATCACGGATTCGAATGGGTGCCACGGATAGTTTTTTACAATAATCGACCTTCAGATAAGATCTGCCCCGCTTCCCCACTTCGGTCAGATTCTGATGCATTATGCCAATCTGGCAAGGAGTAAAGGCATTCTGATCCGCATTGCTATCCATAATGTTGTTCGATACCAATGAATCGCATTCGGATCCATTTTGAGTAAAATTCCAACAATTGGTGTGTTCCGGGGTGTCATCGCATTGGTCACGAGTCCACGAATGCCTCAAACCCAATACATGTCCCACTTCATGGTTGAACATCCCAGTATACTTATATACCCGCGAATCCTCAGTGAGGGGACCCGATATTCTTATCCCATTGCGAAGAGCCACACCCGTTATGAGACCTCCATAATTTTCATCCATCATACTGTCCGGGGGAGGAGCCTGGACAAATACATTGAGAATCGAATCCGTTCCCGCCCCATATCGATCGATCACCTGAGTTTGGTGGTTATTTCTGAATTTACCTTTCTTGACCAGATAGTAATAATCATCGTCATAATGTTGGTATATCGCCGGGCTTCCATCCTTCCTTCGCTCAATTTCGTATCTGATCAGGGGGTCGAGTACCGGTGTGTGATTACCCAAGGGTAGCCGCATAGGCTGATTATTACCCAAATCACTATTGGCTTCTTCGATCAGTCTTTGGGCAAAAGCTATTGCAGCCTCTCCATGTAGATTTTTGGAACTATCCCTGCTGTTCATAAAGTGAAAATTCACACGGATAGTCCTCATCGGTGTAATCTGTGATTCACCGTTCCAAGGGATATAGCGTTCACTTGGAAAGCCGCTTTTCACTGAATGTCTTCGGGTTGTTGCGGAAGGGTCATTTTCCGCCACATAAATTCCCGATACAGGCTTCCAGGCACAAGAAGTGAACTGGACCAGTATAAATAATGTACTCACCAACAAATAGCACCCCCATCTCATCACATCTTCATTGATTCCGGGTCAGGAATACATCCCTCCGCACACGCTGATGACCTGACCATTCACATATCTGGACATATCTGACGCCAGGAACAAAACGACATCTGCAATTTCCTGTACGGTACCGAATCTTCGCATGGGTATACTTTTAAAATATTCATCTTTGTTTTTGAGATCATCCGTCATTTCAGTCTCAATAAAACCAGGTGCAATTGAATTGCATCGGATATTCCTGCTCCCTACTTCTTTGGCGATGCTCTTTGTAAATCCAATAATTCCTGCTTTTGATGCGGCGTAATTGGCCTGGCCGGCATTGCCCATCAATCCGACCACGCTCGAAACATTTATAATAGAGCCCTCCCGATTTTTCATCATGGGTTTCAATACTTGTTTCGTCATCAAAAACACCGAAGTAAGGTTGTTCTGAATGACTTCATTCCATTGATCTTCACTCATTCTAAGCATCAAGGTATCCCGGGTAATTCCGGCATTATTGATCAATACATGGATCTGACCGAAATCTTCAAGAACCTGATTGACCACAGCTTCCGCTTGTTGTCCATCAGCTGCGTCGGATTGATAGCATTTTACATTTCCTGCCAGGCTTCCCAAACTGTCAATCAATGAATATGCCTGGTCAGCAGACGAACGGTAAGTAAAAGCCACTTTCGCACCCTGTTGTGCCAAATTGGTAACAATACCTGCCCCTATCCCCCGGCTCCCACCGGTCACCAAAGCCACCCTATTCTCTAATAATTTCATCCTTTCTACCATCAGTTTTGTTTAGTTATACGTAAATATATTGGCATTTGTGTTGATTACACGGAAGTTTTTTCTTATCTTTGCGGTCTCAAATCTGACTATTGTCATTAGCAATATTTTGAAGCGCCTAAAGATGCTAAAATAATTGTAGAAATAAAGATTCTGTTTCTTGAGGCCAAAAAAATTTAAAAAACAACAGCGATGAAAAAAAATACGCATCCGGAAAATTACAGACTTGTAGTATTTAAAGACTTTTCATGTGATGAAGCTTTTCTTACCAAGTCTACCGTAACCTCCAAAGACACTATTGTGTGGGAAGATGGCAATGAGTATCCACTGGTCAAACTGGAAATTTCCAACAAATCCCACCCTTTCTATACCGGCAAAATGAAATATGTGGATACCGCTGGTCGAATTGATAAATTCAACAAAAAATTCGCCAAGTTTGGCAAGAAAAAGGAAGCTTCAGCTGAATAATTATTTCAGGTAGCTTAAGGATAACGAGGTAAAAGCCTTGTCGGTATAATTATCGGCAAGGCTTTTTTCATTGCTATGTCTTTCTCTTTTCCTTCCTGGCCGCAGGGAATAAAATATTGTTTAGAATTAATCGATACCCGGGTGAATTGGGGTGTAAGGACAGATCTGTCTCAGGATCATTTACATAGTGCGCATAATCCTCCGGGTCATGCCCGCCATAGAAAGAAAATTGTCCTTTTCCTAATTCACCATGAAGGTACCGCACTTCATTGGCCGCTTTGTTCTCCCCCAATACCAATACAGATGATTTGACAGTAGATTTTGCAAAGGCTGTCGTCTGCCCCATAAAACCCTTGACTGTCCGGGTGTGATTTTGAGTAAGCATGGTTGGAATAGGATCCCATTTGGCTGAAAAATCAAACAAAGTGAAGTAATCATTTTCTGGATTCACCCTTCGCTGGATGTTGTCAATACTACTGTACTCATAAAACAACGGATTGGTAATCAACTGAAAATTTTCAAAAGCCAGGGTATTTGAAAAATCAAGCTTCTCCTGTGCATCGGGATCCTGGGGATCACCATCAAACATCCAGTCACATATGTCGGTATTGGCAGCAGCTAGCGCAATGTCATAGGTATCCGTAGCGGAACACATCGCAAATAAAAACCCACCACCGATCAGGTATTCCTTAATTTTCTGGGCAACACCCAATTTCAAATCGGATACTTTATTAAAATTCAAATCTGCGGCTAGTTGCTCCATTCTCCTTTGGGTTTCCATATACCAATGCTGATTTTTGTACCTGGCATAAAATTTTCCATACTGACCCGTAAAATCTTCGTGGTGAAGATGCAACCAATCGTATTGTGCCAGTTCATCACCCATGACCTCGCGATCATAGACAATGTCATATGGAATTTCGGCATAAGTCAGCACCAGGGTAACTGCATCATCCCAGGGTTGTATACGTTCACCCCTTGAATTAAAGTCCGGGGTATAAACTGCGATCTTCGGTGCCTTATCCAATTTGAGCGCGTCCATATTGATTTCAGGCTGGGCAATTTCATTCAAAATACCATTGAACTGGACATCTGTGGTCACCTCATATCGGATTCCCCGGGTTTTGCATTCTCGTTCGATAAGTTCGTGGTACGGAAAAGCAAAACTTCCACCTCTGTAATTTAACAACCACCAGGCTTCTATATCGTGGGTCAAAACCCAGTAAGTAATACCGTATGATTTCAAGTGGTCGGTTTGGGATTCGTCCATGGGAACCAAAATGTAGCTCCCGTACGCCAGGAATGACATCATACCCAGCAACAATGTCATCAAGCCATTTCTCAAAAAATTCATGGTTCTGCTGTATTTATCTATTGATCTCATTTTCACCTCTAAAGACCAGGGCCTCTTAATCTCTTTCTAAACGGAAATTTGACCTTCCTTGTTTTACCTGCTACCTGTGTCTTCAATGAAATCCAAATTGGGCACTTTTATTCCAAGGAATGGCCATTATTCACCCTGCACAATATATTTCATTCCGATCAAACAATAGGTGAAACACACCTGTTAAATTCCGAGTGCTTTGTTTCATAAGTAATTTATACTAATGCCGTGATTATTTTTGGTCGTACCGAAGAAACGAAACCGAGCATAGGACAGGCCTACGTGAGGTTTTCGGTGATGAAGGTACGGCAAAAAGGAAGCCGTCATAAGTGGGATGAACATATGAATTGGAGCACTAATGTGCGGAAACCTATCTGGCTATCCATGTTTCTCAATATATATTTTCGACAAGTCAGGGCGCAGTGATGGTGACGTTGTGGGGATTATCTGACATCGATCCATCGAAGAGCGAGCATAAAAGATGCAGAAAAGCATATTATGGACGGCCAGGCAAAATGGAGATTGACGTTTATAATTATTACTTTTGACAATCGTTTGAAAAATACTCGATATGGAGGCGCCGTACAAGTTTTTGAATGTAAATAACCCAACAATTTGAACCTCATAGATATTTCATACCCTTGGTGGAGCGTAGTTGTCATTTTCGTGATTGCTGCTGTGATTGCAGGAATTCTCTATTTCAGGAATACCTTCGAAGAACGAAAACCACTCACAGTTGTCCTATACCTGTTACGAACTTTGGGTATACTACTGATCCTTTTTCTTTTGCTCAATCCATTTCTTTCCCGATCTGAAAATGAGGAACAGCCTGCCCGGTTGATCTTTCTTCAGGATCAATCCCAATCCATATCTACTGTTCAGGATAGTCAGGAATTGCAAACTTATCGTGAACAGCTTGCTGATTTTTTTGAAAACCAGGCAAAAACTTCTCCGGTAGATCTTTATGGATTTGATGATGAGGTTCGTGCGATGGATCAGGATGCGCCCTACCAGGGTAAGATTACGGATATTTCCAGTGCTCTACGGTTTGTCGATGAGCTTCATCATGCTGATCATGTAGGCGCTTTGATCCTGGCTACAGATGGTATTTATAACCGTGGTACAAATCCGGCTTATTTCAAAACCAGAGGAAACTACCCTGTTTTTGTACTGGCGCTGGGTGATACTACCAAAGCCCAGGATGTACGCATTCGACATGTATTGTATAATGAAATCGTACGAAAAAACGAAACCAGTGAAATTCAGATAGACATATCAGGAAAGGTAAATCAGACCTCACCCATCAATTTAATCTTACAGGAATGGGATATCAATACATGGAAAAACATAGCGAGTCAAAGACTACAACCACAGGAATTTGAAACCATAAAATTTCTTAAGAAATTTGAACAGCCAGGTGTCGTACGTCTTCGTGCATTGATAGCGGGCGTAGAAAATGATGTCAATCCGGCAAATAATAGCCGCGAATTTTTCGTCGAAGTTTTGGAAACCTCGCGACAAATTCACATTGTATCCACCTTCCCTCATCCGGATATTGGGGCGCTTCGCCAGGTTCTCGAATCCAATGAAAAAAATGAGGTAGAAGTTACTATCATGGAAAGACCCCAGGACCTTCCAGATCTTCAGGACTTCAGTGTATTGGTTATGTACCAGATCCCGAATCAACCCTATTTACTGGAATTTTTACAAAATGCCAAAAGACAGGAAAAAGGCATTATTCTCACAGCGGGGCTAAAAACAAATTTCAACACTTTTAATCAGGCTCAGGGTTTGGTTTCTATTACACCCCGCACGATAACCGGAAATTTCTTCGACACCAGAGTCAATCCGGGTTTCGACCTTTTTGAAATGGATGATGAATTTGAAAATTATGTCAGGCACTACCCGCCTTTGGCAGGGGTATTTGGAGATTACAGCGCCATTGGACAGGGCCAGGCGCTATTGTTACAACAAATTGGTGACGTGGATACAGAATTCCCAGTATTATTTACCGGTGTTGATGAAGGTACCAGGATGGCTATACTTACAGCCGAAGGGATTTGGAAATGGAAATTGTTTGAATATCTGGAAAAACAGGAGACCCCGATCCTCGACCGTATGGTCGATCAGGTTGTTGAATACGTCAGCCAACGGAAAGACGACAGGTTGTTCCGTCTTCAAAAAAATAAATTGCTGTTTGATGAGACCGAGGAGATTACTTTCCAGGCAGAGTTATACAACGAAACATTGGAAAGAATTTCCACCCCGGATGTTTTTTTTGAACTCAGAGATTCTTCGGGTAATGAAACCCAGTTTACTTTTGACAAAACCGGGACCAATTATGCGCTGAACATCGGTCGTCTGGCACCGGGAAATTATCGTTATCGGGCACACACCACGATTGCAGGGCAAAGTTATGACGAATCCGGTCAATTTTCAGTGAGAAATATAGATATGGAATCTTTCAATCTGGAAGCCAATCATCAGATTTTAAGTTCCCTGGTTCATCAAAACAATGGAAAACTATTCTATAATCTTACTGAACTGGAAGAAACTTTGAGTGGTCTGCCATCCATGAGACCCTTACTGATCCAATCCCATGTAAAAACGGCCATGATTGATTGGAAATGGATATTTGCCCTCATTCTGCTCTTTCTTACCAGTGAATGGTTCTTACGCAGATACTTTGGAAGTTATTAAGCCCTCTAGTGGGCTGTCATAGGACTGGCCTACGTGAGGTTTTTTGGTGATGAAGGTACGGTGAAAAAGAAGCCCTCATAAGTGGGATGAACTTATGAAACAGAACACTAGGAGCTAATGAGAAATACAGCTCCCCTAACCCTAAGATGAACAATATCCATAGCACCATTCCCTTTGATTGACCTATAGGGTATAAGCCAGCAATGATCCATTCGCCCAGGACAGAAATGTACCGTCTCTGCAACGACCTGTCAAAAATTCCGGGCAGGGTCCGAGATACTACCTTATCGCTATGGGTATATGTCTCGTGAACATGGGGATAGGTTGATAACTTGATTCTGTATCTACCAATTGATAATCGTGCTCCATGAAATGTGGAAATTGATGTTGCAGGATTTCCCGTGCATCGTCTCCATTTCGTGCAAGGACCAGAAAGTATGACGCAGTCGGATCATTGTACCTTTTCCCAAAAGACACAAAAATGTACACATTATAAGGGCTATGAATCAAATCCTCACCCAAATTGAGGTATAAGGTCCGGGTGTTTTCCTGGATTTGATAGTTCGTATAAGTAAAATAAATTAAGGGATTGTGTAATGTATCGGGGTGCTGACGACCTATACGAAATGCCCAGTAGTCTGACGAATTCCGGTACTTTTTACTGGAACGTTGGTTCAAAAACATTTCCATCGCATAATCAGAATCCCGCGCTCGAACAATTCCCAGCTCTCTGGAACGATTCCTGGCCTTACTCATGACCAGATAAAGATCCAGATCTGCATATACACGTTGACCGACACCAGTGATATCCAAAATTTGTCTGATTATGTCATCGGATACAGCGTCTGATTCATCTATCTCGAATTGCAATTTCAACCCATCGCCTGTCACTACACTGTAGATTGGGGTCTGAATACGCTTGAGATAACTTTTGTGATTCCGTCTTTTCAAATAATCAACCAATAATTTGACTTGATCCAATTTTCCAGTGGAGATCGTCCAGGTCTCCTCTCCTACCACCCCAACATAATAACGACCGGTATATTGCACTTCACCACCGTCATATAGACGAAACACAAAATCGGGGCGAGGCTTATATCCGTGGATTGAATTAACGCTCAGTATCTCCATAGTCCAAAGATAAGTCATGTCACAAATTTCTCATCAATGCTGTTTTGCATCCGGGCTCTATGGAATTGTATGCTATTTCCCATCTACATATCATAAATTACCAAATATATTAATTTTTATTTAAATAAGTTAAGAAAAATATGGTCGACATGTAGAGGGCGTTATACTCCGGAATATGATTGAAAAACCTAGAATATGCCTTAAGAACTACATTATTACATCATTAATCCAACTGTAAAAATGTTTAGATTCAATTCCAATCAAAAGCCCAGACGCAAATATTACGAATTAAAGGCAAATGAAGATCACGTTCGTATACCTTTAAAGTTCAACGGCAAGTCGGTGGAACTCAACAGCAAGGCGCTTGATAAAGGGCAGTATATACTACATACTGAGGAACAAAAAGAGCGGGATCATATCTGGGTGATGGTTTTATAGAAACACCACCTTCAATTCAGATAATCTATCAAAAGGATTTTTAGAACCTTGCCTCTTATGCTAGGGATAAGGATACCATGACTGGAAATCTGCATCCCATTGCGGACCTGCAATCTCAATTTCTGAAAATCTGTCGATAGCAAATTCGTCCGGAGGGAGGCACCATTGGATCGGATTATATATTCGCTTACGGTATTCTCGTTTCGGATTTCATCGTTGTAAATAAGCCGCAGGTGGTTCGGATTTTTGAACAGGAAATAGGAGGAATATGCTCCATCATCATCATTTGAAAATTGTCGCTTGGGCAAAAGCTTTTGCCAGGATTTTCCTTCAGAATTGGAAAGATGGAACAGCAATAAGTTTTCATAATGATAGTCCACCGTAAATCTGCTTCCGTAATAATCTATCCGGCCACTTGAAGTCATCCTTTCCATTTTTTGAACTTCTTCCAGGATCAAAATGGAGGATCCATCGTCCATAAGAACCACGTCCTGGATCTGAATATCTTCCAAATAATCTAATTTGGTTCGTCGGTCCTTCCCATAGAAATCATTGAGAAGATTGTTGTGAAAGACAAAAGTGGCATATTCAAAATAATCCGGATCTTTGGGATCCTGCCGGACCTGAAAGATCATTTCAGCCTGGTTGAGATTTTTCTCACTTCCCAGCCCACAGATGACAAGTTTGTTGTTGCGATTATCGTATAAAAAATGAGCGTCGTATGTGAGTAAGGTTTTCATGGGAAGAATTGACTCTTCCTGTTCCCCGGAATCTCTGAACTTGTAGATAAAAAAAGCGTGATCATCCCGTCGATATGAAAAATTATTTCTTTCAAAAATGAGATAAAAAATCCCGGAATTCGTCACCAGAGACTTCCTATACTCCTCGTAAAAATCGAAATCCGACAGCAGTAAACCACCGGACTGAACCACCTCCTCATATTCGACATCGTAAACCAGGTAATGCGAAACTTCATTGCTGCGGACAGCAGACAGTCCCAGTTTGGACTTATCTTCAGAAAATGTGTAGCGGAAGGTGTAATTTTGGAACCCCTTTTGGAGTGCCATCACCGTATCGGTTTTAATTTTCTCAAAATTGGAATGGTAGCTTTGATTGACTACGTAGATTGTATCCTGCTTTTCCGTGGTATACAGGACAAAAAACCGATTCTCAAAAGGATAGGCATGAATTATTCTACATCGTCTATCGGGTAATTCGAATTCCTGGGTAGATGTAAGAAAAAGATTCTGGTCATAATTGTGAATAGAGAACACATTGGTCCCATAGCTCAGTACCATATACTTGTCGCTATAATGTCCCAGAAGTTCATAAGTCCGATCAGTTCGAACTTCCAGGCCTTCCGAAACCAGGATGTATTGACTCCATGACAAAGTCGCAAAAAGCATCAATATGGAAACACAATACCATTTCATTCCCAGTAAAATAAAAACATTTTTCCAAATTTGTAATAGGCTTCGGCCAAATATTTGTCTTTGTGTTTCGTGCCATTGGAGAATTAACAAGACCACAGACACTTAGATTCCATCAGGGACTGATTCTCATAGAAAAAACCAACAATTAATAAATGATGACCGGTACTCATAAGAAAAACCCAGGCTTGCTGGAATGGATCCCCAACATTTCCACCGGAGATGAAGTCATGGTCCGTGAACTGGGCTCTATTTTTCGATCCATACCTGATGTGTTTCTATTGCACATCGATCGGGGCCCCGATGTAAACCGTACGGTTTTTACCCTGGCAGGCACGATGTCAGGGCTTCGGACAGCGCTGCTTGAGATGATGGAATGGAGTACACAGAAACTGGATATGGGTATACACCAGGGGAGTCATCCCCGTTTGGGTGCACTTGATGTGTGTCCCTATGTATTATTGCAGGAGGGTGACGTTCAGGAGGTTCTACTCTGGATCCGGGGATTGGCCCGGGAAGTCTCTGAAAAATTTCACTTACCTATTTATCTATACGAAAAATCAGCGACCCATCCGCATAGGGTCAACCTGGCTGAAATCCGCCGAGGGGAATATGAAGGACTGCAAGAAAAATTACTTGAGCCGAGATGGAAACCTGATTTCGGTCAACAGTTTAATTCCAGGTTGGGCGCCACGGTCATGGGATTGCGGGACTTTCTAATAGCATACAATGTCAATCTGGGAAGCAAAGAAATGGGTTTTGCTAAAACAATGGCCAGTAAAATACGCGAAAAAGGCCCGACAGGCAGACCGCACAGCCTTCCCGGAGTTAAAGCATTGGGGTGGTATCTGGAAAAACCAGGATTTTGTCAGGTAAGCACCAACATTACACGAACTCATGAAACTACCCTCCTGGATGTTTATGATCATTGTATCACGCTTGGTAATGAATTGGGGGTAAAGATTACTGGTTCCGAGCTTATCGGACTGATCCCCTGGCATAATGTACAATCTATGCTATCCAGGAGTTTTACATCCCATACCCTGGCAGAATATTTAGGTCTGGGATATTGCGATATCAGCGATCTTAAAACCCGTGTCATAGAATATAAAGTGTATCTTGCTTCCGGTAAAACAATTTTCAAGGAAATTTTTGAAACGCGATGAAATTGGAACACATTGGAATCGCAGTAGCAGACCTGGAAGCCAGCGAACATCTGTTTGAGGACCTCCTCCAGACGAAGGTGTACAAAAGGGAGGAAGTTCCATCCCAATCAGTGATCACCTCCTTTTTGAAATCGGGTGAAGTCAAAATTGAGCTGTTGCATTCCACCGATCCTTCGGGTCCAATTGATCGATACCTCCAGCAGTACGGAGAGGGAATTCACCACCTGGCATTTGAGGTTGAGGATATCAAAGCTCAGATTCAAAGGCTTCAGGAATCGGGTTATATTCTCATCCACCCTACACCGGTAAAAGGGGCAGATAATAAATGGGTGGTTTTTTTACACCCCCGATCCACCAATAAGGTGCTCATTGAATTGTGCCAGGAAATAAGGGAGCATGACGATTTTTGAAGTATTCGTCAGTATCGGTGCAGGACTGGTAGCAGGCATTATTAACACCCTGGCTGGAAATGGTAGCGCAATAACATTGGCAGTTCTCCTGGAGTTTTTTGGTTTACCCGCACATCTGGCCAATGGAACCAATCGCGTCGGGGTACTAGCCCAGTCCGCAGCGGCCGTTCTTAGTTTCAAAAAAGAAGGGCGACTGAATACAAAGCAAGACCGTGAGTCCATTCTGATTCCCTTGTTGGGGGCTGTACTTGGAATTTATCTTGCGATTGTCATCTCTGCGGAAGGATTTGTAAACGTTTACAAATATCTTCTAGTAGCAATGCTCGTTGTGATCCTGGTCAACCCCAGGAGATGGTTGCACCAAAACCCCCTGGAGGCCAAAAGATCCAAAAGCAAATGGGCCTGGCCTATTTATTTTATGCTCGGTGTGTATGCAGGATTCATCCAGATGGGGATGGGAATTATAGCACTTGCTGTTTTTGTACTATTGGGGAGAAAAAACCTAATTACAGCCAATATTCTCAAATCGGTGATTATTGTGGTATTAACCTTCATGGCGGTTGCTGTATTTTACTGGAAGGGAATGATTCACTGGGGGTATGGTCTGACGATCGGATTGGGTCAGATGGCAGGAGGATGGTTTACAGCCCGGTTTGCAAGTCGCCACTCCAGGGCTGGTCTGGTAGCATATTACATATTGATACTTTGTATACTAGGTGCTATATACAGCGTATTTTTCAGATAGTGGAGCACAGAGCCTGGAATCCCTCTTAATAAAGTCATATACCTGGAAAGAAATGGGGGAAAGTCAAAAGGCTTTATCTAGCTCCTTCATCCGTTCAGTATTCTCGTAGAGCCTCAAATTTTCGATCAACTCATCGAGGTTTCCTTCCATAATACTGTCCAGGGAATAGAGGGTCAAATTGATCCGGTGGTCAGTTACCCGGTTTTGTGGATAATTGTACGTACGAATTTTATCCGACCGATCCCCACTTCCCACCAGGCTTTTCCGGCGTGCTGCCTGGCTGGATTCGTGCGCTTTACGCTGTTCGTCATAGATTTTTTGATACAAGCGCTGGAGAGCGATTTCCCGGTTACGGATCTGAGATCTTCCATCCGTGCTTTCCGCGACGATCCCGGTAGGAATATGGGTAAACCGAACGCCAGATTCTGTTTTGTTGACATGCTGACCGCCTGCTCCGCTCGATCGGAATGTATCCACTCGCAAATCCGCCTTATTGATATTTACATCTTTCATTTCCAGCTTTGGCATTACTGCCACGGTAGCTGCTGAGGTATGGACTCTGCCCTGTGATTCCGTCTGAGGAACGCGCTGAACACGGTGGGCGCCTGATTCGTATTTCAGGTAACTGTAAACCTCTTCCCCTTTTACCTCAAATTCAATTTTGTTATACCCCCCTACAGTGCCTTCATTGGTGTAAAGAACGGTCTGGCTCCACCCCTGATGCTCAATATATTTACTGTACATCCTATAAAGGTCGCCCGCAAAAATACTCGCTTCATCCCCACCCGTGCCGGAGCGAATTTCGATAATGACATCTTTGGCATCCTCCGGTTCTTTGGGGAGCAACAATAGCTTGATCTGTTCCTCGATATTTTCGATCTTCGTCGTAATATCCATGAGTTCCTCCTCGCCCATTTCCCGCAATTCAGGATCAGGATCCTCCATCATCTCCTCTGCAACCTCTCTGGATTGCAGCAGATTGGAATACTCATGATAAACATCGACTACAATCTTCAGATCCTTATATTCTTTACTCAGTTCAGTGTACCGATCCATGTCGGATATGATATCAGGATCTGAAAGTTTCTCCTCGATTTGATGAAATTTGATCTCGATCTGCTTTAGCTTTTCAATCATCGGCCAAAGTTACAAATAATCGGCGGATCTGTCAATACATCGAATGCATTCCCCCTTTCGTCACTATTTGAATTTGACGACAAATTCCACACGGCGATTAATGCTACGCCCTTCTGCAGTATCGTTGGTGGCTATGGGCCGGTCCTCACCGTACCCTACGAAATCCAGTCGATCTGCGGAAATACCTTTTTGTATCAGGTAATCATAACAGGCTTTGGCCCTACGTGCAGAGAGATCGAGATTGCTTGTACTATTCCCGGTGTTGTCGGTATGACCAGATATCTGAAGTCCATATGTGGGATTCTCTTTCAGGATTTCCACGATCTGATCCAGGATCACATGCGATTGGAGTCTCAGCGTTGCACTACCCACTTCAAACTGGACAGCACGACGTGCGAAATCCAATATTTCCTTGACCTCTTCCTTGACGATCGGGCAACCGTGATTATTGGGATCTCCATAGGTATTGGGGCATCGATCTATACCGTCATGAACGCCATCGCCGTCCGTATCCGGACAACCATCGTATCTTGCCTCACCCGGTTTATCGGGACATTTGTCTTCCCTGTTGGGCACCCCGTCTCCATCATCATCAGGACATCCCCGGGTAGCTGCAGGTCCGGGTTCGTCAGGACAATCATCCATATGATCAGGAATTCCGTCATTGTCTCTGTCAAATTCCGGGCATCCATTGTTTTCCGCAGGGCCCGGGAGATTGGGACATTCGTCTTCGGGATCAATCACCCCATCTCCATCGCTATCCGGACATCCTTGTCCAGAGGCAGGACCTGCGATATCCGGACACAGATCTTTGTGATCAGGTATACCATCGCCATCGGTATCCGGACAACCGTTGTACTGTGCAAGGCCAGGGATGGTGGGACAATCATCCTCCTCATCGATTATCCCATCCTTATCAATATCGGATGGTTTATATAGAATTTTCTTCTCCTGGGTGGTTTGACCCAGCAAGTATTTCAGACCCACACCTACATGGATATTGGAACGATTCTCTTTGAGACCATAGCGGTATTCTACCTGAGCGTTTAAATACGCACTGGCGCCTACCTTGATATCGATTCCCAGGCCACCAGGTATCTGAAGGCCAAATTGCTGGTCTTGTTTAAATTCATAGACGCCGTTTACTCCGGTCGTTACGTAGGGCACAAACTGACTATTTCGGTTCCATAGCTGAGCCTGTAACAAAGCCCCGATATCCCCTGTGACATTGTTGTACCCGGGTTCATTGAAATTTACGACCGCAAAACGCAGTGGAACGTTGAGATTGAGAAAGTCCCATATATTCCGGGAATACCCCAGTTCCACCCCACTGGTAAAACCCGTTAAATTACCGTAGTCTCCCACTGTGGGTCCCGTATAATCCAGGAAAAGCACCTTAAAATTAACAGCATCTTTCTGAAGTGGGTTTTGGGCAGAAACTGACTGGGTAAGAATCAATCCAATCAACAAACATATCCCCAGGGCTATTTGTCTCATTAAGCTATCTTTAAGTTGTCTCAAATGTACAAACAAATTTAATATTTCATATTAAAAATAACCATAATGTGTAGACAATTAACATATAGAAGTCTATTCCTGGTTGACCTTCACCGTATTTGCTCAAAAAATCCTGTATTATAGTTCTTTTGAACGTTGTCCCAATTGAAAATGCGACCGTTCATAACCACATAAATTCCGTGGGCCATCACTTGTACAAATGCGAGAGCACAACCCAAATTGAAAAAGCCATCGGAGGAAAGTCCCAGAGAATATGGTATCATAGCACCTGTCAGAACCACCGTTTTATTGAGTGGATCCATATTTTGAGCCAAATACCGGGCAGTTTCCACCATAGTATCGGTACCGTGGGTAATAACAATTCGTTCTTCGGCAGATTGACTACACCTGGAAGCTATTACTGCCCGTTGGTCCATAGTCATATCCAGACTATCCACCATCATCAATTTTTCCACCCTTACATCGAGTCCGCTCCTTGCCCGTTTGAGCATATCCGGGATATGGGTATCCACAAAAGTCAGAGCACCTGAGATATAGTTGTACTCTTTATCAAACGTCCCACCGGTAACAAGAATGTGAATCATTTTAAGGCTTGTATATTTCCTGATCCGTAATTATACGAGTCGGTCCGCACAACTCGAACTGGCGAATGCATCAGGTTTCAATTTAAAATCAAAACCCATTCCCTTGATATATCCCAACGCCTCTTTAAGCGCAGTGTATGAAAGATAAGCTTCATCCTGATTGATATCAGCATGGACCTCCAAGGGAACATCATATTTCATCAGGACATCGTTTAATTCAAAAGCAATCTGAACTGATTTACCTACCTCGATAATCAACCGTTCCTTCATCGCCAGGCCATTTCTATGCATCGAGCTTCTGTTGAAAAACATATATCCTCCATTTTTTTCCCGTAGTACCACGACTACAGAAGCAAAATTGATACGGCTCATTTTTACCCTGGAATCTGTCCCTACGCACACCTTTACCTTGTAACCGACCTTGGTCTCCCGTACAATCGCATCCTCGATGATCCGTGGAAGATTTCCCCTTACCGGTTGACCGTCAAATGTTTTCCAAATCATATCTCCACACAGGTTTAAAATGAAACGGGGGATTCAGAATTGGCGTATCCAAATTCAAGAAATCCTCCTTTGGATATACGTTCTAACGATGAAATACTTCACTGACAAATGTCAACACCTTGGGTAAGGCTGTCCTCCAGTATGACCATGAATGCCCCCCGTCGCGAACTCTGAATTCATGGGGTATTCCGGCTTTTAACATTTGAGCATGCAATTCCATGTTTCCCAGTATCAAAAAATCATCGTCACCACAATCAATATAAAACCGGCATTTATGATCCTTCTGGAGATACGCATCGATCATCGCCTGAGGTGAATATTCCTTGTAATTCCCCTGAAGACGGTCCTCCCCTATCAAATCCTTACCAAAAGGAAGTCCCAGTAAACTATTCCATCTTCCTGGTTCCATAGCCAAAATTTCGTCATCGGTTAAAACTCCGGCACTCAATACACCACTTGAAGAAAACAATTCAGGGTGTCGTAGTCCGAGCATTAAGGCTCCGTATCCGCCCATCGACAATCCTGCTACCGCCCGATACTGACGATCCGCACGGGTCCGAAATTCACTATCTATATGAGGAATCAACTCCTTAGTCATAAAATCTTCATAAGCTTCCTGACCTTCCGTGGTATTGACATACCAGGTTACACCACCATCGGGCATCACTATGATCATCTCTGCTGCATTCCAACGTCGAAAAGTCCGATCTGCGGTTCGTTGAACCTGACCAAACTGAACCCAACCCGAATCATCATCACTATATCCATGCAACAGGTAGAGCACGGGGAAATTCATAGTGGTACTTTCGTATCCCGGCGGAAGATATATGCTGTAGGAAACATCGCGTTTCATAATTTCACTGTAAAATTGAAGAGATTCGTACACCGTACTGCCCTCAGGCATCCCCATTACCGATGCAGGAACCGGATCTGCTGAAGCACTTGCAGAAACTATTTCCGACCAAAGCAACATTCCGGGTATTAACCACCCTATTAGCCCCGGGAAAAACAATCTTTTCATGAGCAAAATTTTAAGTTCTGCCCAAAATAGTGAAAATTTTCACGGCAAAAGGGAAAATTTGAACCATTCCACCAGAATTATATTAAATACGGATATTCATATTCAACATAAAATGAAATCCGGCCTGGGGATAGTAATAGTTGAAGTCCGATCTGATTCCATCATATATATACCCGAAAGTATACCCATTGCTTTCGTAGGCTGCACCGAAAATATTCCGGAGGTCTAAGCCTAGAGAAACCTGTTCTACATTTAAAATTTGCTGATTGAATTCTAATCTGAGATTTGAAAATGTAAATGAATCCAGGCTTCTGTTGATATTGGATGTATTGTCAAGATACTGCCGCCCCACGAATTTCGTCTCCCAGGTAAGCCGGATAGGATCCACAGGCACAAAAGTCACATGTACATTACCCGTTACCGCCGGAGAAAAGGCAATGTTCGTATTTTTATGAACAAACCGCTCCTGACCCAAAAAATTAAAATCACTATCGTATATATCCAAAAATTCCTCAAACTCGGGAATTTTGTTCATACTCAAAGAAAGATTAGCACCTGCCTGCCATTGTGCGTTAAAGGCATATTGCTCAGAAATTTCAAGTCCAAGCCGGTAACTATGGGGTACATTCGTCCGAACATAGGTTCCCACATCATTGATTTCACCATTCAGCACCAATTGATTGATATATTTCATATAATACAAATTGGCTGAAAACCGGTGCTCCGGAGTTGAAATCCGATAACCTGCTTCCACGTCATAGAGTTCTTCGTGTTTGGGTCGATTTTCTTTAGGTGCATCAGTGTAATCATTGCGGTTTGGTTCACGACTTCCTTTCGCCAAAGAAATATACCACTGTGCATCCGGACTGACATGATAGGTCAATCCTATTTTAGGGTTAAAAAAGGTCAGGACGTCGTCCTGTTCAAGTGGATTTCCATTTCGATCAATTCCCAAAAATGAATAATACAAGAACCTGGTCTGAAGATCGAGAAAAACAGCCAGATAATCATTGGTCCAGGTCGATTTCAGATATACATTACCGTCATTTTTGAGTGCGTCATTGAAATAATACCGATCACCCTTGAAGGAATCCGAAGCATACTGCGCCCATATTACTTCTCCAAAATGATCACCGATATATCGATAAAATGCACTCCCCAGTGTAAATTCCATACCCGGGGATGAGACCCAATTGATGTGCCCTGTCAGTCCATAAAAATGGTTATCCAACCATCTCCGTCGGATCAGATCTGTGTGACTTACTATGGTATCACCCAGAATAATCTCACTCATTCCATAATCAGAAAGGGACTGATCATCTTTCAATTCTTCATAATATCCCGCACCCCGGGTATAATTTGCTGAGAGGCTCCAGCTGAGATCGTAAGAAATCTGATTGGAAAAATGAAGTTGGTAATGCGTCTGTGTGTAATTATCGGTTTGATCCTCGTACGTGAATTCATTATAGGTCCGGTCCGTCTCGAGTTTTTCCTCCGGAATTCCATTCCACGCTTGATAGGTCCGTTCTTTACCTGTGATGAGATTGAAGCGTAAAATGCTACGGTTCCCATACCACCCTCCTGAAAGATATAGCGACTTCAAATCTGAAAATGCCCTGTCGATATATCCATCCGACGAAATGCGGGACAGTCGGGCGTCCATCACAAACTGATCATTTAGTAACCCACTGCCCATAGCCACGGTATTCTTCCAGGAATTGAAAGATCCATAACTATTGTTGAGTTCGATGTACGGATCTGAGTGAAGGGTATTGGTATTGATATTGAGACTGGCACCGAATGCGCCGGCACCATTGGTAGAGGTACCAACCCCTCGTTGTATCTGAATACTTTCCACCGAGGAGGCAAAATCGGGCAGGTTCACCCAAAAGGTTCCCTGACTTTCGGCATCATTGTACGGAATCCCATTGATCGTTGCATTGATCCTCGTGGCATCAGAACCCCGGATTCGCATTCCGGTGTAGCCTATTCCATGCCCGGCATCTGAGCTTACCACCACTGAGGGTGTCATATCCAGTAAAAATGGAAGGTCCTGCCCCGAATTGCGTTTCCGTATTTGTTCTTTATCAAGATTCTCAAAAGTAGTTCCTGTGTTTATATTGGCGCGCAATCCCTGCACTACAACCTCGTCTGTCAATACATAGCCGGGCTCAAGAGTTATTTCCAAATCCACATTACTGTCCACGGTGATTTCCCGTGTCCGGGTTTCATATCCGATATAACTTACGATGATGCTATAACGACCTCCAATTACTTTTTCAAATCGAAACTGACCTACACCATCCGTAGTAGTCAGGTAATCACCAGGTTCCATAATCACGTGAGCCCCAGGTAAAGTCATCCCATTTTCATCTTTTACCACCCCCTGGATATCATAATCAACCTGACTCCATGCAAGATTAAATAATACTGCCATAACGGCTGTAAACAACCATTTTTTCATAACTTAAATTTTTAGTACCTAAAAAATGCACCAACAGAAGCGCATAGCTTCTGCTCCCGCTTAAATTTGTCAATTAATATTTTCAGATGCTAAAACTCCCTACGCCGGCATTACCCGTATCAGGTGTTCATTCCATTTAAAAGAGTCGGAATGATGGGTTTACTCTCAGCCTTTATTTCATCTTATTTCCGGATAAACAGAGAATAAGAAAGACACCCCATTTAGTTGGCTTCAAAGATAGGACTATGTATCGGAAAATCCAAAATGAAAGATCTGTCCAAAATCTGGATTTGCTTAAATCAAAGTATTTTTACAGATATTTTATCTCAATTGAATTCGATTTTGGTTTAGAAAACCGGATACAATCTTTTGAGCATTTTGGAAGCGATTCTCCCCTATTCCACGCACTAATTCATATCTTGCTCCCAGGTCTTCAAGCTCTTTTTTCCATACATCCAAAAAATATTCTCTTTTTCCCGGGAAGTCCCGAAGCGGGTCATCGACCCAGGGCAGATCGATATCCATAAGAAGATAGAGGTCATAGGTACGTTTTCTGATCTCCTTCAGTACATTGTCCGGGGTATAATTAAACAGGTAGTCCGACCAGATTTTTACCGTGAGGATCGTGGTATCACAAAACACCAGTGTGTGAGGAAGAACTTCAATGATGGCATTCTCCAGGGCAATCTGCCCATGAAAGATATTGACTTCATCCTGCAAGGTATATTGATTATTCAACCCCTCGCAGTAATATCGGGAATACTCAGGAATATACCACGTTCCAAAGTCCTGGGCCAATCGGCTTGCCATGATTGATTTGCCCGTGGATTCAGGTCCTACTACTGCTATTTTACATAATGTCTTTTCCAATTTTTCTTCCATTCCAGGTATCCAATTATTGCAACGACGATATATACCAGGTACAAGATCGTGGTAAGGTAAAGTTCTTTAACAACGTATAAATACAAATAGATCACATCAACGACCAACCAAACCAGCCAGTTTTCGAGGATTCGACGGGACAACAAAAAAGACCCAAACAGACTTCCTCCTGCACACAAGCTGTCAAGATAGGGTAAAAAAGCATCCGTGTGGCTATGGAGAAAGGTCCCGAAAGTGAAGGTAAAAACCACGACTGAAAGAATTCCTGCCCCGAGTATCGATGGAGTAATCCGTCGTACAGGTTTGATAGCCTGCTCGTTGTCCGATCGGTCGATCCAATAGTACCAGCCGTATATGGCCATGGCTAGAAAATAGAATTGCAGTCCCATATCCGCATATAACCGGGCCCGATAAAAGACGATGATATAGAATACGACGCTAAGGATGGTGACCGGAAAATTCCATATATTATTCCGTGCAGCCAGCCATACACAGATAAATCCCGTAATGACACCCAATATCTCTATTATCATCTTTTCTGCTTTTTTACCGAAGCTAATCTAAATCTAAATCTAAGATACTTTTCATTTGGAAGTGAATAATTTACTGTTCTTTATGAAGGCTTATCCAGCATTGAATCAATCCAGAACCTACACAAAAACTATATCCCTGCGATAAGTGCATACGAGAAATCCATCGATAATCGCATCTCATCAGATCATGAATCCATTATGCAGTATCAAAATAATCCCCCCAGGTCAACATTTAAACATATCTGTTACCGTTTGTTTAATAATTTTAGGACGGTGTGGATCAATGGGCAGACATCTTTATTTAGCATAATTCTAAAATAGAAGGAGAGTTTATCATCTATCCTTAAAATTGTATCTTCACGCTCTATTACGGTGCGTCTATATCCAGGCCACTAAATTTGTCATTCAAACGAAAAATATAGATTATGGATTACAAAATTGCCTCACTGAAGGACTACAACCAGGATGGAAAAGTAGACCGACTACCTTTTTCTATCAGAATCTTATTGGAGAATATTCTCAGAAATCACGACGGTTTTGCTGTGACCGACGAGCATCGCAATACTTTACTTAACTGGAATCCTGAGGGTACGACCAATGATATTTCTTTCAAGCCAGCCCGGGTATTGATGCAGGATTTCACTGGTGTACCTGCAGTAGTTGATATCGCTTCCATCCGATCAGAAGTAATCCGCAAAGGGAAGGACGGATCCAAAATTAATCCGGCAATTCCGGTGGATCTCGTAATTGACCATAGTGTTCAGGTTGATTTTTATGGAACGACCTATGCCTATTCCCGCAACGTAGAATACGAATACAACAGAAATAGAGAACGGTACCAGGTCTTGAAATGGGCTCAGGGAGCTTTTGACAATTTCACTGTGGTCCCTCCAGGCATGGGAATTTGTCATCAGGTCAACCTGGAATACCTGGCACAAGGGGTTATCAAACGCGATGGATGGGCATTCCCCGACACCCTGGTAGGGCTTGACTCCCACACCCCAATGGTAAACGGTATTGGCGTCGTGGGTTGGGGCGTTGGTGGAATAGAAGCAGAGGCTGCCATACTTGGACAACCCATTTATTTTACCTGTCCCCAGGTTGTAGGTTTGAAACTGACCGGAAGACTTCCACACGGTACTACATCCACGGATATGGTACTGACGATCACAGAATTGCTGAGGCAGCATGGTGTAGTTGGAAAATTTGTTGAGGTATTTGGTGACGGTCTGGATCATCTGACCGTTCCAGATAGGGCCACGATTTCGAATATGTCACCTGAGTTTGGATGTACGGTTACCTATTTCCCTGTAGATGACCAGACCCTGGAATATATGAAACGGACCAATCGTTCGCAAGAACAAATTGATCTCGTGGAAGAGTACTGCAAAGCCAATATGCTTTGGAGAACCGGAAATGAAAACATTACCTATTCCAAAGTGGTAGAACTTGACCTGAGCACGGTAGAACCTACAGTATCAGGTCCCAAACGACCGCAGGACAAAATCCTGGTGAAAGACCTGAAAACCAAATTTGAACAGTTACTGCAGTCAGAATTTGACCGGGAATATATCCCGCTTAAAGAACGAAAAGAATCCGCCTGGTTGTCGGAGGGTGGTTCAGGGACTGAATTCACCTGGAGTACGAGCATGAAAAAAGGCGATACGGAGGTCGTGATCAAGGAAAACAGCTTGAAAACTGTCAAAATTGAAAAACGCAACGAACAATATACGCTCAACGATGGCTCAATAGTCATTGCCGCCATCACTTCCTGTACCAACACTTCCAATCCGAGTGTAATGATTGGAGCAGGTCTGGTAGCCCGGAAAGCCATTGAACATGGTTTGAACACCAAGCCCTGGGTCAAGACTTCACTGGCACCGGGATCGAAGGTAGTAACTGACTACCTTGAACGGTCGGGATTGCTTTCTGATCTGGAAGCACTTCGATTCCATGTGGTGGGGTATGGATGTACATCATGTATAGGAAATTCAGGTCCGCTTCCCCCCGCGATAGACAAAGCCGTTACGGAAGGAGAACTCATTGTAAGTTCGGTCCTGTCTGGTAACCGCAACTTTGAAGCTCGTGTCCATCCCAAGGTGAAAATGAATTTCCTGGCCTCCCCCATGTTGGTGGTAGCCTATGCCATTGCGGGCAGAACCGATATCAACCTTATGGAAGAACCATTGGGACAAGACCCCAACGGTCGGGATGTATTCCTAAGGGATATTTGGCCTTCACAGGAGGAAATCAACGAAATCATGCTGGAAAATCTGAAACCAGAGGATTTCGCGAAAGCGTACAGCGTGATTTTTGATGGCGAAGAACAGTGGCAAAATCTTGAAGCGCCGGAAGGAACCAATTATGAATGGTCTGACGATTCCACCTATATTAAAGAAGCTCCCTTCTTCAGGGATATCAGCACCCATCCCAAACCTGCCCGGGACATTCATGGCGCCAGGGTACTCCTCAAATTGGGTGATTCCGTAACTACGGACCACATTTCTCCGGCTGGCTCATTTTCTTCTGATTCACCAGCAGGACAATATCTGATGGCACACGGAGTACAACGTCCGATGTTCAACTCCTATGGATCTCGACGAGGTAATCACGAGGTTATGATGCGTGGAACTTTTGCCAACGTACGGATCAAGAACCAGCTATCACCGAAAGAGGGAGGCTACACCAATTATCTCCCACACGATGTGATTATGCCGGTGTATGATGCAGCCATGGAATATCAAAAAAACAACATTCCATTGATCGTCATCGCTGGGAAAGAGTATGGGAGCGGATCATCCCGGGATTGGGCTGCAAAAGGAACCACCCTTCTCGGTGTGAAGGCCGTCATAGCAGATAGTTATGAAAGAATCCACCGCAGCAACCTGGTTGGAATGGGTGTTTTACCACTGGAATTTTTAGAAGGCCAGAATGCAGATACATTTGGACTCGATGGAACTGAAGTATTCTCTATAGCTGGAATCGAAGAAGGCTTGAGTCCGGGTAAAATATTAACGGTTTCTGCTACGAAAAGCGATGGATCTTCGGTTCAGTTTGAGGCTAAAGCCAGATTGGATTCACCTATAGAAATTGAATATTATCTGAATGGAGGAATTCTTCACTATGTAGTACGTCAGTTTTTGAAGAACAATTGATTAAAGTGAATATTGACTAATATAGACCGTGCCCGGGGTGTCCATCCCGGGCATTTTTATTATCTGCCCTCAGATTATTATCTGCCCCTCTTAAAAGATCAATTATTCCTTTCCAGCAGCATCGCCGTACTCCTTCACATTTTAGATTTCATCCCAAAAAGATCGATGATTCAGTTCGGACCCGTTCACCTGTGGTCTTATCCCATGATCAAGTCTAATCAAGGCATTCGGAATCAAATCCATCGGTGTGCAAAACCTTATTCATGACTCCTTCCGTTGGATGGAATTGCCTGTACGTCGTGATCGTATAATCTATACCTGTCATGTGCCCTGTGCCTATAGAAATATGGATATGGGCTGTAAATGGATATCCAAAATTATCCGATGTGATATTATTTAGAGCTCTGATCGTGATATGCTCAATCGAGCTGCCCCCTGCATCACAGAAAATACACGGAAGTCAATTCAAATAAAAATCCAGGTGACTCACAACCATCTACGCAAATTGAGAACAAATCCCAATGGCATATTCCACCCTTTATTCGGGGGGTGAATCCATAATCAATATATGAGATATTACCGTAAAGGAGGACAATCCATCCGGTTATACGTTTGTTTCCATATAATATGTTGCATAATAGCCATACCTAATACCGGAATGACTCGGGAAAGCCTACAGGGAATCTGAGGCGTGTTCCATGGAAGACCCCACATATAGGATCCGCCATATTTTTCCCTTTACAGAGTCTGACACATATAAGGACCCATCGGGCCCAACTGCAAGACCTGTAGGACGGGACTTAGCATCTGAAGGAGAAGTAAAATTATCCACACCCGGGAATCCATCGGCAAAAATTTCGTATGGTCCATTCGGTAGTGTAGGGTCCATAGTTACAAAGGTAATGTTGTATCCGGCCTGAGGCTGAGGAGCACGATTCCAGCTTCCATGAAAGGCTATGAATGCACCGTTCCGATATCGCTCGGGAAATTGACTATGATTGTAAAATATCAGATCATTGGGTGCCCAATGCGCCGGAAAAGCCATAATTGGATCTTCGTATTGTCCGGGGTCCGCAGGAGTTACGCCATCGCCACCATACTCGGGTGCCAGCATTCGTTGTTTCTTCAAACCATCGTAATAAGTGTAAGGCCAGCCGAAATTGGAGCCATCTCTGACCAGGAAAAAGTCTTCGGAAGGAATATTCGCATTATCTTCATCGGAATAATATTCTGGCCATAATGTATTCAATTGGTCTCGACCATGCTGCACCACATACAAAGCATCAGATTCCTCGTTCCAGTCAATAGCTACTGCATTTCGGATTCCGGTAGCATAATGGTAGCCCTTTTTGCGATGGTGTTGATTAATTTCAGTGGCATCAAAAACCCATATTCCTGCCTGCCATTCCAACTGAGGGCAAGGATTCATGCCCACAGAACCCTGTGTCCGGGAATTCTCCATGCATGCATTGGAGGGAGCACCCACATTGACGTAAAGGTTGCCGTGCTCATCAATAGTAAAAGACTTGGCGGCATGCGACTGTTGGTCCGGAAACCCTTTCACCACAGTTTCCACCTTCCCGGAGGGAATCAGATCTTCATCCAGGGGAATGCGATATACGGCGGTATTTGAGCTGAAATACAAATTGCCTGCAAATATTTCAATGCCGGTTCCGGCCGTATCTCCAAAATACTTCACCATATCTGCTCTTCCATCCTGATTCGTATCCCGCAATGCGGCTATTCCTCCGCCCTCCTTTTGTCTGCGCAATGCCACATATATGTCGCCATTCTCACGAACCACCATATGGCGGGCAGATCCTACACTGTCAGCCACAACCACTGCCTTAAAACCATCAGGAAGTACCAGATCTCCATTATCCGGATGGAATAAAAGTTCGAGCGGAGATACAACCCGTTCTTGCGTTTGATCAGCACATTGGAATAATCCCAGCACAACCAAAAGAATCAAGACAGATTTCATTCGATACATACTATATTATTTTTTATGCAGATCTTTATCATAATCAGAGTAATATTCTCAAGTTTGCGATGCATCATCTATCAATCTGCCCCTATTCTAATCTGGCAAAATCTTCCGAATAAAGCTCCCGGTATCTGGCCAGATATTTCGCCAATACATCGAATTCCACATTCACCATTCGACCCGGCTTCCAGTAACCCACATTGGTATGGTTGTATGTATAAGGAATGATGGCTACAGAAAAGTTTTCGTCCTCCAAACCTGCTACAGTCAGGCTGATTCCATCGAGCGTAATCGATCCTTGTGGTATAAGAAGATGTCGCACAGAGCGAGGAAGATGAAAAGTAAAAATTGTGCTTCCTTCCTGATCCGTTTTATCTATACATTCCAGCGTCTGATCCACATGCCCCTGCACCATGTGACCATCCAGTCGTTGATTGAGGGTCATGGCTCTTTCTAGATTAATTTTTTCCCCATCCTTCCATTCGGCCAAAGTTGTTTTAGAAAGCGTTTCATGGATGGCTGATACCTGGTAAGCATTTTGGTCCGTGAACAGCTCTTCGATGGTAAGACAAACCCCGTTGTGATTCACACTTTGGTCTACACGCAGGGAAGGAACCAAATCGGATTGAATGAGAAATTTTCTATTATTTCCTTCGGTTTCAATTTTCAAAATCTCTCCCGAAGTCTCCACGATTCCCGTAAACATAATCAATTGGTTTGTTGTATGATTGCTTTAGTCGCGGTCTATTTCACCAAATCAATGGTTCCACTAACCGTATTGAACAACACCTCACCATCCCGTGTGTTTAAGAACAATTCACATTTATACGTATAGGTTGCCGGATCAAGTTCTTCCCCATTCAGAGATGTTCCATCCCATCGTATTTCCGGATCACTGGTTTGGAAGACCAGATTCCCCCATCGATTATAAGCTTCAAAATTCACACGTTGAATGAAGGCACTTTGCAAAGGATAGAAAATGTCATTGGCACCATCGGCATTGGGTGTAAATACATTGGGCAGTTTGTATGCAGGACATGGATCGATACACACCGTATCGCTGTACAATCCCACGTTACCAAACTGATCTACCATCTGAATTCGGTAACATCCGGCAAATCCTTCACCACTGCTGTGATTGGCATTGCTTTCATTGATCACGAATAAAGTCTGATCATCTGTGATATTTATAAAGGAATCTGCTCCATAAGGTCGAAACCAAAAGATAATATCCAGGTCATCGATCAGATCCTCACAGGTATCCGGCAAACTGTATTCAAGGGAATTGGTAAAAACCAACAATTCTGCGAAGTCATCACAATTGCTGGATACAGTCAACTCCGGTTTACAGGGTGGTGTTCTATCATCGGGCACCACACATATTTCCTGTGAAAAATTGTACGTTGTGTCATCAAGGGTAATCCCAGGAAAGTTCCCTTCCCCCAAAATCTGATAACAATACTCAACGCCATTTTCCACATCCCTGTCCGAATACTGGGTGGAATTGGTCTGTGTAAGTTCAATACGCTGACCATTCTCCAGCCGATAGATTACATAATTGAAGTTGGTCCAGGGCGTAAGACTTGACCAATTGAGCTGAACCAGATTATTTCCTTGATTGGAAGAAAGGTAAATTGTAGTGCCGATAGATGAAAAACCCATTTCTCTATTGGCTGAACGGAGATGCACCTTGTAAAAATGCTGTTCATCCACTGTATTCAGACCATTATGGGTAAAGGTATATTGTTCTTCAAAATCATCAATGGTGGGTGCATCCACCGAAGAATTGGGTATAGGGTCATAGGTACCGTCGAGGGAAGTGGAATGGAATAAAGTCATCGTGTACGGACCGTCAGGTTGTATGGAATCCACATTGATTTCGGGTTTGAGAAATGATAGTTCCACAACCCCATTGATTGCATCAGTTTCTTCCACTGAGGCCCTAGACAATAATGGCAGATCCCGATCTATCTTAATACAAATTTCATCACTGGGCTTACTTTCGATAATGTTGTACGGATTTCCGGCAGTACTTACATTGGCGAACCGGGCTGTAATCCGATAACAATAGGTGACCCCATTCTGTATATTATCATCCACAAACTGACTTACCCCAGACCCATCGACAAATCCAATAATTTCATAGCCATAATTGGCAAGATTGGGTAAACAGGGTCCTTCCGGAATGGTGATCCTACCGTTCCTCCGCCAGATAGTATAGCCATAGAAATTACTACTCAGTTCACAGGTATACCCCGGATCCCATGTGACCAGGTTGTGGCCATTTTGCCTTTCCACGTCAGGATTGGAAGGTGGGGGACCGATAACATCTATATTCAATGTTTTTAAATTCACAAGTCCGGCAGAGTCGGAGAAATAATTGTCCGTCGCCTTAAATACCATCGTATATTCTGCGCCTCGAACGTGTTCACAATGCGTCTCCCAAATAAAATCAACCGTTCGGGGAACTTCCGCAAATTCATCGCCACTGGTGACTACTGCTGGAGAAACATCCAGGGTTAATGGTCCTCCTAAAGCGGTAAGCTGAACCAGCTGGGTCTCACGCTCCGGGTCGTCGACCAGCACAGGGAGCTCTACCAGATCACCAGCTGTGGGACAGATCGTGCTGGCTACTTCCACGTGCGGAGGATTGTTGTTACATTCCGTAATTTCTATCTGCATATCACGGATGATAGAATTGATGAGAACACCTCGTCGATACTCTTTGATGCGAATTGCAATATTGTACTGACCACGACGCTGCGGTGAATCCCATACGATATCCCCGGTCACTTCATCGAGGGTAATTTGATTGCCAGGGCCGGGTTCGATCTGATCCGGAAACATAAAATTGGGAACCGGCGATCCTACATCCTGTAATGGGATCACCCACTCATAGGCCAGGCTGTCCCCATCGGGATCGAATGCATTGGGATTGTGAACGAAGGTTTTCCCCACACACCCCACATCCATAGGAGGTTGCAACAAAATTGCGGAGTTGTTCTCCCCTTGGAATTGGGGGTTGAGAAATGTAAATGTCGTCGCAATATGAAACTTGACACGGATGGAGTTGGGGTAATTAACGTTGAGAATCCCCCCAATTCTATTGGGATCGGTCATTCCAATCGTATAGGTTCCACGCCCAGGATAAGTATGTTCCTTTATGTAAATATTCTTTTTTATATCGTTTCCTAAAGGAACACCTTTCCCATTGGTTCTTGCGATGGTTTCTACGGTTCCATCCCCCCAATAAACGATAAGACTATCTCTATCTACATGACTGGAGGTTTTGGTGTAAGTCGTAATGGTTATCCTGATCGTAAGATCCCCGATCTGCTCATAGGTAATTTCTCCGGCCCGATTGTGTGTGGCCAGTAAGAGGTGTGTGGAAATCAGCACCATGACCAGAACCAAAAACCATCGTACTATCGTCATCATATGCCAAATAAAGATACAACAAAATATTAAATCGTACTGGGAAGAGCCCATGAAATTGATTCATCACTCCACACGGTCGGAGAATATGGATCTGTCCAGCTCCTGAACACTTTTAACTCCCATTAATGACAACTGTAATTCCAGTTCGGCCAGGAAATAACCCAGCACGGCCTCCACTCCCCGTTGTCCATCAAGCGCCAATCCATACACCCATGGTCGTCCGATCAGCACTGCATCTGCTCCCAAAGCCAAAGCCTTGATTACGTCGGCTCCGCCCCGAATTCCACTGTCAAAAAGGACAGTTCCTCGTCCTTCTATATTCTGGGTGATCACATCAAGACATTTCAATGCTCCGGTTCCCCCATCGATTTGCCGTCCCCCGTGATTGGAAACAACAATGCCATCTGCCCCAAAATCAAAGGCTTTATTTGCATCATCAACCGTTTGTATCCCTTTGAGTACGATCGGCAAAGTGGTCATCTTGCGAAGACGCTGGACATCAGTCCACCGCAATTCAGGCCTCATATAAATATCTATAAAAGTTTTCACTGCGGCCAAAGCCCTGCCAGACCGAAGATTATTCCATAACCCACCAGGATAGTTGCGACACAATCCAAATACATTGGACAGGGTTTTAAAGGTCACCGAAGGTTTCGGATCGTTATTTTTTTTCAGCATACGTTGCCTTAGAATATTCTCGAAAACCGGATCGCTGCTATATTGAGCCAGACCCATCCCACGGAGAAAAGGTAAATACCCTTGATTGAGATCCCGCGGCCGCCAGCCTAAGGATGTGGTATCCAGAGTGACCACAATGGCTGAACAACCAGTACGTTGCGCACGGCTTACAAAACTTTCTACCAATTCATCCGATTTACTCCAGTACAGTTGAAACCATCTCGGTGTGTGTCCCAATTCTTCACTACAAACTTCCATGGAATGTGACGCCTGACAGGAAAAAACCATAGGGATGTTCAGGTGATTACAGGCCCTTGCAACTGCTTTATCTCCTTGTGGATGTACCAGATCCAATGCCCCAATGGGTGCAGTCAACAGTGGGGTAATAAATTCAGCTCCCAACACATTGACCCGGAGATCTACTTCCTGTACAGCTTTCATCATCGAAGCTTTCAGTTGATAGGTTTCAAATGCTTCCTGGTTTGCTACCATGGTGGTTCCCCGCCCTGCCCCTCCGGCAACGTATGCATATGCCTCCGGTTTCATCACCTTTCTTGCCTTCGACTGCAGCGACTCAAAATCAATGGGTAATCGAGGTATCTTACCAGCCATACCGCGGCTGTATATAAATTTCTGTGCAGGAACACCGTATTTCATCCCTGTTTATTTATTCCATTTAAAATAATAGAGCACCTCCTAAATATATTAAATGTCTGACCGTTTTTGCACTTTGAATGAACAAATATGCTCTGGAAATCTTTATACTCGGGATGTTTTGAATTGGCCGATCCCGTCCGGGAGTAGGATGTACCGCAAAAATTGGTGGAGGTGGTAGCATGACTGAATAGAGTATAGGATGTGCATGAACGGGACGAAGGGTTTGGAAAACCTTCTACGGGGGAACCAAAAAGATCTCTTTTCGGGCGACAAATCCGGGATTTTGTCGTTAGGATAATTTTGGGGATTCAACGAAGAAATTCGCCATTGTATGGCATAGAAACAGGTCAAATTCAAAATGCTTCGGGTAAAGTCCATGGCTACGTCATATCATCTAAAATCACAAACTAATTCTTGCAATCAAATAAAAAAGCAAAAAATTATACGGAAGGGGTAATATGGAAAAACCTTCTCAATCTGGCTGTTCCGATCATCCTTGCGAATACACTACAATCTGCATATCAGCTTATCGATACATTCTGGCTGGGTAGATTGGGTGCGAATGCAGTTGCGGCAGTGAGCCTCAGCTTTCCGGTCTTCTTCCTGGTTTTATCCGTGGGTGCCGGAGTTACGGTAGCCACCACAGTCCTGGTCTCTCAGTCCAAAGGCACTAGCAACCAACGGTTGGTCGATTATAGTTCCTCCCAGTCCATATTTATTATATTCCTGATTTCCATGGGTTTATCCGCTCTGGGATACTATGCAGCGAGTCCGTTGATGACATTGGTCGGGGCAGGACCTGAAATCCTTGAAGATTCCATATCTTATTTTCAGGTTTCATCCCTCGGATTCGTTTTTTTATTCATCTTTTTCACCTTTCAATCTCTGATGCGGGGAATTGGAAACGTCTGGCTCCCCATGTTCATCGTCCTGATTACCGTGTTTCTGAATTTGATTTTGGATCCCCTGTTCATTTTTGGTTTTGGTCCCATCCCGGGATATGGTGTCGCAGGTGCTGCCTGGGCCAGTGTGATAACACAGGGTATATCTGCGGTTTTCGGTTTGTTCATATTGTTCCGGGGTAGAAGAGGAATTCATATCACGCTGAAGGACATGAAGCCTGACTTTACATATGTACGCAGGTTATTTAGAATTGGAATTCCTTCAAGTCTGGACCAAAGTGCCCGGGCTGCCGGTTTGACGGTGATGGTCATGCTGGTGACTAGTTTTGGAAGTAGCGTTGTGGCTGCCTACGGCGTAGGAGCGAGAATCCTGAGTTTCATCATTATTCCCGCACTGGGTCTGTCCATTGCCACCACGACTATGGTGGGTCAAAATGTGGGGGCAGGGAAAATTAAAAGAGCAGAAGAAACCGGAGATCTAAGCAGTAAAATCGCTTTTTTCGGTTTGACGGGTGTGGGTTTGTTGATGTTTATATTTGCCCGTCAGATCCTTGCCTTTTTCGTCCCCAATGAGCCACAGGTTATCGAAGATGGAGCGCGATTTATAAAGATTATGGCACCGTCGTTCGGTTTATTGGGTGTCCAGCAATCTATGAATGGGGTTTTCAATGGTGCGGGGTTTACCAAAGCCTCCATGCTCATATCCATGCTCAACCTTTGGATAATCCGCTTTCCGCTGGCATATATTCTATCCTCCCACACACCTCTTGGACCTGTAGGAATATTTTGGGCTTTTCCAACGTCCAACCTTCTGGCAGCTACCACTGCTTACATCTATTACAAGACAGGGAAGTGGAAGACAAAAGCCAGGCAAAGTAAAAGAATATTGGATCAGTTGCAAACCAAATAATCATCCGGGCTTCTTCAGGGATGATGATCGTGTGAACAACCTTCCTGGGATATGTTTGGTTTTTTACGCCTTACCGGAGAACAAAATTTGGGAAAGATTATCGGTCTGTCTTTTTGTGTGTGCCGCAGAAAATTGCCCAGTCGGTAACCTTATATGTAGCAGTATTAAATTCCTTACTTCGTGTCTTTGTGACCTGCTTTACCCTATTTCCAAATTCATTGTGTCTATTGCGGCTTTGTACCTCCTATTGCATCCGGGTCACCGTTATTCCCGCTGTTCTATCCCTCCATCCATCTCGTCCTGCCACAATTTGAGTTGTTCCCAATTCCCCTGAAAAGCCAGGAAGGCCTGTCTGGGCCAGGTACCCGGATGGTGATTCCTGAATCTATCTCCCCCGGATCGAAGAATGGCCTCGCATTGTTCCACATTGCACTGGCTCAACTGATACCAGGTGGTAATCCCATTTTCATGAAACAAATCCCGAATTGCTAGTCCAATTCCTTCGATAATAGTCAGATCATTTTCAACTACCGGCTTTTCCATAATTTGCCGGGCTTTCTCGGGATCAAATACCGCACCATCACTTACGTGACCAGATTCTATAGATATATCCTGGTCCTGAATCGGACCGGGTGATTCAAATTCGGGCTGATCATCGGTATCTGGTGGTTGCAACATGCCCAAACTGATTTTTAAAGCATTATTTTCATCTTTGAGATTTTGAATAGCGGTTCGATTATTATCCCACTCCCGCTGCAATAGATTGAACCGTCCAATTAACTCATCGTATCCGGCAGTGGCTTTTTGTTCCGATTCTTTTGCTTTATCAAGATCATTGATTGCCAGGCTGAGCTTTCGATTGGCGTTTTCCAGATCCTTCCTGGTAGCTTCCCATTTTTCACTCCATGCTTCAACCAGCCTCTTCCTCCCAGATCTGCCGAGAAGATACCCCAATAGAGCACAGACAGCTCCTACCAATACCGGAATAATCCAACACCATGTCATCGCATACATATTTTAATTTTCAATCGTCAACACCGCTCTCCTGTTTTTGGCCCTACCCTCTGGTGATTGATTGGAGGCCACCGGAGTTGATTCACCGTGTGACACCGTCTCAATACGACCGGACTGAAATCCATTTCGTACCAGATAGGCCTTAAAAAATTGGGCCCTTTCGAGAGCAAGACGGTCGTTGATCACCGGGCTCCCGGAATTGTCCGTATGACCATGGATTACAATTCTGGCTGCGCTATTCTGATCAATATATTGATTGAGGGTGGAAATTATATTACGTTCAGTTTCAGTAAGATGTACAAAAGCACTCCCGGTTTCAAAATATAGAACCATGGGATTTTCCTTAAGGCTTAGCACAAATTCAGAGAAATTGGCAGCCGGGGACACCTGGACCTCCTGGTGGATTCCATTGCTTGTGGAGACTTCCCGATTTGCATCAGTATGACTCAGGCTAAATAGGACTGGTCCATAAATTATAGAATCCTGTCCTTGCCATGACTCCTCCAACACGCTTCCCTCCACGCTAAGTTGATTCACAGCCAATCCTCTTTCCACCATCGCACTTTTCACCGAATTGGCCCGGGCTTCACCCAGGGTTGGAAAGGCCGAATAATTGGATTCTGATTTATACCCCATTCCCATAATGAGCAGGGAGGTTCCAGGTTGTTCCTGGAGGTATTCTCGCAACTTGTTTATACCTTGTTCCACTTCGGAAGAGATCGGCGTTATGTATTCATAAGAAGAGAAGGGAAAATTAAAATTGTCATCAATGGTTATGCTAAAGTTTTTAGAGGCATCAATCACTTCAAAGGGTCTACCATCAGAAATCGATTCGGCAATTTTCACCTGCTGGGTCAGAGTGGTATCACAACAATAAAAGTATTGCAATACAGCCCCTACAACGATGGTAAATACAATCCCGATAAGATAAGCGGCAGACCCTTTCATAACGGAAGTTTTGGTCCAGCCAAAATACAACTTTTTTTTAACTATATATTAATTTCATTACCCAAAAGACTTTATAATAATTTCATTTGAAAAAGGATTTGACTAAATTCTATCGATGATTTCCAAATATGGGTTTCAAATCGGGTGGGTTGGGTTTTGCCAACCAAACATTCTCATCTTCTTCGATGCATTAGAAATTAGTCAGAAGGAAACCATTTTTTAAAATTTAGTTCCAGAAACTCATTCTGTTTAAAAAAATAAATGCCACTCAAGAATACTTTCTAAAAATTGATGACCTTTTGAGTGGGGATTCCATACACAGGTAAAACCTATTAAAATCGGTGCTATGGAAATTAAAAAAGAACTTCTATTTTACATTTTTGTCATTTTGATGACGGGATTCCGAAATTATGGCCAAACGTGCTCCGGGGATATTGAACTTAACACTCAGGAAGAAATCACTCTTTTTGAATGTTCAATCTTGAACGGTGACTTAATTATTTCCGGAGACGGGGTTTTAGACTTGAGCGAATTATCTGAATTGACCGAGGTAAATGGGGATTTAGAAATTTTTGGAGCCAACAACCTCGAGAATTTAGCAGGTTTATCAAACTTGACCAAGGTGGGCGG
>CAYRRD010000005.1:0-42261 GCA_964426625.1 uncultured Saprospiraceae bacterium | reverse complement strand
GTGGGCGGAGACCTGGAGATACGTTCCAATGCAAAATTAACCAATCTGAACGGTTTATCAGATGTGGCATCATTGGCAGGATCAGTGGATATCCAATCTAACAGTGTTCTGAGTGATATTTCCGGCTTGCAGTATATTGATCAATCGACCATTACTTCATTAATCATAAAGGATAACCCAAATCTATCCACTTGTAATTACCCCAACATCTGCAGCTATCTCGAAGAAGAGGGAACAGCGACCATTGAGGACAATGCCACGAATTGCAACTCCACGGAGGAGTTACTGGCTATCTGCACGGACGATGGAGAAGAAGATGAAGATGATGCTCCAGATCCAGCCCCCGTATGCATGGGAGATATCACATTGTCCACTCAGGCAGCAGTCGATACCTTTGCCTGTACGACCTGGGATGGAAGTATAACCATCGGTACCGCAATCACCAATCTGGATGGGATGTCGGGATTGACCACAATAACCGGAAATTTAACTATCAATCTGTGTCAATATTTGATGAATCTGGACGGTTTATCGACTCTGGAGAGCGTAGGTGGAGATTTAAAGATACACAATAACACTAGCCTGGCCAGCATATCCGGTTTGTCTGCTCTGACTTCGGTCGGTGGGGAATTATTGTTAAATAACAATGGATTGTTAACAAACACGACCGGTCTGGAATCACTCTCTACAGTGGGAGGTGGGGTAACTATTAACAGCAGCAAGATGGAAAATTTATCCGGTCTGTCGGGCCTGGAAACTATAGGGGGATTTCTGACTTTTAATAATAATGCGAATCTCACCACGATATCTCACCTTTCGAATTTGACATCCCTGGGCTCGTATCTGTCATTTTACAATAATGCCCAGCTCGCCAGTCTTGATGGTCTTGGTGGTCTTACAAGTATAAATGGTTACATATGGATACTAACGAACCAGAGTTTGGTAAACCTTAACGGCTTGTCAAATGTGGCTTCAATTTCTGGCTTTCTAACTATCAGCGACAATGAATCACTGAGTGATATTTCAGGCATTTCGCAAATCAACTCAACTAGCATTACTAATATGAATATAAAGGATAATCCCATTCTATCCATTTGTGATTATCCCAATATCTGTACCTATCTGGAAGGCATAGGGACCCGTAACGTCAGCGGGAACGCGGTGGGTTGTGATTCAGATACTGCGATCCAGGCCGCCTGTTCGGGTGAAGAAGAGGAGGACGAGGATGACGACGGTCCGGCACCGGTATGTACGGGAAATATTACACTGACCACACAAGCCCAGGTAAATGATTTTAATTGTTCAAAGGTAGTGGGGGATTTGACCATCAGCGGAAATGACATCACCAACCTGGACAGTTTATCGGAATTAACTGAGGTGACTGGGAATCTGTCAATTTACAATAATCCGATCCTGACAAATATGGATGGATTATCCTCTCTGACAAAAGTAGGTGTAAAGATACTGGTCTATAATAATGCGAGTCTGGAAGATGTGGATGGTTTATCCAATCTGACCATGGTTGATGCCATTCAGGTATCAAATAATGCCAAATTGCAAAATATAAATGGGTTGTTGGGTCTCACTTCGGTGGATGAAGTTCGCATAATGGTCAATGCCGTGTTGACCAATGTAGATGGGTTATCGAATCTGACATCAGTGGGAGAATTGCAAATAAGCAATTGCGGTGAACTGGTGAGTTTGACTGGCTTATCCCATCTTACTTCAGTGGAGAGGTTGTTGAGTATTTTCGCGAACTATAAACTGGTTAATCTAAATGGCTTATCCGGAATACAGGATATCGATGGGGATTTGGTTATAAAAAGTAACAGTGCTTTGGTAAATACTACCGGCATAAATAATTTGAAAGCGGTAAGAGGTTCTTTGAAAATCGAGCAAAATACCCTTTTGCCGAGCCTGGCCGGATTTTCAGCTTTGGAATCCGTGGGAGCTGATTTTTCGCTTTGGAAAAATGCAAATCTGGTCAATGTCACAGGGTTGGAGAAGATGAAAAGCGTTGGTGGATATATTAATATTGAAGGAAATGAAAAGCTGATGAATGTAGATGGTCTCATATCACTAGAAACAGTGGGTGGATCATTACAAATCACGCAAAATAATGCACTTACAAATCTGGATGGCCTGGCCAAACTGGCTTCTGTAGGTGATTTTATGGAATTGTATGATAACGACAAGCTAACCGACGTAAGTGGATTATCGAAACTATCGTCCATTGGCAATTTTTTGTATATATATGACAACGACATTCTGACGAATCTGAATGGATTCTCCTCCCTGATCTCCATAGACGGCGACCTGACTATCGAAGAAAACGACAAATTGTTGGATATCTCAGATCTGTGGAATATCGATTACGCGTCCATCACAGATCTGGTCATCAAGAATAATCCTTTATTGGCCATCTGTGATCTGACTAACATCTGTGGTTATCTGGAAGGGGAGGGTCTCCGTACCATCATTGGAAACGCGATGGGCTGTGCTTCAGAGTCTGAGATCCAAACCGCTTGTACGGAGGAAGAGGAGGAGGACGACGAGCCGGCCCCGGTCTGTAATGGCGATATCACGCTCAGCACCCAGGAAGAGGTCAATAATTTTGATTGTTCCAAAGTCGAGGGCAACCTGACCATCACAGGCAACGGCATCACCAATCTAAATGGGTTAAAAGAACTAACCGAGGTGACCGGAAATCTGACTATTCAATCCAACCCAAATTTGGTGAATATAGATAGCTTGGCGGCCCTGACAAAAATCGGTGGGAATTTATTAGTGAATAGTAATTTCAATCTGCCGAATCTGAACGGCCTCGCAGCATTGACTTCGGTCACCGGAAACCTGGAGGTCAGCGTTAACTCCAAATTAACATCAGTGACGGGATTGTCTGGTCTGACTTCTGTGACCGGGGATTTGCACCTCTTTGGGAATGGGTATCAGAATCTGGACGGATTGTCAAATATCGCCTCGGTGACGGGGTTGGTTTTTATAAATAATAATCCTAGTCTCAAAGATTTAAGTGGTTTGTCTTCTTTATCCTCAGTAGGGCTATCGCTTACGATTAGCATAAACCCAATGTTGGAAAACATCGACGGTTTGGCTTCTCTGATATCGGTAGGTGGAGACATAGCACTCGACAACAATCCTCTATTGGATGATATTTCCGGTCTGGCAAATATTCCTGCTGCAGGAATTTCTAAGTTGACTATAACAGATAATCCGGCATTATCTATCTGTAATCTAACCAATATCTGCACCTATCTGGAAGGAGTCGGAGAACGAACCATCAGCGGGAATGCCGCAGGTTGCGAATCGGCAGACGATGTCCTGATGGCCTGTACTCCGGAGGACGAAGAGGAAGAAGAGGAGGAAGAAGAAGAAGTACCTATTTGCGAGGGTGATCTGACCTTGTCTACACAAACCGCCGTGGACACTTTCAACTGCACGGTGTGGGATGGCAACTTAACCATCAATGGCAATACTATCCTTGATCTCAATGGGTTAAGGGAATTAACCCAGGTGACTGGAAATCTCACTATAGAATCCAACTCCAACCTTGTAAACATAGATAGTTTGTCAGCCTTGAATCATGTGGGAGGCAACCTGATTGTAAAAAGCAACTCCAACCTGAAGAAACTGGACGGACTGGCATCCCTGACTTCTCTAGGTGGTGGTATAGAACTCGACAACAATCTTCTTTTGGAAGATATCTCCGGCCTGGAGAATATCCCTTTCATAAGCATCCAGAAGTTGATTATCACAACAAATCCAGCATTGTCATACTGCCCCCTGCACAATATCTGCACCTATCTGGAAGGAATGGGTCCCAGAACCATCGCAGCAAATGCCCCGGGATGCGAATCGGAAAATGATGTACTGATGTCCTGTGATCCAGAAGAAGAGGAGGAAGAAGAAGAAGAAGAAGAAGAGGAGGAAGAACCTATCATGACAGTGGACAGGATCTTTCCATCAGGTGTTGTCGCGGTTTGTTACGGCACCGAGTGGGTCGATATAGACCATATGCCTTCGAATGTATTCATCAGAACCACTGACGGAAGGAATGCCATAGTTCCGGTTCAGTGGGAACGGGGCGATTATGATGGAAGCACACCGGGGAACTATCAAATAAAGGGTATTCCACTTAGTTCATCATCTGCTCCATTCACCAATCCCTATCAAATATATGCGGAACTTACCATTCAAGTCAGTGCTCCACTCGTTGTCAAATCAGTATGGGGCGCGCATCAAGGTGATACGCTGCATCTGGCGGCTTGCTCCACTCCGGCCATTTCCAAAGACGACCTGGATCTAGGTCTATCGGCTCCAGGCAGCAGGGTTACAGGACGAATCTTCAGAGCTGACTTGCCAGCTGATCCCGGGTACGGGATGTGGAGCTTATTGGAGTATGTTTACGAAGTAACCAGTCCTTGCGGGGATCGTGAGGAATTGAGCTATTATGTCGCGCTCCACGACCTGACAGGGCCTGAAATACTGGGTGTGCTTTCAGATACCATCATTAGCGCTCCTTCTGATCTGCCACCTGCATCGAATAAAGTTCGGATTATCGACATTTGTCGGTATGCCGTGTGGGATACCGTCACCACCACAGCGGTTCAAGATCCTGCGACGGGTGACACGATGGCATTTGTCCGACGCTGGATGGCAGAGGACCTGGTGGGACATCGCTCCTATGCACAAAGGATTTTCCATATAGATCAGAAGTCGATGTTCAATGGTATCGAACTCCGTGTGGCAATGGAAGAACAAATGAATTATACCCATTTTGAGGGAGAAGCCGGCACTCCGGATATTACAGTTCGTCTCCATCAGTGGCAAAATGATGATTTTATGACTGTGGACACCACAGTGACCCGCGACTGGGATGGTACCCAGGGAACTGCATTTTTCAATCCTTTGCCCTCCGGAACATACCGAGTATCCGTGGATGTTCCGACGGGGTACAGCGTATTATCGTCCACCGGACTGGTGGACAGTACAGGTTGGAGCGATACGCTTGTTCTCCCTGGTGATAGTACGATCCATCTGGGCATGGTGATACTCCTCAGAGATACTGCGTCCAGTGAACCCTATGAAATGATAGATACCACCGGCATTGTTGCAGAAATTGTTACGACAGAGGACGGTGGCATAACCGAAACTACTACCGCACCAGATCCGGACAAAGTATCAGATTCGGGAACTGGTCTCATCGAAGATCGTGTAGGCACAGGAAAACGTTTGGACGTACGCGTTTATCCCAATCCTTCATTCGGATCTATAAGGGTTGATTTCTTCGGGGGTGGTAGTTACAACTATGAAATTTTTGATCATATCGGACGATTGGTCATGCAGGGAATTGTATTCTCCGGCTCCTATGTAGATCTTTCATCATCCGCTGCAGGTCTGTATTTCATGCGAATCCGGGACGGCCACATCCAGGTCTCCACTTTCCGTGTGATATTATCAAAATAAAATCCCCATGGCAACCAAAGGAATTATTAGTTCCATAGCTTTGTTTGAAATGTCAGCTTTACCTGTCGAAAGCCAGCGTAAATCTGACATTTCATGCTTAGTTTGTATTTACTCACCAATATTGGATAAATTTCCAGGATTACTTGTATAGAACGTAATGGGCATCCGCTGATCGGACGGATTGGAATAGGTAAACCCGCTGGGAGGTTGGAGCCCCAGCTCCGACGAAAAACATACGGTTTTCTGAGCAGAAACTGTCTATACACAAAGGCTGTAGTGGTCTTTTCAAAATTGAAAGGTGGCGGATGCCGGGATGAATCCTACATCATACAAGGTGAAAAAATCTACGATTTTTCCGCAGAACTGGAGCTCTGCGAACCCAGTCGCCAAAGTTACAAACCTGAATCTTCACGTACTGGAAACCCCCGGTGTCCGGTGAGCATGTAATTTAAGAAACGTTTAAGTACCAGGGTTTGGCAAACTTCCTGGATTTCCTGTCTGAATTGTAAAAGGTATCCGCTGACCGGACGGATCAGAATATGTAAAAACGCCAAAGTTTGGTATATCCATCATCTCAGCGGAATTATTATTCTACTGTGTATGTAAAAAGCTACTTCTTTTTCAAATACTCCAGGGCCTGATTCAAATCCGCAATCAAATCTTCTGCATCCTCAAACCCTATGGAGAGCCGCATCATGGAATCACTAATCCCACGCCGTTGTCGCTCTTCAACCGTCAAATCGATATGCGAGGTCATCACAGGTTGGGTGCACAAGCTTTCCGCTCCACCCAGACTGGGACCGATCCTGATCAACTGGAAATGATCAGCCACCCTGGCCGTATCTTCCATATCTCCATCGAGTTCGAGTGTAACCATTCCCCCAAATCCACGCATCTGGCGCACAGCCACGTCATGTCCCGGAAAGTCCGGCAAACCAGGATACAGGACCCGATTCACAGCCGGATGGCCAGACATAGCCTCCGCAATTTGCTGTGCCGAATTATTTTGTCTTTCCACACGCAGTACAAGAGTCCGAATACTTCGGCACAAAAGTGAAGCCACTTCTGGAGAAGGAACCTGTCCCAGGTTTTTCCGCCATGGCGCTATAAGATCAATAATTTCCTGTCGGGACATCACTGCCCCTGCCGTAATATCGCTATGACCTCCCAGGTACTTGGTAGCACTATGTACCACTACATCGGCTCCTAGCTCCAATGGATTTTGATTGATTGGAGTGGCGAAGGTATTGTCTACACACACCAGTGCCCCGTGTTCATGAGCCATTTCAGCCATCGCTTCAATGTCCTGGATATCCAGGGTTGGGTTGGATGGGGATTCAAAATATAAAAGCCCCATACCACTTCTTAAAATTTCCTCCAACCTCTGCTCTTCCCCATTGAGTACAAATTCAACCCGAATACCCAAACTACGTAATTGGTTGTTCATCAATTCATAGGTTCCCCCGTATACATCCCCATAGCAAACCACCCCTTTCTTACCCAGAGCCAATAAAGTCGAGGATTCTGCGGCCAAACCCGATCCAAAACACAATGCAGCTTCAGATAATTCCAGGGTTGCCAGTTTGGATTCCAGCGTACGAAGGTTGGGATGCATACCGTACCGGGTGTAAAGATTGCCTGTCCGATTCCCTTGTACTACCTCTACCAATTCTCTGGTGTTGGGAAATACAAAGGTCGTCGTATTGTAAATCGGTGTGTGGGGAGAGCCCTGTGGATCATCGATCTCTCCGACGTGGACACATCGTGTAGAAATTCCTTGCATCACCTGGGTATTGTTCATATCTAAAATAATTATAATATTAAATTTCCTTTACTCCATTTTTACTCATGCACTTTTTCAAAATCCTAATTAAACCATAACCATTACAATTCCGGGCTACTTTGCTTTATTGTATCCTTGCCGACGCAGGAGAATTGAACCAGTTATAATGGGCATCAAGTTCGGCGCGGGAAGGCATGTCGCCTTCGCGTATTAAAAATCGAAACATTACTTCAAAGGATTCAGCATCCTTCAAATTTTTACTGAAATAAGGTCCAAATCGACCGTAATCGCGATATGCAGACCAAATGGCAGGTTTGGGATTGTCCCTGCCATTTAATTCCACAACACTGTAGGTGATCTGATCAAGATCATAAGACATCCCCACCCAGGGCAGATCATGATCCACTTTTGGATCTATATCATCGCGATGAAAAACGTAAGATGCTTTCTTGCTTCCCGGGGTTTCTGCTGCGATATCACTATGTGCCCGATACTGGACACCTCCGTGCTCCGCATCTCCGGCAAGCACCACATCGCCGGCAACTGCAGTCAGATCAGAGGTGAAGTCGATAACAACCAACCCCGGAGGAGGAACATGAAAAATAGTCCCGGTTCGGATTTCCTCTATGATCGTCTGATTCAAACTGTCATTCCAGTGGATTCGGGATTTTACCCGGGCCAGCACAGGTCCTGCCGTCAATTCCAAAAATTCGATATGTTGTTGAGTGTTGAGTTGTTCCATCCCCCAGAACGACAACTTTCGTCCCTGATGCATCACATCACGCCATCCAATCATAATTCCCCTATGATGGGACCACACCCCCTCTTCGTATCCATTGGTGATAAAACGCTGACCGGAACGATCGTAAATGTGGTAGAATACCCGATTCCTTGCTGTCAAGGTCTCTCCAGGCACAAAATGATCATCGAGTTCGTATTCGTATCGGAACACTTTTTTGCCGTTCCGTATAAGATCCAGATGTTTTCCTTTGTCATCCTGCCACACAAATTTATCCTCCTGGACTTCTCCCAGAGGATAAAACCTGGCAGTCCATTCACCAGCAATATCTTTCCCAGGTATAACCCACCATAATTTCAACTGACCGTCTTCCTCTTCCGTAACCTGACCCGGAATTTCCGCCACACTTCCATCGCTCGAATGCATCATCACACCAATTTCATTAACTGATAGATGTCGGACCTCCGCCGGTAATTCAATCGTCGTGCTAACGATGGGATTTTCCAACATTTGTTCCGTAGCATCAACCTGAATCTGCAGGGAATCTCCAGAGGAGGAGCACCCACTGATGTGAAAAATCAACATGAATAAACAAACCTGGTCCAATATTTTTTTCATAGTACAAGAAAGTAGAAGGGTGATTTATACAAATTCTGCGCACAAGGTAATCAGAAAAATATTTCCTATAAAATTTTGATTACATTCGGGCATGATTTTACATAAAACCTGAACAATGTCATCCCGAAGAGACTTTATCAAACAAGCTGGTTTGCTTACCGGGGCTGTTCCCCTGACCAGTATGATCCCTAAATCCATTCTCAGAGCTCTGTCGATCGATCCGGAGCCTGGAAGCACGTTCATGGATGCAGAACACATCGTCATCCTGATGCAGGAAAACCGATCATTCGACCATGCCTACGGAAAATTGAGAGGGGTGCGGGGATTCAATGATCCCAGAGCCATCGAACTTCCGAACAAGAACAAGGTATGGCTCCAAAGCAATGCCAAAGGGGAAACGTATGCCCCATTTAGGCTGGATATTAAAAATTCCCGTGCGACCTGGATGTCATCATTACCTCATTCCTGGGAAAATATGGTGGAAGCACGCAATGATGGCAAACACGATCTCTGGCTAGAAGCTAAAAAGTCGAGCAACAAGGATCACCAACATATGCCACTCACTATGGGGTTTCATGATCGAAATGATATCCCATTCTATTATGCCCTGGCCGATGCCTTCACAGTGTGTGATCAGCATTTTTGCTCCTGTCTCACCGGTACTACTGCCAACAGGCATTACCTGTGGTCTGGAACACTCCGTGACCCCAATTACCGTAAATCCAAAGCCATGGTCCACAATGGAGATGTGACGTACAACAAATGGGCACGGTGGAAAACCTTTCCGGAACGATTGGAGGAAACCGGTGTCTCGTGGAGGGTATACCAAAATGAACTGAGCATGCCGTGTGGTTTTGAGGGAGAAGAATCGGCCTGGCTGGCCAACTTTACCAACAATAATCTGGAATGGTTCGAACAATACGGGGTGCGGTATGCCGAGGGTTTTCAAAATTATCTTAGCAGAGTCATTGCGGAATATCCACAAAAGATCAGGGCAATGGAGGCAAATCTTGCCCGATTGGACAGGGGTTCGTCTGAATATGAAAAATTGAGCCACTCGCTGGAAGAATCCCGGAAAATACTTCAGGAAGCACAGGAAAACAAGAAAAACTGGAATCGGGAGTCATTTGAACTGTTAAGTGAATTTGAACGGAACATTCACAATAAAGCCTTTCAGACCAATAGTGCCCATAAAGACTACCATTCCATTGAAACTTTGGAATACAACGATGGGGGAACGTCACGGGAAATGAAGGTTCCTAAAGGGGATATTCTGTACCAATTTCGTAAAGATGTGGATGAAGGCCAGCTTCCGGCAGTATCCTGGGTATGCGCTCCGAAAAATTTCTCGGATCACCCCGGGGCTCCCTGGTACGGAGCCTGGTACATTTCTGAAATGATGAGTATCCTCACAAAAAACCCCGAGGTATGGAAAAAAACCATTTTCATCGTCACCTACGATGAAAACGATGGGTATTTTGACCATGTACCCCCTTTTGTTCCGCCTGAAACCGGAAACCCTGAAACAGGGAAGATCAGCCACAACATCGACACCTGGCAGGAATTTGCACGCAAGGAAGACGAACTGGAACGCCGCAAGGACGAAGTCGAAAAAGCCAAATGGGGTCCGGTAGGCCTGGGGTTCCGGGTTCCCATGCTCGTGGTTTCCCCATGGAGCCGCGGAGGCTTCGTCAATTCCGATGTACTTGACCATACCTCTACCATCCAACTGATCGAAAAGGTAATGCAAAAGAAAGCAAATGGACGGTTGTATGAACCAAATATCAGCCCTTGGAGAAGGATGATTTGCGGGGATATGTCATCGGCATTTCGACCCTACCATGGGGAAAAAATTGAGTTTCCGAAATCCGTGGAACGTGATGAATTTATCACCACTATTCACCAGGCACAATACAGAGATCTGCCACAGGGATATAAGAATCTATCCCTGGAAGAGCAGAAAATGATCAATACCCAACCACGACGAACCCAGCTTATGCCGCGGCAAGAACCAGGGATTAAAGATAGCAATGGATTAAAATATGCCATGGCTGTCCATGGTTGTTTTGACGCGAATGAAGATGCATTCCACATCGTCATGGCCAATCCAGATTTTTACTTCGGTCAGAAAACCCGGGGATATCCTTTGATGGTATATGCTATTGGGGACTATCGGACTGCACATGGACAGGGATATGAAAAAATGAGAACCTGGAATTATGCTGTGGCAGCCGGGGACCAATTAACCGCATCTTTTCCTTTGCGCAACTTCCCTAATAAAGATTATCATTTGCGGGTGTATGGACCCAATGGTTTTTTCAGAGAATTCAGGGGAAACCATCAGGATCCTCCCTTAAAACTGACTTATATGCCGGAAACCATATCTTCGGATCCAACGAAGTTGACTGGCAATCTTGAACTGGTCCTGCACAATACCTCTGATTCGGAACTGATTGTTCGAATTGAAGATAGGGCGTATGGATTACCTCCAACACAACTGACGGTAGAACCAGGTTTGCAAAAGAGCGTTTTAGATCTTAGCCAAAGCCACTTTTGGTATGATTTCATCCTTCGTGTAGATGGATATGACTCCTATGCCCAGTATGCCGCCGGCAGAGTGGAAACAGGTCAATCAGGTAAATCCGACCCGCAGATGGCGTGATTTGGAAGAACAAAAGATGTTTCCCTGACCAAACATGGTCAGGGAAACATTCATTGGACAGTATAGAACAATGTAGTTTGGGTATAATCCCCTTAAAACGCTTTGACCTATACCCTACCGTAATTCATGGTATTGCAAGGTAGTGGTCCATTTCATAAGTTCTTCACACTTATGACGGCTGCTTTTTCGCCATACCCTCATCACCGAAAGCCTCACGTAGGCCTGTCCTATGCTCGGTTTCGTTTCTTCGGTACGACAAAAAATAAACGCGTCATTAATATTAATTACTTATGAAAAAAACCACTAGCAGGCCATATGTCGGGCATGCCATAAGTACAAAAGCCTTATTGTCGATTACTATATACCGGAAAAGCCACTACAAATTCGATGTGATATCGGACAAAAATAAAATCCAATGAAGAGATATCTCCAGATGGGATAATCAGAGGATCATGATCTCAGCGTATGCATCAGCTTTTTGATCTGGCTATCATGCCCTCTACCTCATCGATAAACTCTTTGGCACTGGGTTTGTATCCAGTCCTCCCAATAGGATTGATATCGATCTGACCGGTCTGGGCATTTTCTTGCAGATAAAACACCCAAACGGTGGGATAGCCTGTTACCTGAAATGCTCTTTGCAGGCTTTGATTTTGGGCCTGGATTTCTGATGGTAATTTTGTCCTTCGTGGAAAATCCAGCTCCAAAAGTACCACGTTGTCTTTGGCCCACTCCTTGAATTCAGGTTTAGAGAACACGTTTGCGGTTAACCTCTTGCACCACCCACACCAGTCGCTGCCTGTAAAATTGGCCATAATGGGTTTTCCAGATTCTTTTGATATAGCCTGGGCCTTTTCAATGCTGACCATCCAGCCTTCGTTGTGCGCTTTGTAAGTATCCAGACTTTGGGCTGTCAAAAGCACAGAGGTCCAAATTACCAAAACAAATGCAGATAGAATGGTTTTCATTGACTTCATAAGTACGCTTTTTTATTCAAACGAATATAACTGCAAAATAACTTGTAATGTTCATATTTTCAAAGCAAAAACTGCTTCTTGGGAAAAAGAATAACATTCTGCCTTCCATACAGAAGTTTCATCGCACAATGATTGTGCCAGATTACCTTAGATATCGGCAACGATGTATAGGCAATCATTTTAAATCGTCATTGAGATTAAATCTCCGACTAACTTGGCACGGGAATTGGAATAGAAGGAAAAAACGATACTGTGGTTCTTAAAATTACCTGCTCAGATACGAAAGGTCTGATCTACCAAGTCACTAAGTGCCTTTATGAGGCGAATCTCAACATTATTCGCAATGATGAATATGTGGATGAAGACAGTCAAAAGTTTTTCATGAGGACCGAATTTGAAGCCATAGGAGATATCGAGCCTATCCATTTAACCCTCAAGAAGCACCTACCAGAAGATGCGACTATTTCATTCTCTCCGGACCAAAAAAGGAATATTATTCTCATGGCCAGCAAAGAGCCACATTGCCTGGATGATATCATTAACCGGTGTGTAAATGGGGAACTGCATGCAGAAATCCAGTGTATTATATCCAATCATGATACTCTTAGGGTAAATGCGGACAGGTACGGGATTCCCTACCATTTTGTCGATCACAAAGGGAAAACACGGGAATACCATGAGAACGAAATACATGAGATCGTTGGTCAATACGATTGCGAGTACATTATACTGGCTAAATATATGAGGATACTGAGCAGCGATTTTGTCCAGAAATACCCCCAAAAACTGATCAATATACATCACTCCTTCCTACCGGCATTTAAAGGTGCCAGACCCTATTATCAGGCTTTCCGCAGGGGCGTGAAAGTCATTGGGGCTACAGCTCACTTTGTCAATGAAGCGCTGGATGAAGGTCCCATTATTGAACAGGACACCATTCGGGTACACCATGGATACAGCCCTCGGGAAATGGCCAAAGCCGGCAAAGATGTGGAAAAAATCGTATTGGCCCGTGCTCTGGATCTGGTATTCCGGGATCGGGTTTTTATTCATCGCAATAAGACGGTGGTTTTTTAGGGGCTAAGTATCACTGCTGGTTTGCTCTACATTGACCAGGCTAAGACAGCGGCAAAGTTGAGTCTAAAGCCAAGGAAGCCGACCGCAGGGAGGATCTGGTAGCGCATGTCAACCTTATGCGATTCGTGAGCCGACCTTGTGCGATTCGTGAGCGCGGAAGTCGAAATAAAAACTGCCGAATGGCAGATTTTTATTCGACGTAGCCACCAATCCCTATTGGTGGCGGTAGCGATCTGGAAGCGCATCCATCAGGTAATTCGTGAGCCTACCGCAGGGAGTATCTGGAAGTTACCCTCTCATCGCAGCTTTTAACGTTTCGGGATTAAAAAAACGTAAGGATGAGAATGGGGTATGTACCTAACGGCTTCTGAATATCAATTGAGGAAGAGGCTGAAATTAGGCATAGAGGATGATAAGTACCTCTTTGTGTGTGAAGTCAAGGAGGTTGCAGATTAAGTCCGCTCTGACCTGGGGAGAACTGGCCTGGCAGTGTGGCGAAGTAGGGCGAGCGTCGTATCTTGAGCGTTGCATCTAACTAGGGTTTTCTCATAATCTCATATAGTTCTGATATTAAGCGTATTAGCCTTCTAATTTGTTTTCCGTACCAGGTATACGAATGAAACTGGGAATCAGGGTGAAGAAACGATTCCTGAGCGTCCCCAATTGAGGTGGAGTTCAGTGAATGGATATGGATGGCGGCTTCAAATTACACATAACGAATTGGGCTGATAAGGAGGCTCACACCTTTCACTTGTATCAATGTCAAAAAAAAGGACCAACAGATGGATAAGCTTGAAGCCTCCTTCTATTGGTCCTCAAACCCTCGGGTATATCCTTTTAATTATCCAAAATCGTCAAAGGCGATATTCTCCTCGGGAACACCCAATTCATCGAACATCTTAAGACACGCATCAAGCATTGGACCCGGACCACAAAGATAGTACTCCACTTCTTCGGGTTCGGGATGGTTTTTCAAATAATTATCATACAGAGCCTGATGGATAAATCCTGTGAACCCATCACCTTCCGGATCATCGATGCTCTTTTTAACTTGCCAATTGTCCTCTTCGAGGGCAGAAGATAGGGCAATGTGGTATTTGAAGTTATCGAATTCTTTTTCAATATTCCGGAAATGATCCGTATAGAACAACTCACGTTTGGAACGTCCGCCATACCAGTATGAGACCTTACGATTGCGTTCTTTAACGGTATGGAACAGGTGGAATAAATGAGAGCGTAGAGGTGCCATACCCGCTCCTCCACCTATATAAATCATTTCTTTATCTGTGTTCTTTATAAAGAATTCCCCGTAGGGTCCTGAAATCGTTACTTTATCCCCCGGTTTTTGATCAAATACATAGGATGAACATACCCCTGGATTGACATCCATCCAGCTGTTGGTATTGCGATCAAACGGGGGTGTGGCTATACGAATATTGAGCATCACAATATCCCCTTCTGCGGGGTGGTTTGCCATGGAATATGCGCGGAACTGAGGCTCATCATTCACCATTTTCAAATCCCACAATTTCCAGTCATCCCATTCACTCTTAAATTTATCGGGACCGGCAGGGTCATCGGGAGCCGGTGAGATATCAAAATTCTTAAACTCTATGGTAGTTTCAGGTACATCGATCTGGACATATCCTCCCGGTTCAAAATCCAGGGTTTCTCCTTTGGGGAGTCGAACCACGAATTCTTTGATAAAGGATGCCACGTTGTAATTAGACACCACCTCGCATTCCCATTTTTTAATACCAAATATCTCTTCCGGAATTCCTATTTCCATATTATCCCGAACCTTGACCTGACAGGCCAGTCGCATATGATCCTCTGCATCCTTCCTGCTGATGTGATTGAGCTCCGTGGGCAGGATATCCCCTCCTCCACTATACACTCTACAGGTACACATTGCGCAAGTTCCGCCTCCACCACAGGCTGAAGGTAGAAAAATATTCTGATCTGCCAGAGAAGTCAATAGGGAGGACCCAGGTTGCACTTCGATGGGATTATCTGTGTCTCCGTTGATCACGAGCTGAACCTTACCCTGAGGAACCAATCGCTTCCGTGCGAAAATAAGCATAACCGCCATGAGCAGGATCAAGCCACTGAAGACAAGAACGGCATAAAGTATAATTGCAAAATCGATTAATACGAACATAGAGTTTTTCTTTCTATAGTTTAATTAAATGCGGCCGGATCAATCCCAAGCAAACTCATGAAAGCGATCCCCATCATGCCCGTCAATAAGAAAGCCATTCCCAGTCCCCGCAAAGGTGCAGGAACATCGGAGTACGCCATTTTTTCACGAATCGCCGCCAGGGCAATGATGGCCAGAAACCAACCGAAACCACCCCCCAGACCAAAGGCAACCGATTCACCCAAGGTATATTCACGGGCAACCATAAACAAGGATCCACCCAGAATGGCACAGTTTACCGTGATCAGAGGTAGGAAAATTCCAAGTGCATTGTACAGCCCGGGTGAAAATTTCTCAATAACCATTTCCACCAATTGCACCATGGATGCAATCACTGCGATAAAAAGTATAAGTCTCAAAAAAGTAAGATCTACGCCAAATATACCATCCGGGCTAAGAAAATACGTCGTTATCAACCAGTTGATCGGTGCTGTGATGCCCAATACAAAAATTACTGCCAGTCCAAGCCCGAATGCCGTTTTCACCGATTTGGAAACCGCGAGAAAGGAGCACATCCCCAGAAAATAGGATAAAATCAAATTTTCTATAAAGGCAGACTTAATAAATATATTTATGTATTCCATGAATTTATATTTTATCGATTAGGAGATGTCGATCAATTTGGCATTGCGGGTTCTCTGTATCCAAATCAATCCAGCTATAATAAACATTGCGGCTGCCGACAAAACCATCAAACCATTGTTCTGGTACCAGCCAAACCAGGAACCAAACCCGGACGTGGCTGCCGTATTGATCAGATAATCCGGGGAAGGTCCGATCAACTGCAGTGTTCCGAAAGGAGAACCAGCAAACAAGGTTCCTTTTCCAAATAATTCCCTAACCAGGCCAACGATCAGTAGGATGGCTCCGTAACCCAAACCATTCCCTATTCCATCCAGAAATGCGGGCCATGGCTTATTGGCCATAGCAAAGGCTTCCAGTCTACCCATCACGATACAGTTGGTAATGATGAGACCGATGAAGACCGACAACTGTTTGTAGACGGTAAAGCTAGCTGCTTTAAGCGTAAGTTCCACTATGGTGACCAGGGTAGCGACGATAACCAGTTGTACGATCATCCTCACCGATTTGGGAATATGAGATCGCAACAAAGAGGTGAACAAATTGGAAAATGCCACCACGAAAATTACAGCCACTGTCATCACAAAAGATGGATAAACCAGGGTAGTCACCGCCAGAGCAGAACAAATCCCCAGTACCTGAACCGTTATCGGGTTGTCATCATCGAGGGGGTCCGTAATAAGTTTCCTTTCCTTTTTTCCAAATTCAAAGAGCTTTCCTTTCTCTTTCCCTGCCTGCTGTTCTTTTACCATTGTTTCAGCCATGACGTCTGAATTTTATTGTTGTTGAATTTTCTTAAAATACGGCTCATAGTTCTGGATACCATTTCGCAGCATTTCAGTCACCCCATTCATTGTAATGGTAGCTCCCGATATCGCTTCCACCTGATGATCGGGCTGGTTGATTATCCCTTTAACGATTTGAACCGAGGTAAAATCGCCCCCTTCATCATATATTTTCTTCCCGACAAAACGTTCAGGAAAACTGGGGTTATCCTTGATCTCAGCACCCAATCCAGGTGTTTCACCAGCATGGTCAAAACTTGCCCCCACAATAGTACTAAGGTCTTCTTCCAGGGCTACGCTACCCCAGATGGCATCCCACAAGCCTTGTCCCCGAATACTAATAATGTAAATCCTGCTTCCATCTGACTTTTCATAGACATACATAGGATATCGCTGTTCTGCCTTGGGTTTTTTCAATTCAGCTTCGAGCAAAACTTCTTCAGCACTGACCCCTTCAACCACATTACCCTCCGCATCGATTGCCAGGCTTTCCATTTGATCGGAATTAAAAATCTCCTGGACCTGTTCCACAGACATCGCACTGACCGGGGTATCAAACTCATCCTCAATCGAAAGAAGAATACTCTTCTTATTATAAACCGCTTCATTGAGGTCGTGAATGGGCTTTAGAAAAGTATTCATGCCTGCCAAAATAAAGGCTACGATGCCCGTCATGATGAGGACAAAGGTTACTATGTATTTCGTTGTATCACGCACTTTTCAATCGTTTTTTCATGTTATTTTCTACAATATAATGATCGATCAAAGGGGCAAAGGTATTGAGGAAGAGAATGGCCAGCATCCATCCTTCCGGATAGGCTGGGTTGATAATTCGTATAATCATCCCTACCATTCCAATCAAAAATCCATAGACCAGTTTCCCAAAGTTGGTACCCGAAGCAGTCACAGGATCCGTGGCCATAAAAACGATGGCAAACCAAAAGCTGCCCATGATGAACTGATCCTGCCATGGCACCGTCATAAAAGGGGTAGCCCCCCACATATTAAAAATCATAGACATCACTACAGCCCCGACCAATCCACTCAACATGATTCGCCAACTCGCGATTTTTGTAATCAATAAGATCAAGGCCCCTATAATGATCAAAGGTTTGGATGTTTCCCCTATGGAACCTGGAATCGCACCCCAAAACATTTGACTTGAGGAATATACTTCCGTTACCCTGTCCCAGCCACCTTCAAAGGCAAGCGCAAGTGGGGTGGCACCGGTAAATCCATCGACAATGGTTGCCGCAGGATCAAACTGTGCCCAGCCAAACCATCCGAACAATGTGTTGAAAAACGACGTTTGCCACCACCCATAATCGACTTGTGCCCCGGGTAAAATTTGTTCAAATCCAGCAATCCATACTTGATCTCCGGAAATGGTGGTCGGATAGGCGAAAAATACAAATGCACGGGCAAGCAAGGCCACGTTCCAGATATTTTTTCCCGTTCCACCAAATGCTTCTTTACCCATAAACACCGCAAATGCGACAGCAAGACACAAAATCCAGATGGGCAGATCCGGGGGCATAATCAATGGGATCAATGCTCCGGAAACCAGGAACCCTTCTTCTATGGAATGACCTTTCCTCCAGGCAAAATAAAATTCTATCCCTAGTCCCACAACGTGGGTCCAGATAAATAGCGGCAACAATTTGGTCAGTCCATACCCCAGTTTGAGGTGAAATCCCTCCAAAAAGCCGGTGTGCATCCCCAAAGCTACGAAGTGCTGGTGACCGATATTGTAAGTTCCAAATAAGTAACATAGTTGAAGAGCAATGACCACGGTGACCATGGTACGTTTAAGATCAATCCTGTCACGGATGTGTACACCAGTAGGGCTCGTTGTTTCGTTTGGGGTGAACAAAAAAGTAAAAAAGCCATCATAAAGGGTATGTGCAAAAGTCCCCTTTTTTGGCTCATTTTCTTTAATAAATTTAAGCAATTTGTTCATGCTCGATTTTTCGTTCGTTATCTTAAATATTATCCGTGTGCGTTTTATGCTTCAGAATGCATATAATCCAACCCCTGACGGAGTATCGCCTGTAAGGGTTGCTTGGAAGTACATACAAATTCACACAGGGCTACATCTTCTTCAACAAGTTCATAGATCCCAAGCCCTTCCATCCTGTCAATATCTTTTGTCAAAATAGCCTTAAACAATTGCATAGGAAAAGTATCTACGGGCAACACCTCCTCATACTGACCGGACATGACAAATGCCCTTCTTTCTCCGTGGGTATTGGTGTCCACATTAAATTTCATATCCTTGAACAGGAAATTGGGGAATGTTTGTGAAGCACTGGGACGCATGGTCTGAGGAATTAACCAACCAAACATTTCATAATGATCACCTTCCGGAATCACGGTTACCTGATGGTCATAATAATTAAGGAAGGGGTTCTCATCCTTCTTTTGGCCCGTCAATACATTGCCAGATATCACTCTAATTGCAGGATCTGAAAATTCTTGTGGGATAATTTCACTTAGATCAGCGCCAGCCAGGGTTCTTACATAGCGGGGTTCTAAAGCTCCATTTCCTGCAACATTTATCACACGAGCAGCATCATATCGACCCTCCAAAAACATTCCCCCCAGCGTAATCAATTCCTGCACTCCGATCGTCCAAACGGTATCCCCTTTTCGGATAGGTGCTATGTGGTTGATCTGAATTCCTACATTTCCACATGGATGTAATCCACCGAAATAATGTTTTTCCACGCCTTTCAGATTGGAAAGCTCTGCTGGTATTACCGCATTATTTCGTCCATCCAAGCCCATATAAACTTTACCATCTGTCAATCGATTGAGTACGTCGATCCCCTTTTGCATAGCGTCATATCTGCCATCGATTTTGATGTTCATATCACCGGCCAATGGTGAGGAATCAAAACTTGAAATGAAAATATCCCGGGGATCCCCCTCACTATCCGGCAGAATATTGAAAGGTCGTTGTCGGAACAAGGGCCAACCCCCATTTTCTTTTAAGAATTTACGGATGGTTGCCCGATCCGCAGTGGCCAAATCAGGGGCTTCAAGATCTTTATATTTTATTTCGCGGTCTGCCAAAATAACTACCTGATGGATAGCCCTTTTGGGACCTCTGACGATCCCCGCCATTTCGCCGCTTACCGGTGAAACGAAAAAGACATTAGGATGCTTTTTATCGAAAAATATGGGTTGACCCGCAAGAACTTCCGCACCCTCCTCTACCAGGATTTTGGGGATGGGCAAAATGTTATTGAAATTGATAGGAAGGACAGCATATCGGCTGGTGTGAACATCCACGACACCAGGATCTGATTCGCCTTTTAGTAAGATGTTCAGACCTCTTTTGATTTCAAAATGTTGTCGCAATTCCGATTCCTCTCCTACTACTTCCTCCACAGTTCTGGTTCGGGTTTTACCACTTAATGCGGTAGCATATGCCGCGTTGCTGCTGGCAATGACCACGACGCCAACCACCAACACGCCCAGGATCAACAATATCCCGATGGTCACCATGTCCCCTTCTCCCATGCCCTGGCTGTATCCAGGATAGGAAGTAAGTAAAAACAAAGAAGTCATAAAACCGAAGACGAGAGACCTGGGATGAAGCAAAGTTTTCTTCATTTTCATATGATGTCAATATTCTACCGCAAATATATGTCCGTTTCAAAATTTTGCAGAATTCTATCTGGGTTCCACCTCAGTTTATATTCAATCTAAATACCAGACCTAATTCGTTCCGCAAAGGTACCATTATGCTATTCAAATCACAAATAAATTGGTATATTTCATCACTTCACGCCACCCTGGTCCTGGCAGTCAAAACAATACCATCCTGCAAGTTCCCACCTATTCCCGGAACGACGATTTCTGGTCTGAATCGGATAGTTTCCAATTTAGTCCTACCGCCGGAGACCACCCCAAAACCGGATGATTCTCCACACTAATTTGGGCCAGTATCCTGGGGGAAAATGGCAGGGATAAACCAGCACTGAAACGCGCCGGAAATATCCGGAATGCACCATATATCGCTATATTCCGAAGTAAAGTTTGCCTCAGTCCTATAACCGGCGTCCATTGCGCATCCATATAGCCCAACAAAAGATACAATCGTGTTCCGGGCTGCCATGAAAAATAGGATGAACCGTAAACTCTGAATGGATGGAAATTCTCCGCCATATTCCAGGGCATTAATCCCTCCAGAAGTAATCCCATTCCCCAGTTACCTGAATCATAACTCAGCCCCACTGATGTGGACCCACGGACCGGACGTCCTTCATTCCCTATCCGTGATCTGGCAAATCGCTGGCTGATACCAATTCCTGTCGTAGCGTTTAACTTACGTCCTATACTGAGGACAACCTGACTGTCATGGTAGTCCGCAGCCCCGATAGATTGTACCGACAATCCCAAACCAAAATGACCGGGAAGGGATGTCAAATAATTCAAACCCAGAGCAAAAATTCCAAATCCGGGAAAATGAGAACGTACATTCGCCGATATGCCTGGATGTTCCACATCAGGAAGTATAGCAGGCTGCAGTAACGGGGCATCGTATCGACTGTCAAAACGATCAGAAGAAAGTAATCCGGCATTATAAGCGGATGAAAAGGGGGTAATCTGACTTTGTAAATCATTGTGAGAGAATGATGTCACCAGAATAATGGTGATCAGATCAAACCACAACGGGAGAGAAAGGATCCATCCTTCGCTGCTTTTCGCAAAATAAAGAACCATGCGTTAAGATACATAATTGTTTTGATATATTTGTTCTTTGGAGAAAGGAAAATACGTGGCATTTCACAGCAGACATATCGGAAGGGGAAAAAAAAGTGGGGGATCGATGGTACGAATCATCCTTATGTCAGCCATTCTGCTGGTTATCGCACTGCTCGTCAAAAATATTCCGGATGAGGCAATAGAGTCCGGAGAGGAAAAGTCGATACCCGTAATGGGTTTACCTCATTTCTGGCCCGAAAGCACCTTGCCCGTATTCCATCATTCCACTTTTACTCTGGCCTATGATGAAGATCATGAACAAGCCCGGTGGGTGGCCTATATTCTAACGCGGGAACAACTGGACCGCAATTTTGTCAGGCGTACTGATTGGTATGAAGCAGACCCTTCAATACCCACAGGCAGTGCAGAATTTTATGATTACAAAGGGAGTGGGTACACCAAAGGTCATCTGGTGCCCTCGGGTGACAGAGCATGGAGCAGGAAAGTCAACGAAGAAACCTTTCTGATGAGTAACATCAGCCCTCAAACCTACCATTTTAATAGTGGGGTGTGGAGAGAACTCGAAGAAAACATCCGGGATTGGGCAAGGACCAATGAACAGCTGTACATCGTCACCGGACCGGTACTTGGGTCCGATGCACCCAGGATTGGTAAAAATGCCGTTACCGTACCAGAGGCCTTTTTTAAAGTCGTCCTGGACCTGGATCTACCGGAACGTAAGGCCATCGGGTTTGTCATTCCCAACGAAAAAACAGATCTTCCCCTGGAGGATTTTGCCCTGCCAGTCGATGCAGTAGAAGAGATCACAGGCATAGATTTTTTCGATTTACTGATCACTGACGACGAATTGGAAGCAGAACTGGAATCGGATTTTGACATAGAATTATGGGGAGTCGATCCCGATCGATACGTAAGGCGAGTGGAGATTTGGAATCGGTAAATTTCATTATTAAACCATATTTTGTACATTTTACTTAGAAAAAATACAGGGAAATGCAGGAATTTAGATCAGTCATAGAAGAAGGTTATCAGACCAAAGGGGAATCTTTGATCCTGGGCGGGGCGATGCACGGGGGAAAAACGATCCAGGAATTGTACGTGCGAGCTCCACTTAGCACCTTCAACCGGCATGGGATGATCTCCGGAGCCACAGGGACCGGAAAAACCAAATCACTCCAGGTTTTGGTGGAACACCTTTCACATCGTGGAGTACCCAGCCTGATCATGGATATAAAGGGCGATCTGAGCGGACTGGCCAAGCCTGCTTCACCGCATCCCAAAATCGGTGAACGACAATCTGCTATAGGACTCCCATTTTATCCAAAAGGATTTCCTGTAGAATTTATGACTCTGTCGGGTAAAGAAGGTGTCCGGCTGAGGGCCACGCTGACCGAATTTGGACCGATTCTATTTTCCAAAATTCTTGATCTGAACAGCACCCAGGCGAGCATTGTATCTATTATTTTTAAATACTGTGATGACAACCAGTTTCCCCTGATCGACCTCAATGATTTCAAAACGACCCTGACGTGGATGACCACCCACGGCAAGGATATGGTCGAAAGGGAATACGGACGTATCCACACCGCTTCAGTGGGAGCGATTATCAGGAAACTGATTGCCCTGGAGCAACAGGGAGCGGATATCTTTTTTGGGGAACCGTCTTTTGAAGTGCAGGATTTGTGCAGGCAGGATCTTGATGGTCGTGGGGTTATTTCCGTGCTGCGTTTGATGGATTTGATGGATCGCCCCCAGTTATTCTCCACATTTATGCTCCAGATGTTGGCCGAGATTTATGCGACATTTCCTGAAGAAGGCGACCTGGACCAGCCTAAGTTGGTCATCTTTATCGATGAAGCCCATTTAATATTCAATAACGCAAGTCGTGAACTACTCGACCAGATCGAAACCACAGTAAAATTGATCCGATCCAAAGGGATCGGTGTATTCTTCATTACCCAAAACCCGGTTGATGTGCCGGAGAGCATACTCGGACAGCTCGGTATGAAAGTCCAGCACGCGCTGCGGGCCTTCACGGCCAAGGACAGAAAAGCCATCCGTCTGGCGGCCCAGAATTTCCCCGAATCAGAATTTTATGATGTCGCCGAATTACTGACCAATCTGGGAACAGGAGAAGCGTTGGTGACGGTTTTAAGAGAAAATGGTCGCCCTTCACCTTTGGTTCAAACCATGATGCGCGCCCCGGAAAGTCGGATGGACATTCTCGAGGACCCAGAACTCCAGGCCATCGTGAACAATTCTAGAATGGTACTAAAGTATGAAAAAGATCTGGATCGAGAAAGTGCTTATGAGATCCTGTCCCAAAAAATGGAGATCGCTGCCCGGGAAAAGGAAGAAAATAAACCCCGGAAAAAACCTCAGCCCACGTTTTTCGAAAAGACACTCCAGCAGGCATCTGGTCAGATTACCCGGGAAATATCGCGAACTATCGCCCGTTCGATCTTGGGAGTACTCGGGGTGGGCGGGTCAAGTAAAAAGAAGGGACTTTTTTTCTAACGCTGCACAGATCAGGACTGCAGATACCCTCCACAGATCAGCAGTTCACAAGCCAAAAGTGATCTCCGAAAGGCGATCATTGTTCGAAATAGGGCATAATAAGCGATTTTGGATAACAGAATTCCATGATAATCAATCAGCAGGTGTAGTCATCCCTGGTAAAATTTGTATATTGTGAAAGATATCAAAGGAATCCACGGGTAATGAGCGTCAAAACCTGTACATACTGCGGAAAGCCACTGATGGGGCGCGCCGATAAAAAATTTTGCGATTCAGACTGTCGATCGAGCTACTACAATGAACTCAATCGCCACACGAACAATCTCATGCGTCAGGTTAACCGAACCCTGAGTAAAAACCGACGAATCCTGAAGGGACTCAACCCGGATGGGAAAGCCACAGTACACCGCAGTGAACTTTTGAAGAAGAAATTTGATTTTAATTATCACACGAATGTGTACAAAACCAAAGCCGGCAAGGTGTATTACTTCTGTTATGATCAGGGATATCTGCCCCTGGACAACGGTTATTTTGCCCTGGTAGAACGACAGGAATACGTACAATGAACATCTCCGCTAACCTTAAAACTTTTGGTGAGCAAGTCATCGATTTTCATCTAAATCTGAATCCACCTGCCCATTTGCCAGTGGGCATATCGTGGATCAACAACATGGATCAGACCGAGACTCAGCAATGTCTGCACAACTTTTACACCACCTATTTTGCCGATCGTCAGCACCGACTTTTTCTCTTTGGCATCAATCCGGGCCGCTATGGTGCAGGCCTCACCGGTGTGGGTTTTACCGACCCTATTTATCTTGAAGATCGATGTGGTATCCCCAATGCCTTTCCCAGGCGTCATGAACTTTCCTCGCAGTTTATTTATACGATGATTGAGGCGTATGGTACGGTGGACACTTTTTATCGCCATCATTATATCACCGCCCTCTCCCCTGTCGGATTATTGAAAAATGACAAGAACTACAACTATTATGATGATCCAGAAACGAAGCAGGTCGTAGAGCCGTTTGTGATCGATTGTGTGAATGCACAAATTAACTTTGGAGCTTTTCGCAATCGAGCCATTTGCATCGGCATGGGTACCAATTACCGGTATTTTTCTGAACTCAACCAACGAATGGGCTGGTTTGATGAGATCGTCCCCCTTCCCCATCCCCGCTGGGTAATGCAATATAAGCGAAAGGAGATCAATCGGTACGTGGATGAGTATCTTGAAGTGCTGCTAAATAAAGTGTAAGGAAGTCATTGAACAACTTTTCTCACATCTTCGCTAAAAAGTCCAAAAGTCCCATACCTACAAACGTGAGTGGATTTGAAATTTGATTGAAAATGTTCAACGGGTTGAACAATGTCTTATCCAAATGATAATACACGTCATGACGGACTCTGGGAATTGGCCTGGGGATCGAAAAGGGTTTTATAAAGTCGTTGGTTGAATTCAGATTTTGCGAACATCTACAACTGGAACCTGTACAATTCAGATTGAAGCGAGTCAACTTATGGTTGCGATACGACTTTATTTGCCCATTAAAAATCTGGCAACAATAGGTATTACTTCAGCCTAATATCAGGTGTACAGCCTTCCCAATCCTATGAGTTTGTGTAATAACCCCGATCCACTCACATATTGATTGAACCTGGATAGTATCAATTTCCTTACCAGCTACACTTTTCAGATAAGTCTCCAAAGGGTAGTAACGGGGAAATGCATATTCACGAACTTCCCTGGGAACCTGATCTATGTAAAAATGTTCGTTCAAATACAATCGGCAGGTCGCTTCGGATCCCATATCCATTCTAAACCGGATGTTCCTCACCTCGATGAAGCCTTCTTTCGGTTCGGACGAAGTAAAATGCGAAAAATCCTGACGATGGTGGGTAGTATGCAGATTTCTTAGTTCTTTTCCTAATGAAACTATTTTCCAAAAAGGCCTGGAAGCCGGCAAAGGCAGGTATTCATCCCGGGATATTCTCGCCTCCCACCAACCTGGATCGTGCCATATGGCATAATAGTAGTCCCAAAGATCAAACGGGTGAAAGCTGGTACGAAAATCCGGGCGAAGATTGGGGTCATCGGCAAAACACACATTACCCGATGCATTCCGAGACATTTTTTGAAATTGTAATCCGAGGTGCGTCTGAATCTTCATTATGTCAGTCGGCTTCATCAGTTCGATACGTGCGGCAATCTTGTCCAACAGGGTGGTCGTCATATCCCTATTCCGATACATAAAAAAGGGCATGTGGTCAAGAACTTCTATTATTCCTGGCGGAAGGAAATCGGTAAAATGAAGAGGAGATTTTTGGTCCATGTCGGATTAACTTACCCCAAAGTTAAGACCTTTGAAAAAAAAAGTAGGTAGAATTTATAAAAAACCCATTGTGTATGAACTATATACACCCAATAGAATGTTTCTATATTGTGTATAATAAATTTAACATTATAACGGTTGTAATGTTACGTATTTCGTGGCGTGAAAATTTGTAAATCCACCTGTCACGGTCTACAAAAGTTTAGTTCTAGTTTTGTACACTGCAAGTTTTAAAACCATGATGTGTTTCCAACTAACCTAAAATTCCTGCTCATTGCGAGCGGGAATTTTTTTTCTATTTTAATTGGTTTCAGCCAAAAATAATTGAAAGCTATCTAGCACAAAGCCACATTGAAGCTGTGATACAAAGGAAATGGAAGTGAAACAAGGAGGACCAGTAAGATGCTGATACGGAAAGGCATGTGGGAAGTGATAGGTGGTAGATCATTACAGAGAAAAACCTACCCTAAGACCAGCCAGCCCATAAGAAAATTAGATCACCGGAACTTCGGCATATCCCACCCAAATTAGGCTATGCTCTACGGTTATAGTAGAAGCTGCTTTAGTTGCCGGGAGGACTGAAATGGAGGTGTGTTATAAACCAAAATGACTTTCCGGTCAAAAAATTGGGAATGCATGTAGAATAAAATTTCTACGGGTGGAGCAGACACTACAAAAAGGCCGTAGTAATTGATCCAATGTCTGGCGGGTATCCTTAGTTCCAAAATCCGGGAATGGAACCGGAGCTACCTGGGAGTGCCACAGCTCCATCTGGGGAAAATAATTCAGGTTTCAGAAAAGAAAATCCGGTGTGTGCAGTGTTGGTTGCATGTGGATACCAGGATTGGCATGGCATCCGACCATCCGGACCAGAAATGAACTCGATCGGTACACCTCTAACTATACCACCTCCCTCGAGGATATTTACTACTTTTTCATTTTAGAGGAAGTGAAAACGGGACGAAGCTACCTAAATGCCGAGACGCAAAGTAATTTGGGAAGTGAGGGGTGGTGAAGACATATCGCAAATTGACAATTCAAAAAGTAGGGCCGATGAAGGCCTATCTCCCTCATTCTTCCCCTGTAAGGAAGAGAAAACCAATGTCCCAAACGCAGTTGAAAGTCCAAACATCAACCGCTACAAAGCCTGGATGAAATTAATACCACCGACTTTTATATCTTTGGCCCGATTTCAATTTAAAAAAACAATTCATGCAGAAAATCACAGAGCAAAGCTCAAACCACCAGGATCTGGAGAAAAAATCCGTCATGGACCTCCTCCAGATCATCAATCAGGAAGACCAGTCTGTTCCTGTGGCCATCAGCAAAGTATTGGACCAGATCGAACCCTTGATTACCCAAACCATCGAGAAAATGAAATTGGGTGGACGTCTGTTTTACATTGGGGCTGGAACCTCCGGTCGACTAGGAATACTCGACGCATCGGAATGCCCGCCAACCTATGGTGTACCAGCGGATATGGTAATAGGGATCATAGCAGGTGGGGAAAAAGCCATACGATTTTCTGTGGAAGATGCTGAAGACGATGAAGACCAGGCATGGAAGGATCTTTCCGAATACAAAATATCAACCCTGGACACAGTCATTGGTATTGCTGCCAGTGGAACCACGCCATACGTTGTTCACGGATTGCGTATGTGCAGGGAAAACGGGATCACTACGGGATGCATTACCAACAACCCTGGCTCCCCAATTGTCAGCCACAGCGATTACCCTATTGAAGTCATAGTGGGCCCGGAAGTAGTCACAGGGAGTACCAGAATGAAATCAGGAACTTCTCAAAAACTTATTCTAAATATGATCTCCACTATTGTCATGATTGGACTAGGCAGAGTCAAAGGAAATAAAATGGTGGATATGCAATTGGTGAACAACAAATTGGTGGATCGGGGTATTCGAATGGTCATGCAGGAACTCGAGCTCCCGTATGATGAAGCCCAGTCTTTGTTGATGCAATACGGAAGCGTAAGAGAAGCGATCAATTCAGGGAAAAGGACCAGTACAGAATAACCACTTGCAGTTTTGAAAAAGCCATAAGCATTGCCTGGTCCGGACACGGGTTTCAGGCAGGATAAGAAGGAGAAAAACCTACATTCCACGATCCGAGTCACAGAAAATATCTGAACTCTGTTTGATAGAAATAAAGCTATAAGGTCTGTCAAATCTGTCTTTTGAAAGGAAATAAAATTATTGGGTTAAATCCGGGTTTCATTCGTTCAATCCAATCCTAAAATACTATATTTGATCTTAGAGAAATATACACGGGGTCTATGCCAGATAGAATTTTACACATTATCCTGATTGTTGTGTTTTTATCCTTGGGTTCGCTACAGGCCCAAAACATCCACTTTTCCAGGTATGATTTTCAGCCTTTGATGCTCAATCCGGCCAATAGTGGATCTTACTATGGATCATATCGTGTGACTGCCATTTATCGTGATCAGTGGGCCAACCTGCTACCCAACAGATTTTCGACCCCCGCTGTATCGATCGATGCCCCACTGGGGATTGCCTTCCGGGATCAGGACTGGATAGGGATAGGCGTGAGTTTTTATCAGGACAAAGCCGGAGCCGGTAAGCTGACCACCACTGGTTTCAATGGCTATCTATCCTATCACCTGGCGCTGGATAAAAACCAGAAAAATGTCCTCGTATTGGGATTGAATGGGGGTTCCAAAACCAGAAAGCTGGGAAGTATCAATGATTTTGTATTCGAAGATCAAGCTACAGGAATTGGTAATTTATCCCTGGAAGGGAGCGGCGGTACCGTTTTGGGAGCAGGTATTCTATTCACCACAGCCCTTAGTGCTACCAATGATCTCAGGGTGGGCATAGCAGCACAGAACCTTCTTCCCATCAACTATAGACTCACCAATTCGAGCAACGAAAAAGAAATTCCGGAATACAATATTCACGCAGATGCAACCTTTCTTATGGTAGAAGGCTTAACCCTGGAACCTGCCGTAGTTTATCAACTCAAGGAAGGTCAGAATCTGGCTTACGGGCAGGCCAAACTTGGTTACACCCTCAATGAAGAAAAGAACCTAAGATTGGTCGGCGGCCTCGGGTACAGACTGGGCAGGGCTGTTCAGGTACTGGCTGGTATTGATTATGATGGCTGGCGGGCAGGCATCGGCTATGACCTCAACACCAATCCGCTGGTTCCCGCCCAGGGATTTGAAATTGGTGTATCGTACATCGGTAAGATCTATAAGAAACCGAAGGTGAAGGAAGTGATATTGTGTCCCCCATTTTAACAGATTCAGCAATGACATATTTACGAATTGGATTTTTCTTACTCTTTTTCGGTACCACGGTGATCATCAATGGACAACCATTGAAAGAAATCCCGTTGAGATTCAAACTGGAAGCAGCCGATTCGGCCTATTACAAGAACGACTATTACAATGCTTTGGAATGGTACAACGAGGTGTATCGCGAAGACCGGCAAAATTTTTATCTCAACCGGATAGCTGAGCTTTATTTCAAAGTACGTGATTACAAGCGGGCCGAACGTTGGTTGCAGCGTCTGATAGACCGGGATAAGGAGATGGAATACCCCGATGCCCGATTGTATTACGGTCAGGTTTTGAAGATGAACGGAAAATACGACGAGGCAGCAATTCAATTCCAGGATATCATGAGAGGTAATTTCTCACAGGAAGCCAAACGGGTAGCTGATGTTGAACTGAAAGGAATTACCCTGGCCGAATCCCTGATTCGCCCAGCCAATATTGCCGTGGTAAATACGGGCACACGAATTAATACCCGGAATTCTGAAGCCACTCCCATCCCCATTGCGGGAGGTGATTTATATTTTATTTCATTTGGGGAAAACCAGCTTATCGTCCCCTCCAATGAAGAAATCAATGCCCAGGCAAAAATTTTCAATGCCAAGATGAACAATAACGGGGAATTTACCCGAAGAGCCACCGCCATTGAAGATTTCAAACTCGGTCAAAATGGCCATATTGGAAATGTGTTTGTCGAACCTGACGGGCGGTCTTTGTATTTCACCTATTTCCTGCTCAATGGAAACAAACTGGAGAAGAGTGAAATTTATTACTCCACTGCCAGTGGCAGAGGATGGTCAACGCCCAAAAAGGTAGAAGGTCTTCCGGAACTAGGTATTGTCAAAAACCCATCCACAGGTACGCTTTTGGGACAGAAGGTGTTATTTTTTGCCTACAACGGAACCGGCCAGGGAGGATATGATATTTTTTATGCTCCCTTGCTCAGCGATACGCAGGTGGGAAATGTAGTACCGGTCGGTAATGGCATCAATACACCTGGTGATGAGATCAGTCCGATATTTTCAAGCAATACGCTTTATTTTAGCACCAATGGACATCCCTCAATAGGGGGGTTTGATATTTATAGTGCACTTTGGACGGGAGAAACCTGGACCCGCATAGAAAACATGGGTAAGGGAATCAACTCCACCCTCGATGAAACATTTTACTTTCCATCCGGAGAGCAAATAAATGGATACCTGGTATCCAATCGCGAAGGTACGCGATCGGTGCTGAGTTCGACCTGTTGCGATGATATATTTCAGCTGGAAGACAAAACCATTATAATCCGGCTACTGGCAACGGTTTTGGAAGGAGAAGAGCCGCTGAACGGTGCTAGTATTGCTGTTTTCCCGGTGGAGCAAAATGAATGGGGCTCGCCGGATATCCAATACAACGAAAATGGGAATGAGTTTACCTTTTCAATCGATGCAGATAAAGCTTACCAGGTGGTTGTCAGCCGGGAAGGGTATAACTCCGACACCGTGGCATTCAATACGGTCGGCGTGGTGGAATCCAAAGACTTTCGGGGAACATTTCGCTTGAAAAAATTACCACAGGAGGAGGAAGAAGTGATTACCCTGAATGAACCCATACGTCTGAATAACATCTACTATGATTATGATGATGATAAGATTCTTATAGAAGCTGAGGAGGATCTGGACTACCTGTACAATCTGCTCACCGAGTATCCAAATATGGTGATCGAATTGTCATCCCATACCGATGCAAGAGGATCGGATTCCTATAATCTGGATTTATCACAAAGGAGGGCCAACTCTGCTAAAAATTACCTTGTAAACCGTGGTATAGCCTCTGACCGTATTGAAGCTGTAGGTTATGGTGAAACTCAAATCCTCAACCATTGTACCAATGGTGTGAATTGTTCAGAAGCGGAACATCAGCTTAACCGAAGAACAGAATTCAAAATCATTGAAGGTCCTACGACCATTCCCGTCCGCAGAGAGGTCCGTAAAGTGCGGGAACGTACTCAGCAAAACGGGAATCAACAAAGTGACCAGTATCCGGTTATTGAATTTGGACAAGATCAGTACGACCTTGGATCGGTCCGTAAACCCGCCATCAAATCCGGTCAAATCGAATTTACCAATACCGGAAATGCACCGTTGGTGATCGAGGTTGCCAGTGGATGTGATTGTACTACATTGGATTGGCCACGGGCGCCGGTTCCACCTGGAGGAAAAGGAATAATCCAGATCCAGTACGATAGTTCCAAAAGAGATGCAGGACTTCAGGAAGTCACCGTGGACATCCTTGCCAATACCCAGAATGCGGTGACTTCGACAACCTTTATTGTCATGGTGGAAGAGGAGTAGAGGAATAGTTAGTAATTCAAGGTGCGGGGATTTTCTGTTGGCTATCGGCTCTCATGTGCAGAAGGAGCAGTCGTGTAGTCAAATCCATCCTGGAACCTTGAGGAAAGATGGCGTGCGGTCTCCAAAGGAAAATGCGTGGTTGAAAGTGGACAGTTCGGTAATCTCTGAAGTCAGTTTTCGGCTGTGGGGTTGGCGATCTGCTGTCGGCTGACCGCTGTGGGGTTGTGGGTTGTGGGGGTTTGGGTTTTTAAGTTGGTGAGGTATTTTGTGATCGGAGGTTTGCTGGAGTTCATATCGTTGAGACGCACGGCCATGGTCTGTTCCATCATATCTATATATTGCCGGAGTGATGAGTCTTTGTCTTCATTGGTAGGATAAGGACCTGACCATCGAAGTAGCGTGAACATTTGCGAGTGTGTCAGAGGAATTCCGGTTGGCCTTCAACTGCGACTGTTTTCCGCCGTATGGAGGATGACACAGTCATTTGGATACTCTCTTTTATTTGGTTACCCGCGATACTCACCCTCCCATGCTTCACCATGCCGCAAAGAACCTCCCGCAATCTCTACCTTTATCTCTACCCCACCTTTACCTTTACCTCATCCTCAAACACATCCTTATGCTCTCCTCACTCCAGGATCCGGAATGCGGTTCGCCGATTGGCCTGGTGTTCATCTTCCGTGCATTCTTCACACACGCAATCCACCACGGGCTGACTTTCTCCATATCCTCTGGCGCTCAACCGATCGCGATCAATTCCCGCTCGGACCAGATATTCTACAGCTGATTCGGCCCGTTTCTGGGAAAGATCTTCATTGTATTCATCTGTACCACGACAATCCGTATGGGAAGTCAGTTCGATGCGCTGAATCTCAGGATTGTCATTGAGCAAATTGGCTAAGCTATCCAGAATAGGTCGCGCATCCGGCCGGATATTCCACCGATCATAGTCGTAATATATATTTTCAAGTACGATTTCCTTATCCCGGACGATGGGATCCATAAGCCGGGTAAAACGATATACAACGGTATTCCCCAGGGTATCCGGTTTGGACAATTTATCCAGCGAAATATTTTCCCGATAGGTAAAGTAACCGGGCTTGCTAAATGCGACATTGACCTGCGACCGACGGTAACCAGGGATGGTCACCTCCCCGTTCATATCCGAAACCATGGTAGTATCGTGAGCCCCCTGAACCCGGACCTGACTTTCTTCAAGCGGGAATCTCAACATTTCCCCGCTACGGGGATCTTCTTTTCTTGTCACTACTCGGATATTGAGAACATGGGTAAAAAGTTCCTCCTCCGGACCTTGACCTGGTACCATAGGTTCAGGCAATTCATGGTAGAACATATAAATATCATCACTTCCTGCGCCACCGGGTCTGTTACTTGTAAAATAAGCTGCCTGAAGGACATCATTGCGACCCGGATCGAACGGTAGAAATTTGAAATCGTCATAACTGGAATTGATTGGCGGCAGCAGATTCTGAGCATATACAAACCGACCATTCACTTCATACGTTTTGTAAATATCCAGCCCGCCCATTCCCGGCCTGTCCGAACTAAAATATAAAGTGTCTTTGTAAATGGTCGGATACAGTTCGTTGAATTCTGTATTGATATCTGAAATATTGAGAATTTCGGGATCGCTCCAGCTATCACCTGTCCAATCCGTATAGAAGAGATCATATCCCCGGGCATTTTTATCGATATCGCTGGCAAAATATATACGACTCCCATCTGACGTAATATAGGGGTGTAAGAAATTGACATTGGAAGTGGTAAAAGGCATAGGTTTCGGTTCCGACCACACCTCATTGTCGTCTTTCATGGAGTACATGATTTTGCAATATACGTCGTACTCACTCCCCTGAGCTTCGCACCGGGTAAATACAAAGGTTTGTCGCGTGGCATCAAAACTTCCATCACTCTCATGGAGTCCGGTATTAAGAAGAAATTCGTCAAACATATTGGTTTCACGATTCATGAACTCATAAATATCGTAAAATTTATGCCCCGTCCAGGCGTAATAATTACGGCCTTCGCTTTCATCCCGATCGGACGAAAATAGGACATACTCAGGAGCAAAGACCTGGTTGAGCACATCCGATTTGGGAGAATTCAAGGCCTGCATATTGATCACTTTCAGGTGTTCCTGCTGGTCGGAATGGACCTTCCACTGCTGAGCCTGATTGGCTGCTACGATAAATTTCTGGAAGCGATCCAGGTTATTGGTTTCGTCTGCCAACAACTGGTATGCAGCTCCGGCTTCACCATATTGTCCTAATTTGAAAGACAGATCCGCATATCGAAGAAGCGCTTCCAGACCAAATTTTTGGTCGTAGGCATCATAAAACCATTTTTGCGCATCAGCATAAAATCCAATATGATCATAAGAATCTCCTAGCATATAGGCCATCTCCGCCCTGGCTGCGGGATTACGCGTTGACTCATATTCGGGCAGAAGATATTGAATAGCCTGTGCATATCGCTTACGTTCATATGCAGATCGGCCATCGACAATTTTTTCGGTCGTGGTGCAGCCCATCACCAGGATCATCATACCCAGGGTGATATGTTGTATACAGAACCGTCCCATAAAATAAAACTAACAAAAAAAGGGCAATGTTGGTTGACATTGCCCTGATTATGTTATCGTGAACCTACGGATGTAATCTGAACTAAACCGTCGCTGGCTTTTTCTTCTTTGCCTCTACCTCTGTTTTCTTGTCTTTTTCAGCCCCCAATAAATCAAATAAAATGGGAGAGGATACAAAGACAGTAGAGTATGTACCAATGATAATACCTATAGAAATGGCGAACGCAAAACCCTTGATACTACTTCCTCCAAACAACAGGAGCAGAAGAATTACCATAATTGTAGTAAGCGAGGTGATCACCGTTCTTGACATGGTACTATTGATGGCATCGTTGATCAATTGGAATCGGGATTTCTTACTATAGCTGTTGAAATTCTCCCTGATCCGGTCAAATACAATCACTGTATCGTTGATAGAATAACCAATCACCGTCAGTATGGCTGCAACGAAAGCCTGATCAATCTCCATGGAAAAAGGAAGCAATCCTCTGAAAATTGAAAATATTCCCAGGATGATCAGGGTGTCATGCACCAGACCGATAATCGCGGCCAAACTAAATTGCCATCTGCTAAAACGCACCAGAATGTAGAGGAAAATGGCAAACAATGCAATGAGTGCCGCTTTCCAGGAACTGTTCAATATGTCTTCGGCCATAGTAGGACCTACCTGACTTGAGCTGAGAATATGCGTTCCGGTGGATTCTGTAGAGACAAAATCTTCATACACCAGTCCTCCACCCATGACCTGATTAATTCCTTCAAACAGTTTGGCCCGAACCCTTTCCGGAGCATCTTCAGATGTGTCATCGATCAGGTAGGAAGTGGTAATATTATAATGATTGCCAATATCGATAGACTTCACAATCGGTGTAGCCTCAAAGACATCAGATAATACGTCGGAAAGCTCCTGAATAGAAACCGTAGCATCTTCCGGAAATTCCACATTGTAAGAATATCCTCCTTTAAAATCAACCCCGAGCTCCCACCCCCGTACAAATATGGAGATGAGCCCCAATAAAATCACACCCAAGGAGATATAATAGGTTTTCTTCCGCTGCCCCAACCAGTCAAAATTTAAATTTGCCAGTATATTGGCAGTAGAGGGCCTATAAAAGCTCACGAAACCTCTTCCTTTTGAATTCCAGTAGTCGATGATCAAACGGGTTACCCAGACAGCAGTAATAAAAGAGAAGATAACACCCCATATCAACACAACGGCAAATCCTTTGATGGGCCCTACGCCAAAATAAGCAAGAATAAAACCTACCAAAAGGGTGGTTACGTTGGCATCAATAATCGCTGAATACGAATGGCTGAATCCTTCTTTGACAGCATTAAGCGGGCTTTTACCGGATCGTAGTTCTTCTCGTATCCTTTCATAAATGATGACATTCGCATCGACTGCCATACCTATCGTCAATATCACCCCAGCAATACCTGGCAAGGTGAGCACCGTACCATATGAAGCCAAAGCCCCAAAGATGAAAAACAGGTTGGCGAACAAGGCAAGGATCGAAACGACCCCACCGCCATTATAATAGAATATCATAAAGATCATCAGAATCAAAAATCCTGAGATCAGAGTAATAATACTTTTCTGGATATTGGCTTTACCCAGTGAAGGCCCCACGAGGGTCTCGGAAATGATCTTCAACTCGGTGGGCAGTTTTCCTACCTCCAGAACCGCAGCCAGATCATTCCCATCCTGAACGGTAAAATTACCCGTAATCGAGCTATTCCCATCTGTAATCGGTGTGTTGACACTAGGAGCAGAAACCACCTCATCGTCCAGCACAATCGCTATCTCACGGTTATTATCCTGCGCAGCCTTCGTAGTAAGATCTGCCCAGATACGTGCACCCTGATTGTCCATTCGCAATGAAACCGCTACTTCATTGGTAATGGGATCCGGAGCCGCTGTAGCACTGATTACATGTTCTCCACTCAATGGAGCTTCTGCATTCACACTCCCCTTTTTGATGGCGTATAATATATACCTGTTGGTCGATTTTCCCGTGGTAAAATCCCTTCTTGGTTCTGACCCCCACAAAAATTCAATATCTGAGGGAAACATGGATTTGATCTCAGGAATCTGGAGATAGTTGGTCACGATATGCCTTTGATTCCGGTCGGCTTCTCCCATCGCAGCCAGCCCAAACTGGCCTGTTATATTGGGTGTGAATACACTGAATAAGGGTCCGGATTCGAAAGGATTCTCTACCTGAGGAACATCGACTATCTGGGTGGTGGAATCACCAGTAGGATTGCCCAGGCTGTCCAAAACTGCTGTCTTAATTGTATCTTTCCGCGTGAGTTCCAGGGGTTGATTCATAGCAGCGGTGTCTCCGGCCTGCAACTGACGCAGTCTTTCGTTGGCTCTCGAAAATGTCTGGATAATATTGTTATCAGTAATCCGGTATACATTCCAGAACTCCAGGTTGGCCTGAGCCTGAAGATAATTCCTTGCTCTTTCATAATTTTCCACGCCGGGCAATTCAACCATAATGACATCCCGGCTTTGATCCAGGGATACATTGGGCTGAGAAACTCCGAACTTATCCATTCGATCTTTCAATCTTTTGAAGGTGAGGTCAACGGTCTCATCCGCTTTTCTTCTGAGTACGGTCATCACCACATTATCTGGCGTATTGAAATTAATTTCCTCAGCCAAAACTTCATTCCGGGCAAAAATGCTTGCGAGATTTTTCCCACCGGACAGCTCATTCCATTCCTGTTGAAATGCCGTCATGTAATCGCTTCCGGTCTCCTTCATTCGCTCAGGGGTATTGGTGATAACCTGACGGAAAGTAGGATCCTGGCTGTTCCTGGATAAGTTGATCAGAAAAGACTCCAGATCTACCTGAAGCAATGCACTAAATCCTCCTTTGAGATCAAGCCCCAGTGCCAGTTGCTGACTTTTGAGCTCCTCATAGGTATAATCCTTGAACAAAGGAATGGAAAATATATTGACTCCCGACATGGAATCGAGGTAGGCAATACGTGCCTCACGGGTCAACGAATCGATTTCCTTTTGCGTATCACCCCGAAGTCCCACCTCTCGGGCATATTCCTCTGCCTGTTTTTCGACTTTCCAGGTCGGAATGATCAGGATATATTGGAAAGCGCTCACGAGGGCGAACAATACCAGGAAAAATTTAATGACTCCTTTAGCTTGCATGTGATATATGATGTTTAATGCTTATCGCTCAAAAACTGCGCAAATATAACGTTTATGTGAAAAGCGCTGTAATTTTATCCGAATTTTCATCGAAGATCAGATCTTTTCTTATATTGCTCAGACCTTTGTTTTCGTTTAACAAACGTATTTTGTAACCTAAATCTGGAATTATATGGGATTATTTTCGTTTCTTAAAAAGGCGGGATCCAACATTTTTGGTAACGACAGCGAAGTTAAAGCTGAAGAAGCAGCCAAAAAATTGGAAGCACGCAAAACCGTTCTTCTCAACGAAGTTAGTAAATTAAACTTTGATGTCGAAGATCTTTCTATTGAACTCGACGATGATACGGTCACCGTTTATGGAAAAGTCGATTCACAGGATGAAAAGGAGAAGGTGGTTCTCGCATTGGGAAATGTCAACGGTATAGCCACCGTGGACGATCGCCTCAACGTGGTAGAGCCAAAACCCGAATCCACGTTTTATGAAGTTAAAAGTGGAGATTCTCTGTCCAAAATCGCAAAGGCACATTATGGCGATGCGATGAAATATCCTCAGATTTTTGAGGCCAACAAGCCCATGCTCAAGGATCCGGACAAAATTTATCCCGGTCAGGTTCTCCGTATTCCACCACTGGAGTCATAACCTACCTTATCAGCCCACCGGCTTATAACACAAAAACGCAAAACAGCACTTCCCCGGAGGCGCTGTTTTTTTTATTCACTTTTTAAAATAGCCTGTGGGTAAGTTTCCCGGATTTCTTCCAGGCGTGCCAGCGCGATACGTTCATTGTCATAAGGCCCCATAAACATCCGGATCCAATCTCCTTTTTCCACAAACTGTACATCGGTCTCCGTGGGATATTTAGGAATATTTTCCCGGCCTTTGTACAACCCCAGTACGATAATATATTTCTGATCATTGCCCAGGAATGAAAACTTTTTGGAGGTAATCCCGGTCAATTTGGGGTTTTTCTCTTCCACCACCTTGGAATGGGATTTGGTTCCTTCAAGATAAAATGATCCCAGTTCCCCATCTGTCCGGCGAACAAAGATTGATTTTTCCTGGGTGTGGTATTCCGGATGACGGAAGATAAGATGGTACTCCCCGGATAAATAATTCACCACACCAAAATAGCCCTTTTCATCGGAGACTCCGACCAGTTGTTCCGAACCATCTTCCTTGTAGCGATAAACGTGCACGTCAGACACCGGGATAAATGAGGAAGACGATAAGATTCTTCCCATTTTATAGTGCTCCTGTTTTTGCAAAAAGAACGTTTTGGCAAAATCATTGCTACCATCCGGGATGGCAAAGGATCTTGCAATGGTAATGTAACCGGAAGCACTGATATACAATACACAAGTATCAGGCCGGATGGTCTGGAATGTAACACTTCCGGTCTCATCAGTATAAAATTTTCCCAAATGGCAGGATTCCAGATCGATCACAGCACCTGAGACCGGAGTACCGGTCCCCAAAGACCTGACAGTCAAAGTAACCTGCTGGGATATCGTGGGAATTGACCACAGACCGAGGACCAAAATAAACAGGACATTTGTTAATCTTTTGTATATTTTGACCATATAATTCATTCGACCATTAAAAATCCTGCTATTTTTGGTGAACGCATACTGGATCGCAATTAAAGCCGCTACGCAGGGGTTTTTCGATCTTTTAAAGCATACGCAATATAACACAAATTTATATCAAAGTTCGTGCTGAAAAAAACAATAAAATTCACTCCATGATCAAAATCTATATTTATATCATCACGGTGCTTGCCTTTATACTGCCGTGCAATATCCATGCTCAAAAACCAACATACGTTCCTGGACAGTTGATCCTGCAAACGGACGGTACACCCCTTTCTCAGATTATAAACGGCGCCAATCCTGGAACAAGAGCACTGGCTCAGATGCCCATGAATACCCGGAAATTATCTCCAGAACTCGGATTACATTTAATAGAGTTTGACGATCAGAAAGTCGCCGTGGAGGACTTGCTTGATAATCTCAAATCACATCCTCAGGTCCTGGCAGTGCAAAGAAATCATTACCTCCAAAACCGACGCACACCCGATGATCCCAAGTTCGAAGCACAATGGCCGCTGAGAAGCAATTCCACACTCAACGCAGACATTCAAATCGAAGCTGCCTGGGATATCACCACGGGTGGGAAACTTGCAAATACACACGACATTGTTATTGCTGTGATCGATGATGGATTCCAGGTGGATCATCCCGATCTGATTGAAAACATTTATGTCAACATCCATGAGATTCCCGGAAACGGGATCGATGATGATGACAACGGTTATGTCGATGATTACATGGGTTGGAATTTCGAAACAAACAACGATTCACTCAATGTCGGAGACCACGGAGAACCCGTCGCAGGCGTGATCGGGGCCCGGGGGAACAACGGTATCGGGGTGGCCGGGATCAACTGGGATGTGAAAATATTACCCTTATTGCTGGATTCCCGATTTACAGATGCCGGACTGTTGGCCAGTTATATCTATGCCTACAATCTCCGCAAGAAATTCAATGATACACAGGGACTGGAAGGGGCATTCGTTGCGGTCACCAATTCTTCGTGGGGGGCGGAACGATATTTTCCCGATGAATTTCCGGTATGGTGCAATTTTTACGACAGTCTGTCCTCGGTGGGCATCCTCAATTGTGTAGCTACTTCCAACAACAATATCAACGTCGATGTGGTGGGGGATATACCATCGCTTTGTCCCAGTGAATCAATGATCGTGATGACCAATACCAATATGAAAAGAGAGCTCGTGGGTGCCCATGGTCCACAAAACGTAGATATGGCTGCTCCGGGTGAACAAATCTACACGCTCAAAGGGATGGGATACGGCTATGAGAGTGGTACTTCATTTTCCACTCCGGTAGCAAGCGGGATCCTGGGTCTCATGTACAGTGTTCCGGTACCGGGAATTCTGGAAGCCGTGCTGGCTGAGCCGGAACAAACGGCGTTGCTTTTCAAGCAGATACTGATGGATAGCTATGACCACGTACCAGCTCTTGAAGGCAAAATAAAATATCCGGGTATTGTCAATGCACGAAAAGCGGTAGAAGGTATATTGTCCTATTTTTCTGTAGATGAAATCGAGTACTGTCTGATCGACAGTCTGGATGATTCAGGTATTTACCTGGATACGCTAATCCTGGGCAACGAAATAGTGGCCACGGGAGACAATCATGGATACAAACCACAAAGCTTCCTGGTGGATACCCTCGAACAGGGAAGGTATGTACCTATCTCATTTGTTTCCAACACCACGACCGATTCCGTGGATTTTGCTTTATGGATAGACATCAACAGAGATTCTGTATTTTCACCCCAGGAAGTATTGGTTCAGAAACGGGGAAAAGGCCGTTGGGACGGTTTGTTTTTCATGCCCGAAACCGTGGATTCCGGGTATTATAATATACGGGTAGCGGCTATGGCACCTACAGATAGTATAAATCCTTGCGCTGTCAATATCCCAGAATACGAATACGAAGATTATACGGTATATGTGAAGCTGAATCCATTGCTGTGTCAGCTTCCTCCAGTGGTGGATACCATGATGTCCGGACCCAATTACCTGCAGATCGTGTGGACGGATGTGGATAGTTCGGTGGCCTATGTTTTCCGGTACCGTAAGCAGGGAGACGCAGAATGGGAAGACGAAATGGTGGATACCGCAAAAATGTTTACACTCGAGGAACTGGACGCCTGTACCCCTTATGAATTCCAGGTACGCAGTGTGTGTTTTTACGATACCAGCTCCTATTCACCCATCGCGGTATTTATCACTCAGTGCCCCACTTCCTCAGAGGAACATCAGTTTTCAGAACAAATTTCACTGTATCCCAACCCCAGTCCCACTGGTGATCTGACTATAGACTTTGGTTCCACACTAGCGAATTTGCCGACATCAGAGGCTAGGGTTTCGTTGTATTCCATGGAGGGCCGGTTGATCAGACAAACTACACTACCTGGTCTGGCCGAACAGGTATTACGATTATCGTGGCCGGGCCTTCCCCGTGGCATGTACACCGTAAAAATTGACGTGGGTGATCGGTTTGCTGTAAAAAAATGGGTGGTGCCTTAGATCATTTTCGCCTTACGAAAATGATCTAAGGGCTCCCAACTGCGTTGGGAGCGTTTGGGTTTTGGTTCCCGGAAAAGGGAACCAAAACCTGTTGAGGATAGGCCTCTACCGACCTATCTGTTTGTAATGATTCCTGCGATGTCTTTGGCTGTTGGGGGGAATCTTCCAGGGATTGATTCCCATAGCTAACCCCCACAGCCCATAGCCAACGGCCAACCCCCA
>CAYRRD010000004.1:19156-105327 GCA_964426625.1 uncultured Saprospiraceae bacterium | reverse complement strand
GTGAATCCAGTTGAAGGCTGTCTGTGTGCTGAGCCGTTACAATTCCTGTCTTTCGATGAAATAGAGGAGATCGTCAGGGAATTTGACCTTGCTTTGATTAAAACCGTTGACCAACCTTCCGATTTAAAATACGGCGATACACTGGTTTTCGATATTCAAATTTTTAACCAGGCCGATATATGGGCGGATTCTTTTGTCATTACGGATTATATTCCGGCAGGTCTGGTTTACCTTGATACCAACGATAATTTGGGTTGGGTTCTGAACTCCGGACTGGCAAAGCGAACGGTACATGGTCCCCTGCTTTCCGGACAGGATACCACCATTCAAATTCTTCTCCGACTCGAGTATTCCACTGAAATAGATGCTTATCTGAACATTGCTGAGATCAGTGAGCACTACAATCCCGCAGACCTCGAGGACCGGGATTCTGAACCCGATGATGATCCCAATAATGATGCCGGGGGCAAACCGGAAAGTCCGTCAGACGATGTGGTTGATGGTGATGGAAGTGGAATGCCTGGTGATGATAACCCAGCTACAGATGAAGATGATCACGATCCTGCACTTGTCAAGGTGGCTGATTTGGCACTGAGAAAAGTATGGGATGGAGGAGTACCCACATCCTATACCTATGGCGATACCCTATCCATGTTAATTGAAGTTTTCAATCAGGGTAACGTGCCGACCAGTTATATTGAAGTGACGGACTACCTTCCTGCGGGATACACTTTCATCGATGACGCGAATATAAATCCGGGATGGGATGGTGCGGATCCGGACAATCCAGTATATACCTGGACCGGCGATACTTTGTACCAGGGGGAGAGTACAGAGATCAGAATTGCGGTGATCTTGAATATGGTAGCGACACCGGATTCATCTTCCTGGACCAACTACAGTGAAATCAGTCATTTCCGCGATACCGCGGGGATGGAATTGCAGGACGTGGATAGCACACCGGACAATGATCCCACCAACGATGCGGGAGGTCAGCCCGATAGTGAGGCAGACGATTTTGTCGATGGTGACGGAACCGGTGAAATTGGGGATGGCATTGCGGAAACCGACGAGGATGATCATGATCCGCTACGACTGGCAGTCTATGATCTAGCCTTGCGCAAGACCGTAAGTTCTGATAGCGACAGTCCGCTTGTGTACGATGCCACCGCTATTTTTGATATCACCGTCTTTAACCAGGGCAACGAGTCAACACAAAATATAGATGTGACGGACTATGTTCCAACGAATATGGAATTCGCCACCACGCACATTGTCAATGCGGAGTGGGATGCAACCGATCCTGCCAATCCCGTGTTCACTATTCCCGGTCCGTTGTTGCCCGGAACCGATACTACGATTCAAATTGCCCTTATCCTGCGTCAGGAGCAAGGGGTGAATAATTGGATAAATTATGCTGAAATCAGCCGGTTTGAGGATCTGGATGGGAACCAACCAGATGATATTGACAGTACTCCGGACAATGATCCTGATAATGACTATGGTGCCCATCCACTGGGACAAACGGATGATGAGATAACCGGAAATGCCAAAGCTCCCGGAACGCCCAATGGAGTGGATGATCCGCTTTTTGATGAGGATGACCACGATGTGGCTATTATAGATGTGGTGGACCTTGCTCTGATAAAGGTCATCGATACGCTGGGTAGTGATTTCCCGCTTGCATTTGGCAGCCTGATCAAATTTGATATTATCATTCAAAATCAGGGGAATGTGATTACAGATTCTGTTCGCGTCCAGGATTATGTCCCGGCAGGATATGCCTATGATCATACTTTACCTCAGAATGCAGATCAGGGCTGGGAAGCGGATGGAACTGTTTTGTTGACCAAGCAACTGGATTTCCTTGAATTCGATACCGTAAGTTTGTATTTAACCCTGCAACCTGTCGCCGATCCCCAAATGGATAGCTGGATCAATTACGCAGAAATCTTGCACGTCTATGATACCACCGGCACCGAAGTGGGAGAGCTGGATTTCGATAGTAGTCCGGGTTCGGATTCCGAAGAGGAGCGTAGTGTACGGCCCGGAGATGAAGGAGACGATGACTTTATGAGTCCACACCGTGATTCGCTGGGAAGTGAGGACGATCACGATCCTGCAGGGGTGATGTTCCTGGATTTGGCTTTGTACAAGCAAGTAGATAGTACCGAAACGGTATTCCCCATCCGGTATGGCGATGCGATCAGATTTAAGATTGCTGTGATCAACCAGGAAGGCATCATGGCAGATAGCGTACGGGTCGTAGATTATGTTCCGGAAGGATATAATTTTGATCCAACTTTCGGAGATAATGCATTATTCGGATGGCAATCTGATACTACCACGATAATCCACGGACCTGTGGACGTGGGAGATACGGTATATACCTACATTGATCTTGAACTCAGACAAATCAGTGTGCCTACCGATCGCAGCTGGGTGAACTATTCAGAAATCCTGGAAGTATGGAGCGGTGGGATGGAAATCGGAGACATGGACATCGACAGTAATCCGGGAAGTGATAGCCCGGAAGAGCGCGATGTGTATCCGGGATTGCCTGGAGACGATGACGTAATGAGTATTTCGAGAGACTCTTTGGGTAGTGAGGACGATCACGATCCTGCTCATGTGGAAGTGTTCGATCTTGCATTAACCAAAACCACAGCAGTGGAGGTGGGTTACCCCGATCTCGAAGTGCCGTTTGAAATTACGGTATATAACCAGGGAGGTATTCCTGCAACAAATATCGAAATTACGGATTATGTACCGGCCGGATTTACTTTCGACCCCAGCCTCAACCCTGATTGGACCGGAACCGATCCCCGGGTGGTATATGTAATAGAAGATACTTTGTATCCTGGTGAAAATATTCAGGTTCCGATTGTTCTCACAGTCACTAAAGTTTTGCATCCCGACAGTTTGGTGAATGTTGCTGAGATTAGTGCGGCGCAGGATACGGCGGGCATGAACAGGGAGGATATCGACGGTGTATTTGATAACGACCCTTCCAATGATGCGGGGGGGAAACCGGATAGCGATGCTGATAACTACGTAGATGGTAATGGGACCGGAACACCAGGTGATGGTGTGGCAGCCACCGACGAAGACAACGCAGATCCGGCAAAAATACTGCCTTGTTTACCGGTAAACTGTCACGCTTATATCAATTTGGCATTGGGAGAGTCGTGTGAGATCGAAATTACCGCGGATATGTTGCTGACAGACAATCGCCTTGCATTGGCAGCACCTGAGTTCTATAAGGTAGAGTTGTTTTACGGACCGGGAATCCGAATTCCTGATAACATTCTGAGGCCGGAACACGCAGGAAGACCGATAACCGCCCGCATCACCTTCCTGATCGATGAGTGCGGTGGAGGAACTTGTGAAGCTTCGATAGTATTGGAAAAACCCAATGCATGTCTGATACGAAACACGTTGGATACAACAGTATATTGTATCGATCCATTCCTAGCGCTGGATCCGATGGATGCTGCATATCCCAAACCCGAACTGGTCAATGTCTGCAGTGGTGCAGATTTGAAACTCGAAGTAAGCCCGGATTGGATTATGCCAGTTTCCTGCGACGATGACAATGACACGGTCAAAGTAATTTTGAGGGAATGGACCGCTATCACTCCGGGTGGGGAAAGATGCACTGGAGTGGATACCATCGTTGTTCTCAGACTTCCAAAACTTACCCCAGGTGCGTTTGTGGGTTCTGCGGAAGAGACCTTCTATTGTGATGTTGATCCCGATCAAAATAGCGGTGGATTGTTGACCCACTACGTTAGCTGGAAACAGCCTGTGGGACTTCATGATTATGAATTGCCATTCACGAAGCTCCGGGGTGTGGTATATGAAATTCCAGGTACGATTATTCTGGCGGGATTGGCCAATGCATACGACCAGGGGCCAGAGGTGTTCGGGAAATATTTACAAACCGTAATTCTGCGGAAATCCGATGCCAGAGATAGCGTTACCATAGGTGATATTGTTTCAGGTGATTACATGGATAATCTGGTTTCAAAAGCCAGCCCTGAACAAAAATTGTACGGCTTCCTGGCGACTTTAGTCGAAGGCAATGAGAATCCGCTGGCTTTCCTGTTGGGTTCCATGTCTTTCCATCCTTACCTTTTGTTGCAACATGGAGATTGGGTGTTGTCAGCGAATGGAATTTTCGAAGAAGTAACTACAGATTGGTTCTACTCCGGAAATGGTCAGCCTCCTTATTGGTTTGTCGGTGGATGGCCATCGGTATATGGAAGTGGAAGTTCCATTTCGTATTGTGATGCTGCCAGGACAAACGAATATGGATGTATCCGGATTCAGGTTCCTCGTTTGATTCATGGCGTTGGATTTGATCCGGAGATATGCGATACAATTTGCCTGACTGATGGGGGTATTCATTGTGGAATCACCATTGATCAAAATGGTATAGCGGGTGGATCGGATTGGTCCGGTACATGTCCTAAGGTCCGCAGTCTTGAGACGACGATCACACAAACTTGTTGGGCGGAAACCAACAATTCCTGCGGTGGTGAGGTTGTGGTTGATGACGTGGATTTGATAGCCTCGTATGATACGACAGGAAAAAGAGTTGTAATCAAACTGAACCAGACTCAGACTCTTATTGACACTATAGGACCAATTTTTGATTTCAAATATTCTGCCGATTGGGATCAGGGACCTATCCTGGAAAGCATTCGAAATGGACAGATTCCAGAGGAAGCCCTAGCATGGGAAAGAGTCAATCCGACGATCTATCATGTGAATTCGCATACCTGTGAAGCTGTGATATTTGTGCCGGATGTAAAGGTCGTGGATCATTGTAGTGATGTGTACTCAGTCAAAGCTATGGTGGATTTGCCAGGTGGCACAAGGTCCGTTTCGTTGATCCGAACCGGAGTAGAATATAAATTATTGGCCAACGGAGATACTTGTGTGGTGTATACCTATTCTCATTTGACGGACCCCATCAGGGTGCCATTCACAGGATGTGACGGCTCACTGACGGAAATTCGGTATGAAGCTGCTGACCAATGCTGGAATCAAAGCGAATGGGTTAAGTATTTTGAGATCGTGGATGAAACCCCACCCACAATAGTTGCGGATGGGGGGGTAAATGTCACTTTAAATGGCAAAACGGAATGGGTAAAGGCAGAGACCTTTGACGAAGGAAGCTGGGACAACTGCGGGATTGAAATGATGCTGATCCGTCGAAGTGATTGGCTGGATGTCCTCGATATATGCGGGGTAACCGGTCCTCATGCAGATGGGACAGGCAGGTACAATTCATGGGTTGATATATTGGATGATTTGGGGATTAGGAGAAGTCATGTTCAGGATGCGTCCAACGGTATTGTGCTTTCACCCGAAGCGGTAAATGAAGGTATCAGTATCAACGATCTGGCAGTTTTCCTTAATCAGGATGAACTTGAATCGTACTATTTTAACCAATTGGTGTGGATGTGGGAAGACGGGCAAAACTGTGGGTCACGCGTGGTCCATAGCTGGATATTTGCCCTGGCTCAGGCTATTGCTGATGGATGCTCCGCAGTTGATGAACATGGAAACCCGCTCAAGCCACGTGATCTTGAGTTTATTTTTGACAACCTGTTTGGTGAGGGAGGATATGGACAGGAAATGGCGCTCATGGGTGGTGGATGGGCACAATTGGCTCCATTTAATTGCACGGACGCCTGTCAGTCGATTCCGGTCGAGCTATTGGTCCTGGATTACTGCTGTAATTGGGGAATCAGCTTGGGTAACGCTCTTGTTGAGGATAAGGGAAGTGCCCGACTTCAAAAACCTTTGGCTGATCTGGAGGTCGAATGCACAGCGTATAATAATTTCTACAAGGACATCGTGGATGCTGCTGCAGCAAGAGGTGCTCTGGGAAGTATTGGCGATGATCAGGGAATTTTTGATGCTTTGGATGAAGTCTTTGGTACGTATGTAATCAGCTGGATTGATCAGCGTGGTCAACTTATTAATGGGGCTGGGCAGGTATGGTCAGAAGATGATCTGAGTTTTACTTATAAAAATGTGCAGTGCGAGGAGAAATCTGCGCAAAGGCAAATTCCGGTACAACATCATGATGGTACCATGGGGTGGATTAGCCAAACGTATAATACGACCATCCTGGATACTACTTTAGTAAATGCTAACCATGGTATTGTAGTTGCCAATTGTACGGCCAGCGTAGTCCAGGATGTATGGGTGGACCTGGATGATTGTGGGATCGGTACGCTGACTCGCCGATTTTTCATCTTCAGTGGATGCGGGGACACCGATCCGCTCCGGGAAGTTCATCAGGTTATCACCGTGAGACCGACCTGTGAGCTGAACCTGAGTATGTTTGATTTGCCTGAATCAGCGGGAACTATCGATGCGCCGATTTGCATTTCGGCACCACTCCAGCATATTGTTCCCAAGAGCGGATACCTCTCCGAGGAGGATTTGCCAGAAGGTATTGATGCCTTGCGTCTGAAATCTCATCTGGCAGGAATGTGGTGTAGTGCCCTCGCGTTTGGAACGGATATTAAAGAGTTTGCCATTGAAGGTGCACCAGGTATGAAAAAATACCTAATCACGTGGTCTGTCAAAGATTGGTGTACTTCGTCGAGTGCAAATCGTGGAGAATTGGAGTTTGTTCAGGAGGTAATTGCCCGAATAGATCCGGAATGTGCCCCTACTGAAGAGGGTTCCCTGGGAAGTAGTTTTGTAGCCGGAAAAATCCAGACTGCATTGAATAGTCCCCTGGAAGATATCGAAGTAAAAGCCATTTTGGATAGAGGGGCTCCACTTATTTTGTCTACCAATTCGGAAGGATCGTTTGAATTTGAGATGGAAAACGGAACCTCAATCCACCTTATTCCTGAAAATAATTCAGGACACGCTGAGGGTATTACGACGGCAGATTTGATTGATATCCAGCGTCACATACTTCAGAAATCAGCATTGACTAATCCATTCCAGAAACTGGCTGCAGATGTGAATGGAAATGGGTTAATTGATGGACTGGATGTGATGGAGCTGAGAAGGATTGTCCTAAATCCCAGCAGGAAATTTCCGAATAATACAAGCTGGCGGTTCTATGAAAGCACTTCAGGAGCGGAGATATTTGAAATTTCCAATCTGGAACGGGACTATGAGGTGGATTTTGTGGGCGTCAAAATCGGTGATGTCAATATGTCATCGGATCCTGCTAGCCGAAGCCGCAGCACTTCCGGTCGTTTACACTTGAATGTAGCGGACCGAAAGATGAAAGGTGGTGAGATTTATCGTGTCGATGTTCGTTCGGATAATTTTGAAGACATTTTGGGACTGCAATTCACGATGCAATATTCCAGTGCCTATATCGATGTAGTGGCTTTCGAATCTGGTGTGTTGAAATTGACAGAGGACAATTACTACCACTTTGAACCGCGTAGCATGTCTGGACTCACATCTCAAATGGGACTGATAACCGCTAGCTGGAGTGAAGGAAATGAAGTATCCCTTCATACGGACGATGTATTGTTCACCATCGTAGTGAAAGCACGTAGTCAAGCTGACCTTCGGGATGTCATCGGTATAAATGACCGTGTGGTCAAAGCTGAAGCTTACGAAGGATCAGGAAATCTGAGGAGTGTGGGAATGAATTTTGGGGCTTCATCTACCAGGGAAGAATTTGCTCTATACCAAAATCACCCTAATCCATATACGGGTGAAACGACCATTGGATTCAGGCTTCCGAATGCTACTCATGCCACCATGACAATTTATACTGTAACGGGCAAATTGATCAAGCGCATTGAAGGAGAATTTGAGGCTGGATACAATGAATTACGGATTTCATCCATGGAGCTTGGATCGAGCGGCGTGCTATACTATCAATTGGATACTGATAAGTATACAGCAACCAAAAAGATGATCGTACTCGAATAAGTCGAAACGACATAAACTGGTTTGAAGAATAGAAGACCTGCTTTTAGGATTTCAAAAAGATATCCCGGGGGCAGGTCTTTTTTTTCTTTTTGGAAACCCCATAGACTCGGGTACATGTCAGGAAATGCTATTATTCCTGGGAACCCCATAGCTCCTGCTATGGGCAAGAAGGAATCAATTATCCAGGAAGAAAGATCGTGCAGAGTGTGCGGTGTCGGAGCAGGCTCTCCTCTGGGAACTCCATAGCTCCTGCTATGGGCAAGAAGGAATCAATTATCCAGGAAGAAAGATCGTGCAGAGTGTGCGGTGTCGGAGCAGGCTCTCCTCTGGGAACTCCATAGCTCCTGCTATGGGCAAGAAAGAATCAATTATCCAGGAAGAAAGATCGTCTAGAGTGTGTGTGGGGCGGAGCAGGCTCTCCTTTGGGAACCCCATAGCTCCTGCTATGGGAAAAAGGAAATCAATTTCTTGAAAAATAGATAATGTAGTGTGTGTGAGTGGCAGAGCAGGAGCTCCTCTGGGAATCCCATAGTTCCCTCCCCCGTCCCAGTGGTGTGAGTATTCGGAGCATAAGCTCCCCCATCCCGAGTCAGGATTCAATGTAAATCATCATCTGCTTTTCTGCCAGGCTTCCAGCGCTTCCCAATCTCCATTGGCTGCGAGGAGTGCCTGTTTTGCCCAGGTTTCCGGATTGTGACGAAGGAACGCAGGCCCGGCGGCTTCTAAAATTTGGGTCAGAGCTTCTAGAGAAGTTTCGGAAAGGTCCTTATAAGTTTTTATTCCACTTTGATTCAGAATTTCTGCGGTTTTCGGACCGATGCCTTCAATGCGGGTAAGATCTTGTTTGTCGGAAGCTGGCACAGATTTTGAGCCTGGGGAATCAGTGGATTCTTCGAGTTGTCGCTGATGTAACTGGTCGATATAGGCTTCCAACTTATCGATACGTCCCTCTTTTTCAAGAAGCATATCGTTGAGTTCTTCGTAAGCTTCCTCCAGTTCCATCCGTCGCGATCGTTGGTTTTCAGACAGAAGGTATCCCACGATAACTCCTGCTCCAAAAAGAATGACTCCAAACGGAGATCCAAACATCCAAATTGCTCCTGTAATACAAAAAGCCATGTGAAATAATTCTAAAAGTTAGAAAGGTCAACGAAATCTACCTTTCGTATTCTTTTTCATAACGAACACTTTGGCTTTTTGGTTCTTTATGGGAATACAATAACATGAAAATTGCCGTGATGGGTCCGTTTTCAAAATCTATCACTCCAAATTGACACGAACGATAAAAGGTTTGCTAAATTGATGGTCAATTGTTAAATGAAACCCTATGATGAAGATTAGCAATTTTTTTGAAGTATGCCGGGCTGTATATTGTATTATTATATTCCAGGGTCTGGCAATTTCTGTTTTTGGGCAGGAGATTCATGTGAGATATAATCAAGTGGGTTATTTACCCGACGAGGATAAAATCCTATTGATCATGTCTGATTCATCTTTGGACGAGAGGATTGAAGTAACATCCGAATCAGGTGATGAAATTTATTCCATACAGCCTGATATCATACAAACGGGTTTGTGGGGTAAATACTTGTTCCAGTATACAGCTGATCTGACGCATATTCGTCAAACGGGCATCTATAATTTAAACTACCGTAATCAATCCATCGCTTCCATCGCGGTACATGATAAACCTTATTCCCCATATTCGAATGATTTGCTTGCATTTATGCGTCAGCAAAGGTGCGGATACAATCCATACTTTAATGTTGTTTGTCATCAGCAGGATGGTAAATTGTTTTATGGACCGGTGCCCGATTCTTTATTTTTTGATTTTACCGGAGGATGGCACGATGCAGGTGATCAGTTGAAATATCTGATTACCAGTTCCAACGCTACTGCCAGAATGCTAATGGCGTATAGGCTTGCACCCGATGTCTTTGGTGATGAAGTGGATGCCCTTGGACATCCTCATCCCAATGGAATTCCGGATATTCTTGATGAAGCCAGATGGGGGCTCGACTGGATATTGAAATTGCATCCCCGAAAGGGTTGGCTGATTCATCAAATCGCAGATGATCGTGATCATCGCGGGTTTAAAATCCCAGATCAGGACAATGCAGACTATGGATGGGGCCCCAATTCTTACCGACCTGCCTATTTTGCGAATGGTGAGCCCCAGGGTTTGAACAAATGGAAAAGTACGTCCACAGGAATCAGCAATTTGGCCGGACGCTGTGCGGCGGCATTGGCTATGGCAGCTGATATTTTTAAGAAGATAGACGAGGGTTTCTCAATAAGATGCCGGGAAGCAGCTATTGAACTTTTTGCTATGGGAGAGAAAAATCCAGGTTATCAGCAAGGGAATTCCCATGGAGCACCTTATCGTTATAATGAGGACTCGTGGCACGATGATATGGAATGGGGTGCAGCAGAACTGTACAGGTTGACAGGAGATCAAACCTATCTGGATAAAGCGATGGAACATGGTCGGAAAGCCGAAACGGAGGGGTGGATGATGATGGATACCATGAATCATTACCAAAAATACCCATTCATGAATATGGGGCATTTTGCTTTGTTCTCAGTAGCTCCTTCCACTATGCGTGATAGTATTGTGGAATGGTACAGGATGGGTATTGAGAATGTGCTTGAACGTGCCTCAGGAAATGCTTATTTCATGGGGGTGCCATTTATATGGTGTTCCAATAATCTTTTGGTAAATTTTGTCACCCAAATTGCCTTATATGAACGCATGACCGGTGATTTCCAATTTCGAACGGCAAAGATCCTTCATCGGGATTGGTTGTTCGGTCGCAATCCCTGGGGAACTTCTATGTTCACAGGAATTCCTGTCAATGGAGAGACACCGGAGGATGTGCATTTACCCTCTACGGCTTTATTGCAGGATACCCCTGCAGGTGGTTTAATCGATGGACCGGTTTACAGGTCAATATTTGATAGCTTACTGGGGCTCACCTTGTTCAACCCCGATGAATTTGAATCTTTTCAAAATGATTATGTGGCTTATCATGATGATATTGGGGATTATTCCACAAACGAACCCACCATGGACGGAACTGCGGATTCCATATTGATGTGGGTTTTGCTGGAACGATGACAAGCATCGGAGGATAAAGAAATAGAAAGCAGAAAGCAGATGAGGTGTTTCATCTGCTTTCTGTCTTAAAATGGGGGTATTTTAAAATTACATTTGCGAACTCGGGACAGGTCTGATAAATCAAAAAGGAATGAGTTTGATCCCGAAAGTAATGGGATTTACGGTGTAACCATTATCCTTTTCAGGTTTAAACAATTCGTTTAATCCGTAGGTACCATAAAAAGTAACAGGTCCGTAGCCTAACTGACCGATTAGGCCATACTGAAAGTTCTCCAGGTTGTATTTATCCTTGATTTTCGTTTTTCGATTGTTGGTTTTTTGGGATGTTTTTCCTCCCAGAAGGACGTTCCCATATACGCCGGCATTGATGTGAAAACTTTTACTTTTCTGATACGGATTGGTCTCAATATTGAGCATCACCGGCAGATGAAGGTAGGATGCCCGCAGGTGATTCTTTTTATAGGAAGCATCATTCCCTTCAGCCAGGGAAAAGTTGACACTTGGGCTGGATGGAGCTAGCGTCACAGGATTCGAAAATCCGTAGAAGTTGAAGGAAAAACCGGCGCCGTACACCAGGTTGAGATGGTGTCGTATGATATTGATCCGTTGATTGACCAAATGCAGTCGCCAGCTCACGCTATTAAGAATATCCGGTTCCATAGGATTGATTCCATTCAACTCCGGCAGTGGATCAGGTGAAATGTAGCTGGCAAATCCGAGATCAAGTAAGAACCACCGGGTTTTTACATTGGCCAGTTTTTCCTTTTTCTTATTCCATTTGATGTCTAAGCCATCCAGGACTTCACCCAGGCTTTCCCCTTTTCCACTCTTGCCATCGCCTCCATTCTCTTTCCATTCCTCCTCCAACTCCTTATCGAGTTCCTCCAATTCTTGTTCCATCCCTTCCAGTTCTCTTTGGAGTTCTTTCATAGCTTCCTTAATTTCCCGGCTTACCTCTTCATTTACGTGTTTGGATATTTTTTCACCCAATTGGGACATCAAAGCCTCCAGGTCTCGGGCCATTTCTTCAATTTCCAGCTGGGTTTTCTGCTTTTCGAGTTCAATAGAATCCCGTGAAGACCGGGATGTGGTATCCTGACCAAAAACCATATGGGTATTAATGCAAAATACCAATACAACGGCGTATAAAATTTTTAGATTTTTCATGATTAATTGTTATTTCGGGTATATAAAAATTCGGGTAAAAGCTTGCTTTTAATGTTGGCCAGACTCACATCCGTCCATGTTTCGGATAAAAATTTCCCTGGTATGTGAATCTCAAATTGTATGGATTCCTCCTCAACGTTCTGGCCTAGGGTTTGAAATGTGATGGGGGATGCAGGAACATGTAATGGTTGGATGGATACAGGCAGCATAGCCAGGGGTTCCATCATCCGAATATCCATGGCTTCCGATGCGATAAAATCTTCTGTATCTGTATTTAAATCCTCTTCCTGTGGGGTTGATTGATGTGAAATGGAAGCTTTTTGAGCCAAATCTGAAGTTTTACCGTCTGTAAGAGGTGCTACTATGGTCCTTGGTGTTGTTCCATTCCTGAGTTGTGGGTCCAAAGTCAATGCCGGTGAGCCATCATCGGTGTGCTCCGCCTGACCTGGAACATTTCCCTGTTGGGCCATGACGTTTGTTTCAGGAAGCTCAGCCGGCATTGGTTTGGTTGCTGGTAGTTTATTATCTTCAAGTGAGGAGGAATGGTACTCACTCAGGAGGTCTGTGGGCGTTGTGGCGGGGTTTTTGAAAAACAAAACCGCAGTGATCGCCAATATGAGGGCAATGGATGCCGCGACCATCCAGGGAGAGTTCCACAAGGGAATAATTCCTCTTTTCTGTTTACGGTATAGAGATTTTTTATTTGGATATTTCAGGTGGGGATCTGGTGTCAAGATCATTTGATCGAGACCGACCAACTCCGCATGAATCTCAGGATGATCCTCAAGAAATTTTTGAAAATCCTGCTCCTCCTGGTGACCCAGACTTCCTTCCAGATAGTCGAGGGCATATGCTTCGTAATTCTCAATCGTGATTTTCATTCTACATTATATTTTGTGTAATTCATTTCTAATAATTTTTCTCTCAGTTTTTTCCTGCACCTGAACAGGGTTGTTTTGACTACTGGCATTGACATTCCAGTGATATCGCAGAGCTCCTGATAGGAATATCCTTCATAATCTCTCAGTAGAATCAGGTTTTTCTGTTCTTCGGTCAATATTTCGAGCGCTTTACAAACCAAATCCCTTTCCTCAAAGGAACTCTGAAATTCTGTGGTATTTTCCACTTGCATATTGCGGTATTCCCGTTCTCTTTTTACTTTACGGTACTCATCAATCATAGATCGATAGGCAGTTCGAAACAACCATGATTTCGCAACCTTTACATCGAGATCGTGTATATTTTCCCACAGTTTTCTGAAGGCAGTTTGAACTAAATCATCTGCATCAGCTTGGTTTCCGGTCAGACCAACACAGTACCGGAACAACGAGTCGGCGTGCTCATCGACACATTTATTATACTCAGTAGGCGTCATGGTAGCTCTTAGACGTAGAAGTCCCTGGTTTTGTTACCACCACGGACAAAATTTTTACTAAAAAGCAATTTTGAGGTAATTCGGGATAGAAGGGACCACGATGTCATCAGAATAGAAACACCTTACTACTTTCGGTGGAATAGAGTCCATAGTCATTGATCTGCTCGGATATGTTCTGATCAAGGTAGGGTATTGTCACATTGGACGCCGCGGTATGTAAGTGTAGATTGGCCAGTTTTTTCCTTCGCTGAAATGGGGTTTGACGTAGTTCCGACTTTTGCAATTTATTCCATTTTACCAGTGTGGTTCGACGTCCCCACACGCCCTGCTGCACAAGAAAATAGTCCTTATACAAGTGGAGTTTGAAGTTTCTACGGTAGAATATATTGTAAACCAGGAAATAAACAGGTAATCCCAAGGCAAGGTAAAATATCCAGGTATGGATCCAGAAGCACAGCGTGATTATGATTAAGGACAATGGAATTTTGACCCATAAAAAATTTCGCCACACGTATGCGGGGTGTATGGAAATCGAAATGGGTTCACTTTGAAAGTTTAACTGGTAATAAGGTTGATTGAGTTGGATGATAATGTTCTCATCGAAAAAAGGCACGATGGCATCTGCTCCAAGGGTTTTTCTCCCACCAGCGTATTTATATGACAGCGTGAAGATCCCGAGTTTTTTTCGAATAAAATTGGTGTACCAGGTGGTCAGTTGAATCTTACGACGGGGAATAATGGTTTCAAATTTGTTGATCAACCCCCGCCTGATATGAATTTCCTGGTTTTGGAAAGTCAGGTTGTAGTTGAACAACCCAAATACTTTGTTGAATAAATACATCCCGCTGGAGAAGGTGGCGAGCAGAAGGCCATACAGGATAAAATAATTGCCTGAGAAATCTTCATATTCCAATGCGCTTCCAGTGGGATCCAGGTTCCCAACTACCATATCAAAAAGCAATTGCCAGGTAAGTTGTTCGGCATCCACGCTGTGGTATAATTGATACAGCAGGATAATGGACAGGGTGGATGGAAGCAGAAACCAAAGAAAGTTTTCTGTAACTGCGTACCGGGAAATTTGTCTGTTGGTTAAATTATATTCAAACTGAATGTCAGGTACGCTGCCGGGTTCAGAGATTCCTGTCTGTTGATCTGAGGATTCCTTCTTAATGGATTGAATCTGGCTTTTCAGGTTGATAGCATCTTCCTCCCATACCCCACCGATTTCGACCTCCAGTTTGTCATCACCGATGGTATCTACTTTGACCAGGTAGACATTGAGGAGTTGGTACAGCCAATTTTGTTCGATCTGTACGGATTGTATTTTTTCGATCGGTATGCTTTTTTTTTCACGACGTAGCCATCCACTTTTGGTATGAAGTTGTTCTTCTCCCAGTTGGTATCTGAATCTGCGGTATTCCATAATTCCGACGACCACCACCAAAAATGCAGGGAGAATGCTGATCAAAAAGTCGAGAAACAGGTCAAAGCTGTTGAAAAAGGAAAGGCTGTCAAAGCGTTGGTAGGTTCGGTAGGCAAAGTAAAGGACGATCAGCGCGTAGCTGCGTAGAGCTCCGATGATAGTAATTAACATGGCAGGTGGAGCTAGTGCGTACCATTTACCTTTCTCCATAATGCATTTCTTTCGTCAGGCTATCCACCTTTTCATTGATATACTGCTGTAAATTTTTCGCATCATCCGGACGCAAACCTTGAATGACGATGTCATCACCTGCAGCAGAAATTACGACGGTTGAAAAGTTGAATAATCGCTCGATGAGACCTTCTGTGATTTTGCAATGCTGGACGCGTCTGAAGGGTAAATATTGCCGTCTGCGGAAAATAAATCCACTCCGGTAGGCAATATCCTGGTCGCGGATTGCATAGCCCCGGAACCTGAATTCCATATAAACCAACCAGGCCCACAACAGAATCAGCACCAAAAATCCTGCGAAGACATACAACTTTTGTGACCAGGTAAAAGGGGAAAAAAGAAGGAAGGTGACCAACCCAAGGCCAGACAAGATTGCTACCAATAATACACTACTTAGACGTACATATAGATATTCCGATTCTACCGGAATGAAATCTGCCTCCGTAGCTTGTGGTATCGAGTCCAGAGAAATCCAATTGTTGTAAAATGGGGCTTCATTTTTAATTTCCATGGATTGAAATTGGGTACTTGATCAGATGAAGATAAAACAACCTAGTCATTTTTTTTAGAATTGGGAAATTAATCCCGGATGTCATCTTTTGTGGGTCATTCTATTTTGAATTGGTTCGGAAGAAGTCATTTGAAAGTTGGCTTTTAATCGCTCAAATTTCGCCTTTCGTCCAAAAAAAGTTTTGATTAACAAAATCGACAATACATTGGTGCAACAAATCGATGCTTTTGACCGTCTAAGACATACAAAATGGATAACAACAGTCAATTTTACATAAATCAGAAACATTGAGAACAAAATGTCAGAATAAAACCAACAACACGAACTAATCAACTAAAACTAACAGCTATGAAATTATTCAACACCCTGGCAATTGCCACAGTACTGATGACTGCCCTGGTCCAATCCTCATTTTCCAAATCAATAGAGGATCCAAAATCAGATTTGAGACTCGCCGTAACCAAACTACTGATCAATCCAACGATGGATGCTTCGTTCGAAGAAATAGTAAGAATATCTTTTTTCGTCACTTCGGACAAGCAATTGGTGGTTCTCAAAACCGATGCCCGCACTAAAAAATTGGATCAGTATATCAAAAATAGAATGAATTATCACACTGTAGATGTGGAGGATCTTGAGATCAACCGCATCTTCCACATAAAGGTCCATTTTCAGCTCAGAAAATGATCAGATAAGGAACAATCTTTTCATGCCAAGAGCCATTTTGCAAACGAGTAAAATGGCTTTTTTCTCCCTTCCCGACAATTTGAGATGGCCAAAGACCTTCTGGACTAACTGAACTTTGGAGCGGGTTTGTCCAGGAGATGGGTCAACCTGAATGTGACCAAAAATTTTTTCTTTTTTCAAGGGAACGGTGTAACAAAACAATTTCGTGGGCCGTCTAAGCGTCGATAAATCGAAAATGGGATCAAAAATTGTATTGTGAAGCAATCAATTTAAAGAAATTCTAGAATAATAGAACAATTTTAATTAATACCAAAAAACTTTCAGCTATGAAAAATTTCAAATCTTTTGCTATTGCCCTGATCTTCACCTTGAGTATCCTTCAGGTATCGTTTGCTAATTCGCCGGTGGATCCCAACGCTGACTTACGACATGCAGTGACCAGGCTTCTTATCAACCCTGAAATAAAGGCTTCCCTACAAGAGAAAGTGCGTATTTCCTTTTTTGTGACTGCGGATGATCAGCTCGTTGTATTGAAAACCGATGCCCGAGCTAAAGAATTGGATAAGTATATCAAATCGAGAATGAACTACCACAAGGTGGATGTTGACAATCTGGAAACCAATCGCGTGTATCATTTGAAAGTGCTTTTTCAATTGAAAGACTAAGTCTGTAATTCAGGCTCTGAGCCTAAAATGGCGCATAAGCGAATGCGCAAGCAAAAACACGGAATTCAATTTTTCGTCAATCAAAACTATCAGCTATGAAAAATATTAAATCATTAGGAATTGCTCTTGTTTTCACTTTTCTCGCAGCTCATCTATCCTTTGCCGATACCCCGATAGATCCCAATTCAGATTTGCGTACTGCGGTGACCCATCTCCTTATCAACCCGGAGTTCACCAGTTCAGTCGATGAAAGAGTACGGATTTCCTTTTTTGTGACTGCGGATGACCAGCTTGTGGTGTTGAAAACGGATGCCCGAATCCGCGAATTGGATGAATATATCAAGACGAGAATGAATTATCACAAGGTCGATATCGACAACCTCGATACCAATCGGGTGTATCATTTGAAAGTACACTTTAAATTGAGATAATTTGCCCTGCTTGATCGACCACAAGCCATCTAATTACAAAGCCATTTACCAGAAAGTAAATGGCTTTTCTTTGTTGGACGTGTTTAGTGCTCTGTTTCATAAGTTCTTCTCACTTATGACGGCTTCTTTTTTACCGTACCTTCATCACCAAAAGCCTCACGTAGGCCTGTCCTATGCTCGGTTTTGTTTCTTCGGTACTACAAAAAACAACCGCAGTAACTGAAACTGACCACTAGAATTTCCTGGGTGGGGCTATAATTTTCCAGGATGAAAGGATCATCCTTCCGGACATGGATATACCCGAAAAAAAGGCAGCTACAGCACACCATGTGAATTGAGTTTTTATATAGGCAGCTATGTCACTTTTTTCAGTCAGCGTTAATAAATAGGAAAACGAATGCATCCAGCTCGCGGAAGTAGTGAAATACTGATTCATAATACTGTATTGCTTTACCGCATAGATGCAAATGGGTATAAACGCAAAGGTCAATGTAAAAATAGCCCATCGATTTTGACCCCAGATAGACTGTTCTGGCATAAAAGTAAGTCGTACGCCCAAAACGGTCAGAAGAGTGAGGATGATATTGGGAATCAGGAAGGGAACATCCACAATTAAGTGGGGATAATAGGGCCATATCAGAATAATGGCTATCAGGAAAGCCCCAATCCACCAAACCAACTCCAAAATCCAAAGATAGACAAGCTTCATCGTAGTAGATTTAGGTTTCGTACAACAGGTATTTAAGCATTGTCCAACCTTGCAGGACTAAAAATGTTTGTATTCGACCGGGGTTTGAGATGCCTCTATCAATTTTTATCCAATCCTGTCTGTCATCAATGCATTGAAGATGATTTGGGTTAATGGTAGAACAGGATTACCCCAATCCGGTTAAAACCGTTGTCTTTTGCCTTGAGGAGGTTGGGTTCTGCGGTATTGTCTGTCAAAAGTATTCGTGGTAGTCTGTCTAAAGCTTGGTTCCTGACGAATTCCGTCGGGATTTTCTATGACGAAAATTTTTTTCTCGGATGACACAGCCTCTTTGTTTTCCCCTTTAAATTTCATGGATGGGATTATATACACCCCGGGTTGTTCCGGGGGTCGAAGAAATAGAGTAATGGTTTTGGAGCTGGTTCTTTGGTTTCCACTTATAGACATAGATGAGGAAATTTGTGGACCTCCGGCCAGTAAAAAGTCCCCGTAGTCCGGATCGATCAGGTCCCCCTGCCAGTTTTCCATAGAAAACCTGACACCTACAATATTCCCTGCATAAACCGTATCATAACTGACTTCGACGTTTACTTCCTGGGCCATCGAGAGTCCCGGACAAAACATACTAACTACCAGAAATTGCCAAAACCGTAACTTCATAGATCCAAATTTGATGGAATACAGAAGTATTCGCACTTTGGTTTTCCAAAAATGGCTCAATACTTTCATGGTCATTGATGGATTAATTTTCTAAACGGAGCAAATCGCTGTAAATCTTCCCGATAATCCTGATAATCTAACTGTACCTGCAATCTGCCAAAGTACGGGGTAAAATCACTGGATATCAAAATGCCCTGAGGATTTAAGGTCATATGGAACCGAATTCGTTCCAAAGCCTCAGGAAAAATATCGATGGTCGCTCCATGTGCTTTATAAATTTGTTGGCGGGCCAACTCTTGAAACTGATCACCCCATGGAGTGTGGCTCCGGAAAAAATCCGCAGGGGAATAGAATTGGTTTTTTTGGCGATCATAGACGATAGCTTGAGAATGCATCCATTGCTGGCCTAAAAACTGAACGGATAATAATCCACTGATCAAATCTTCTGAAATGTAATCGGGAGTGAACCAAATCGATTGATTGTGGCTCCACCGGTGATCTTCAAAATCCATCTCTGAAGCTTGAAACACCTCTTCTGCCCACTGATCCAACCACCTGGAAATCTGACTGTTAAATATTTCATCATGGGGAATTTGAGGTACCAGGCCATGGAGCAACCGGACAAGGTCAATTCTATGGTAAGGGTACAGGGCGAGGGTCCCTGTGCGGCAAAATTCAATCTCATTCCGACCTTGCTGGATTTTCAGGCACTTCCCATTTTTTACCTGCCGTCTTCTCCACGTTTCCTGGTTGATAACATGGGAACTGATCAGGTGCTCTGATTCCTGACTGACCAGGGTATGAAAAACCAATTCCTCGTGCTGATATTGGCGGATTTCCCTGGGCATATGGAGCTTTTTGCTGTGTATGGTCAGGCGAAGCGTTTTGTCATGATTGTACCAATATCCGGAAAGATCTCCCTGGTTTTCTGACAATTCCAATGATCCTGAGCGGATATTATTATCCACCCATTCGTGGAGTGTAAAATTACTATGGTTTTCTATCCCGTGGAGGATCAGTCTGTTTTCCAATCCCTGGATCGCTAAAATACCGATCACCGTATTGTCCTCCTGCACCTTGCCCAAAGTGATGGTTGCAGGAATTTGATCTGCAATAACCACTTCATATTCCCTCGACCAATCCAGGATTTGATCAGAATCCAGCAAAAGATTTAACTGCAATTCTCCGGATTGCGCCAGTACAGGGGAACAAATTGTACCCGGTCCATACCAGAGGGTATATAATAACAGAAATATCTTTAAGGTCCTATTCATCAATCAATGGGTAAATTTACAAGGAATCCGCAGGTAATTGGCCAGGATAATACGTCTATAAGGATTTTGTGTGTTTGAAATAAGTAATTGGGGTACTAAATGCATCGTAATTAATTTGAAAGTTTGTTTTCGATGGTTCGAATTGCTTCTTCAATGTTGGGTAGGCGAGGGTCCAGTTTTTGAGCCTGAAGATAATCCTCCAGAGCAGAAGTGAGGTTGCCCGTCAATTCAGAACAAATCCCACGGTAAAAATAGCCACGGGGAAATTGGGGATCGAGTTCGATAAAGGCATTCCATAGGGTCAATGCCGTGAGGAACGAATCCTGATCCATTAAGATTAAGGCTTGATTGTAGTACGCTTCATGGTATTGGGAATCCTGTGAAATAATATGCGCATATGCATTTTTTGCCTGTTCCAGGCTGTCCTGGTGCTCCCAGTACATGGCATAGGCATGCCATATCCGGAGATCATCGGGGGCTATGTCTAAGGCACTTTGAAAGTAGGGTGCAGCTTTCGTGGGGTTTTTGAACATTTGTATCCTGGCTAGTTCGATCCATGCATCAAGCAAATCCGCATCGTTTTGGACAGCCTGGTGTAGATGTTTGATAGCCAAGGTAGAATCCTGTTTTTCTTTGGCTATCATACCCAAAAAAAGATGGGGGCGGGCCGCACTGGGGTTGAGGCTCAGAATTTCTGTTGCTTTGGCGGCAGCCTGGTCGTACTGCTTGAGAATAAGAAAGGTCTGGGCCAGATTTTCCTTGACCTCCAATGAATTTGGCCAGATTTTTTCGGCTTTCTGCATAGTACGTAAAGACTCCAGTGAGCGAAAGTAATCCATTTCAACCTGACTTTTAAGAATATAGCCTCGCAGCCTCATGCTATCAATTTCCAACGCCACTTCCACATCTTTGAGCGCGGCCGCAAAGTGGTGTTGGTTATAGTAATAACGTGCGCGGGCCAGGTGGGCATCTGCATTGGCAGGATCGACGTTTATCAAGTTATTATAATAAGAAAGCGAATCATCGAAGTGGAATTCCTCCGGAGGCTGGGAATCGCCCGATCTGCATCCAGTTATGATCACGATAACCATGAACAGGTAAAAAACCCTGGGGTAATATTTTTTAAATTGAAGAAATATATGACCACTCAGATTTTTTCGTTTCATCACGGGAGATTGAAATACAGATTTTGCTATTTCAGAAAATATGGAATTTTATTACAAAAAAATGTGTATTTTGACGCTGCTAAGGACATGATGTATGATATAAAAATATAATATATATTGAATATTCGAGGTGATTTGGCATAGTATTGGTAATAAAACTCCGGTGAAATAAAAGAAATTATGCGAATTTTTATAACCTCTGTCTTTTTGTTGATCTTGAACTCTCTGTATTCCATACCCCGGGAAGAAGTCATTGAGTACATCGATGTATACAAAATGATCGCTGTCGAGGAAATGCAAAAATATGGCATTCCAGCCAGTATCAAAATGGCACAGGCGATTCTCGAATCCAATGCGGGCATGAGTGATCTGGCTACAGAAGCAAACAATCACTTTGGTATAAAATGCGGGGGGGAATGGAATGGACCGACTTACTTTAAAAAAGATGATGATCGGGACCGCCAGGGACGGCTGATCAAATCTTGTTTTCGGGTGTTCCGAGATGCTGAGGATTCCTTCCGGGCCCATTCTCAGTTTTTACTCGATCCCAAAAAGAGCTATCGATATGGTCCCCTTTTCGAAATTCAGCGGACGGATTATAAATCGTGGGCATGGGGATTGAGTAAGGCAGGATATGCCACCAACCCTGCATATGCCAACTTATTGATACATCTGATCGAGAAATATGCCCTTTATACTTATGACTATTATGAGGATTCCAATATCAATTTTATCAATCCAGTGGACGTCGTGGTACAGGCCAGAGACCTTGATTTTATGGAAAAATTGGATAAAAAATCCGACGATTCTGAGATTAGCATGCTCCCTAAACCTGAGACCAGACCGAGCAAGGAATATAAAGTGGAAATTAATGATCGCAAAGCTATAAAGGTTGTCGAGGGGCAAACGATGGAACAATTGGCACAGAAATACGATTTGACGTCTCAGGAGATCCTACGGTACAATGACAATGATCTGGGTTTGGACGATTATTTGGAAAATGGAATGTATGTTTTTCTTGAGAAGAAACGGATTTGGTATCGAGGTCCTGAAAAATACCATATTGTCAGGGAAGGAGAAGATTTGCACAGGATCTCTCAGATGTACGGAATTCGGGTTTCTACTTTGGAAAGAAAAAATAAAATAAAGGCAAATATGATTCCCCTGCCCGGACAGAAGATTGTACTTCGCGGTAAAGCGGCCAAAGGGGATATGATTCCTTTGACATATGATGATGTGGAAGTCGTGGAAACCAATTTGGTCAGCAGACCGATATTGGCTTCGGAATGGCAAGCCGAATATCAGTCAGATAACCGGTTGGAGGGCACCGACAATCCGGAGGATGTAGAAAAAATGAACGCTCCTCCAACCGATAGTAACGATTTTTCGGGGGATGGAGAGATTGAAAGTCCCATCGAAGGTCAGATCGAAAAATTGAAGTTTGCGGAGAATGTAAACCATACTGAAGAACCCGTCCAAAAGGTGGATTTTGAAAAAAAAGATATCGTCCTGTATCAGGAAGCGGTAGTGGAAGCGGATAGAATGGAGACGAAAGAACCATCTGCACCGGGAACAACCCATACCTATAAAGTAATCAAGGGTGATACCTTGTTTAGTATCAGCCGTAAATTTGGGGTTACCGTTCAATCGATTCGGGACCTAAACCAACTTACATCCGACCAGATCAGCATTGACCAGATATTAAAAATAGCTCAATGACGAAGTATTGGTTAGGTGTACTTTGGGGCACTTTGCTGTGGTTCACAGGTGTTTCAGTGGCTGATGCCCAATCGATGTATTTTGGTGTCAAAGGTGGACCCACGGTTGCCTTCCAACAATGGAACGGTTATCAGGAATCCAACCCGCTCCTTGCGCTGCATATAATGGGACACCTGGAGTCCTATGGCCAGGGTTCATCATTTTTTTTGAATGCAGGCCTCAATCCCAAAGGCAGAGGGTTGCGATACAATGATTATGTCAGTCCTATATCTGGCCGGGTTATCCGAGGAGGTTATTCCAGAATCGTATTCAAAAATGCAGAGGTGATGGCCGGGGTGAAAAAGTACCACGGACTCAACGATGACTTTGAATGGTTTTATTCTTTTGGGATTCGAGCTTCATATACTTATGGAACGGAGTTTGGCGAGATTTCCTATCTCAATACCAATGGTTTACGAAAATGGAACTACGGCGTAAGCGCAGGAGGTGGTATCCGTCTGGCTTCCAATGAGTTTTTCAGACCCATGCTTCACATCACTTTCAGTCCCGATCTGTCACAGCAGGTTTATATTCCACCTCAAGAATTGGCCACGCCTTCTGGAAACCGATATTCCTTGCCTGAGCAGGAAATCAGAAATATCAGCCTTGAAGTGGGTATTACCCTCCAGTTTTTGCGTAAGGTTATCTATGACTGATCCCGGGATCCACAAAACTTGCAGCAACAATTTACCCAGAGGAAGGGTTTTATTAGAAAAGTAATCGATAAAAAATGAAATTTATATGAAACGACATGCAACCAGTATTTGGAAAGGTGATGTAAAAACCGGAAGTGGGGTTTTGACCAGCCAGAGTGAAATTCTTAATGATACGCCCTATAATTTTTCGGGCAGATTCTCAGATGAAGAGGGTAAAAACGGAACCAATCCTGAGGAATTGATCGCAGCAGCGCATGCAGGGTGCTTCAATATGGCCCTCTCCAAAATGCTCAGCGAAGCTGGATTCCCACCCGAAGAATTGAACACCAAAGCGACTGTTACCATTACGGTAGGTGAGGGTGGAGCCAATATTACCCATAGCCATTTGGTATTGAAAGCAAAAATTGATAATATTAGCTCAGAAAAATTTGAAGAATTAACGGAGAAGGCCAAAGCGGGTTGCCCGGTTTCCAAGGTTCTCAATTGTGAAATTTCCCTGGACGCTACTTTGAATTGATACGATTGATGAGTCCAAATCACAATATGGTACTCACATGGCTATCAGATTATAATAAGAAAAATAGTACGATAGAAGGGTCTTCATGGTGAATACCCGAATTTGTTTTCGCTTGATTTCCATAGGCGGAAAAATTTTAGGATCTGGACGTATAAACCCCTGGGCAACTTTTGTTCGGGGGTTTATTTTTATCAGTATAGTGTGCGGAAATCTAAATAGCTATCCATGTTTTTCGATATATTTTTTCGATAGTTCAAGGCACAAGGATGGTGACATAGTGAGGGTTGTGTGGCATTGGTGGAATGGAGAGCTGGCAAAGATGAAGATAAACATGATATATTTAGTGAAGGATAAATTCTATCAGGTCCATGGGGCAGGAAGCCAAAATCGTCACTGAACTTTGTTCGTTTTGCTTTATCAAATAAAATTCTTAAAAGCGTTAGTATGGAATCCCTTCGATTATCAGTGGCACAGTTTGAACCCAAAGACGGCCAGAAAAACGTCAACTTAACCATCATGGAAGATTTGATCGCTGAAGCGAAAAAACAGGGTGCGGAGATAATCAGCTTTCATGAATTATGTACTACGGGCTATACTTTTCTACAGAATCTGAGTGAAACACAAATTGGAGAATTGGCTGAACCCATCCCGGATGGAAATACCACCCGTCGTCTGATGTCCTTAGCCAAAGAACATAATATCATAGTGATGGCAGGGGTGCTGGAAGAAGAAAACGGGAAATATTACAACAGTTACGTTGCTGTGGACGGCAATCATATGATCGCCCGGCATCGAAAGCTCCATCCTTTTATCAGTGAATTTTTGAGCCCTGGTGAAACCTATACTACTTTTGATCTTCTGGGATGGAAAGCCGGTATGTTGATATGTTATGATAACAACGTGATAGAAAATGTAAGGGCAACAACCCTGCTGGGGGCTGAGGTGATTTTTGCCCCACACGTAACCGGATGTACACCCTCTGCTATGCCTGGCCGTGGGTTTGTGGATCACAAACTCTGGGAAAATCGAAATGAAAATCCGGATGCTCTCTGGGAAGAGTTCAGAGGACCCAAACACCGTGGCTGGCTAATGAGATGGTTACCTGCACGTGCCTATGATAATGGTGTTTACTATGCCTTTTCCAACCCTATCGGCTATGATGGCAGCCATCTCAAAGGCGGAAATGCTATGATTCTTGATCCATATGGTGAATTGCTGGCAGAAACGAATTCATTTGAAGCAGATATCGCGACGGCAACTCTGACGCGTGACAAATTGAAAAAAGCGGGAGGTTTCCGTTATCGAAACGCACGAAAACCGGACTTGTATCGCGAAATACTGGGGGCGAATAACGATTCTGATACAACACCGTACTGGATGGCGGAACAGAATTCTGCAAAATAATGTCGTCTTCTTTTAGAGGTTTTATTCCGGAACGATTTTTCTGAATGAAAATCGGTAGAAGAAGACAGGTTAACCTTGAAATTTTTAATTTTGATACGCAACGTATTATTGCATATTGGGAAGGTCTGTTCAGGATCGATCCGTAGGGAATGGAAAATACCAGGAATCTGGTATAAATGATTTCAATGGATATTTCATTTACTACAGGTCTTAATCGGTTTGTAAAATGATACGTGCAAAGTAGTAATTCAAATCTGACCTCATGCCTCATTTGCCTGTATCGAATCTTACGCTAATCCTTGTCATATTTTTTACCTATGGACAATTGCTGTATGCTCAGACCAATCAGAAAGTCCTGGGATACATTGATGAAATTTATCCCGAATTGTGGGAATTGTACCGACATCTTCACCAGGCGCCGGAACTTTCAATGCAGGAGGAAAAGACGGCAAGACTGATCGCAGATCAACTAACCACTTTGGGATTCGAAGTACAGGAAAACATGGGTGCATTTAACCTGGCTGCCGTTTACCGGAATGGTTCCGGACCTGTGGTGTTGATTCGAACTGATATGGATGCTTTACCCGTCAGGGAGAGTACTGGTCTTGCATATGCAAGCAGCGCAACTGGCACGAATGCTGCCGGAGATCAGGTTAGTGTGATGCACGCCTGTGGTCATGATATGCATATGACGGTATTCCTGGGAACCGCCCGAACTATGGTTGAAATGCGAGATCGGTGGCAGGGTACGCTCATAATGGTGGCTCAATCGGCAGAGGAAACTGGTATGGGTGCTAATTTGTTTTTCAAAAATGGATTGTATGAAAAAGTACCCTTACCTGATTATGCTCTGGCATTGCATTGTAATCCATACCTGGAAGCGGGAAAGGTGGGGTATCGAAGCGGACCGCTGCTTGCCAGTGTAGATATGATCGATATTGAAGTACTTGGGGAAGGCGGGCACGGTGCAGCACCCCACACCACCCGGGATCCGGTGATGTTGAGTGCTCAATTGATCCAGTCTTTTCAGACTATCGTAAGCAGGGAGGTCAATCCTCAGGAACCTGCAGTGGTTACAGTAGGATCTATTCACGGGGGAACGGTCCACAATGTGATCCCCGACAAAGTCCATCTGCAGTTGACTGTTCGGTCCTATTCCGATGTGGTGCGTGATCAGATTATCGAAGCCATTGAAAGAAGGTGTCGAAACCTGGCTCTGGCAGCCGGAATTTCCGAGGATAAATTACCTGTGATCCATATACGAGATCCCCATACGCCAACCACCGATAACGACCCGGTACTGACGGAAAGGCTGGTCCAGGTGTTTCAGCAGGAACTGGGAGCTGAAAATGTAGAGGAAATGCCCAAATATACCTTTGGTGAAGATTTTAGTCGATATGGAATCCAGGACCACAAGGTGCCAATCTGTCTATATTGGCTGGGCACAGTGGATCCGGAAAAAGTGGAAGCAGCTCGACAGGGGGGACCTGAACTTCCTTCTCTGCATTCACCCTTTTATGCCCCGATTCCGGAACCCTCCATCCGAACAGGAGTTCGGACCATGACTGCAGCTGCCTTCAACCTTTTTGGTTCAAAATAGCCATTGGGAATAAATATCGGGTTGGAAGATATTTTGAATTGGGTTTTACTTTCATCATCCCCCTATGGGAAATATTATCGTGTGAAAGCGGAAGAAGGAATTTGTTCCAATATCCTTATATTTGATTGTTCCAATTCCCTGACATTCAATTCTTACAATCTGCTTCAATCGAATTACCATGGTAAAAATCAGCAAAAGCACAATCTCTGTATGGAAAATTATCATAACTACATGTATTATTTTCCTTGCTTTCGGACATTGGGGTCGGGCCCAGGATCATTTGCGGTTGGATGCACCGCGTCCCGATATTTTAACTGAAATCAATATTCCCAAATCATCGCCTCCTGGTATTAAAATTATCTCCGGTGCACGATTGATCGATGGTACGGGAGGATCGGTGATAGAACAGTCGGCGATCGTAATCCAGGGAGAGCAGATTATTGCAGTAGGAGAACAGCGATCGATCGATATACCGGAAGGAGCCGAGGTGATAGATGCAACAGGGAAAACAATTATTCCGGGTTTGATCGATGCGCATTACCATTCGGTCAACAACAATCCTGCGCTTGAAACCATTTTAAAGAACGGGACAACAGCCCTCAGAGATCCGGGACATCCCTTCCGATTTTATCAATCGCTGAATTTTGCACAGGGCCCTATGCCGCGAGTATTTCTCACCGGAGCCCATCTGGACGGGTTTCCGGGGGTGTACAAACAGCAAGCGGTCCTGATTCAAAATGAAGCCCATGCCCAGGCTACCGTTTTCGAGCATGTGAAAAATGGTGGTACAGGAATCAAAATTTATTTTAGACTGCCCTTGAAATATTTCAAACCTGTCGTCGATGCCGCGCATTTGGCCGGTATACCCGTTTTTGCTCATCTGGAATTGGTTCCTGCAGATTCAGCAATATATGCAGGACTTGATGGTATTGAACACGTGACCTCGCTGGGGGTGGCTCTGGCAAGTGCAGAGGAAGCCGCACGGTTTCAGGATACGGTATTCAAGAACAGCAGTGCCCGTGGTGAATGGAGGTATAGATTGTGGTCCAACCTGGATTTGAATTCTGCCAAAACACAAAATCTCATCGATTTGATGGTGGAAAGAGGTACTTATTTCGTTCCTACTTTGGCTGCGTTTGAAAAACAAGCAGGATCGGACGGTGTGGAAGATTACCAGGTGAAAGGCTTTCAGAATATGATGGATTTTGTCCGTAGGGCTCATCAGGCCGGGGTAAGGATTGTGACCAGTTCCCATACCTGGTCCCCCTATGCGGATCCCGGATTTACCCTCCAGCGTGAAATGGAGCTCCTGGCTGAAGCTGGCATGTCACCCATGGAAGTGATCCAGGCTACTACTTTGAAAAATGCACATTACTTCCGATCGGCGGCTCGGATTGGGAGTATCGAGGTGGGAAAATTGGCAGATTTGGTATTATTAAACGCGAACCCACTGGAGAACATTTCTCTGGTGAAACAAGTTTCCGGAGTAATGCTCCATGGAAAATGGGTGGAATAGATCGAGAAAGGAATTTATATTTACTCTATGAAAATAAAAACAACAATATTTTGGATTGTAATCCTCTTAACGGGTGTGCGTCTTCACAGTCAATCCATCATGACAGTTACCGGTGAACAAAAGATTGCCAACATTATGACCTGGTTGACCCACGAGCATGTGCTGGTGGATTTTATTGGGGCAGAATTAATTACCCCCGATGATTACGACGAAACCGAGGTTTTACAAACCATGCTTTCCTATGTTTTTGATTTGAGAAAATATAGGGTTAGATATTTTGTAGATGCAACTCCCAAATACCTGGGACGTGATCCCGAGCTATTACAAAAAATTTCCACATCGACGGCAGTAACCATCATTACCAACACAGGTCTTTATGGTGTAGGTCAAAACAAGTATATTCCAAAATCCGCACTAAACAAGACGGCTGAGGATTTGGCAGGGGAATGGATCGACGAATATCGAAACGGAATCGGAGATACAGGAATTAAACCCGGTTTTATCAAAATCGGCGTGGATGCACAGGCACCTTTGCATTCCATGCATCAGAAACTGGTGAGAGCAGCGGCATTGACCCACCTGGCCACTGGTCTTACGATAGCTTCGCATACCGGTGAAGCTGTGGGTTTGTGGCCTCAGCTCGAAATTTTGAAAAAGGAAGGCGTTTCACCTTCCGCATTCATATGGGTCCATGCCCAAAACGAAAAAGACAACAATGTTTACGTACAGGCAGCACGACAGGGTTGCTGGATCAGTCTCGACGGTATAGGAGGAGGGAACATCGATACGTATGTTGAGAAATTGCAGTTCGCAAAAGACAAAGGAATTCTGGGCCAGATTTTGATCTCCAATGATGCAGGATGGTACGATCCGCAAAAAGATGAACAGAACATACAGCCCTTTACGAATGTACATGAAAAACTCTTACCCAAATTGACAGAGGCTGGGTTTACTGTAGATGAAATCAACCAACTTCTCGCAACGAATCCGGCAAAAGCCTTTGGAACCCGAGTAAGGAAAAGGTAATTACTATCGATAAATCAGGAAAAATTATTCAGCTTCGATACCTATTTGCACCAGTACTGATTTCATTTTACTATGTATAGCGGATGAATGTTACTCGGCTTCTCTGAAGGAATTGACTTTTTCAAGACGAAATGCAGGGGACACGTGCTGTCCACTCCACCTTTCCAGTAAGGGTCGTTCGAGATGGAATTCCCGGTATTCATCCGGATTCATAATGGGAATTCCCGATATTATAGGGAAGACTCGATCACATGAGGTACAACTTAAAATGCCTTCAAGAATTGTATCGTCAATACTCCTTGTTACCACTGTTAATTCCAGGTCATGTTTATCGAACGGGCAGCAAAGCTTATGAATGGTTTCCTTTCTCATGATTTCATTTTTTGAATTCTTGATAAAATTTTCTTAATTCCTCTCTGGGATTTTGGGCGAGCATGATTCCCGAAACGACCGCTATGCCCCAATAATCCAGATCCTGAAGTAATTCCATTTTTTCAGGAGTAATACCCCCAGCAAGGAAAAGGGGTATATCGGTCATCTTTCGGGCGTTTTGAATCGTATCAAAGCGGACAATTTCACAACGATCCGCAGTGGAGGATGGGAACAGGGAACAGAAAGAAATGTAGTCCAATCGGTGACTTTCAGCCCATTCTACAATGCTCAGATCATTGGTGCAGGTAATACCAATGGATATTTGCCGGTTAATGCGTTTCTTAATCAGATTCAAATCTTCAGGTGGCTTGTCAAAATGAACCCCATCAATGGGGGCTTCAAGAAGCAATTCCCATCGGTTGTTCACCAATAAAGGAGTACTGAATCTCTGGCAAAGGGGAAGAAGCTCTTCTATGATTTTAAGAGGGTCCTGGAACGGCTTAAAATTGTCCCAAAGTTGAATAGCTACAACACTTTCATGTTCTATGCTTTTCACCTTTTCGACAATAAAATCTTTTCCCATTGCAGGATCCACGATAAGATACAACCCTTTCTTTATTTTCATTTCCATCCTTGTTTTAGAGCCATTGAAAAAGCTTTCCAGTAAGGGTCTCTATTGGAATATGACAAAACTCGTTCGTGCTCATTTTCAATGATCTTTATACCCCTTTCCCTGGGGCAAACTTCACCAACAGCCACGCAAGGAATGTTTTCGGATGTCAGGCGGGTTATTACATTTTCTGCATTTTGTGCTTTCACCGTTATGATCATGGATCCCGCTCCGATGATCATTCTGGGATCCAGATCAAATATTTTACTTATGGCTTGTTGTATCTCACTTACGGGCAATTGATCGTTGTAAATCCTGGCTCCCTGCCCCGCGGCGGTAATCATCTCGTAGATAGCCCCCAGAACGCCTCCCTCGGTTACATCGTGCATGGCTGTGACACCGTGATTTTCGTTTGCTCTGGCGACAAGTCCATCGCGAAGAGACGACGTATTGTAAAAGGATTCGCATGCGCGCTGGTAAGTCTCCATGCCAGCTTTTGTAATGACGGTTTCCGGGAAGCTCATTGCCAGAATCGCAGTAGATGATAGCGCACAGGTTTTGGTAACCAGAATCACATCCCCTGGTCCGGCCGAAGTGGATGTGAGTATGGATAAACGGGGAGCTACCGTAATCATTGTGCCTCCTCCCGTAATTGTGGATTGATTGCCAGAATAAAAGCCGGTATGTCCTCCAGTAATTGAAACTCCGATCTCTGCACAATATTTATGGATATATTCCCAATACTCCCTGAAGTCCTGCGGAGACATGGTGGATGGGAGGTTGAGAACAAATTGTCCATACATGGGAGCATGGCCGGTCGTAGCAATATCATTGGCAATCAAATGCACAGAAAGCCACGCTGATTCTTGAATACCTATGGATGGAATGTAAGACAATGGGTCGCTGGCTATAGCCATGGCCATCCCTTCTTGAAGTTCAATGATGGATACATCCACTCCAAATTGGGGTCCGACCAGGACGGCTTTCCGATCAAAACCGTATTTTCCCTGAATACTCTCATCAAATAATTTTGGTTCTATTTTTCCGGGAATGGAGTTCATGGCTCTACATCTTTGAATTGGACATACAGCCCGAAGAAATCACCATATGGAATTCCCCATTGCTGGACCGGAAACCACGTAGGAAGTCCGGTACATGTCCAGTGGATCGCATATTCCCTTCCTGCCAATGCTTCGTGAATGAGTGCGGAAAGGGTCCGGGGGGTGTAAAAGGTAGCAGTTATGTAAAAGGGGTTTTTGCCAAAAAGTTGTTGAATTCGCCTTCTCACCACCTTGGTGGAATTGCGGTTCATCATGCCCATAGCTATTCCAAAGCGGGCTACTCTGGCCGCCTCTCTGATTACTTTAATCGGATCGGTGTAGTATTCAAACGTCGTAATAAAAGCCAATGCATCAAAGGTTTGATTTTTGAAGGGCATATGATGAGAGTCCGCCATAACCAGATCCCCTTCAAATAATTGCCTGGCCTGGGTAAGCATCAGTGGAGAAATATCACCACCGGTCGCATGGATCCCGATATCCTTCCACCACCGGGTAAAACGACCTGTTCCGCAGCCAAACTCAAGCAGTGATTTTACCCTGAGATCCGAAGAAACGAGTTGTTCCATGACCTTTTTTTGCCAGATTTCTGCCCGTTTATATCTTCCTTCGTACCACTGCTCATAGGTGTCGGTGTATTCGCGGTTAAAAAACCATTCGGGCCTTCCCTGCCAGTTTTTTCGTTCCTGAGGGAGTAAGAAGGATGAAAATTTTTCTAATTCCATGATTTCAATTCGTGTAAAAACAAAAGCGCCACTCACTGGATATACCAGGGAATGGCGCTTTGTGCTCTTTTACAGCAATCCCTACGTTGGCATTATCCAAATCAGGTCGCGGGTATAATCTCAGCCTGTAATGGCACCCCGTGCTTTTGTTATTTCTGACCAAAGATACGAAAAATTTTTAATTGGCGAAGTCCCCCATATTTGGAATTATGTGGGAACTGTGCACCATATAAATGCACTATTCCTTGCCCTGATACCGCTGTAGGATTTCCTGGACTTTGTCCAACGGAAGTGCTTCGATGGTGTGGCCATTTCTACCTTCCATGGTCTGGGCAGCAAACATTGAATTGATGATGGCTTCTTCGGTGGCTTCGATCACAGCCATAAATAATGGAGTCATGTGGTCATTGTGAAGGAGCCGAGTATCCTGTATAGGATTTTCAGGATTGTATGGAATTCTCAACGCGGGATCGGTGGAAAATGCAATCACATAATCACCACTCCCATTGGATGCGATGCCTCCTGTCTTGCCCAATCCCAACATGGCACGGGAGGCCAAACGCATCAGATTTCTGTGATCGAGTGGAGCATTGGTCGCTACGACGATCATACACGAACCATCTGCCCTTTTTTTGAGTGCGTTGCTGAAGGAGTATTGACCCAGTTCCTCTCCGATGGGTACTCCGTCAATGAGTAGATTGCCACCAAAATTGGACTGAACTAGAACACCTACAACATAACCACCCAGAGAGGCAGGAAGCATTCTGGAAGCAGTACCAATTCCACCTTTAAAACCAAAGCATATGGTGCCGGTACCTGCACCTACATTTCCTTCTGGTACCGGACCACTTTTCGCGCTTTTTATTGCATGGAACACGTCCTCTTCGGTAAGGTGGAGGCCGCGGATATCATTGAGATGGCCATCGTTGGTCTCACCGACCAGGGCATTGACCGAACGTACTTGCTCATTGCCGGGTTGATACAGAGTATACTTGATGACAGCCTGTATAGCGGTGGCCACACCCAGGGTATTGGTCAGAATGATGGGTGTTTCCAGGTTGCCTAGTTCATTGACCTGGGTGCTCCCAGCCAGCTTTCCAAATCCATTGCCTACATAGATTGCTGCAGGAAGTTTATTTTGAAACACATTGTCTTCTGATGGGATGATAGCGGTAACTCCCGTACGAATTGATTCTCCTTCGATCCTCGTGGTATGACCCACTTTCACGCCAGGAACATCGGTAATGGCATTGAATTGTCCGGTAGGTATTACACCGATAATTACATCGTAGTCACGCGCTCTGGATGAATCCTGGGACCATATCAGATAGGGCAAGGTCAATATCAATATAGAAAGCCATAGTGGTTGCATGCTGAAAAATAGGGATATATTTATAAAACATCCTGAATGAGGGCAAATTTCATTCCTAGTGCTCTGGTTCATAAGTTCTTCACACTTATGACGGCTTCTTTTTCGCTGTCCCTTCATCACCGAAAGCCTCACATAGGCCTGTCCTATGCTCGGTTTTGTTTCTTCGGTACGACAAAAAATAATCGCGTCATTAATATTAATTACTTATGAAACAGACCACTAGTACACCGGTCAATAAATTCGTGACCCGTTAGATAGATTCTTTTTCGCCATATCTTCAACACTGAAAGCCTTACGTAGCTATCTTATAGCCTTCACAAGAATGCGCAGATTGGTTTCGAAGTGGGTAGTCATTATTCGATGAATACTGAAATTTCCGTTAAGGATTATATCCAGGTTCCATCCCCGGTATGGAAGTCCAACGAATGGCTCAATAAGGGTGACAAGCTACCAGTATGGCTCCACACAGACACGTTCAACACTTTAATCGTTCAATCCCAAGCCATCCATAATTTTGGGAATATATTTCTCCACTCTTGATTTCCGTGTCTCTGAACGCCGGGCGCTTGAAAAATACAATAAATAGCCACGTTGACGACCGGGAGTCAACGCTTCAAACGATTTCTTTAAGGATGGATCTTCATAGAGCCTGGACTGAAATTCTTCAGGAATCGCATATTCTTTCGTTTTCTTAAATAGAACTTTTTTTCCTGACTTTTCGATCTCTATAGCCTGTACAATGTATTTTCGTATAGACTTTGCTTTTCTTTTAATTTCTTCGACATTCGTAAATCTCATTTGTCGGGCGGACTGCACATTCTTCGTTTGTTGGATAAGGAGGTTGTCAGGATCATTCAAAAGGGCTCCTTTGTGAAACAATAATGCACAGTAATCTTTAAAACCGTGGATCAGGACAATATTTTTGTCATTCCAGGTATAACAAGGAACTCCCCATTTTAATTCTTCTGCCAAGGGGCCAGCCAGACATATTTTTCTCAACGCATTGTATTCAACTTTCCAGGGTCCATCCTTTTCAAAGAAAAAATTAACGTTGGGATTTTTCATAGTGCCGTCGGTATTTGATAAATCAATATTTTCAAAACGGGGAATGCCAATAATGTTATTTCATTTCAAATACATTATCCGACAATTTGGAGGTAGAAATCCAAACTTCAATGATTCATAACTTTTTCTGTCCTGGCATGAGGCATATAAGTAGGTCCGTGTCACGACATGAAATTCGATTCTTTTAAAATCTTGATACTTACCCTGCCAGTAGAATTAGTTGATGAGTTATTTGGGGTAGATTCTACGGTTGGCGGGCCTGAAATACCAGGAAACCACGGTCATAACCAACAAAATGAGGGAAGGTATTGCTTCTGTGAAAGGTTGACCCATGACGGTATGTGAAATAGCTGCTCCTGACATAGCAAAGAAAAAGCCGGCATAGGCCCATTCTTTTATCAATACAAAACCCGGAACCAGGATCGCGACGACGCCCAATAGCTTCCATGCTCCAAGAATAGACAACATATACTTGGGGTAACCCAATCCGGTTACGATTTCCACATATCCTCCAATCTGGAGCAGTTGCTGGACGCCCCCGGCTGTCATACCAAGTGCCAGAAAACCGGTTGCAATCCAATAAATGATAGTTGATTTTTTCATAGGTATTTTTTTGCGTGAATGAACAATATGCATGGGGAGGGACGCGGATTGGATAATCCTGATTGAAACATAGCATTCCCAACCTACTGGGTTTATTCTTATCCCTGGCCTGCCCAAGTTTGTATTACTTTCTCCAATTGGTTGTGTGCCATATTGATACCGAACTGGAAGGGTAGCTTTAGCATCTGATCGCGGACTTCCACAGATTTCAAAATCATATGAATTTGAAGTCTGCTGGTATTCTCTGTCAAAGGCTCAAACTCAAGAAATTCGAGTTGGGGAGGAAATTCTCCGCCTTCCATTTCGAATGTACGGACGATGGATTGATTGGGTTTGATGCTGTGAATGGTTCCATTGAATCCGTGGTCCTGGCCCCGGGGATCTGTGGAAATGAAATGGTAGCTGCCGTGATTCTTATTTTCTAACTTGTGGACGGTGGTGCCCATCCATTGTGCTACAATATCAGGGTCGGTGTAAGCTTTAAATAATAAATCTGCAGGAAGATCAAATATCCGGGTGATAAAAATTTCCTGATGTCCTGGCTCGGCTTTCACCTGGGTTTTATGTATTTGATTCATCGGCTTAAGGTTTGTATGATTTCATTATGTTTTCCAATTTAACGAATCGATCTTCCCACATCTGACGGAACGGTTCCAGAAATTCAGCTATTTCCTTCATTTTGTGCGGATTGAGGTGATAATATATTTCTCTACCCCTGGGTTCTTTATCTACAAGTTCACATTCGGTAAGGATCTGAATGTGCCTGGATACGGTAGGTCGGGCTGATTCAAAGTTTGCTGCGATAGCACCAGCTGTCAAAGATTGAGATGCTAACAAAAGCAAGATGGCTCGTCGTGTAGGGTCGGCTATGGCCTGAAAAGGGTCTCTCCTCGTCTTCATTATGTAGTTATTTGACTACAAATATATCAGAAGTCATTTGGCTACACAAAATATTAACAGATAATTTTTGACAAATAAGGATATAAGACTCAGAAAGTTCGGATTCCAAAGGCGGTAATCATGGCATTAAGAATGATCAGGGTAAAGACCCAATGAGGTTGTAAATTGATTTCTCAGGTAGTTAAACTATCTTACCCGCACAGATTGGGCGAGTCGGCATCTCTGTATAACTGGACATAGGACAGTTATCCCAATGGATCTACCGAATTATAAATCACGTTTGAAGGACCATCGTGGACATACCAGTCCAATGCGACTAGGAAATCTTCAGATACGAGTAAATCTATACGAATGGTCACCCGCATTTTTCTGTGAGGAATCAATCAGGAAATAAGCTTTTATCAATGCCTGGAATGATATTCATGGCATTTTTGTAATAAATCTTTTTCAGCACTTCATCATCCAGATCCAGGCCATACATCCGCCAAAACGCATGGTAGCGTTTGTAGTACGGAAAATATTCATCGTCGGATTCCAGCACGCGAAAATAAGTATGATATTCCTCCGGATTCCATGCATCCTTACCGAATAAAACGCGATCCTGGTATTTGGTCAGGAACTTTTTGGCGAATCGAGGCTGGCGACCCAGTTCTGCGATAACTGCTCCGATTTCAGTATACATGTTGGGCATTTCATCCAGTAGTTCTCCCAATCTGGCCAGATCATTGGCATACCACCCCAGGTGGGCGTTGATGAAAATGGTGTTTTTGTGTTTCCTGATGATGTTGTGTTGTTCATCGATAATGGTTTGCCAGGGGGCAGGATCCGTATCACTCCGCTTCCGACCCGGACGAAGTTTGAGTTCCAGCCATCGCTCATTTTGATTGTCCATGGGTGACCAGAAAGGTTTAGGATCTGCCGAATGAATAAGTACGGGAATACCCAATTCTCCACATTTTTCCCACACAGGTCCAATCCGGGGATCATCGATGCGGATTCGGTTGCCTTTGGAATCCTGATTGTGCATTCCCAGGCTCTTGTATATTTTCAGACCACTCGCCCCCAAACGCACATCGTTTTCAATTTGAGCTACCGTTTTCTCGGTCCAGTCCGGTTCGTCGATACCAGTGAAATCAATATTGGTAAACACCATAAAACGATTGGGGTAGTTGTTTTTAACATTTTCCAGCGCCCCTTTCAAATGTTCTTCCTCACCGCGTCCCCGACCAGACAGGTTGACCATCACAGCCATATTGAGGTCATCCATATCTTTGATAAGCCCGGACAGATCCATGGTTGGCATAGCAAACTGATGGCTGTGTACATCAATAAAGGGGAATTTTGCCCGGGTAATTTCATCGCCCGGCACGACCAGGGTGGACGGCGGATCGTAATCTTCGAAATCCATTTGTTGGCTTATCCCTGGCAGCAGACAAAGTAAGAGGAACAGAAAGGTAAGTGGAAACTGGTTCATAAGAAATCTTTTGTAAACACAATATCCTAAAAAAATTCGTTTTTAAGAACGGCTTTTACATAAGTCACCCTGTTGGTATGACCAAAGGGAAGATGGAAATTCTTAAAGTTATTGCGGACCAGAATCAAATCAGACCAGGAATCAACAAAACCAGAATGATAAATGCCTCATCGGTATTCATCCGTTCCCTGATCATGGATTTTCCTCTGGACAGGTGATTTTGTACGGTGTTTACTGAAATCTGCAATTCAGAAGCAATTTCTTTGAGTGAATGACCCAGAAGAAATTTCATTTTCACCACCTCCCGGCATTTTTCAGGAAGTTGATCAATAGCTTGCTCCAGGGTGGATAGTTGATATTCATGAAGCAGATTTTCATCTGAAGTATAGTTCATTCCAAAGTAAAACTGAAGAAACTCCTTTTGCCTTTTCTGATTTCTGGCCAGGGCTTTGAGATGATTGATCGATATGTCCCGACTGATCTTGAATAATAGTCCGGTAATGTTGTCATACTCCAATAACACAGATTTTCTTTTCCAGAGGGAGTAAAACACTTCCGCTGTCAGATCTTCTGCAGTAGGTGGATGTTTTACAATTGCGAGTATATAACAAAACACACGATCCACATTGTGCTGGTAGATATACTCAAACTTGTCTTCGAAACCACTTTCCTTCATTGCTTATACCCCTTCCATTTGTTGAACCTTTACAAATAAACGTTTATAAAATGGAAATTTCTAAATAATTTGAAAATATATGCTGATGATATTAGTACATATGTTCATCTCTATTGGTATGATATATATAAGTAGATGTAATGGATTGCGAAAGGAAGATTCAAGTGTTATAAAACCATAACATGTCTCATTATTACAAAAGTCTGTTTGAGAAATTTATCAACCAGGATATTTCAAGTGAAGAATTAGTAACTCTTCTTGATTGGATTGACCGTCATGAAGACTTCAGAGACGCTGAAGTCCTTGAAAAATTGTGGATGAATTTGGAAAATACACTGAATCTGGACCCTGTTCAGGCCCAACGAATTAGATCAAGATTAAAAAATAGAATAAAGGATGGGGAGTTCAGGAATACGCGATCACGCGTAAAATGGTGGTGGGGTGCTGCTGCCGCAGTTATATTGGGGGTTGTGTCACTCGTCGGTAGCAAATTGGTTCAAAATTCAAATATGACCATATCCGCTGATTTCGGAGAAATTGTGGTCGTGGAATTACCCGATAACTCAGTGGTCAGCCTCAATGCCAATTCCACTTTGATTTATCCACGGTACTGGGACATGCAAGCTGTCCGTCAGGTTGAGTTAGAGGGTGAGGCCTTTTTTCAGGTGAGCAAAGATACGGTGAACCATAAGAAATTTGTGGTTCGTACCCGAGATCTAAATATAGAGGTACTGGGTACTGAATTCAATGTAAACACTCGTGACAAATCATCCAAAGTAATCCTGGAATCCGGTTCAGTAAAACTCAGCACAATCGCGCTTTCTGATTCTATATGGATGCAACCTGGGGAAATAGGCCATCTTGATGGGAGTGGAGTTTTGGCAAAATCTAAAATTGGCAACTCAGATATTTCACGTAGTTGGAAAGAAGGATCCATCACCATGAAGGATGCCACCTTATCGGAAATTCTCAAGGAATATAAAATTGTTTTCGGTGAAAATATTTTTATTTCTGATGATGTACCCCGTGAACAGATCTATACCGTCGTGTTTCCGATCACGGACAAGAAGAAGGCATTTGCGATTTTAAAAAATTTAATCGATGGCCCAACGACCGGAAATGATCAATGATTGGACTCGATGCAATGAAAAAACTATCACGAAATTTTAAATAAGATGGACATGAAACGCACAAATTTAGGTTACACAGTTGGTTGGTTGATTGGTCTATGGCTCATCCTGGTTTTTCCCTTGGAAGCCAGGGAATATCAGAATCTGGATTGTTCCCCGTGCAAGTTAGAAACAGCCTTGAATAGTCTCAGTGAGCATTATTCGGTGTTGTTTTCTTATAAGTCGGCTATCGTTCAGAATGTTGACGTGACGTTTCATATTCAGCCCAACGAAAGTTTCTCTACAGCCATAGATCGGTTGTTTGAAGGATTGGATTTGAAGTACAAATCCATCGACTCCAAATACTATCTTATTTATGCCGATCATGGTAAAAGCAAACGGAGTGTGCGAAAAATGGAGCGTAAGTTGAGGTCACTCAGAGATCTGGAGCGTGATTCAGGCATTCAGTTGTACAAAAAACCCGACAATGATCTCGTGGCTTTTCAAAAGCTGCAGCAATTTGTCATGCCTGAGCTAGAAAACATTAAAGTGGAAGGGTCAATTGTGGATGAAAATGGTGAACCACTAATAGGTGTGAACATTCAGGTGAAAGGTTCCCAGCAAGGAACCTCCACAGATATCAATGGTCATTTTTCCCTGGAGAATATAGACGACAATGCGGTGTTGGTGGTCTCCTATATTGGATATCAGACGCAGGAGATAGTCCTGAATGGAAGGACACACATCCAGGTTACAATGCTCACCGATTCTCAGCTTCTCAATGAAGTAGTGGTGGTAGGATATGGTACGGTTCAGCGCAGGGAATTGACTGGTTCTGTGAGTTCGCTGGATCGACGGGAAATAACGCAGGAACCCACGTACTCCGTCGAAAATGTGTTGCAGGGAAAAGCTGCGGGGGTGGATGTGGTTGCCACGAGTTTTCGCCCCGGAGCGGGATCCACGGTCCGGATTCGCGGTGTTCGATCTCTGGTTGCCAGCAATGATCCTTTGATCGTCATGGATGGTATTCCGATAGCTGGAAATCTTATGGATATTAATCCTTCCGACATAGCCTCTATTGAAATTTTAAAGGACGCTTCAGCTTCAGCTATTTATGGGTCCCGGGGAGCAAATGGTGTCATTTTGATTACTACCAGGCGGGGCTATGATGGCAAACCTCAAATCGAGTTCAATACCTCGGTGGGTATGCAAAGGATCGCCAATCGGGTGGATTTGATGAATGCAGAACAATATATTGAAATGAATAGGGAAGCTGCCCGACATCAGGGATCCTACACCTCCGATGAAGACCTTTTTCTGGATTGGGAACTGGAAGGTATTCGAAATGGGGTGGATACGGACTGGCAAAAGGTAGCCTTCCAAACCGGATGGCAACAAAACCATCAGCTGAGCGTACGGGGTGGAACCGAAACCACGAAATATGCCTTATCGGGCACATATCTGGACCACAAAGCTATGGTAGCCAACAATGATTTTTCGAGAGCGGTGGGTCGGCTAAATCTCGACCAGGATATTAACGCTTTTCTTCGGGTGGGGGTTTCTACCCAGATCGTGTATAGCAAAGAGCATAGAGGAGGTGATTTCAGGGAATTGGTCTTGCGAAGTCCCATCGACTGGCCTGAACGTGCTGAGGCTGCCCTGACGAATAAATTTGCGGTAGGGGAAAGTTTTCCCACTTTACTGCTTGATCGTGATTTATTTATTGATCGTCGGGATCGAACACGGATCATTACCAATATCTTTGGAGAGGTAGATATTCTAAAAGATCTGAATTACAGGTTCAATTTTGCTCCCGACCTGACCTATTATGAGCGTGGGACCCACACATTTCAGAATTCCACCGCTGCTATTGACAATTACCGGACATCGAATATTTTATATGAAAATATAGTCACCTACAATCGTACAATCGGTGATCTTCACAAGCTAAAGGCTACCGGTTTGTACAGTGTTCAAAAATACAGGCAATTGGGATCAGGAGTCAGTGTGGAGGATTTACCTTTTGAACAACAGCGGTACCACAACATCGGAACTGCGGAAAAAACTTTGGGAAGAAGTTCGTTTTTGAGTGAATGGCAGTTAGAATCTTATATGCTCCGACTAAATTATTCCCTGGCAGATAAATATATTTTCACTCTGACCGGTCGGGTTGATGGATCATCCCGGTTGGCAGAAGGAAATAAGTATGGTTTGTTTCCTTCCATTGCCGGAGCCTGGTTAATCGACCAGGAACCCTTCATGTCCTCTTCATTTTTTGATCAGCTCAAACTAAGGTTGAGTTATGGAGAAGTAGGAAATACGGGTATCGATCCGTACCAAACCCAGGGCCGGGTTCAAAGAGTGGGTTATAGTTTTGGTGGTCAATCAGTATTCGGGTTTCAAAGCGCGGAATTGGCCAATTCCGATTTGCGATGGGAGCGGACACGACAAGTCGATTTTGGTATCGATTTTGGTTTTCTGGATTCCCGTCTTAGCGGAACAATCGGGGTTTATCAGCAAAATACGGTGGATTTACTAATGAATCGCCAACTCCCTATTACTTCCGGATTTATCAGCGTCCTCGAAAACGTGGGCTCGACAAAAAACACTGGTTTTGAATTTAACATCTCTTCCGTCAATATCGAATCCAAAGCACCCCGTGGGTTTGAATGGACTACAGACATCGTCTTCCATACCAATAAAAATGAAATCGTGGAATTGTATGGGGGTACGGAGGATGATCCGGGTAACCAGTGGTTTATCGGTCATCCCATCGATGTCAATTATGATTTGAAATTCGATGGGATTTGGCAATCGCATGAAAAGGACCAGGCGAATGCTTACGGTTTGGAACCCGGAGATATTAAGTTAGCGGATATTAATAACGATGGTAAAATCAATGGTGATGATAGGGTGATCTTAGGATCGAGTGTTCCGGCCTGGACGGGCAGCATAACCAATCGATTTGAATTCCGAAATTTTGACCTTTCATTTCTGATTTATACCACACAAGGCATCACTATTTTTAGTGAGGCAGGTGGAACCTCACTTGGTGGTATGCTCAATCTTCGACGAGGTTATAATCTCAATTCCAGAAATATTGAATACTGGACACCAGACAATCCGAGCGATGCTTTTCCAAGACCCCGTGTTCGGGGCCATCCTTACTCCACCCCTATGGGGTATTTTGATGCAAGCTTTGTCCGGGTTCGGAATATCACGATGGGATACAAGCTATCCAACCGAATGCTAAGTTCGATGAATTTGAGTAAAGCGCGTGTAAATATTTCGATTCAAAACCCTTTTACATTCACAGATTTTCCGGGTTTGGATCCCGAAGGGGCACGCAACCACGATATGCCCAATTACAAAACGTATAGTTTGGGCCTGGAAATAGGATTTTGATCAAATAAAGCCAATATGATGAAAGTGATATATAAACAAATCATTGCAATTACCCTGATTTTGACAGGGCTCTCATGCGCGGATCTGACCGAAGTTATGATCACAGATACCGTTGCAGATGTGCAGTTCTCAACCCCGGAAGGACTGGAGGAGGCTCTTGTAGGGGCTTACCAACCCCTGCGATGGTATTATGGCAGGGAACCGGCCATGCTGATGAATTGCTTTGGCACTGACCTGTTTCAGGAAGGGCAGAGTTATAATTCCTGGTGGGATTCCTACGGAACCGGATTGAATGCGGCTACTTTACTCGAACCATCTGGAATTTCTTTGGTGTGGGATCCCTTTTATCAGGGGATCAACTATGCAAATACGGTGGTCACCCGGGCAGAAGAGATCGAGAATATAGATCCTCAGTTTAAAAATAATAAGGTAGCCGAAGCGCGGTTTTTAAGGGCGCACTATTATTTTGTACTTGTTCAGCATTATGGGCCAATACATCTGACCCTGGAAGAAACCCGGGCAGTGGAACTCGAAGCCAATCGTACACCGGAAAACGAGATATATGAAGCCATCATCAACGATCTTCAATTTGCGATCGATAATCTTCCGGTGAAACAGGAGCAGTTTGGCCGCCCTACGAAGTTTGCTGCCATGAACCATCTTTCAAAGGTTTATCTCACCATCAAGGACTGGCAAAAAGCAGCCGATCTGGCTATTCAGGTCATCGAATCGGGAGAATATGAACTGCTTGAGAATTATGCCGATGTATTTGATCCATATAATCAACAACATAAGGAGGTGATTTGGGCGGTTCAATGGGGGGAAGATCCTGAAACCAATGATCCCGGTAATGAGCTTCAACGTTATTTCGGGCCTCGGCAATGGTTGTTGCCTGGCCTTGTGGGTGATGATATATTTCACGTGGGCATTGCGCGTTTCTGGCCTACGGATTTTGTATTGACAGATTTATTTGGCAACGATTACCGTAAGGAAGGTTTGCATATCCGCAACGACACGAGGTATCATGTTACCTTTAAAGAAGTGTGGCCTTACAATGACGAACCCAATATACCGGCGGGACGATCTCTGGGAGATACTGCAGCCTGGTTCACCAACGATCCCATCATGCAAGAGTTGACTGAAGAACAGATTGCGCAATTGCCTTATACGCTGATCAGAATCCAGGATCGGAACGATGTATATTCACCAACGGTCCAAAAGCACCGATATCCATACCAAAGAAACCATGGTCGAAATTATATGTACATGCGGCTCGGAGAAACATATCTGATCGCATCAGAAGCGCTTATGATGATGGGTCAATTGGAAGAGGCTGCCTCGTATTTTAATATTCTAAGAGCCAGGGCTGCGTATCCTGGAAAGGAAATACCGCTAATCCAACCCTCCGATCTGGATATCGACCTGATCCTGGATGAGAGAGGAAGGGAACTGGCCGGAGAACTTCACCGATGGCCAGATCTGAAACGTACCGACAAACTTCTGGAAAGGGTGCGAAAATACAATCCGAATGGAGCCCCCAATATTCAGGAGTACCACCTGTTGAGGCCTATACCTCAAACCCAGATTGACAGGACCAAAAATGAATATCCGCAAAACCCAGGGTATTGATATGTATGGATTGAAATGGTATGGAGTTTAGACTTTATTTTTAGTGCGTACCAATCCGCTGAATTACTGGAATTATAGCACCAAATATTTTTATCTAACGATCCGGAGTCTTCCTGAATATTAAAATTCATGCAAGACTTCGGATCGTTAGATGGTCATGGGTGAGCTGATTGCGTAAATGGAATTCCGTACTACCCGTTCAGTCAAGTGAGGTTGTGTAATCTTCAGTGGCTTTCGCCTGTTTTTTATCGTCTCGCCAATTGAATTAAATAGGGTCTACGCATAAATACAAAAATTGGAATCAAGGAGTTCCGCATTTTCATCAGGTTAGCTATAAACAACTTGTATGGGTGCTACCATTCTCTGATTTACCAATTTTGTGAGGATTTTGACATATCCCCACTGGTCAACCCGCCCATACGAGGCCTTTGGCCAAGGGTTGAATATCAATAGCCCTCCGTGGCAACGGGGGGATTGAGTTCACGCGCGATCTCAACTCTGAAAAAGTTGAACTCTTCAGACATAGGGTCTGATCAGAAATTCAGAAAATGTATCCTTGAAGTTCTGTGTTTTATTTTTACTTCACAACAGACACCACACTGCACTGCGATTTCCACGTTTTTGGAATCTTATACGAAAATGAAAATTCAGTTTCAAAATCCCTATTTATGACTCAGATGTCAATAATGATCATGGGTGATCCGGAATGCAGGTACTATCCACGTAACTGGCTCTGGCTAGCGAATCTGATTATAGGACTCAACCTCAACCTTAATCTTCCTTCACCGGTGCCTCCCATGAAGGCATTTCAGCTTTCGCATTGCCGGTTTTGAGGTAGGTGTCGAACCATTGCATCATGCGTACTGAGTAATCATACCGTGCGGTAGAATTGCGGTTACCGTGACCTTCACCGGGATACCATACCAATCGAACAGGAACCTCAGGTTTGCGAACTTTCAGATGGCGGTACAATTCCAGGGACTGACCAGGGTGAACCCGGGTATCCTGCTCTCCATGCATGATAAGCAATGGCGTCTGTGATTTTTCTACGTAATAGATCGGGCTACGCTTGAGATAGCCTTCCCAATCTTCCCAGATTCGTGATCGTGCATGGACCAAATAAAGTTCTTCCGGGATATCGCTCGTACCCCATTTGGAAAGATTATTGGAAATTCCCACAAACATCACCCCTGCAGCAAAACGATCAGAATAATAAGTACTCATCCACGCTGTAGCATAACCTCCGTAGGATCCTCCGGTGACACCGATTCTGTCACCGTCTGCAATGCCTTCACGAATCAGATAGTCTACCCCATCGACCACATCATCAAATTCCGATCCGGCCAAATCACCCTGACTGCTGTATACAAAGTCGATCCCACGGCCGGTACTACCCCGATAATTGGGATAGAAAACCGCATATCCCTGTCCTGCAGCCATCTGACCGGGACTGCTGTAACTGGTTAGCCATCCATTGAGGTAATGTGATTCCGGGCCTCCATGTACCACGGTGATGGTGGGTGCTGCTGCAGAACCAGATGTAGGGTGGATTAAAATACCGTCGATCTCAAATTTGCCATCTCGGGTTTTGTAGCGGACAACTTCCTGTTTACCCAGTGTGATATCATCCAGCCAGGTGTTGTGGTGGGTTAATCTGTTAGCCGTTCCGTTACTGGTCAATTCAAATAGTTCATAGGGATGGGATGGACTGCTTGCGGTAAATGCTGTTTGGTTATTGTCCGCGAAGGCAATACTCATCACACCAAAGTCATCACCCTGGAAAAGGATTTGTCTGCGCCCATTATTGGGATTGATGGTCCCTATCAGAGAGGATGTACTTTGACTGGCCAAGAAGCGAATTTGATCGGAACGTGTCCAGTGAATGTGTTCGTACTTACCTTCAAATTTTTTATCGATAAGTTTGGGCTTGCCTCCGTTGGCAGAAGCGATCAGTATGCGTCCATCGGTGGGGTCATTGATATCGGCAGCTGCACGGATTGCGATTTGGCTGCCATCGGGAGACCATACGATTTGTCCAAGCTTACCCTCGTTGCTGATTTCAGCAATCACTCGTCGGGAGGAAGCATCTACGATTTTGATGGACTGGAACATATAATAATCATCGATTCCTGAGGTGGGTGTCACTGAAACGGCAATCTTGCTTCCGTCCGGACTCCATTCAAACTGGATAAATGATCCTTCAACGTTGATTTTTTCGGGTTCATTGTCGATTTGCAAGTCCGCGATGTATCCGCTGGTCAAGGGTTGATTTTCTTCAAACACTTTGGCTGTATATGGCATTCTGGATGTTGATTTTTCTGCCTCATCTGTAGCTGTAAAAATCAGCCTGCTGCCATTCGGATGCCAGGCGTAGCTCGTTATGCTTCGGTCAAATTCATAGAGTACCTCTGCTTCACCTCCGTTCAAAGGCATTTCGTAAATAACTCTTTTCGGGCTGTCCGATTTTGAATAAATAAAGGTGAGGCTTTCGTGTTCCGGTCGAAAAGCTACCTGGGATACGCTTCCTCTGGTGAAAAATGGACGACTGGACCCAATGGATTTTTGGTAGACATATAAATGACTTACTGCTGCTTTATTTTCTTTGAAAGGATCTGCTGGTACGGAAAGGGTATAGGCCAGGTATTCCCCGTCATTGGAAGAAACCACCTGCAATACATTCTCAATTTTAGCGACCAGCTCAGGGGTGAGAACGTTCTGTGCTACGGTGGAATTCATCCACAAGAATGTAAAAACTATAATCAATGGATTGTAAATTGCATTTAAAGCACCTTGAGTGCATTTTCTTATATCAATTTCAGTTTTTTGAGTGCTCATTGCTTTTGATATACATTTCATTAGCCTGGATTTCGGTTAATTTAACACTGATATGGGGGCTAAGTTAATGAAAACTTTGATAATATGGGATGGGCCCCCTGGGATGTAAAATGATGCAATTAAGGGGGCTGACCAGTCATGAGATGACCCTAGTGCACGAAAACCTAAATACATATCATGTTTTTCTTCATCTTTTTTGCCAGCTCTTCGTTGCACCGATGTCACATAACCCCCACTATGTCACCATCACTGCGCCTTGACCTGTCGAAAAAATATATTGAAAAACATTGATAGCTATTTAGATTTCCGCACACTAGTGGTCCATTTCATAAGTTCTTCACACTTATGACGGCTTCTTTTTCGCCGTACCTTCATCACCGAAAGTCACGTAGGCCCCACTATGCCTACCCACCCTCGGATAGTGATCCTCGGTTCCCTCACCCAAGGTTTTACCAGACTTTTGGCCTCGTCTCCACGACGAGACTGCATTCGGTCTTTCTTCGATCTGACAAAAAATATTTTGAAATACCACGATAGGAACTTACAATTCGGCACACCAGGGATGACACAATCTAATATTGACCCCAGCTCGTCGTACTGGTTTTTTAATATTATCATTATCTTTTCCCCAAATAATCGCTGAAAATTGGAAAATCTTTACGCCTTAGATCCCACGGATGTACGGGAACCCCCGCAGAAACTGAAAGATAAGCTCAAGGAGCTCGGTCCAGGATTTATTTTGTCGGCTGCTATAGTGGGCTCAGGTGAATTGATAGCAACGACCACTTTAGGCGCAAAAGCTGGTTTTGTAGCTTTCTGGGTCATTCTGGTAAGTTGTCTGGTTAAAGTCACCCTGCAGATGGAATTTGGGAAACATGCCATTTATTCCGGACAGACGATAATGTCTGCTTTCAATCAGTTGCCAGGTCCGCGTTGGGGCAAAGCCAATTGGTCGATTTGGACATGGTTGTTTATCCAGTTATTCAAACTCCTTCAGGTAGGTGGTATTGTAGGAGGAGTGGGTATCGCACTCAATATGATTTTTCCTGTTATCGGGGTATGGATATGGGTGATCCTGGCAGCCATGGGTGCATCCCTTCTGGTCTATCGTGGAAAATATCAAACCATTGAGAAGATGGCTTTAACTATGATAGCTCTTTTTACTGCCATGACTTTTGTTTCCCTATTTTCCTTGCAATTCACTGATTATGCTTTGAGCTGGGACAACATCAAAGAAGGACTTTCCTTTTCTTTGCCGGCGGGGGTAGTGGGATTTGCACTGGCGGCGTTTGGGATTACTGGTGTAGGAGGGGATGAGATCATGTATTACAATTATTGGTGTCTGGAAAAGGGATATGCCCGGCATACGGGACCCTACGAAAACACGGAAGCATGGAATCGCAGAGCACGAGGATGGATATCGGTGATGTATCTGGATGCCTTGCTTTCGATGGTCCTGTACACCCTGGTCACAGCAGCATTTTATCTTTTAGGGGCTGCCATCCTGTATGGTAAAGGGCAAATCCCGGAGGGATATGAGACCATTTCCACGCTATCTCAGATTTATACCGAAACTTTGGGGCCCTGGGCCACGACGATGTATTTGATCGGTGCCCTTGTGGCTCTTTTTTCTACTGTATTTGCTGCACTTGCAAGCTGGACCAGGATCTTTTCCGATGCGTTCTGGCAATTAGGATGGATAAATTTCGATGATCCTGCTGTCCGAAAGCGAAGTATTGCCATTATGGCATGGGTATTTCCGGCATTGTGGGCTATTTTGTATCTGTTTATCAAGTTGCCGGTTATAATGATCCTAATCGGAGGATTCTCTACAAGCATCCTTTTACTGGTGGTCGTTTTTGCAGCCTACCGATTCAGATATTTCAGGTTGCCGGAAAGTTTGAAACCCACCGGGATGTACGATGTATGTTTGTGGCTGAGTATCGTCGCCATTTTGGGAGTAGGGGTCTATTCGGTAGCCCAGATCTTATAGGATGAGGATAAATGTTGGGTTATGAAATCTGATTTTGAAATACACGACGTGCATCGGGTTTTTTCTGAGTATACCAATGCAGAGATTGCGTCAGGTCAGAAGGCTTATATGAAAGGGAAGTTCGATTTCTACGGAATCCAATCCGTAAGGAGGAGGGAACTTCAACGTCCTTTTTTAATGAAAAATTGGTTGCCTGAAAAATCGGTGGCCTGGGGTATTATCAGAGATGCCTGGGAGGCACCCCAGCGCGAAATGCAATACTTCGCGATGGATTTGATGGCCAGATACCACAGCAAGCTGGAAAAGCAGGACCTGGAGTTTCTTGAGGAATTAATCACAAAAAAATCGTGGTGGGATACCGTGGATTTTTTGGCTTCACATTCTGTGGGGATATATATGACAAAGTTCCCTAAAGTCAGAGATATATATGTGGAAAGATGGCTGGAATCCGGAAACATTTGGTTGCAAAGGACCTGTTTGATTTTTCAATTAAAGTACCAGGAGGATTTGGACAATCAATTGCTGGAAGAGATTATTGACCGACTGGAAGGGAGCAAGGAATTTTTTATCAACAAGGCCATAGGCTGGATTTTGAGGGAATATAGCAAGACCAACCCGGAGTGGGTGGTGAATTTTGTCGAACGGATACCATTGCATGCACTGAGCAAGAGGGAGGCTCTGCGGAGAATTGGGGGTGGGTAATGGTTTGAAGCAACTGGGTAGCAAAGGCAGCAGGGCATTGCGGGGTGCTGGAGATAACGGATACATTGAGAGGTACTGGCGGCAGCGGAGCATTGGAGGCATTAGAGTACTTGGAGCACCTGGGGTGCCAGAGGCAGCAGGAGATTGAGGGGTCCTGGAACCATCGAAAGTGCTGATGTTACAATATTTTATCTCATTGTAGTCAAATCACGGTGCCTGAGCGGAGTCGAAGGGAGCGGTAATATTCCAGGGGTGTCATTCTGGTATATTTCTTAAACACGAAAGAAAAATAAGCAGGAGAAGAATATCCCAGCCGATATCCAATATCTTTCATAATGTCTGTAGTCAACATCATCTCTTTGGCTTTTTCAATTTTTAATCGATTGATATAATCGATAGGACTACTGCCTATAAATTGACGAAATTTATGTTTAAAGCGCGAATGAGAAAGCCCGGTGATTTCACTTAGCTCGTCAATACTTAGAGGTTCTTCAATATTTTCCTGGATGTAGGCCATTACTCGAGCAATATCGGCAGGTAATTTTTGATCATTTTTTATCCTCGATGAGGTAACCACTTCCAGTAATATACTGAGGATACAATTTTTTATATGCAATCCCTGCAATGGATGAGGTGCCAGTTTGCACTGGGTTTCAAGTCTGCGAAAATTTTGCTGGATGCGTTGATTTCCAGGAAAACGAACATGGGGTGCATTCATCAGACCGAGGTATAATTTTTCGCTGTCCTCCTGCTCTAAGCCAAGCAAAGGCTTGTTACCGGTAGGGGATTTTAGGATCAACCAATACAAGCTTCCTATGGATTCCGGATAATTGCTGGTACCGTGGATTTGATTGGGCTTGGTCAAAAGGAGATCGCCCCCTTTCAGGCTGTATTCCACCGATTCGATTTCATAGATCTGCCGGCCCTTCTCCAGATAGCAAATTTCAAACATGTCCGGATGTTGGTGCCTTTCCAGTACTTCTCCTGCTTCCTGGTACTTGTAATGGCCCAGTAGCATGGCTCCGGGTACTCTGAAATTCCGGAGATCATATATTTTCCGGGTATCTGTGGATTGATAATCCAAGTAAACCTCCATTTCAATATCAATTTTGTGCTGTAATATAATAATTATATACCTACTTCGCAATCATTTTTACATTTGGTCCAGATAGGAAATAAAATTCTGTATTTCGGTCATGTTCGTATTAAAATGAAATTCGTGTTGGGTCTCCAGCAGGTAAAAGCCAATGTTATGTCTATACCTGTCTTCTGTTTCATAAGTCCACCATTCTTATGAAGCACGATTGCCGGTGATTTTGAACCAAATAAATCTCAGTAAATGATCAATGATTACTATGAAAAAGATTGAACGCACTATGAAATTGATGTTGCAAACGCTTCTTTTGATCCTGATAATTCAAGTGCAGGGTCAGGGTAACGAACGATCCTACCCGCTTCCGGGTCAAGCAACCAGGGATGCAGCGGATCCGATTACTATCTCCGGGATAGTTACAGGCCAGGAGGGTGAAACTTTGATTGGTGTGAACGTGCAGGTCAAGGGAACCAACAAAGGAACTTCCACCGACTTTGAGGGTCATTTTCAATTGAACGAGGTCGACGTAAATGATGTTTTGGTTTTTTCTTATATCGGATATCAAACGATGGAGGTTCCGGTGGAAGGACGATCCAAGATCAATGTAACCATGGCAACCAACGCTGAATTGCTCGATGAAGTGGTAGTGGTAGGTTATGGAGTGCAAAAAAAGGTTAACCTGACAGGTGCGGTGGACGTCGTGACCCAGGAAGATATACAAAATCGATCTGTTACCAATGTGACCGAAGCGCTTCAGGGTGTATCCCCTAACCTCAATATTTCTCCATCCGAATTCTCGAATGAACCGGGAGGTGCCATGTCTATCAATATTCGTGGAGTGGGGTCGCTCACCGGAGACTATTCACCCTATGTGCTGGTCGATGGTATGCCGATGAACATCAACCTGGTCAATCCAAGTGACATCGAATCCATTTCCGTACTCAAGGATGCAGCAGCATCGGCTATTTATGGTGCTCGCGCTCCCTATGGCGTGATCCTGATAACCACAAAAAAGGGATCACAGGATGGTAAAATTAGAATTGATTATAACAACAATATTTCGTTTGCCAGTCCGATAGGTATGCCTCATATGGCCAATACGCTTGACTATATGGCAGCCCACGATCAAGCCAGTGTAAATGCAGGATTGGCACCCAATTTTACTGAGTTCAATTACCAAAGGGTGCGAGATTATATGGATGGCAAAATCAAGGAAGAAACCTGGTTGCTCGACGATGGGTCAGACTGGGCTGGAAACGATATCTGGAACATAGCCGGTAACGGTAACAACGATTGGATGTATATCTATTACAAGGACAATGTCATGCGGCAGAAGCATGATGTGAGTATCAGCGGGGGAGGGCGTACCAATTCATTCTACATTTCTGCCGGCCTTTTGGACCAGCCGGGTGAATTGCGATTTGGTGATGAGAAGTATAAAAGATACAACGTCAATGCCAACCTGGTGTCCGATGTGACAGATTGGTTATCGATCAATCTCAACACCAAATATATCCGGGATTTTAAGCAATACTTCAACGCGGGTGGATTTGACCGACGTACGCAATACCACAATTTTTTCCGGACAAATCCATTCAGACCTCTGTATTTGCCGAATGGTGAATTTTCATACATCTCATACATCCCTCCCATGGTTGACCCGGAAGGCAAGGAAAGGCAGTATTTCTCCCAGGCTTCTATTTCACTAGGTGCAACCCTGGAGCCTATCCCAAATTGGGTGACTAGAATTACCTATAACTACCGCGACAATAATTCGAGATTTACCAACTACCATCCGACCATATATGGCACTGCTCCCGATGGGGAAAAAAGAATCTATGAATCAGCCATAAGCAATTATCAGACGACCTTCAATAACGAGGGATATACTTTGTACAACATTTCGACCTCCTATCATCTCAACCCGGGTGAGCATTATTTTTATTTGCTGGGAGGATTCGAATTTGAAGAAACACAATTTAACAACCTCTGGGGGAGCAAAAACGAATTGTTGGTGTACAATGTTCCGGCGATAAACACGGCCGTGGGGGAACATTATACGAGCGAAAATAAAACGCATTGGGCTACGGCAGGACTTTTTACCCGGTTTCAATATAATTATAAGGAAAAATATCTTTTCGAAGCCAACCTGAGATATGATGGAAGCTCAAAGTTTGAAAATGAAACAAGATGGGGCCTGTTTCCCTCTGTATCTGTGGGATATAACATCTATAAGGAAAATTTCTGGCAGCCTCTCGAATCCATCGTGAATACATTGAGAATCAAAGCTTCCTGGGGAGCTTTGGGGAACCAGAATGTGCCCAATTACCTCTATTTACCTTCCCTGGGAATAGGAACTGATCTGTCCTGGATCATGGGCAATGATGGACGTCCTTCCTATACCACTGCACCGGGCCTTATCAGCGCAAATCTCACATGGGAGACGGCCACCACAACCAACCTGGGTATCGAAGCCAGTTTCCTGGATGGAAGGTTAACCACATCTTTTGACCTATACCAAAGGATTACTACAGATATGTTTGGTCCTGCTGAGGCTTTGCCCATACTTCTCGGGACCTCACCTCCACGCGCCAACAACGCTACTTTGCAAACCAATGGTATCGAAATCGCACTGGGCTGGCAAAGCACGATCGGATCTGAGTTATCCTATTCCATCAGGGCAACACTGGCGGATAATGTTTCCAAAGTGACCAAATACAACAACCCGACGAAATCTTTGAATACTTGGTATGAGGGCCAGATATTGGGCGAAATCTGGGGTCTCCAGACCGTAGGGATTTATCAGACCGACGCTGAGGCAGAGAACGGACCGGATCAATCCTTGTTTTACCCGCGTTGGGGAGCAGGTGATATTCATTACCGGGATCTGGATGGAGACAATATAATAACCCGGGGAACCTGGACAGCAGATAACTCTGGCGATTATTCGGTGATTGGAAATCAGAGTCCTAGATTTTTAACAGGCTTGATGGCCGGCGTTCAATGGAAGGGATTTGATGTGAGTATGTTTTGGCAGGGAATACTAAAACGCGACTATGCGTTTAACGGAGATGTGGATATGACATTTTTTGGATTTCTGGGCCAGCAATGGTGGGGAATGAATATGTGGGAGAAGGGCAATCACACCACCCTGGATTACTGGAGGCCTTCCAACGAAACGAATGCACTGGGTCCCAATACCGATGCTTATTATCCCAGACCATATTTGTCCGAGGAGGATTATAAGAATAAGAAAATCCAGACCAGGTATACGCAGAATGCCTCCTACCTGAGATTGAAAAATTTGAGCATTGGTTACCAGTTACCTGCCAATATCATGCATAGGACGCCCTTATCCAATGTGAAAATTTATCTTTCAGGGGAAAATTTATTGACCATCACTAAGTTAACCAAACTCATCGATCCTGAAGCTCTGAGCACTGGTTACGGTGGTGGTACAGGGAAGATCCATTTCCCACGTAAGGTCTATTCTGTTGGTCTCAATGTCTCATTCTAAAACAATTTACACCATGAAATCTCTGAAATATAAAATAGCATTGTTCGCATTTCTGGCCCTTGGGGTTTCGAGTTGTGAGGATGATTTTCTGGATCGTCTCCCTCTTAATGAAATTTCCACTGAAGATTATTGGGAAAGAGCCAGTGATCTGGAACTGTATATGAACAATTTTTATACGCTATTCAATGTGACTGGATCGGATCGTTACGAGCACATATTTGCCCGCGATATACAGTCCGATGATATGACTCATGTTCAGGCCAGTCCACGTCTACGTGGTTCCAGAACGGTACCTGAGTCCGGAGGTTGGGATTACTCTACCATCCGAAACGTAAATTATTTCTTTGAGAATTACACAAAATGTCAGGAACCCTTTGAGAGCTATAAAGCCTACCTGGGAGAAGCGCATTTTTTCAGGGCATATTTGTACTTTAACCTGGTCAAGGAATACGGAGATGTGCCATGGATCAACAAGCCTCTGGCGACGGATTCCGAAGAACTCTATATGGTCCGTACACCACGCAACCAGGTTGTAGATTCAATCATTGCCGATCTTGACAAAGCAGTGGAGTATTTACCTTCAGGAAAGCAGCTTGGCGGAACCAGATTGAGTAAGGAAATAGCCCAATTGCTCAAATCCAGAGTTTGTTTGTACGAAGGTACCTGGGAAAAATATCATGCTGACGGTGTCTTTGCTGTTTCCAATGCCAATCCAACGAAGTACCTGGAGTTGGCTGCCAGCTCAGCATTGGCGGTCATACAATCTGGTTTGTATTCGGTCTATGAACGGGGTGATGTCAACTGGAACTACTTTTTCTTTGCCCAGGTAGATTATGCGGATAATCCTGAGGTGATGTTCTGGAAAAAGTATGACCTGGATATTGGGATAGGACATGCCCGGCAATTTCAGGTTGCAAGAGGCAAGTCCGGTGGTGTAGGGCTCACAAAGTCTTTTGTGGAATCATATTTATGCGCCGATGGCAGACCTATTTACCTGAGCAATGGTGAAATGAATCCATTGTATCAGGGGGACGACAATCTTAAGGCAACCACCACGAATCGGGATCCCCGGATGATCCAGACGTTTTTTACACCTGGGTTTCCGTTGCAGATCATTGATGGAGATACCACCAGATTTACCAGACCTTCTGTTGATGAACCAGCGCATACCGTATGTCCTACAGGATACCAGATCAATAAAATTTTAAATTTTGATCCCATCCATCACAAAAGTCTGGATACGCAGTCCGATGGCTTTACCGGTTGGATTATTTTCCGCTACGCTGAAGCACTGCTCAATTATGCTGAAGCCAAAGCTGAATTGGGTACAATAACCCAGGCTGATATTGATATTTCTATCAAATTGCTCCGGGACCGGGTGGGAATGCCCAATCTGATGATCGACCAGATAGTTACTGATCCAAATTGGGACTTTACTTCCCTTTCGCCTGTGATCAATGAAATTCGACGTGAGCGTAGGATCGAATTGGTCGGAGAAGGTTTCAGGTGGGATGATATTGCCCGGTGGGCCGCTGCAGACGAATTAATTTTGAATAAACGACCATTAGGTGGAAAGTTCAATAGCATGGATTATCCCGATTTGACCGCACAGGATTTCAATTTGACCGAAGGTTATTTCGATCCATTGAAGAGTCAAATCCCCAACGGGTTTGGGTTTCGTTTGGATCGGGATTACCTCAGTCCTATTTCAACTGTGGAGTTGAATTTAAATCCTCAACTGGTGCAAAATCCGGGTTGGTAGTCCGAAAATATTTCCTAATATTAAACAGGTTTTATTCAAATTTTAAACACAGAATTTTTGAAAGTAATTTTATGTAAAATGAAGATAAATTCATTTCCGGGAATATTTGTTTCATTGTTGGTCATCATGGGTTGCAATTCAGGGGGTGAAACATCTGGTTCCATGATGGTAGAGGTTGATCCTTCAACAGGTCATTACATCATCAAAGAAGGTTCTGATATTATTCTTCAGTACAACTATCAGACAGTGTATGCAGAGGACGTGGTGGTTCTCGAGACTGCTAAAGCAGAAGAATTTACGCGGAGCGAACGCGACACGTTTATCACAACCAGTATATACGCCGTACCAAGGAGCGATTATATCCATCCCGTCTATGGTTTACAAGGAGAAATGTTGACCCGGGATTGGCCCGATGGTGCACACCCACATCACCGTGGAATTTTCTGGGGGTGGCCCGAAGTATATTACGGTTCCAGACTCGGGGATATTTATGCGCTCCAGACTGTTTTTGCCCGGCCCACTGGCGAGGTAGAATTGTTGAACGGTCGGAATTTCGCACAGATCAGAGCCGGGAATAAATGGCGGTGGGAAGACCGGGAAGCCATTGTGGATGAAAAAGTGGCCATTCGGGTCTATGCTTCCACACCAGAATACCGGATCATTGATCTGGCACTCAGGTTCACAGCACTGGTAGATAGCGTCACCCTGGCTACACGCAATACGGATAGTTATGGAGGTTTAAATATCCGTATGCAAACACCGGAAAATCAGCAAATTTCCTATCATACTGATGATCCTTCCTCCTTGCCTCGGAGGGCATGGTCGGAGTTTTACGGACAATTTGATGGTGGTATGCAAACCAGTGGTATGACAGTTCTACAGCATCCTTCCAATACTGAATATCCCGGTCAATGGGTTGAATATCCGGATCTGGCATGGGTCCAACCCACATTTCCTTCGCCCGGAACCCGATATGCGCTTCGAAAAGGTGTGCCCCTCGAGTTACATTACCGTTTCATTATTCATCTGGATGGCGAACAGGAGAAAAGTGTTTATGAATCCTGGTGGGACGAATACAAAAATGATATCCAGGTGCGCAGCCTACTGGATTAATGAGAATATAAAATGATAAATTATTAAGCTATGAAAAAATATATTGAAACGTCGGGATATGGCCGAAGAGCTTTCGTTAAAAAAGCAGCTTTATCTGCTATGACAGCACCGTACATCATTCCTTCCACTGCCTGGAAAAACCAGGGTAAAACCGCTCCGTCGGATAAGATTAATCTGGGGATTATCGGATGTGGTGGACTGGGAAAGGCCAATCTCAATGCGTGTATGGAAGACGAAGGCGTGGTGCTTGTTGCAGCATGCGATGTGTGGGATGAGCGGTTGAATCCGATTGTCGAGAAATACAAATCTACATGTAAAGGTTATCATGATTACCGGGATTTACTGCGCCATCCTGGATTGGATGCGGTGATTATCGCTACTCCGGCACACTGGCATGCCATCCAGGCTATCGAAGCCGCAGAAGCAGGACTGGATGTTTATCTCCAAAAACCGATGTCCATGTACCCTGCAGAAAGTATTGCAATTCGAAATGCTTTTAGGAAGCACGGTACGATCAATCAGATAGGCACGCAGATCCATGCTGGTGACCACTACAGGAGAATGGTGGAATTGGTTCGTTCCGGTAACCTCGGAAAAATCGGGACAGTCCGGACGTTCTTTGTGATGAATGAAGCGCCCAATGGGATCGGAAAAGGCAATAATATGGATCAGGCACCCCGGGGACTGGATTGGGATCTGTGGGTAGGTCCATCCCCTATGCAACCTTTTAATCCTAATCTCGTAAAAGATGCGTTTTTCCACTGTTTCTGGATGGATTTCAGCGGAGGGTGGACTCCGGGTATGGCTCCCCATATCACGGATTTACCGATATGGGCGCTCAATTTGGGCTATCCTACCTCGATCAGTGCTATGGGAGGCCGGTATAGCATCGATGATGACGGTGATGCCTATGACAATCATGAAGTCACCTGGCAGTATCCGGGCCTCACTATGACCTGGATGAATTCCTCCACGAATAGTCACGGGTGGGCATTCCAAAATGCAGATAAAGATGGAGTAGGCTATGAAACGGGTACCCGGCGACGGTTGGGTATCTATTTCCATGGAACCAACGGAACGCTGATAACAGATTACGATAGTCACATTTTAATTCCCGAAGGAGATCGAATGGACGGGCTCAAGACGCCAGAACAAACGATAGAATCTTCTCCCGGTCAGGAATTGGAATGGTTGGAAAGTGTGCGATCCAGACAGCAGCCACTTTGTCATGCAGGGTATCATATCAAAGTTGATTTGCCCATTCAGCTGAGCATTTTATCGATGAAACTAGGCAGGTCGATCACTTTTGATCCGGCCAGGGAGAAAATCGTGGGAGACAGAGAAGCAAGCAGACTTTCGGTACCTGAATATAGATATCCCTGGAAATTTCCAAGTCAATACCTGTAACAGGATAGAATTCGATCACGCAAAAAATGCAAAATGGCAAATTATAACCGAAGGAATTTTGTGAAAAATTCCATGATGGCAGGTGTGGGATTGGGCTTATTCAGTCCCATAGTGTCAAAGGGTAATGTCCGGAAGGGTCAGGAGATAAAGAAAATTGGAATGATCGGACTGGATACCGGTCATAGTCCCGCTTTTGTCAAATCGCTTAATACCGCAGGGGGGGGAGAATTTAATAATTATCGCGTGGTAGCTGCTTACCCCAAAGGGACGGATCTGGTGCGGGAATGGAAAGATCGTATTCCGGAATTTACAGAAGAGGTGAAAAAATACGATGTGGACATTGTTGATTCCATTCCGGATCTTCTGAAAATGGTGGATTACGTAATTCTTACAACCATCGATGGCAACAAACATCTGGAACAGGTGATGCCGGTACTCGAAGCCGGATTGCCCGTATTTATCGATAAACCATTTGCGGCTTCGATAGAAGATGCCCGAAAGATTGCAGTAGCTGCCGAAAAATATAAAACACCTGTGTTTTCATCTTCTTCGCTTCGGTTCCTGGATGGAGCGAGTGGGGCAAGAAATGGAAGTTTGGGCCGGGTGAATGGCGTAGAAGCCTATAGCCCGGCTTATATTGAAAAGCACCATCCGGATTTGTATTGGTATGGAGTCCATGGAGTGGAAATTTTGTATACCATACTCGGTACGGGGTGTGAATGGGTGCAGCGTACTTATACTCCGGATATGGATTTGGTGGTCGGGATGTGGAGTGATGGTAAAATTGGGACTTTCAGAGGAATTCGTAAGGGGCAGGGTGGCTATGGTGGAATCGTTTACGCCGAAAAGGCCATCCAGGTATTGGATAACTTCCGAGGATATAATGGATTGCTTCATGCTATAGTTGAATTTTTTGAATCGGGCGTACCCCCGGTAGAAATGGAAGAAACGCTTGAAATATTCACGTTTATGCAGGCAGCCGAAGTCAGTAAGCAAACAGGAGGTGGAAGGGTATATTTACACCAGATATAATTAAATGAAGCCTTTTCGTACTATTCCTCAGGCTGTATAGATATCAGAGAATAAGTTGAAAATTAATATGGTATTACGAAAATATTTTTTCGTAATAGTGGGAGTTGTGAACTAAATTAGATAAATTATTAATGAGATTATAAGAATGAAAAAAAACTTTTCAATGTCGGATGAAGAACTTTTTATGGTCATGAAGGAAGAGCTCTTTTCCGCTGTGATCGGTGATGTAATGGATGCATTGGGGCTGGTTCACCAATTTCTTCCACCTCAGATACGTCCCCTGGAACCTCATATGGTTCTGGTAGGCCGTGCTTTTACGGTGGTGGAGGCGGATATCGGAACGCCGGCCATAAGCCAGGAATTGGCAGATAAACCCTTCGGGAACATGTTGGAAGCACTGGATGATTTAAAGCCCCATGAAGTGTATATCTGTACCGGTTCATCTCCGGAGTATGCTCTGTGGGGGGAGATCATGACCATCCGCGCCAGGCATCTGGGTGCTGCGGGCGCCGTGGTGGATGGATATTCCCGCGATACATTTGGGGTGCTCAAAACCGGATTTCCCACTTTCTCATATGGACCGTATTCTCAGGACCAGCAGGCACGGGGTAAAGTGGTGAATTTCAGAGTGCCGATTGAAATGGGGAAAGTAGTTATCAACCCCGGTGATATCGTTTTTGGTGATTTTGATGGCGTATGCATCATTCCACAAGACAGAGAAGAGGAAATTATCCGGGAAGCATTGGCCAAAGCGCGAACGGAAAAGGTGGTACAGAAAAAGATTCAGGAAGGAATGAGTGCATGTGAAGCTTTTGCTAAATATGGTGTGATTTAAAAAACAGAATGATAGATTTAAAAAATAAAATAATACTGGTGACCGGTGGTGGGGGAAATGGACTTGCATCGGGGATTTGTCGTGCCCTGGATAATATGGGTGCGCAATTGGTCCTTAACGAAATAGAAGATGGGTGCTTCCAAAAAGTCAGGTTGCAGTATCCTCAGGCATACTCGATCAAGGCTGATATTACCAAAGAAACTGAGGTTCGGGCTATGTTCGAAGAAATCGAAAGCACGATAGGTGTACTCGATGGTCTGGTTAACAATGCAGGGATCGGTCTGGTACGTAGGGCCCACGAGACTACCGAATCCGATTTTGATGGTTTGTACAATGTGGATGTGAAAGGATTGTGGCAGGTTTCCAAATTTTATGTCAATCATTTATTGAAACATAATCACCGGGGAAATATTGTAAATATTTCATCCATCCATGCTACGAGTACCATCAATAAATATGCGGTGTATGCGAGTGCCAAATCTGCCGTAGAAGGTTTGACTCGCGGCATGGCTGTGGAACTAGGCAGACACCATATACGGGTTAATGCCGTCGGTCCGGGGTTTGTGTATTCCGATCAAAACCAAATGCTTCTTCAGGCACTTACAGATGATGTGGATCGGTGGATCGAACTTCATATCCATGATTATCAGGCAATACATCAATTGATGGATCCGGAGAATTGCGGGAATGTCGTTGCTTTTTTATTGTCTGCGATGAGTGACGGAGTTACTGGCCAAATTATCCATGTCGATAATGGCACCTCGAATTTGCTTTACAGCAATAGTTTTACCAAAATGTAACGAAGCATGAAAATCTCAAGAATAACCTGTTATGAGGTCATCATTCCGGCCCGGGCTGGGTCCATAGGTAGTGATGGGGTAAATAAACCCCTTCACAAACTGGAGTCCGGTGTCAAACCTGCCTGGACGCTTCAGTTTGATGAGGTCCCCAAACTTATCCTCAAATTGGAATTGGATTCTGGTATCATCGGTTGGGGAGAATTGTACAGGGATCACAATTGGAACGTAGTAGAACAGATCGCATCGATGCTCCTCGGTATGGATTTGCAAAACATCGTACTTCAGAAACTTCCTTTTTCATTTTGCCGCGAATACGATGGATTCGAATGTGCAGTGTGGGATGCGTACGCCAAAGCCCATTCCGTGCGCGTTGTGGATCTATTGGGTGGGCCCGTACAGAAGAAAGTCAAGGTAGGAGCCTGGTCCAGTCACAGGAGTCTGGATGATATCGAAGGTTTGGTTCAGGGATTTGAGGTCCAGGGCTATGATTGCGTGAAGTTCAAATGTGATTTGGAGGATGATGTGGTAGGATGGAGTAGGATAATTTATGATAATTTTCCCGGCATGAAGATCATTCTTGATCCCAACGAGCGATGGATCACCGGCGCAGAAGTCAGATGGAGATTATCCGCACTCGCCGAAATTGGAAATATCCTGTGTATCGAAGATCCGGTTTCAAGATGGAAGTTAAACGAGTACCATCAATTTCGTCAATTTTCCTCCGTACCCATCGTCCTTCATGTGGCTTTGCCCTACATTCAGCATGGCCAGCGGATCAAGGATGCAATTCAGGCGATCCGGGAGGATGCTGTAGATGGTTTCAATTTTAATTGCGGTCTGGCAAGTTTCCAATTGTTGAGTCACATTGCTCAGGCAGCAGAATTACCCTGCTGGCATGGCTCAGAAATCGATCTGGGTATCCTGGAAGCGATGTATATTCATTCTTCAGCTGCTTCCTCGTCCTGTATCTGGCCGGGGGATATTTTTGGACGATTGATCAGAGAACACGATTTATTGAAAACACCTCTGCGGATTGAACCTCCGTATGCCTACCTGCCCGAAGGAGCCGGGTTGGGCATTGAGGTGGATGAGGACGCAATCAGAAGTTATATGATTCAGGAAAAAGAATATCCCTAAATGGAACAGAATAAAACCCACCATAACAACAGCTTGAAACAAATTCCTGATGGGGCAGTGCAGCACATTACTGCAGGTCCCTACTCTCCATTATTGATTATCGATCCCGGCAAACTGGTGGTTTTGTCGGGGCAGGCAGCGATTGATCACGATGGTCATATCGTGGGTGATAATATTGAGGAACAGACTGAGTATATGCTTCAGAATTGCAGTCGACTTTTGGCTCAGGCAGGTTGTAGCATGGACGATGTTTTCAAAGCCACGGTTTACTTAAAAAGCATAGCGGATTGGTCTGCATTTAATACCATCTATAAAAATTATTTCAAAGAGCCCCTTCCGGTTCGCACGGCGATACAAACCGGGCTCATTGGAGAGTTGCTCGTTGAAATTGAAATTTGGGCGATAAAGGCATGATTTGGGAAGAATTCACCAGTTTTCAGATAAAGGACCTGGACAAACATATTCCTGTCCTTATCAATTTATCTGCCACGGAGCAACATGGCCGGCATTTGCCCTTGGGAACGGACCGGATGATTGGCCACCATTTTTGCCAAAGACTAAATGAGAAAATAGGGGATAAGGTATTGATTCTCCCGGAGCTGGCTATCGGATATTCAAAACACCATATGGATTTTGCCGGCACCTTGAGCCTGAATCATGAAACTATTTTGGCCCAATTGAAGGATATAACGGACGCTGTATTTTCGCACGGCTTCTACAAGTTTGTGCTCTTTAACAGCCATGGAGGAAATCAGGGTTTGGGACAGGTATTTATCGAGAAAATGGGGGCCAGATATCCCCATGGCCATTTCGTGATGTTTAGCTGGTTTCGCCTTGCTGTAGAAAGGCTTCGGGCAATTTCAGATTCAGGACCTGGTGGTGCCGGGCATGGTGGTGAATTCGAAACTTCTCTGATGCTTAGAATAGCACCACACCTGGTCAATCAGGAATATATCGGGGAAAAGCGGAATAAACCTTCTTTCCGCTGGGCAGAAGGAGACTTGTTCGGGGGAGGCGAAGCGTCCTATTATAGATCTATGATGGATATGACTGACAATGGGATCTATGGAGATCCTCGATTTGCATCTACAGAAAAGGGAGAACAGATAGAAAACGTCGTCCTGGACCGCATGAAGGAAATAGTATTCGATCTCTATAATTTGGATACCCGGTCCCTCAATAGGTGATTTGAAATCAAATCGTTTCAGGACTGACTGGGTATACCCAATGCACTGGAACCTGCCTTACCATGGGTAACTGCAGGTAGGCTGATATGACCGATTCCTTTACCAATAATTGGCGAATTTCTTGTTGAACCTCTTGGCGAATTCTGGAAGCTTACGGGATGTCTTAGCCCCGGATATGCCTGTGTTTTCTACTTCGACATTGATCATCTCCCCGACACATCAAACCCCGGTGCGGGTACATTTATAGCCGATTTGAAACCATACAGGTGCTATCAGTCAGACCTTTGGAGGATTTATGCGAATTCAGCTCTTTTCATTCAGGATCTTTTGCTTTTCCTTTTCAAATTCCTCCTCTGTGATGATTTTGTCATCCAGTAGTCCTTTCAATTCCCGCAGTCTTTCAGCTTTAGATCCGGTTACGTTGTCATTTGGTATATTTTCATTCACCTGGTTGGGCCTATTTGGGTCCAGGGGAACCATTTCGTAATGGTGAACGGGTTTGTATTTCATGGTCCACAAGAAGGGTACGAGAAAGAAAATACCCCCGATTATCGCACCTACATCGGCTTCTTCATTTCGTGCAAAACTAGTATTCAAAGTTTCATATCCTTCTTTCTCCAGTCTTATAGAGTTGGTACTTCCCACGATTTTGGTGTCCTTGTGTGTGTAAGGTGTATTACCCACGGGTTCGCCATTTAGGTACAACCTGGCTCCATTGGGCGTGGATTGGATGATGGTTGTACTTGCGCAACTTGAAAAAAGGATCAATGAGGCCATAAACAGGGCCGCCAGTCTGGAGGGTAAAAGAATATTGTTCATAAAACTTCCAATTTTTAATTCCCTAAAAATCCCCGAAGATAAAAAATTTTGAACTTCTGATTTGAGGGTCCCTGTTGAGGTGTTACTGGTTTGAGGTGGAAGAAGTGTAAATGGGTCTCGGGAATGTTTTTATTTTGGGTTCCCTCGAAATCTCATATAGTTCTGATATTAAGTGTATTATCCTTCTAATTTGTTTGTTTTACGGAGAGGTTGTTGATGTATGTGTGCCATAACTTTGCCTGTGGCACATCAGACTTCTCCACAACAACTTAAAATTAAAGAATGGGCCAGCAACCTGCTCTAACTTGCAGAACATCAAGGATACATTTTCTGAATTTCTGATCAGACCCTATGTCTGAATAGTTCAACTCCTTCAGAGTGGAGATCGCGCGAGTTCTCAATCCCCCCCGATGCCACGGGGGGCTATTGATATTCTACCCTTGGCGACAGGCCTTGTATGGGCGGGTTGACCAGTGCGGATATGTCGAAATGGTCACATAAATGGTGAATCAGAGAATGGCAGCACCCATACAAGTTGTTTATACCCAGCTGATGAAAATGCGGAATTCCTTGATTCCAATTTTTGTATTTATGAGTAGACCCTATTTATTATTCGATAGAAAAAAAGTCGGTTTGTGTCGAATCACAAAATTGCATGAGTTTGCAATCAGACAAAACTTATTTGCTTCCTGATGTAATTGCGTTGCAAGGCTCTCGTGTTCAAGATTCTCCAAACCCACCCTGGGATGTAGGGTGACATCTATAAAATGACCACTTCCATCCGCATTATTTCTAACCGTCCCAGATGTCTGGTCAAGGTATTCATGAACCGTAATCCCCGCATCCGCACACAAATGTAAATACCACAACATATGGCAGGATGCTATGGATGCCAGGAACAGATCCTCCGGATTGTATTTACTTTTATCTCCTCTGTATAAGGGGTCGGAAGATCCATGAATATCCGGTTTTCCCTCCACGCTGACCGTATAACTTCTTTGATATGCTTTATAATTCCTTGTCCCCTGACCTTGGTTACCCGTCCAGTGGAGACCTATATGGTATGTATGTTCTTTTTTCATACCTCTATTTTAGGTAAATCGAGGAGAAATCCATACGTAAATCAAGCTTAGAACGAAAAAAATTTTACTCCATTTCCGGATTTTCGCGTTCTTTGCTTTCAATTTGACATATGGAAGAAGCAACGCAATTTGAAACGTTGATCACTGGGCTTGTCGAGCGGAATTACGGGCTCTGTGATGGATTTCTAGCCGATGAAATATTGGTTGGATTACGAAAAAACTTAACATCGTATTATCATTCCGGTCAGATGCAACCTGCTGGCATTGGACGCCATTTTGATTTTCAAAAAAATTTGGAAGTTCGGGGTGATGTCATTCGATGGATCGAGGATGATACTAAAGATATCTTCGAAAATGCTTTGTTGATGAAAATCAGCCATTTTATATCCTATCTCAATGAAACCTGCTTTACCAGGATCAATGATATGGAATTTCATTATGCTCGCTACGATTTGGGGAGCTTTTACAAGAGACACCTGGATCAGTTTAAAAGCCACCGGGGCCGCAAATATTCTCTCGTCATTTATCTCAATGAAGAATGGAAGGAAGAAGATGGGGGCAATTTGCGTTTGTACCTTGAAAATGACAGGGTGGAGGATGTCTATCCAGTAGGTGGACGTGCGGTATTTTTTAAGAGCGACGAACTGGAACATGAAGTGATGCCAGCTCCAGAGCGATCCCGTCTCAGTGTTGCCGGTTGGTTGAAAAGTGTATGAAGCTTTTATTTCTCAGGACGATTTATAGGTGGGTCACTCAATGCAATCTCGGTCGAAGGACGATCAGGGTGTGTAAAAATTTTGTTACTCCATCTGGGGCCGGATCGGTATAATTTTCACATCCCCTGCCATTATCTTCAATAGGCAATAAAATTTATTAGGTATTTCAAATTACCTCCTCATATTGGTATGGTCCGAGGTGACCAGCTAAGAATTGATAAACTACCCATTTTATTTGTTGTACTTATCCAAATTTGTTGTACTTATCCAAATACCGAAATAAAACCATATCCAGTATGGCATGAGCTATCATTGCGGATATCAGCCCCACATGTTCAAAAAGAAGTCCGAAACCATAGATAATACCCACCATCACTCCACCGTAAATGGAAATGCGCCAATTTCGGGGATTTAGGTAGCCGTGCAGGAACACAAAAAGAACCGATGTCCATATATTGCCAAGGAGCGGTTGTAGTCCTCCACGGAAGAATAGTTCTTCACCGATCCCGGCACACCAAGAAAGGAAGATCATCTGACCGTAACTTAAGTTCCATCGGGCAATCAATCCGTGATAAAAATCACGCTCTGAAGCAAAAAACTTTCTGGAAATAATCGATATTGCAATCAGGGAAGCGACCAGACCTGAACCAGTGCCGGCCAGCAATTGATTTATCAAGTTCTTACCATCAAAAAGTACATCCCACAAGGATGTATTTTGAGTGAATTCAATCAAAAGGTATCCTCCACCACCGAACAGGACCAAGGTAAGTAATCCCAGTTTAAGCGAAGTTTTCATGGTTTCGGATTGTACCACAATATTTGACTTTTTCCGCAAACTCCTGCCTGGTGAAGGATAGATATATGGACCATGGTGGACGACTATCCGTCAGCAGAAAGGTTGGTCGTCGGTGCCTGCATGGAAAAACCAATTCCGTAACCAAATTTTCGATACAATGACTATTGCAAAATTTGCCCGTCTGCCTCCGACCAAACGGCCAATTCATTGCCATCGGGGTCCATAAACTGGAAGCGTTGGCCACCCGGGAATGAAAATATATCCTTTACAATCTGTCCACCTGCCCCGATCACTTTTTCCCGGGTGTTTTTCAGGTCTTCGGAAAACAAAACAACCAAAATACTTCCATGAACCGGATTCCCTGTTGCAAATCCTCCATCCACATACTCTCCTTCAAACGCCGTATAATCCGGACCATAATTTGTAAATTTCCAGTCAAAGCATTGGGTGTAAAATTGACGAATTCTGTCAATATCATTTGTAAGAAACTCCAGATATTGTATCTGCTCGTGGATCAGCTTTTTTGATTCCATACGTGAGAAAATTCTACGGGGATTACTATATCATTTAAATACTGGATTTATCAACTACTTTCATCACCCCGTTCATCAGTCGCCAATGTCCGGGGAAGGTACAAATAAATGGATATTCCCCCGGGCTGTCTGGAGCTATGAAACGTAGTGTGACAGACTCTTCCGGATTGAGCAGTCGGGTAAAGTGCAGTACTTCCGGCAAATCGGGAACGTAATGCTTTTCTGCACCGTCCGTATTCATTGCCATTTTATCCGCAGCTTCTCCTACTTTTTCCAACGATCCCGGACTGGTAATGAGAAGGTTATGTTGCATAAAGTCATTGTTGACAAAATGGATTTCCACGGGTTTGCCTGCTTCCACTACAAACTCCGAAATATCGTATTTCATTTCATTCTGGATGACCCCGATCTCAATAATCTGTACCTCACCTGCAGTTTCCATAACTTCTTTTGCGAGCGTTACTGCGGATTCATCCCAATAAGTATTTAGAAATCTCTGATGCCAGGTTAAGCGATTTCCATCACCTGCATCCACCGGTTGGTATGCACCCTGAAATTGAGCGTATGCCTTAATGAAGCCATTCCGGTGCTGGGCTGCAGCGATGTATAGTCCCTGGGCCAACCAAATATCATCGGTAATGCCTGTGCCCTGACTGAGGCGGTATAGTTCACTCCCCAGCATCTCATCAGATTCCCAGGTTGAGGCAGCGAGTAATCCAGCCAAACGAACGATGGGGTCAGCATCATCCCATACCCGCGCTTTTTTCAGTCGTTCTACACCAGCCTCGGATTGGTTGAGGATCTGTATGGCAGATTTGCGGACTGCGGGGGCAGGGTGAGACAATGCGGCATTTATTTTATCTAGCGTAGCCTGGTCAGAATGAGCCAAATTCAGTAACCCATCGAGTGTCCATAGGGCATGAAGGGCTCCGGGGTGGTTTCCGATTTCGTCGAGATTCTCGTCATTGAGTAATGAAAACAAGGCTTCTGCCACGTCGCTATCTCCTCTTTCAACCAATAGTCGTTGTGCTGTCATTCTCCAAAACATATTGGAATGGCTAAGGGCATTGACCAACGCATCGGGATCATCCTGATCCAATGACAAAATCTTATTTTCCTCTGTGTGTTCCGGGATTATTCTCCAGATCCGACCGTGGTCCCTATCGCGCCGTGGGTTGATATATGCGTTTCCCGGACCGTTTTCTGCCTGGTATCCCCCGAATCCAGGCTCTGGTGTGGGATTGTGCTGGACGATGAAATTGTACCAGTCCGCGATCCACACGTTTCCATCGGGGCCGGTTCTGGCATCGACCGGTGCAAACCATTCGTCTGCGCCAGCTATAATATTTCCACCATCCTTTTCCACAAAGCCCGCTCCCTGCTGCTGAATTCGTGCCCAGTGCACTAGATGACCTGTGGGTTCTGCCACCAGTGCGTAATTATCCCAGTACTGTTTGGGAAAGGTACGAGCGCTATAGAAATGGTGTCCCGAAGCAGCAGTGAATCCCCCGAATACATCGACCTGACGTACATGGTCCGTGACGGTCTGCATGGGATAGTGACCGTCAATTTTGATGCTCCCTCTGTTTCGGATTCCTTCCACCCCTTCATAAAATTCATTGGGGATACCCATATATACACTATGGGTATTGTTTGCGGTGGAGGCAAAAACTTCGTTGGTTTCCGTAAAACCAAGACCCCAGGTATTATTGCTGGTATGTCCCATTTTTTTGAAATTGCCATAATCCCTGTCAAAGCGGTAAATGCCCTGGCGAAATTCAAAATCCTCACCTCCTATATTTCCCCTGAAACCAGAATACCCAACAACGCCCCAGATGTGATTATCCATGCCATAGTGTAAGTTGGACGGCCCTGCATGTGTATCAAACGTACCCCATCCCTCCATGACTATTTCTCTAACATCGGCCACATCATCACCATCTGTATCTTTGAGAAACAGGAAGTATGGAGCCTGTGAGACCAGTACCCCACCATTGACAAAAGTGAGACTTGTGGGTATATTCAAATTATCAGCAAATACTGTGAATTTGTCTGCTCGGCCATCACCATCTGTATCTTCACAAATTTTGATCCGGTCATCTCCTGCACCGGAATCATGTCGCACCGTATTTGGATAATCTACGGTTTCAATCACCCACAAGCGACCTTTTTCATCCCAGGCCATGGTAACCGGATTAATAATATCGGGCTCGGAGGCAAACAATTCCAGGCGAAATCCCACCGGTACCTGTATGAATTTCCGTGACTCTTCCGGTGAAAAAGGTTCCTGGTACCTTGGCCAGGGTACTCGTTTTTCATAATTGGGTATGTCTGCTGTGTCCCCATACACGAAAGTGGGTAAACTATCCCGGAATTCCTGCCACAAACCGCTAACCCGATCTCCGACTGCCCACAGCACGCCTTGTTTGATTAGATTTTGAAATCCGGGTTGGTTCCAGGTGCGATGATCGTGCCCGTATGCTGTATAGAAAACACGGCCTTGTCCCTCATTTTTGACCCAGGTCCAAGGTTCTCTATGATCTCCTTCCACACGTTCCATCAGAATCTCGATGTCATCGGCGAGCTTACTATGTACATACGTTTCATCCCATGTGGAAAAAGGAGTAAGACCCTGCATCACAGGATGGTTGGTCATGGTTATCTCTGCTGTAAAGGTGCCGGTGTCGTGCCTCATAAATTGTCCCCCAATCATGGCAACCACTTCTTCCGAATTTCTAAAGCAATAGCTGGCGCAATGAATAGGAATAAATCCTTTTCCACTGCGAACATAGTTGAGCAGGGCTTTTTCCTGTTCCGGAGAAATGGTGTCATGGTTGGCGTAAAGAATGACGCCATCGTACCTGTATAGGTCGTCCCGGATCAGATCATCGGGGTTGTCAGTGTAGGTAATATGAATGCCTTCCCGGGTCCATTTACGCATAAGAATGGGTGCATATTGATAAGAATTATGATGTTGGCTATCATGGCCCAAAAATAAAATTTGGATGGGACGGGGAATATTGTCCTGATATTCTGCATCGGATTGACAGCCCCAAAAAAATGGTAAAACCAGCAAAATAAGATAACGCATGAAAAATATTTGATTGTGAAAAAAATAAAGCGCTAATAATACGAAAAATTAACATGACTACCCCATATTCTTATTAAAAATTTGCAGATATGACTCATATTTTAACCATTTTATACCGATTGCTAAAGTTGCAATCTGCCACCCAACATCGGTATATATTTTTAGTAAAGTGGAGAATGTAGGCTATATATTCCCTATTTGAGAGATCGTGCTATGAAGTAGTCAAAAGTTGTGAGTGAATAAAATTATAAAAGAAGAATAGTACGATCGGGGCTTGAATTACGGGGAGACCATTCCAGGACATAGGACAGGCTGGAAAAATCAATCATAACCACAAAAATATGCACCTTAACCCGAATCGGGTCAGTTAAATCAAAATTAGATTATTTCCTGGCAAGATATTATTATTTCCATTCAAATTCTCCGGTGGATACCGACCAGTCATTTCCAAAAAAACCGGCACATTTAACCGCAGGGTCTCCCTGAATGAGGACATCGTCATCAAACAATAGAAAATCCGGATACATGGACCCGTTTTCCAGATAAACATTGTTGTACGCAGCTTTCATTCCTGGTAATCCTGAAGCAGAAACCACTCCTATACTTGCCGCGTCGCTATCATGACGGGGGTAAATAAAGTAAGTTCCCCATTGTTCTCCGGTTAGGGTAATATGGTCCACACGCACCTGCCCATTTTCAATCTGAATCGGGCAATGGTTCAAAAGCTTATCCCATGCCCTATTGTTGTCCTTGTTGCCATAGAGAACAATGTTCCGGTCGGGATAATCAATCGGATCAAAATCCACATCGCTGATCATCGGAATTCGACCATTCGCTCTGTACCAGAATTTTTGGGCGTCAAAAGAAGCTCGATTATAATACCATTCGTTTTCGATATTACTGCCCCCTGTTGGATAGACCAGCACGACGCCGTTATTAAAAGCATCTTTAAAGCCACCATAGCGGTGAGGACCTTTTTCCCTGAGTGAAAGGGATTCCGTGACATTCCAGTCCCCGTCAATATTTCGCAGGTAGAGCATATCTGCACCGGATGGAATATCCAGCTTTTGATTATTGATGACTACTTTTCGTGGATTGTCGCCCATGGCCTGCATATCGATTGACAATGCATCTACATTGTATGCAGTGATATACAGGCTATCCCCTTTGTGAACTTTGATGTTGCTGATTTCAAAAGGTATTTTTTGCTGGAGGATAGTAATAAAATGGGATGATGCGGAAACACCGGGCGATGCGGTGTAAAATTCAAAGTTTTTTACTTCACTACCCAGGGGGAGAGTTCTTCTTTTGAAAAAATCAAAAATCGGTGGCCAATCTACGCTGTGGTCACCATACCAGTGTGTTCCTCCAGGGTATTCATAATAAACAAAATCAGGATGGAAGCGTCCCAATCGTTCTCTCATTTCTCTTGCAATAAAGGTTGGAACCACGTCATCAATTTCCCCATGTAATATATACACACCAGATTGAAGATAATTTCGAATTAGTTTCAATGTTCGGGAGGGATTTCCTGCGCGTTGGATCATATCGCTCACGGGGGTAGTAAATTCGGGTCTCATCATCCGTTCAATCGTTTTGCGGGGAATACCTGCTTGTTCCATTTTTTCCGGTTCCTGCAATCTTCTTTGGATAAAACTGTTGCGGTATTCCAAAAGGTCAGGATAGCCGGCGCAAGGTGCAATGGCAGCAAATTGGTCCGGATAGGTTGCCCCAAGGTACCAGGTGCCATGCCCACCCATGGAATGTCCGGTGAGATAGATCTTTCTGGGATCTGGTTTATAAATTTCTTTGGCTTGTTGCAGGACCTCCATGGCATCGATACGACCCCAATCCTCCCAGGCGAATCCGAAAGGACGTCTGTTGGTTGGCGCGATAAGGTAGCCCCAATCCTTTTTCTTATAAGCATTAGCCTGGTTGACAGCTTCCACGGAGGCCCCATGGACAGATAGGAACAACGCCTGGCTGTCAAGTTGGGGATGAGCCGAGGGAGCGACGCTGAAGTATTGCACACTTCGGTCGATATCGCTTACAAACGTCCGTTTATGATGGTCTCCGCTGGATTTGATCGTGATGGTTGTATTCAGATTGGAAACTACATTCCCCTGAGGATCGAGCAATTCCAAAGTCAAAGGATGGTTTCCCGCACCGAATTTACGATCAAAAGGTATTTGAAAGGGAATTTTCTCTACCATCATCGGGGAAATGGTTTCTGAAGGAGTATTTATAAATTGATCATTCAATCCACACCGGATGCTGTATCCCTTTGCTTTGATTTCAAGGCTGTTTATGATACGCACTGCGCCCATATACTGGCGGTCGGCTTCTTCGATAAGCAGGTCAGGCAGCAATAAATCTCTTGGAGTTAGCATAACCGGTTCCAGGGGATCGATAAGACGAGCACGCATTCGGGTAAACCGACCGGGGGACATCACGAAGGTATTGATGCCCTGGTTCAGTTTAACAGGTATGAGATCCCATCCAAAATCATAATGATCCCCTTCTCTTGGCAATCCATTGACCAGGATCTGAGTATGACCAGATCCTTCAAATAAAACCACATCAGAAGTGGGTGCGTCATACTCCAGGTACAGATAACCTGAACGCAGTTTACGATCGCTAAAGGTATGCGTGGAATCAGTGATTAGTTCCTGCCAGCGCATCTCCTCACCCAGGTAATCCACATCGAAAACTTCATTGGATTGAACCCGTCTGGTTGGCTGGTTCAGGAAAGCATTAAACACCGGGTTGGGTGGAAAAGCTGCGGAACGCTGGTTCCAGGCATTGAGAGAAAGCACCAGCCCTTCGTCAAAAACATGCACCAGTCGACCTTCATGGATATCATCGATTTTTTCCTTTCCAAAATACTCCACAATATTTCCGGTTCTTTCCTGGCCGAGGGTCATTGGGGAATAAACCAGGAAGGATAAAAACAACGATAAGATGGTGAACGACAGACGTGATTCCATACAAAGATCATTTTAGGAACTCAAAAATAATAAAGCGGTCTATTAAGACCCACATCAGATCTATGACCCTCAAATTTACAACCTTAAAATGATATTCTTAAGCAGGGTTTGATATAGGAAGGCAGAGTAGGATTTTGACTCGGGAGAGGTAGGTCGTCAGACCATGATCCGGTTAGATAACATATGCTTTGAGGGCCATGAAGAAAACCAGGCATGGAATGACCATATCGGAGTGTACCTGGAGGTATTCGCGAAGGGTTTTTAAGGCGGAGACCATATGATTTTTGACCGTATTGGTTGAAATGTTGAGTTGTTCAGCAATTTTACTGTGGGATAAGCCTTCCCTTCTGCTCATTTCAAAAATCAGCCGTTGTTGGGCGGTAAGCAGGTTTTTGGCTTTTTCAAATGAATCCAGGTATTCCTGTTCGATCAAAGGCTGATCCACCGAAGAGTGACTCAAAGAAATTATATGCCACATGTCCTGACGCAATTGATAATTTTTGGCCTGAAAACGCAATTGATCGATCACCTTATGTTGGGTGATTTGAAAAATGAAAGCGCGGATATTTTGCACCTGGGCAAGATCCTTTTGGCATAACACTTCAAAAACTTCCTGAACGATATCGTTTGCCCGGTCGGAAGATTTTAAATTTTTATAGGCAAAGCCATAGACCGGATCCTTGTACTGACGATAAAGCTCAGATAGCTGATTATCAAGTGTTTCAGAACTCTTAAAAATTTGCAGATTTCTCTTCATCCTTCACATTATTTCACTTTTCCATCTCAATATTACGAAAAAATTAATAAAAAATTTTATCTTTGGTATAGTCCTGTTTCCGAAGTTGTCCGACATGGTCATCAAAGATGTAGGTTTTACTCCAATTTCCAAATGGGATTTGAAAAGAATATTTGGGATTAGATCTGGAAATATTTGGGGATAGAAAGCTTGGATCCGAAGGTTTTCAGAAGCATCTGATCTAATAAATCAGAAAATAATTGTGTAAGACAAGCGTGGGAATCAAAAATTTTCAAGGGGGATTTTTTTTGAAAATCAGTACTTGCCCGTTAAGGAAAATTATGAAAAGTGAACACAATGAAAAAATATTTTTTTAGCATGAAATAGTGTACGTTCCCTATTTCATGAATTTACAAAAAAAAGTAATGTATTAGTCAAACCATAAAAACTTTGCAATTTGAAATCGATAAGTACATTAAACACAAGGGGTAGTTTTGTCCTGGCTTTGAGTTTGCTCCTGGCAAGTTTTCTTCAGGCCAATAATACACTGCACACGCCTGGAATTGCGCATGAGGACGCAATAAGGATAAACCTTGTCAACCACGCTGAGAATGGTATTCCCAGTCCCGTCCCTATTGATGTGAAGGGTTCAGTCGTGGATCAAAACGGAGAGCCTTTGATCGGAGTCAATATTCAGGTCAAAGGAACGGAGAAAGGTTCTTTTACGGATTTTGACGGGAACTTTACCCTCGAAGGCATTGATGCAGATGCGGTATTGGTTTTCTCTTATCTGGGTTATACGACTCAGGAAGTTGCTGTGGATGGTCGTACCACCATAGAAGTAACCCTGCAATCTGATTCCCAACTGCTCGAGGGTGTCGTGATATCGGCATATGGTACAAAGCAAAAGCGAGAAAGCGTTTTGAGTTCAATTTCAACCGTAAATACCTCAGAATTGCGAGTTCCCAGCAGTAATATTACAACGGGTTTTGCCGGGAAATTACCTGGTGTGATAGCCTTTCAAAGATCGGGAGAGCCCGGCCTGGATGATGCTCAGTTTTTTATCCGTGGAATTACCTCGTTTAGTGCAGCTGGTAAAAAAGACCCACTTATTCTGGTGGATGGGATTGAAATGTCATCCCGGGATTTGGCGCGAATCAATGTGGATGATATTGCGGCATTTTCCATTCTCAAAGATGCCAATGCTGCAGCCTTGTATGGGGCTCGGGGAGCCAACGGAGTGATTTTGATTACAACCAAAATGGGGCGACCAGACAAGTTGAGCATCAGCTTACGGGCGGAAACCTCCAATTCGTACAATGCTGACCTGGTAGAACTTGCGGATCCGATCACCTATATGAAATTGCACAACGAAGCTGTTCGTACCCGGGATGCCGAGGTCGTTCTACCTTATTCTCCTACCAAAATCCGCGAAACCGAATTGGGAACCGATCCGGTAAGATATCCATCGGTGGACTGGTACGATTATATGCTGGCCAATAAGGCTACCAACAACAGAATCAATCTCAATCTGACCGGAGGAGGGCAAACGGTACAATACTACCTGGCTGCGAATTATCTGGAAGAAAACGGAATTATCAAGGAGAACAAACAGAATCTCGTCAACAACAACATCAATATCGATCGATTTCAGGTTCGTTCCAATGTTACGATTAAATTCGCTCCTACCACCACCGGTGTGATCAGGGCTTTCGGAACCTTTGACGACCAGACGGGACCACCTCTCGGGGGAGCACAGGTATTTCAGGCAGCCCGGAACGCTTCGCCCGTTAGATTCCTGCCATTTTATGAACCGGACTCCAACAACATTCATACCCAGCATATCCTTTTTGGATCGGGACCGGAACTTGGAGTATATCACAACCCGCTCGCCACTATAGCCAGCACGTTCAGTGAACAAAAGAGCTCTATGATGTTGATGCAACTTGAAATGGAACACAATTTCATAGAGAATGCACTCGACGGGCTTTCCCTACGCGGTGTGTTCAATATCATGCGGCATTCGTCCAATGCCTTTTCCAGGGGATACAATCCATTTTTCTACAATTTGGCTTCTACTGTGGATGGTTCGTACCGACTCAATCCACTCAATCCGGATACCGGTACAGAATACCTCACGTATTCAGACGGTGCGAGAACCGCCCAGGCCTCCATTTACGGTGAAATGCGCCTGGCCTATAATAAAATCCTTAACGATGTACATGATATCAGTGGAACGCTGGTGGGTACGATCCGTTCCGAAAGCAGTACCGCAGAAGTAGACCGGGATCCTGCCTATAGATTGCAAGCTTCCCTGCCGAGAAGAAACCTCTCTTCAGCTGGAAGACTGGCTTATGGTTATGATTCGAGGTATTTTTTTGAATTTAACTTCGGGCTCAACGGAACAGAGCGATTTGCCAAACACAATCGATGGGGTTTCTTCCCATCTGTGGGAGTGGGTTGGAATTTGACCAATGAAGGATTTATGGCAGGTATTCAGGATGCGATCAGCGAGCTGAAACTCCGGGCCACCTACGGCCTTGTGGGCAACGACCAGATCGGTTCAGTTTACGATAGATTTTTCTATTTGTCCAGGGTGAATGTAAGCGGGCCCGGGTACTGGTTTGGTACAGACAGAGACTATACCAGTGGAATCTCCATCGATCGATATGCCAATGAACTGATCACCTGGGAAATTGCCAAGAAAGCCAACATAGGTGTTGATCTCGGTTTGTTCAATAAATTATCCATCACCACAGAATTTTTCAAAGAAGAGCGAAGCAATATCCTGCAAACCAGGACCGATGTACCTTCAACGCTGGGATTAAGGACTATCCCCCAGGCTAATATCGGGGTGGCTGAAGGAAAAGGTCTTGAAGTGTCCATGCAGTACCTCCAGACTTTTGGAAGTAATGTTTGGGTGGTTGGAAATGGAAATTTCACATACGCCACCAGCAGATACCTGAAATTTGAGGAACCTGATTACAGTGATATCCCCTGGAGATCTCAGGTAGGTCTCAAACTGGGCCAACCTATGGGTTACATTGCGGAGCGATTCTTTATCGATGACGAAGAAGTAAGTAATGCACCTGTACAGGAATTTGGTGAATACCGGGGTGGTGATTTGAAGTATAAGGATATCAACAAGGATGGAAGGATCAATTCCGATGATCTTGTTCCTATTGGCTATCCCCTCGTCCCCGAAATTATCTATGGAGCAGGCTTAAGCTTCGGTATTCATGACTTCGATATTTCGATATTTTTTCAGGGATCTGCCCGATCTTCCTTCTTTATTGATGCTGCCGCGATTACCCCGTTCATCAATCAGGGACAACGAGGATTGCTCCAGCTTATTGCCGATGACCATTGGTCTGAAAACAACAGAGATTTAAATGCTTTCTGGCCCCGACTGTCCGAATATGCGATCTCAAACAACGTGCAAAACAGTACCCACTGGCTTCGAAATGGTTCATTTTTACGATTAAAATCGGCCGAGATTGGTTACACCTTACCTGAGAGTCTGACCCAAAAAGCTTTTGTACAAAGCTGCCGGGTCTATGTGAGTGGCTTGAACCTGCATGTATGGTCTAAATTTAAACTTTGGGATCCGGAAATGGCAGGAAATGGATTGGGCTATCCGATCCAGAAAGTAATCAATTTCGGAATTAAGCTTGACCTCTGATTTAAGATTAAAAGACATGAGATATCTGACAATGAAGATCAATATGAAAAATAGCATTTACCTTCTTATCGCCGCATTGGGTCTGACTCTATACAATTGTGATTTTATCGATGTGGTGCCTGAGGAAGCCCCCACCCTGGAACATGCATTTTCCAATCGTGCCGTGACCTATAAGTTTTTAAACACCTGCTATTCTCATCTCCCGGACCCTACGGATCCGTTTTACTACCCTGCTCACTTCAACAGCAGAGATGAACTGGAATTTCGAGATCCACGGGCTATCAACAATTCGATGGCAGGAAAAATTGCTCTGGGGCAACAATCTGCCAGTAATCCCCTTCAGGATTACTGGTCGGGGCGTAATGGAGGAAAACCATTGTATGTGGGTATCCGGGATTGTAATATTTTTCTGGAGAATATTCACAAACCCCAGGATATTCTGGAATCTGAAAGAATTTCCTGGATCGCTGAAGTGAAGTTCCTCAAGGCGTTCTATCATTTTTTCCTGATGAAGCTATATGGACCCATTGCAATCGTAGATGAAAATCTACCCATCTCGGCCACACCGGAAGAAACTCAGGTCTATCGCGAACCCATTGATGTATGCGTGGATTATATCGTGGGTCTTCTGGATGAAGCGATTGAAGATTTACCGCCGGTGCTGAATGATCCTGGACTGGAATTGGGACGAATAACAAAGACCATTGCTCTGGCTGTAAAAGCCAAGGTACTTGTATGGGCTGCCAGCCCACTTTTCAATGGAAATCCTGATTATGCCGGGTGGGTGGACAACCGGGGGATTCAGTTGATACCGTCGGAATACGATCCTTCCAAATGGCAGCGGGCAGCAGATGCGATTAAGGAAGCCATCGATGTCAGTCTGCAATATGGTCATCGACTATATGAGTTCAACAAATTTGCCGGGGGGCCAAGTTCATTTAGAATGAATGATACGCTGGTTCAAATGATGACTATCCGAAAATCAATCACCGAGGATCTGGATAAAAATCCCGGAGTCATTTGGGCAACCCAGGAACAGTTTGCAAATAGTAAAGGAGGAGCCGGAGGATCCGGACTGAGCCTCGCCTCCCTTGGAAATATGCTGAGAAGCCTGTGGCCAGCCTTGTATGCGCAGGATGTCAATTTTCAGGCTAGCTATTACAGGGCTCCTTTACACATGGGGGAATTGTTTTATTCCAATAACGGTGTGCCTATCCAGGAGGACAAATTTTATGATTATGCTAATCGACACGAACCGCGTCTGGCATTGCCTGGAGATGAACACCATTCCTACATCGCCACAGGAGAAGTCACTGCCAATCTCAATTTTTACAGGGAGCCCCGGTTTTATGCCAGTATGTGCTTTGATCGTGGTTTTGTTGAATTAGCAACCACCACGTCCAACGGAGGGGAAAGTTTTGAATTCTGGAGGGCCCGGTTCGGAGAAGTTTCCAATGCCGTAGGCTTGGGAGCATATATGCCCAAAAAGATTATGGCATTTGAATCTTCTGGGTCACAGGGGGACAACAACAAAACGTATACCCCGCACAATTACCAGTTTCCGTTGATCAGACTTGCTGATTTATTTTTACTCTATAGCGAAGCATTAAACGAAATCAAGTCGCAACCTGATGAGGAGGTTTATGAATGGATCGACAGGGTAAGAGAACACGCGGGGTTGGATGGTGTGGTGGAATCCTGGCAAAAGGCGTCCACAAAACCCGATGCTCCTTCCAATAAAGCGGAAATGCGGAAAATTATTCAAAGGGAACGAATGATCGAGCTGGCTTTTGAAGGGCAAAGATTTTGGGATGTTCGACGGTGGAAAATAGCGGATCAGTACTGGACCCTGCCACTGATCAGCTGGAGTCCCGAAAAAGAATATGAAGACTACTATCAGCTTTATCAATATGGAGAAGCAAGAAATTTCACTTTCAGGGAGTATTTATACCCGATCCGCGAAAGTGATTTGCGCGTGAACCCCAACCTGGTCCAAACTTATGGATGGTAAGTAGATGATTAATCGACAAATTATACTTCGAGATATGAAAAATGTATTTTATTCTTTTTTGATCATCGGGATGTTGTCTCTTCATCTCGCCTGCGAAGAGGAAATGGATGCACCCCTTTCCTGGGATGCCGAACCCATCAAGCAATACGAAGTTGAGCCCGTTTATGGTGGCGCCATCGTGCGATATGAATTGCCCAATGATGACAATTTGCTGTATGTCATGGTGGAATACGAACGCAATGGCGAGGTGTTTACGGAAAAGGCTTCCTTATACACCAATGAATTGCGCATCGAGGGCTTCAACCACCAGAATGAGGTTACAGCGCAGCTTTTTAAGGTGAATAAGGAAGGTGCCCGATCCAGGCCTCTTGAAATCCGATTTACTCCCCTGGAGCCTGTGGTAAGCCTGGTAGTTAAATCCCTGCAACTGGACTTTACGTTTGGCGGTCTGGTCGCAACGTGGGAAAACCTCACGACAACCAGTCTGGGCGTTCATTTGCTTCATGAAAATCCGGATACCAGGGAACTCGAAACTGCGGAGGTTTACTTTTCCTCGGTAAAAAACGACCAGTATGCCTTCCGTGGATTTGAACCGGAAGTAGGTAAATTTGCCGTATTTTTTGAAGACAAGTGGGGCAATTACTCCGATACCACTTTTGTGGAAGGTTCTCCCCTATACGAGACCGTCATAGAAAAGCCTTATATCGATTTTCGAGCGCAGATTCCGTACGACAATGCTACCAACCTCAGTGCTACTTATCCGTTTACCAATATCTGGGATAATATTGTCAATACCAGTAGAAATGGTTGGCTGACGGTATCCGGTTCCAGTGGTTTGTCCATTACCATCGATATGGGCAAACCGGTAAAACTAAGCAGGATCGTCATCCATGGTTACCACATCAATTCGCCTTACGGACAGGTTAATATAACCAACTGGGAAGGTTGGGCAACCCGGGAAATTGATTTCGATTTGTTGGAGGATGCTGATTATTGGCTGGACGAAGAAAGTGTCCGAATAGGGGCTATTCACAACATACCCACAGATTATGAATTGCCCGAACGAACTTTCAAAGATGACTGGTACTATCTTGGATACCATGAAATAACCCGGTATGATCTGCTTACCCCTCCGGATCCGCAAGGGGTATTGAATTTATCTGAAAATGGCATGGAATACATTATGCCATTAGATATTGGTCCGGTCCGATACATCCGGTTATTTGCCAGGGAAGTGGCCGGGGTAAAACCCCCACCCAATACCAATTATTTTTCAATGGGTGAAATTACCTTTTATGGAGATGATACGGTTCCCTGATGCAAATGAGGATGCTAATTTTAAATTCAAACAAACAAAGATTACATGAAATATAATACTTCGTTCTTGTTATTAGTGTTCCTCATCGGGTCGGCCCTGATGATGACCTCTTGTGATGATATGGATGACATTCAGAAAAAGTATGCCGATGAGGATGAAATTATTTATCTGGGGAGGGTAGATTCCGTGAAGGTGGTTCCCGGATTTGGAAGGGTTAAATTGCTATGGGAATTGAGCGCAGATCCCAGGGTTGAAAGGGTCAAAGTATATTGGAACAACAATCAGGAGTCAGCTGTGAAAGAATTTAGCCGACAGATTTCTGGAGTTATTGAGGATTCCCTGATCATAGAAAATTTGCCAGAAGGTAGTTATACCTTCGAATTGAGAACAGAAAGCGATCTGTATAATCCTTCACTGCCTACAATTGCTTCTGGTGTGGTATGGGGTCCCAACAAGGGGGATGAATTGGGATCCAGATCCTTTACTCGATACAATCCTGATGTGCTCAGTGGCACCTATACCCTTGATCTATCACCGACTCAGAAGGTCAGTTCGGAAGAAAACATGGTATACACTAAGATTACCTACACCAATTCCTCCGGAAACGAAACCACCGTTCGCGTTCATCCCGATTCCTCCCACATCGTCCTGGAAGACTTCGTAATGGGTTCGGAATACACCATGCAGGATGCATTTGTATCCACTGTTGTCTTTGATACGATTTTCAATAACCCAAGGGTGTTTAAAGCACCAGATGTAATCCAGCACCAGGGAAGTTTAGTGGATTCAGGTGATCCGGATGGAAAATATTTTTCCATATCAGAGAACGAATTAGTGGAATGGACCCCAACGGGAGATCTGATTACTTTTAACTGGGACGGAACCGCAATGTCGCCTGGGGAGCATAAAATCGTTGCGGACCTATCCAGAGACAGTTTCAGAGCTTTATTTTATTATGGGAACAACAAATTCATAGCCATTTCAAACCAAAATGAAGTAGTCATGCACCAGCTCCTGGACGACACCATGGCCATAGTTCAGACTCCTGCGGGTGCAGATGCTATGGGCGTTGGATTCAACTTTGAAAAATTCGTTCGGGGAACCGGTTATTTTTACTCTGTGACCGCGGGTACGGGCGAGCTAAAAACCTGGTTTGCGCTTGAAAATGCCACATGGGGTACTCCAAACGGTACTACCGTCGCAACCGGCTTCGATCGTTTTGAAAAGATAACGTATTTTGGTACCAATCTTGTAGCCATTGATGGATCAGGTGGCTTATGGCACATCACTGTCAAAGCCACTGGAGAGCCAAGTGTTTACCGAAAAATTGGCCATGGATGGGATCGGTTTGAGCAATTGGTATCCCTGGGTTCTGATCTTCTGGCGATTGACGAGGATGGTAATATATACACCTTCGGTTCATTGCAACAGGAGGAAAAATACTGGGTTGTAGAATAATGTGAATGATATTGGCTGGGGACCATAAAATACATATTGGCTTGGACTTTGTTTATTGGGCAGTGCTGTTCGTTTTTCCCCTCAATATGATCGGGCAAACGGTCATTTTTCAGGTGGATTCGATCCCGGTGAAAAACGGGGAGGTCGTGTTTGAAGCACATCTTGAGACGGTCTTATCCCAGGAACAAATCAATGCCAGATTCAATCATTTTATCAGCAAAATGCTTAATCCCGCATCCGGTAAGATCGTGGAAAAAGTGCCGGAACGCACAGTCTGTGAAATTGTGGACTACATAGATGTGGGAGATAATTTTTTTCAGAGTTTCGGGGTATATATGATTTATACCCTGGAACTTGGCGCAAGGGATGGACTGGGAAGCGTGAAAATCGATGACATACAATTTCTGGAAAAAGGATATTATCAATCCTATATGGATCCTTCCGACAGCCGATCTCTACCCTTAATGAGCGCCAGGGATATTATGCTGGATCGCACGTTTAAACAAATGTTCTTCAAAGATGCCTCCTTGCGAATTACCCAAAGCTCCATCGATCGGGTAAATGTCATCGTGGAGGATTTGCAAAATCTCATTGAAGATTAATCACCAAGGGATCCGGTATTCAAAGAAACCAGAATAAATGAGAGGTAAAATTTTGTGGAAATGTGCTGTATCTGTACCTGGCATTTTACTGTTGCAGATGATAATGTTCTATGCAAAGGAGATAGAGTCTGAGATTGGCACTTATCGAAAATACGGTGGGTATGATACTACCGAAAACCAATACGATGTTCCACCCCAGTTTATAGACCATGGTGTAGCGTCTCCTTATGCCCATCCCAGGGGTATCGTAGCCACCGAAGATGGTGATGGAAATAAGGTTTTGTTGGTATGGCTTTTTGACCATCGCGGCACTTTCGGATTGCTATCCGTCAATGTCAGTTCCGGCCAAACACAGCAATTTGATATGCCCTTTAATGTGGGTGGCGATGCAGTATATGCCTCTATTCTCGCTTCCAATGGTAAGTTATATACCCTCTTTAACAGCCACTTTGTAGAATTTGATCCTCAAAGTCACTCCTTTTCTTTTCAGCACCAAAGTACACCGCGCATGGCCATGAGTATGACGGAGGACGATTCCGGGAAGATCTGGGCAGTGACTTACCCCAATAGTGGTGTGGTCAGCTATGATCCACTATCTGGAGATTTCCAGGACTATGGATCTGTCAATCAGGAAAACTGGGCTCAGTATCCCCGGCATATCGCAGTGGATAAAAAGGGATGGGTGTATGTAGGGCTTGGGAATACCCATCGACAGATCGTGGCTTTTCATCCTCCCTCGGACCAGCGGATATTAATTTTGGATGAAGAGCACAGGGGTCATGGAATGGCCTATGTATACCGAAATAAGAATGGTAAGGTATATGGTCAGTCCATCCAAAGCGAAACAGAGAACTGGTTTGAGCTGTTCGATGGACAGGTAAAAAATATAGGGCACAATCACCAACCTGTCAAGGAAAAGTATATCACCGGAACACAAAGTCTTGCACATTTGCAATTTACGGATGGGTCCAAAGTACGGAAAGTGGATCTGATCGATCGATCCTTGCTTTATGTGCCAAAGGATGGTGAGGTTCGGAAAGTAAAATTTGACTATGAAACCGAAGGTTCATGGGTACTTAATGTTGTGGCTTCTCCCGACGGTGAGTATGTAGTAGGTGGGAGTTCCTTCCCATTTCGTTTGTTCAAATATGACTTTGCTAATGATCAATGGGAAAGAACCAGGGCCATGGGGCAGTTTAACGCATTTGCAACCAGCGATAGCCATATATTTTTTGGGTCCTATCCGAAAGGTCACTTATTGAAATGGGATTACGTGGACCAAGGAGGAACACTCACCAACAATCCGGACTATTCGGATTTATTATTTACCGCTCAGCCTACCTTGTATCGACCACACAGAGTCCTTGTACATCCCAATAACCGTATTGTGGCTATGGGTGGAACTCCGGATTATGGATATACGGGAGGGAGTTTGCTTTTGTATGATCTGATAGCCGGAGAAGCATCCGTGATTTTAGACCAGGAATTAATTCCGGATCAATCCACCAAAAGCATGACGACACTTAAAAATGGGAATATTCTGGGTGGAACCACGACGGCGCCGGGAACGGGGGGAGAGAAAAAAGCCCATTTAGCGTATCTATATGAAATAGACCCTCTGGGTAAAGAGTTGAAATGGACCGATTCATTCTTGCCGAATGTACAAGACTATAGTGATTTGGTAAGCCGTGAAGATGGCCTGGTCTATGGCATTGCTGACTTTACCACCTTTTTTGTATTCAATCCCTATTCAAGGGAAATTGTTCATCAACAGCACTTTGGTAGAGAGTTGGGACGGGCAGTAGCCAGTCAGTCTCCGCAAATCTTTGTTCAAGGAGAAGAAGATGTGTTCGTTTTGTTGCAAAAAGGAATCTACAGAATCAATGAAAATACCTTTGAATTGGAATTGGTGCAATACACTCCCCAACCCATTACTACCGGAGGAGCCTGTGTTAAAGGACGGATTTTCTACATTAGCGGATCACATTTGTTTAGTTATGGACCGGTATGATTCTACTGTACAGATGCCCCGAGTGGGGGCATCTGTACAGTAGAAGTTGGAGTCCCCCGCTATGCGTGGGACGTTTGTGCCCTTTCCTGAAT
>CAYRRD010000004.1:0-19056 GCA_964426625.1 uncultured Saprospiraceae bacterium | reverse complement strand
TTGTGATAGTCGCGCTGCGCCTATCAGTTTGTAATTCCAGTGGTTTGTTTTTGTATGGATGGGTTACCTGTCATGATTTCAAGTAATTTCCGGCTCCATTCATACCTTTTGGGCTTTTTGGCTTTGTCGCCTTACTGGACTCGTCTGGCTTTACCAGCCCATAAACCAAAAAAAATAAATTTACATTTTAGATAGTCCTTCCCCGTATATTTTTCGACTTACCAACATATGACCTCCTTCAAAAATATAAAGTGAGCAAAGAACGCTATTACGAATTGTACCGACAGTTTCTGAATCACAGCATCTCAGAACAAGACTTCCAGGATTTGATGGACTGGGTCTCCGATCCGAGAAATGATGTGCTTCTTAAAAAATATATGGAGGAACTTTGGTCTGAGGAATCATGGAGCCCGGATGCGGGTGTGAAGGATTGGTATGAAGTTCGAACTCAATTACTTTCCAGTTTCCCTGGTGTATTCCATAGGACAAACCGATCAAAAGAGCAGCCCAGAGGACGTGAGCGTAAGATTTGGATATACGCTGTTGCCGGTATATTACTGCTGATGATCGGTCTTTTCTTTTTTATTCCTTCCCACTCGGGGGTGATTTTATATCAAACTGCCTATGGTGAAACCCAACAGATTGAACTGAGCGATGGAACCATGGTCACACTCAATGCGAACTCCACATTGGAATGGGACAACCAATGGAAAAGGTCTGGAGAAAGATATGTGCGTCTCCAGGGCGAGGCATATTTTGATGTGGCTAAGACCCCATTACGGGAAAGGTTCACGGTAGAAACCGATGACCTGAAAATCAGGGTACTGGGTACTGCATTCAATGTATCCGCTCGCCGGGATCAAACCGGGGTCACATTGGAGAAAGGTAAGATCGAACTGGATCTTAAGGCGTCCGACGAACCGGCACTGGCCATGGAACCTGGTGATTTCATCCGCTATTCCTCAGTGGTTCATACCCTCGAAAAAGGCAAGGTGCAATCCATCAAAGAGTCGGCAAGTTGGCTGGATGGAATACTGGTTTTTGAAAATGTGACTGTGGCCGAGATGTTTGATGAAATCGAGGATCAATATGGTAAAAAACTGATTTCCAGCGATTCCACAATACTATTGCGCAGAATGTTCACTGGAATTCCTTATGAAGACTGGGCTGTGGCCAAAGAAGCTTTGGAGCTGGCCCTGGGTGTGAAGATTGAGGAAAAGGGTGATAAATTGTATATGAAGTAAGGATTTCATTCCCTAACATATTGAAATAGAGATGAATATTGATTTTACTAATTTAAAAAAATGAAAATGACAAACTTTTTGACCAAGATCAAAGGAAAGGTTTTCCTGATTTTGGCCGGATTGATGTTGACCGGTCAGATCCAGGCAGAACATTCCAAAGATAACCTTCTTGTCACGAGGCCGGTCGATGATATTTCCTTTGTGGAAGCTATCAAAGAAATCAGTGCCCGATTTGAGGTGTTTTTCACTTTCGATTTGAAGTTGGTGGAAGGAATCAGAGTTGATGAATCTTTCCGACAAATTGAATCAGTTGAGAATGCTGTGGAATTCGTTCTTCAGAAAACCAGTTTGAAATACAGAATCATACAAGATCAGTATGTGATTATATATAAAGACGATAATCAGGGTATGGAATCCCTTCGTCAGATGTCGCGACACCTGGATGGGTTGATCCATGAAGGAGAAAAGTCCGTAGCCAAAACGCCGGCTCCCAAACCCCGGGTTGCTCCTTTGATCAAAACGCGACCTCTCATAAGGGACATTCAACGGGTGACTTTCAATGTGGAAGGAACGGTGTCAGATGAGAACGGAGAACCTCTTATAGGGGTGAATGTCCAGGTCAAAGGTTCCAATAAAGGCGCTTCTACCGATTTGAATGGTCACTTCGTGCTGGAGGATATCGACGAAAATGCTGTTTTAGTAATTTCTTATATCGGGTACGTTACCCAGGAGGTGCCTGTTTCGGGCAACAGGAATCTTACCATTACCATGGTACCGGACTCTCAGTTGCTCGACGAAGTGGTCGTGGTGGGGTACGGAACCCAGAAAAAAGCCAATTTGACTGGTTCAGTTGCTTCTATTTCAAGCAAGATGCTTGAGAACAAACCACTTCCCAATGTCGGTGAAGTTCTTCGGGGAGTTTCACCCAACCTCAACATCAACCTTGGGGCTTATGGTGCTGAACCTGGAGCTGGTCTAACCTTCAATATCCGGGGTGTGGGTTCCATAAGTGGCAACAGTGCTCCGCTTATCCTGGTGGATGGGGTGGAAATGGATATTAACAATATCGATCCGGGGACGATCGAAGACATATCCGTACTTAAGGATGCATCTTCCTCTGCGATATATGGATCTCGAGCACCCTTTGGAGTGATTCTGATTACAACCAAAAAGGGAAGTCGTAACGAGAAAGTCCAGATCCAGTACAACAACAATATGATTTTCGGTAAATCGATCGGAATCCCGCATATGGAGAATTCCCTGATATTTGCTACGGTGTATAACCAGGCTGCTATAAATGCCGGTACTCCACCACAATATCCCGAAGAACAAATGGAAAGGATTCGCGGATTTATCAATGGTACGTATAAAACTGAATATGATCCCGATAATCCTACCACTTCCGTATTTACCGGTCGGAGGATCGGGAACGCCAACTATGACTGGCCTCACATTTTGTTCAAAGATCATAAATTTGACCAGAGACACAATGTATCCATCAGTGGGGGTAGTCAACGCAGCCAGTATTATGTTTCCCTGGGCTTTTTTGATCAGGATGGATTTTATGGTTTCGGCTACGATGACTACAAACGCTACGACCTGATGGCCAATCTCACGACCGATGCCACTGACTGGCTTTCCTTTGGATTTAGTGCCAAGTACGCCAATACTTTTACGGATTATCCGATCGGGATTACCACAGTAGAAAGAAGGTACATCGGAAACAGCTTGTATTCCTTTGGACCCATACAACCGCGTTACAATCCCGATGGAAGTGAGGCCAACCCGCTTGTTCGATATCTGGAAAGCTCAGGACGAGACAAAACTTTTGAGAATGACCTGCTGGTAACCTTGAGAACGGATCTGGAGCCGATCAAAGGTTGGAGAACAAGTGTCTCTTACAACTATAATATCACAGAAACCAACCGGGATGTCGTATCCCTTCCCGTGTGGGTAGCCCTGGGTAATGGAACTTTCGGAAATATAGGGAAACCAGCGAGTGCTTTCGAATCAACCCTCGCTCATTCACCCTATTCTCTCTTCAACGTGGTATCGTCTTATGAAAAGCAATTCACCCACAACTTCATCAAATTGCTGGTGGGTTATGAACAAGAGGAACAATCCTATAAGTCACTCTATGGCCGTAAGGAAAATCTGATTACTGAATCCGTGCCGTCACTCAGTACAGCATTGGGAACATCTTCGCTATCTGATAGCCGTTATGATTGGGCAACACAGGGGTTTTTCGGCCGGTTAAACTACAATTTCAAAGAAAAGTACCTACTGGAAATCAGTGCCCGATACAATGGTTCTTCCCGGTTTGATCCGGAATCTCGATGGGGATTCTTCCCGTCAGCATCTGTGGGGTACCAGGTGTCGAAAGAAAATTTCTGGGCACCCATCGAACCTGTGATCAACTCATTTAAATTGAGAGCTTCGTACGGTTCCCTGGGTAATCAGAATGTGGCCAATTATCTATACATTCCGACCATCAACGTGAACGCTGAATCACCTTGGATTATCGGAGGTGCAAGACCACCTTATGCACTTACACCGGGAATTCTTAGTGAGAACCTGACATGGGAAACCATCACGATGGCCAATTTCGGATTCGATGCAGGTTTACTGAATGATCAGTTAAGTGTCACTTTTGATATGTACAATCGTAAAACTACGGACATGTTTGGTCCGCAGGAAACTCTGCCTTATACCCTCGGTACAGGTACACCTACTGCCAACAATGCCTCGCTTTCCACGAAAGGATTCGAATTGATCCTGGGATGGAGAGAAGTGATCAGCAGCGATTTTTCCTATGATGTACAACTGAGCCTGGGTGATCATCAATCCGAGATTCTGGAATACCGGAATGAAAACGGATTTATCGATAACTGGTACAAAGGAAAAAAGATCGGGGAGATCTGGGGATTTGAAACGGATGGTCTGATACAAACAGAAGGAGAGGCCATGCCCGACCAAACCGAAATTTATCCATCCTGGGGTCCTGGTGACATGAAGTATGTAGACCGGAACGGGGACGGTAAAATTTCTGAGGGAAACAGAACCCTTACTGACCATGGAGATCTTACCGTTATAGGGAATGCTACAGCGCGGTATAACATTGGAATTTCCGGTGGTTTTGAATGGAAGAACTTTGATTTCAGTATGAACTGGTCCGGGAATCTGAAACAGGATTATCTGCCTGCCTTTGGGGTCAATGCATTCTGGGGTCTGACCAATTCCTGGGCAAACTCCGCAGTTTTTAAGGATGCTCCGGTGCTGGATTACTGGCGTCCTGCGAATGAGACCAACATTCTGGGGCCCAATACGGATGCTTATTTCCCCAAGCCTTACTTCAGTGACGAAACGCTCAAGAACCGTAAACCCCAGTCCAAATACGTGCTGAATGCAGCTTATTTGCGGCTCCGAAACATTCAGGTGGGGTATAGGCTTCCAGAGAATCTTTACCAAAGAATCCCTGTGAAAAATGCGAGGATATTCCTATCCGGAAGCAATTTGGTCACCCTTAAGACTCTGCCCAAAGCGATGGATCCGGAACAGACAATCGTAGGAGAGGTCAGTTACAACACGAATGGGTATTTGTATCCAATGGCAGCTACCTTAACGGTAGGATTGAATATAACATTCTAAAAACAGAAACATGAAATACAATAATATCATCCTTTATATCTCGTCGGTCCTGCTCTTTTTTGGATGCGGGGAGGATTTTCTGGACAGACGTCCTCTGGACAGGGTAGGTCAATCCGATTATTTCAAAACACCGGAGGATTTGGCAACGTACATGAATCAATTTTACAACAATGCCTCCTTCCCAACCGTACCAAGCTACGGTCTGGATTATGATTCAGATAATGCTGTGGCCAAGAATTTCAATGCCATTCTCGCTGGGACCCGCACCCTGGATGGAGCCGGAGGAATCGGCTTCGGCAGGGTGCGCAACATCAATTACTTTTTTGACAATTACCACTCTGTCAAAGAGAACCATACGCTGGATGAATACAAGCAGTACCTGGGGGAAGCTCATTTTTTCAGAGCCATATCTTATTATACCCTCTTACAGAATTGGGGAGATATCCAATGGTTCTCGACCGTACCCGGAACTGAATCCGATGAACTCTATCGTCAAAGGGATCCCCGAAATTTTGTAGCAGACAAAATCATCCAGGATCTGGATACAGCTGCATTGTATTTGCAGAGTGCCCGAACGGATGGTGTGTCCCGGATCAATAAGTGGATGGCGCTTCTGATACAAAGCAGGGTAGCGTTGTACGAAGGTACATGGGAAAAATACCACAACGGTACCCCTTTTGGTGTAGCCAATGCACAACCGGAAAAATACCTGAATAAGGCGGTTGAAGCGGCAAGCCAGGTTATGGAATCCGGCATTTATGAATTATATTCCACAGGCTCACCGGAAACAGATTATTATGACCTGTTTTCTACCCACCGGGATTACAGCAGCAATTCTGAAGTCTTGTTCTGGAAGCGATTTGACAATGAACTTGGAAAAGGTGAGGCGGCCTTTCGAACAGAGGTGAATTTCAGGGGAAGAACGCCCAATGAGCGTTCACCCACCAAGGAATTGGCTGATTATTACCTTAGCGCAGATGGTCTGCCCATCACAGTAAGTCCCTTGTTCCAGGGGCATCAGACTCTCGTAGATGAAGCTACGGATAGGGATCCCCGGTTTTATCAGACAATCGGCGTTCCCGGTTACCCCTGGGTCATCACTGCTACCGGAGAAGTCACCAATTACGATGCCTTGTACAATATCCTGAATCAGGGTATCGAGCAAAACTCACCCGGGGGCTACGTATTGAGAAAAGGTTATGATTCCAGGGAAATTTACCAGGTTCCTCAGTACGAGGAAACGCCGGAAATCATATATCGTTACGGAGAAGTATTGCTCAATTTTGCGGAAGCCAAAGCAGAGCTCGGCACCATCACACAAGCTGATCTGGACAAGTCCATCAATCTTCTTCGAAGCAGAGTGGGTATGCCACCTCTTGTGATATCGGAGATTGTAGTGGATCCTGCCTGGGAATTTCCTGATTTGTCTCCCATCATCAATGAAGTGCGAAGGGAACGTCGGATCGAACTGGCTTTCGAAGGTTTTCGATTTGATGATATCATGCGATGGGCAGCTGCTGATGAGTTGATCGTAGGTAAAAGACCACGCGGTTTCAGAGCAGCACAGGTCAATGAAAATCCTTACCCGGTCGATGAGCAAGGCTTTTTGGATCCTTACCGGGAGAGTCTGCCGGGTGGATACGGATTCCGACTCAATCGGGATTATCTCAATGCAATACCTAAAGCTCAATTGGAATTGAACCCCAATCTGGTGCAAAATCCAGGTTGGCAGTAAAATTGGGACAAAGGCGCTGTGAAGATGAATAAAGGTGGCGGGGAGCGTAATTTTTTGGCGCTGGTTACGCTATATTGTTAGATTAAAGCAGGTAAACAGCCACCTGATATAAAGCCTGCAAAACAAAAACGTAAATCGAAAAAAACCAGATTATGACAAAGAAGAAGGGATTTAGTCGCAGGAAATTTATCGGATCAGTGAGTACCGCCACTGTGGCAGCTGCCGTGGGTGTTCCTTTAAAGAGCGCAGCTTCAAAAATGGAGATATTCAATCATCATGCGGATAAGTTAGCAATATTGGGAGGTAAGCCGGTACGAACCCCCGGAAGAATGGGTCCGGAATGGCCCCTGGTCAACGACGAGATCGTGGACCATATGGTAAAAACTGTGAAAAGCCGGGTTTGGAGCCGGATTCAAAGAAACGCAGTCACACCCTCTTTTGAGGAAAGTTTTGCAAAACTTATCGGGACCAAGTATTGCGTAGGGACTGGGTCTGGAACTCAGGCGCTGAGTACTTGTGTGTATGCGCTGGGTATCGGTCCAGGCGATGAAGTCATTACTTCCCCTTATACTGATTTTGGAACCATAGCATCCATCCTGGGATGTCACGCGCTTCCTGTACTGGCCGATCTGGAATCGGATACGTATCAACTTGATCCTGCAGATGTAGAAAAGAAAATCACGCCAAATACCAGGGCTATCATGCCGGTTCATATTTTTGGGGTGGCCAGTGATATGGAGCAGATCATGGCAATTGCACGAAAGCACAATTTATACGTCATTGAAGATGCATGTCAGGCCCCGCTTGCCCGGTACCAGGGGAAAGGTCTCGGCACCATCGGGGATCTGGGATGTTTCAGCTTTCAGGCCAGTAAATCCATAGCATGCGGTGAAGGAGGTGCCGTTGTTGGAGATAATGAGGAATTGATGGATCTATGTTATACCGTTCAGAACCGGGGTGCTTCCCGACGCGGAACCTTTGATCTGATTGGACCCAAGTATCGGATGAATGAATTGGAGGCAGCCATGCTCAACGGCCAGTTGCCTGGTGTAAAAGAACGGTTTGAAAAACGCAACGAAAATGCCAATTACCTTAGGGACAAGCTGAAAAACTTTAAACCGTTGATGCCCCAACGGTATTATCCGGGAACAGAAAGCAGCGCATATTACCACTTTGGTATGACGTACAATAAGGAAGAGTGGGGTGTTGACCGGAGTGTATTTCTAAAAGCGATCCAGGCTGAAGGTATTGGATTGGGATCGTATATCCCTTATGCACTTCATCGTGAACCCTGGGTGGATCATATTCTAGGCTTGAAAAGCTACCAAAAAAATTACTCGCCTCAAAGATTAAGGGAGTATAAGGACAGCCTTGATCTCAAAAACTGCGACCGGGTTATTAAGGAAACCATGGTTTCCTTTGCTGGGTCGGGCACTTTGCTGGCCGAACGAGAGGAAATGGATAACATCTACAATGCGATTATGAAGGTGTATGATAATAGGGAACAGTTGAAATCTTTGTAACTCAATCAGATGAATTGATTTTTTTTTATTGAATTGGTATCTTGTACTCAGGAACCAACATAATAGGGAATGAAATATATTCTGACATTTTTAGTTGCTTTGTTGGCCATAAATCAGCAGGTCACTGGACAAAGGGTGGTCATTATTGGTTTGGATGGATTGAGTGTTCAGGGTTATCAGGAAACCCGGATTCCACATCTTACAAAATTAATGGATGAAGGGGTACTTTCCCTTACCACCCGAAGCGTGATGCCTTCGGTAACATTGCCCAACTGGATCAGCCATTTGACCGGGAGTGGACCTGAACAACATGGGGTTGTGAACAATCAGTGGACCCTTCAGGATCATCCATTACCCGCCGATGAAGTGGATGAAGATGGGTATTATCCCTCTATATTCAAGTTGGTCAAGGAGCAGGTGCCCGGTGTCAGGACGGCCTATTATTATAACTGGGCTCAATTAATCCTGCCCATCAACTCCAAATACCTCGATGAAGTCTCTTTCCTTGAGAACGATCTTTACCACGAAAATTATCGTAAGGCGGTAAAATTTATAGAGAAATACGCGGATGTTCCCACACTGATTTTCTTATATTCAGTCCACACCGATCATGCGGGACACAGTTTTGAGTGGATGTCCGATGAATACATTACAGCGCTTGAGGAAGCGGATCAGGCTATCGGGAATCTGATTTCGGAGTTGAAGGAATAGGCATTGTATGAAGATACCCATTTTTTCCTGATCACTGACCATGGGGGGATCGGTAAAAGTCACGGTGGGGTGACCGAGCAGGAAATGTTGGTTCCATGGGGGGTGACCGGTCCGGGGATACAGCGTGGCAAGCGTTTGGATTATCCCAACAGCAATATGAATACTGCGTGGGTCATCGCCCGGATTTTTAATTGTGATCAAATTCCGGTATCCTGGACTGGAAGGATTCCCAGGGGGATTTGAGTCGGAGAAATAATCCCTGGATGGTTTTTACTTTGATTATGGGATCGATGCGGTCCTGTTGGGATTGGTAATAGCCAGTTCAATTGACAATTTACTACCCTGTACATTCGGATTGAGGGCTTATTCGACATGGTTAAAACAACCAAACAGAGCACCACAAAAGCAGTATGAAATCAATATTGGGGTTGATGGTGGATCGTAGGTTTTTGAGGGCCTGGTGGAGGTGATTTCGGACGGTATTGGGGGACAATCCCAGTTTCTGAGCTATCAATTTGTTGGAAAGTCCTTCCTGTTTACTGAGGGTAAAGATGATTTGCTGCTGTGGGGGTAATTGACTTAGAGATTGTTCCAAAATTTCAAGAAAATATTCGGACTCAATATTTTTTTCCACCTGAGATTTGCCGCGGATGTGCAAATTGTGCCACGCATGGACGAGGTGTTCCTTATACTTTTTTTCTAATGCTGCCCGGTGAATATGGTTGATGGCTATGTTCCGGCACATAAGATACAGGTAACTATTGATATCCTCTATCTCATCCAACGAATTTTCCCTTTTGCATAGGCGAAAGAATACCTCCTGTGTCAAATCCTCCGCTAGTTGTTTGTCGCTGAGGTTTTTGACAAAAAATCCGAAAACCTTGTTCCGGTAATTTTCAAAGATATTTTCGAGGTTCATGAAGGTATGGTGTTCTCTCCCTAATTCACATTTTATTCTCTGAGCGGATTACAGGCATATCCAATGTCACCCGATAACCACCCCATAATTGGGATTTGGTGTCCAATAAATAAGCAATCAGTTGTATCCCCAGTTTGAAATTATCAACATATACTTCGTATTCCGTTCTCCTTTTTTGTGGATTGTCGAAATACAGGCCTATCCAAAGGTATAAAAAACTAACTAAAAATCTAATCATTAAGAAAAAATAAAAAAGTTGATTGACTATTAGTACAAACCCTTTTTTCGATTGTCTTATACTTCCAAACAAGTTATTTCAGACATATAAGATCCCTGGTGAAAAAGCTAAAGAGACCAGGGATATTTACCGGAATAGCGCTTTAGAGAATATGAAATTTTGATTTTGTGAAAAATTTTGAAAAGGCCAAAATACTGTTTCAGAAGTATTTAGATCGCACAGCCACGGATGCTGAATTGGAGGAGATGTTTGATATATTGAGGCATCGGAGGCATTTTGAGACCATGTACGACTTGTTTGACAAGGAATGGGAAAGCCGCGATGTGGAGTTTAAGCCAGATCATCTGACTCTTGAGAAGATTCGTAGAGATTTTCGCACCAGAAAATCGCAATCCCCGGACCGCCGTGACCAGGGATGGGTATTATGGTCGAGATGGGCTGTGGGTATGGCTGCAGCTATGTTGATTTTAATAGCTGTATTTATCTGGAATTCTGGTGAAGGGGAAGAAGTCATTTATCAAACCACGTATGGTGAAACCAAAGAATTGATCCTGGACGACCAGACTATGGTGAAGTTGAATGCGAATTCCACATTGGTATGGCATGCTGACTGGCAAAAAACGGGGGTAAGAAAGGTGGAACTGACCGGCGAGGCATTTTTTAAGGTTCAGAGTATACAAAAAGACGAGACTTTGGACGGGGAAAAGTGGCCCTTTCAGGTGTTGACCTCTGATCTTACGGTAAATGTTCATGGAACGGCTTTCAACGTAGAAGCTCGAAGACAGAGAACCAATGTATTTCTCCAATCCGGCGAAGTGGAATTGGAACTCAATCCCGGCAACGCTCAGGCGGATGAAACAGAAATTTATTCTTCCGCCGATATGGAAGCATTGGGTTTTACGAGAAGGATAATGATGAAACCCGGAGATGCAGTGAGTTATTCCCTCTCTCATCAGAAATTGGAACAAACGGATAATGGAACGACGGAAATGAATGCTTCCTGGATCGAGGGATCATTGTTGTTTGAGAATGACCGTCTGGAAGATGTGTTGCAGCAGTTGGAGGATATCTATGGAAAGCAATTCGAAGTAGTGGATACCGCCTTGCTTGAGCGAAAGGTGAACCTGGGACTCCCTTTCGAAGACTGGTCCACCGTATCGGGCCTGATGACATTGTCTCTGGAAATTGATATGGAAGATATGGGGGAAAAGATCATTTTAAAAAGGCTATCGGTCGAATAAAAATAAAAAGGGGAAGAAGTTTGGTCGCTCGTTCCCCTTGATACATAAACGTTAACTAAAAAATCTATGTAAGATGAATGTACAACTTTTATGGCGAATAAAAGTAGGATTTAAGATGCTTTTATTACTGATTTTGGTGATGAATTGGCAAATGCCACAGGCCAATTCAGCGGACAATTTTGTTCAGAATGAGGTGCTGCTGGTAGATGCTATTCAGACAATCGGACGGAAATACCAGGTACTCTTTAGTTATGACAGAGCCTGGGTTGAAAACATCCGGGTATCCTACGATCCCGCTGCCACCAACGATTTGGAAGAGGAACTTGAGATGGTACTGGATCAGACCGATCTCAATTTTCGGGTTTTTGACAAACGGTACGTTGCTGTATTCCGGGATACCAAAGAAGGGGTGAAAACCCAGAAGAAAATGCTTGAAGAGATCCAGGAACTTGTGGAGGAAGAGCATCAGGAATCGCGGAAAACGGTGATGGTACAACCTCTGAAGTCCCGTTTTGAGAGTTACATTCCAGTCAAACCGCTAGTCATCAACATCTCTGGTAAGGTTACAGATCAGGACGGAGAAGCGTTGATCGGGGTCAACATCCAAATCAAAGGAACCACGCAGGGAACTTCTACGGGGATTGATGGAGAATTTGTTTTGGAAGATATCGATGAAAATGCGGTCCTTGTGGTGTCCTATATCGGTTATCAAACTCAGGAAATACCGGTGGCCAGCGGAGGGTACATGACCATTACGATGTTGTCCGATTCCCAGCTCCTGGACGAAGTAGTGGTGGTAGGTTATGGCACACAAAAGAAAAGCGACCTTACCGGAGCAGTAGGGAATGTAGCGAGTGACGATATCGTTCGGGCAAATCCGGTCCAGGTGGCAAAAGCTATCCAGGGGCAAGTGGCTGGTGTCAATGTGACCAGAGTCAATGGACGCCCGGGAGCAGATTATAATATCAACATCCGGGGTTTGAACTCCATCAACTTCTCCAATGAGCCCCTGGTAGTGATTGATGGTGTGATGGGTGGAAACATGAATGCCCTCAATCCAGCTGATATAGAGTCTATGGATATCCTCAAAGATGCATCTGCTACAGCTATTTATGGTTCACGTGGTGCCAATGGGGTGATCATTATTACCACGAAAAAGGGAAGCTCGCAGAGACCTTCTCTAAGTTATAGTGGATATGTAGGGGTAAAAACCCCAGCCCATTTACCGGATATGCAAAATGCCCAGCAATTTTATCAGGCCAGTGTCATTGACCTGACCAAAAATGGAGGGAAACCCCGGAGTTTTACATCCACTGAGGTTGAGTGGGTAGAATCCGGACGAACGACGGATTGGATTGATGAAATTACCAATCCATCTCTACAAACCAACCATTCTATATCCATAGGTGGCGGAAATGAAACTACAAACTTTCATTTTTCCGGGGGCTATCTGGATGAAGGAGGTACATTGATGCATACCAAATACCAACGGTACAATATCAAAGGGAGCATGGAGAGTAAACTCAATAACATCGTGAAGGTGGGATTTACAACCAATTTTAGTCACGGAAGACTGGAACTCGGCTCCAATGAAGGCCTGCGTAGTGCGTTTAGAGCCCGACCAACAGGGGTGGTCTATACATCGGATGTCCTCAATCCTGGAGAGAATCAGGAATTGGACTGGAACGGATATGCCAGCTGGATGGGTATCAATGATAAGCAGGTTCTCAATCCAATCATCGAAATGGATCCCGAAAATTTCCGCGATGAAACCAAATCGAACACATTTTTTGGAAATGCCTACATTCAGTTGACATTACTGGAGGGGCTTACGCTCAAATCTGCGTTATCCGCCAATCTTTATAATGATCGATTTGGTCAGTTCAGAGGGACTTTTACCAAATCTCAAAAAACCACCGACAATCCCCGTGCATATCGGAACACCACTTCTATATCTGGCATCACGCTCGACAATATTCTGACTTATCAGAAATCGGTGAGCAAAAACAACTTCGTGTTTACAGCGGTTCAGAGTTCCTTTGTAGAGTCCAGAGAAACACTAAATAGCTATGTGAACAACCTCCCGTACAATTCGCTGTGGCACGCGATGGGGACATCTTCAACCATCGATGAATTTGGAACCAATCTGGTGGAGCGTTCTCTGCTATCCTACATGGGTAGGGTGCTCTATGACTTTGACAACCGGTACTATGTTACCCTGACCGGACGATGGGATGGTGCTTCCCAACTTTCACCTGAAAACAAGTGGGCTTTCTTTCCTTCCGCGGCCGTTGCCTGGAGAATTTCCAATGAAAGATTCATGGAGGATAGCCAAATCTCCAATTTGAAAGTCCGGGTGAGTTACGGTCTTGTAGGGAATAGTGCAGTGACGCCTTACAGCACGCAGTCTCGAATTATCAATACCCCTTATGACTTTGGAGGAAACCCCGCATTCGGATTTGCTCCTGAAAACCTGGCGGATCAATCGCTGAAATGGGAGAAAAGTAAAGAATTGAATCTGGGGGTTGACATAGGGTTCTGGTCTGGGCGGATCAATGCTTCTCTCGAGGTATATGACCGCCAAACCGTGGATTTGATTTACCGGGAACAGATTCCTACCTCAACTGGTTTTAGCTCTGTTCTTACCAACGTAGGTGAAGTAGCAAACCGTGGCGTGGAATTTTCGATCGGTTCGGTTAATGTAGCCGGCAACCATTTCAATTGGACCTCAAATGTGGTATTTGCAAGGAATGTGAACGAAGTGATTTCCATAGGTAGTGAAGGTGTCAAAGCCGATATTAGTACCAATCTTTTTGTGGGGCATCCGCTGGGGGCTAATTATTACTATGAATATGATGGGATTTGGCAACTCGATGAAGCGGACCAGGCAGCAGCATTTGGACAGGTCCCTGGATCAGTAAGAGTTGTAGATCAAAACAGGGATGGCAAAATCTCATCCAATGATGGGGAGGACGACCGGATTATCCTGGGTTCCAGTCAACCGGACTGGACATTGGGTTTCACAAATAAATTTCAATACAAAAATTTTGATTTTTCTTTTCTCACCTATACAAGTCAGGGCGTTCAATACAAAAATTCCATGTTGAGCGGTACCATGGGGGAGGTAGGAAAAGGAAGATACAACGCATTGAATCTCAACTACTGGACAGTGGACAATCCAAGTAATGACTACCCCGGACCCGGAATTTCAAACCCATACGGAGATGCTATCTTCTTCCAGGATGCAAGTTTTATCAGAATCTCGGATATTACGCTGGGTTTTTCACTTCCACGGGCTACTGGAGGTTCCGGTCTATTTAAGAATTTCAGAATTTATGCCCAGGTAAGCAATCCCTTCATCTTCCACCACTTTGATGGAATGGATCCTGAATACAATTCCGGAACTTATGAAGATGATTTGCCTTCAGCTACCTATTTGCTGGGTATTGATCTGACTTTTTAAAACCTTAAAATCAATCCAATGAAATCTATATACAACATATATCTTGTAGTAATTTTGCTTGTTTTCGCTTCCTGTCAGGATTTTCTTGAGGAGGAATCGATTTCAATCCAGACCACTGATAGTTATTACAAAACACCGATCGGTTTTGAAGATCTGGTAAAATCCAATTATACCTTATTGCGGGATATTACTAAAGCACGTGAACTGGTTTTACAGGGTACGGATATTTTCACCGATTTGGGCTGGGCCGATGCACCGCGAGGCAACGCCGGTAGCGCTCTCAACGTGTATGATGTGAGGTTCAATTCCTCCATGGGCAACTTATCCGGTTTGTGGAATTTGCTGTATCGGCAAATTTCGAGGTCCAATACTGCGATAAGCCGCCAGGACAGGGTGGAAGGGATGGATGAAACCCTGAAGAAAATACGTGTAGCAGAGGCTAAGTTTCTCAGGGCACTCGCCTATTTCTATCTGGTACAGCAATGGGGAGATGTTCCCATGCCCCTGGAAGAAGTAACGGTCCCCAGCCGGGAGGTTTTGCGGTCGCCTTCATCAGAAATTTATGCACAGATTATCAGCGATCTTGAAGAATGTGTGAACGTTTTACCGGATAAGGACCAGACCGACTATGGACGGGCAACCAAAGGTGCTGCACAGTTTTTGTTGGCCAGAGTTTATCTTACCCGGGGCTGGAATTACAAGGGTGAACTGGGAGGAACCACGGCAGATTTTGATAAAGCCGTGCAATTGGCGGATGCGGTAATTTCCCGATACCCGCTGGCTGCGAATTATGAGGATTTATTTCCAAAACGCTCTGAAAACCCGCTAGAGCAGTTTACAGGGACCCAGAATGACAGAAATGATGAGATCGTCTTTGCTGTACAGTACAGCGATGATGTAAATACAAATGGGTCCGATCCTACGGTGGATGGTACACCGGGAAATGATTACCATTCCATATTTGGTGGAGATACGGAAGACGTCCCTGGTGGTATTGGTCGATCCAGTGATTACAATCGTCACCAAAACCATTTTATAACGACGCCCGCTACTTATCGTCTTTTCGATCCGGATTTGGATACACGGTACCATCACAATTTCGTGGAAGCCCAATATGCACTTTCCGGAGTCAATAATTTTCAACCCGATCCGGATAATCCCGACCTGAAAATCAACATCAATAAGGGTGATACGGTATTGTATTTTACTCCATGGAACAAACCAGCCAGTATAGCAGAGAAGGGTATGGATGTCGGTGGCACAAAACCCTATGCCGTCATCAATCATGATGAAATTGGTGTGATCGGTCAATCCCCCTACCACAAGGAGTATAAAACACCCATGATGTGGAAATTCTGGGAACCCAACATACCATACGGTGATGGAGAGGGTAAATTCGACTATGCCTTGTTTCGGTGTGCAGAAGCTTACTTGATTGCAGCTGAAGCCATTCTCAAAGGGGGTGCCCCAGGAAGCCTGGGTAGTGCTGACAATTACTATAACAAAGTGGTGGACAGGGCATTGGGAAGCAATGCGGGTGCAGATCCTCAGAAGGCATCAGTCCCGAGTGATCTTTCTTCTCTGGAAACGGAGTCCTACAGAGCCAATGGAAACCTGACCATCGACATGATTCTGGATGAGCGGGCACGTGAATTGATGGGTGAATACGTACGCTGGTATGATTTAAAGCGGACCGGAAAACTGATCGAAAGAGCCAAATCGATGAACCCTTGGACCAATATTAAAGGACAAATTGAAGAAAAACATTATTTGAGACCCATTCCACAACCGGAGATTGACAGATCAATTCCCGCTATAGCCCAAAACCCGGGATATTGATATAAAAAGGGGGCTATGGTCGGAATATCATGGCCCACATTTTATAGGGTTGTTAATTTTTGAAGTACAGCACAAATCAGGTTCAACCCAAAAGGATTTTCCATACCAGGGGAATCCAGAACCTATAAGGGAAAGGGGGAGAATCTGAAGGACGCAGGGATGGTCAATGGTTATGATACAATTCAAATTATTCGATAGACAAAAAGAGAAATGTTTTCCACTATGGTTTCGACCCGATAAATTAAAGAATTCGATATTGTCCGTACTAATCGTAATTCTCATGTTTGTAGGGTTGCACAAGACATGGGGACAGCATGAAATAAAACCCAATATCGTCATCTTTCTTTCGGATGACCATGGCGCTGAGGATGCCGGGTGGAGCGGCAACCCGGATCTAAATACTCCCGTGCTCGATCAGTTGGCCAGGGAAGGAATGATATTCAACCGGGCATACGCACCATCCAGCGTATGCGCTCCTTCTAGGTCCGCTTTATTTACAGGTTTGTATCCACATAGGAATGGGTGCGATCGCAACCATGGTTCTGTGCGTCCGGGCATCATCACGCTGCCGGATTATCTTCTTCCTCTGGGATATCGAGTGGTCCTGGCAGGAAAAAAACATATCAGTCCGGAAGCACAGTTTGCATTTGAGTACATCGAATTGCATGAAGTGAAAGACTTTTTTGAAAAACCCGGGGAGGCTCCTTTTTGCCTGGTGATATCCATGCATGCTCCCCACCAACCATATTTCAATCATAAGGGAGGTTATACCCACACCCACCCCAAACCGTGGCTTCCGGATACCAGGGCTAGCCGGCAGTACCTGCGAGCGTATTATGATCATATTACCTTGCTGGATCAGGAAATGGGAACCTTTTTGTATTGGATTGAAAAATACGGCTATACCGATGCCCTTCAAATCTATACCAGCGATCACGGTCCGGCGTTTCCCTTCGCGAAATGGACCTTATATGAAAAAGGAATTCGTGTTCCCCTGATCGTAAAATGGCCTGGAGTAATCGAGTCAGGATCGGAAAGTAATTCCCTGGTAGGATTGGTGGATTTGTTGCCTACGCTGGTAGAAGTGGCGGGTGGTAATTTACCACAGGGGTTGGATGGCAGGTCCCTGGTCCCGCATTTCCAAAAGCAGCCAGCAAGCCACAGACCTTATTTATATGCTGCGTACACCAACCTGGGTGTTCACGGTGCCAACGAATACCCCATCCGGGCCATTTGGGATGAAGAATGGAAGCTTATAGTCAATATGAACTACGAGGAGGATTTTCAGATCACACGCATGGACGAATCCGATACTCGGGCTATCATCGATAGTTACGATGTCCTGCAATCCTGGCGGGCTCATGAAAATCCGGAATATCGACAACGAGCGAGGGATTACATCCGTCGACCACAGATAGAACTGTACCATTTGAAGGAGGATCCCCATGAATTGAACAACCTGGCCATAGATGCGGACAATCAAACCATATTACGAACAAGACTTTCTGCAATGGAAGTATGGATGGGGGATCAGCAGGATTCACAAACAGAAAACCTCCGACACATTATGAAAACATTGAATTCCGGGCACAAATGAATCGAAGAGAATTTTTAGGGATTACACCTGCAGGTATGGCCGCCATGTTATGGGAGCCTGGGCTGTGGAGGATTTCGTATCACCGTGAGCAGAGCAGACCGTGTCCTTTCCAAATGTATAGAAAAGGAGATACTATGGTGCCTGTTTTGAAAGTGACACCGGACGATGGCTATTACGTCCATTCTTTTTATGATGAATGTCCCTGGAGTCCGGACGGGAAGTTGTTGCTGGTTACCAAACTTCCTTATCAAAAAAAGAAACCGCGGTGGGGAGATACTGCCGAAATATGTGTCATTGATCTGGAAAATCAGACCATCAGGACGATCTACAAAACCAGGGCCTGGTCTTTCCAACTGGGTGCCAATGCCCAGTGGGATGATGTGTCCGGAAGGTATGTATACACGAACGATCTGATCAATAATATCCCTGTTTGTGTACGCATTGATTTGAAAAATGGTAAGATCCTCGCTTATGCTGGGTCGAAGTACGATATTTCCGGTGATGGCCAATGGATCGTCAGTCCAGATCTCCGCTACCTGAATATAACTCAATATGGATATTCCCTACCCGATCCACCCGGAGGAATTCCTCTGCAACTCCGGAAATCCCAAATGGATGAGGAAGGCATATGGGTTACGCAATTGAAAACGAATAGACGCCGTCTTCTGGTGAGTATGAATGAACTTTATACCCATGCCAGAGCAGAGGACCAGGATTTTTATAAAAATGGTGTTTTCTATCCCTTTCATACCAAGATCAATAGTCAGGGGACCCGGATTATGCAGGTATTCCGGTGTTTGTTTGAAGGGGAAGGACGGCATGCTTCTCTTTTCACCCTGGATGCTGACGGTCGAAACATCATTCAGTGTTTGTCCCGTGAAAAATGGAACCAGAAAGC
>CAYRRD010000003.1:0-115833 GCA_964426625.1 uncultured Saprospiraceae bacterium | reverse complement strand
AGTGCTCTGTTTCATATGTGATTTATACCAATGATGCGATTATTTTTTGTCGTACCGAAAAAACGAAATCGAGCATAGGACAGGCCTGCGTGAGGCTTTTGGTGATGAGGGTACGGTGAAAAAGAAGCCGTCATAAGTGTGAAGAACTTATGTAACAGAGCACTAGCGATCCATGCCAACCGACCCACCAAAATAATGAACAAGGTGCCTAATGAGGTATTTAACTTTTGCCATTCCTCAGGTGTTTTTTATCTAGGTACCAAAATTATTTTCGCTGATCGGGCCAATTGTTTCTGGCATTCAAACACACAACCAGTTAAAATATTCATTTCCCATATTTTACATTAATTGGGATTCACGCCTTCGGGCTTCAACCACTTCAAGCTATTGGCCAGCAATGTCTTGTACGCGGGAAGCTGATGGGCTCTCTCGTCGTGTCCAAGCGTATTGCACACAATTTTAGCATTGGGATGTGAAACGGTCCACACTACAGGAAATTCTTCACCGGATTTTAAACCCCGGCCAATAGCCAGGACTTCGATTTCGGCATCCGGGTCTTTTTCCCAACGATACAATTCATCAATGATTTTGAATCGTCCCGGAACGCCCCGGGTAATAGGATGATCCGGATTAACAATTTCCACCTCAAATTCCTGCAAAGGCTCATGCGATCTGGATCCACCTCCGACAAGGATTTTGTTGTACACAAGCCAATCTGGCCAGTTGTACCAGGTGCCGGGATGATAAATCAACATATTCATACCCTGATTAACCCTGTCAAAAATCAAATCCTTCGCTTCCTGATCGAAAGGTTTATTGTTTGTCAGAAAGAAAATATCCGCATGTGGCAGCCAGGTTTTTAAGGTAGCCACATCCTCAGTATATAATACGGTGTTATCTCCGTCCTCACTGAGTACCTCTCCATCCACTACACCAAAGTACTGGACAAAATCGTGGGATCCACCCCCTCCCATCGCAGCGATACGCAGTGCCTCTTCATCCTCGGAAACATAGGATCCGGGAGCGCTCACAATGAGTATTCCCTGCATCATTCGCCAATGGCCGGGGAAGGTACATACATACGGGTAAATACCCGGAACGACGGGAAGAGTCACCACAACAGAGCCCGATTCTCCGGGTTGAACCATAATTGTTGATCCCAATACATACTTAGAAGTGGGGACATATCCCATAGCTTCTGCGTTGGGACTTGTCATAAATTCATCAACCATTCCTCCAAATGCTTCAAGAGAACCTGGTTGGATCAAAACCAGATTGTGTGGCATTTGATCTGCATTGTTTAGAACAATTTCGATAGTTTCTCCCGCATTGGCATGCAATACTTTTTTGTCATAAGCCATTTCCTGATTCACCGCATTGAGGACAAAACTTCGATCTGCCTGAACAGGTACAATTTCACCTATTCCCACATCAATAACCTGATCTCCATTCGTATTTTTACAGTACACTGCTATGGTATTGGTCCCCCGCTGAAACAAAGACCCTTTACCTTCTTCCATTTTGATGTACCGATAACTTGCATTATAACCCGGTTCGGAGAACAATAGTCTTCCGTTGATGTACACTTCATAATCTTCATCGTGAGCCACTTTCAGAATAATTTCTTCTCCGATCTTGTCCAATTGGAAAGTCCGCCGAAGCCAAATTTCATCAGTGGTCCATTCTGTATTTACATTTTCAAAATTCCTTCCACCAAACTGACCTTCGCCCGAAGACCAGGATTGATCATTATAAGAAGGTGCCATCCAGTTGTCTGCAGGCCTGGAGGTGGTGTACTTCCAGGTAACTTTTTCCTGATCAGCCGCGGGGAGGATCATTCGAACCTTTTCAGGATCTACAAATTCCTTATTCTCAGTGCGATAATAAATCTTCAGCGCTGCATCCAACCATTTGTCTTCCGCCGTGGCAGGATCATTAGCCATTTGATCCACAGCAGTAAATAATTGGCTGGTTTCCGGAAGTTGCCCAGCCTTGAGTAGTGCGGCTAGTCTGACCTGGGAATTTTCATGAGCCAATGCGCCCGATTTTGCCAATTGGTTACTGCTCTCAGAAGAAATAGGCAAAATTTCCAAAGCGGCTTTTTGCACGGCATACGATGGATGGGACAACGCGTCATACAACGTTTCCAGTGCTTCATGTGAGGATCCATCAAACGCTTTTAAGCCCTCCAGCGTCCACAACGCATGGACCGTTGCGAAATCTGATCCCTTCGTCTTATTTTGTACCATTTTCAATAAATCAGGGATCAGTGAGGCATATCCTTCTTCTACAATGATCCGCTGGGCCATTGTTCGCCAAAACATGTTGTCACTTTCCAGAGCCTTCAAAAGATCTCCTTCATTTTTTCGGTCCAGGCTCTTTATGGATGAATTCTTTTTTCGGCCGTAGGTAATTATATATATCCTCCCATGCTTATAATCCCTTAGGGGATTGATATGCGCGTTCCCTTCACCTTTGTCGGTATTCCAAACCTGATTTTCCATTCCCCTGCTGTCAGGATTGTGCTGAATCACCGGGTTGTACCAATCCGCAACCCAGAGGTTGCCATCGGGGCCGGTTTCAGCATGAACCGGAGCAGTCCAGGCATCCGTACTTGCAAATATATTTCCCCCGTCAACCTCCTTGTAACCGGCACCGTCTCTCTCAATCCGGGCAATATGGACCAGATGTCCGGTAGGCTCACACACATACATCTGATTTTGATATTCTTTCGGATAATTCCGTGCCGTATAAAAATTGGCTCCGGAGGCAGCTGTATATCCACCACGGACATCTACCTGCTGGAGGGGGACTGTGTCCACCGGAGAAATTTCGTAATGGCCCTGGATGAAATCTGCATTGACAGCCCAGGAAGGTAGTTTCTCGAGGTAATTGTAATGTTTTAAAGGAATCCCCACGAAGCAGACATGGTTGTTGTTGGCAGTGGATCCGAAAATTTCAAAATTCTCATTGAAACCAAGCCCCCAGGTGTTGTTGTTGAATTGCCCCACAGGTTCAAACCAGGTAGCATCCTGGTCAAATCTAAAGACACCCATTTTAAAAGAAACAGGTTGGCCGGAAAATGTATTGTCAAACCCAGAATAACCGACCGCTCCCCATATCTTATTATCCATCCCATATTTTAGATTGGATGGACCGGCATGGGTGTCCCATATGCCAAACCCACCAAAAAGTACTGTGGTTTTATCCATTTTATCATCTCCGTCCGTGTCTTCCAGGAATACAATATTAGGGGCCTGAGCAACCAGAGCTCCGCCTTTGATCAGCGTGATACCTGTGATGAGATTTTGTCCGGTAGCGAAATCTGTAAATTTATCAGCCCTGCCATCTCCATCGGTGTCTTCACAGATCGTGATTCGGTCTCCGCCAACCTCATTTTCAAGGTTGTGAGGATAGTCCTGGGATTGAACAACCCACAATCTGCCTCTTTCATCCCAGGTAAAACAAATAGGGTTGATAATTTCCGGTTCCGAAGCGAACAATTGAACATCAAATCCTTCTGGAAGTTGGATGTGTTTACGGGAATCTTCCGGACTCAATGGTACCTGGATTCTGGGGTTTTCCCCTGAATACGACAACGGAGGAGGCGGTTCTTTTTTTGCAGTACAGGCCAACAACAAGCTGAGCGTTGACACCAAAAATCCAATATTACGTAGGATTGGAATAAAGTTTTGCATTTGCCAAAAATTGTGGTTTACAAGTATTTGCTCTATTTACTTAGGTACGATATTGGGAATAGGGTTTTTCCTTGCTCATATCTACCGTTCCAGCCTGCCATCCCGATGGAGGAGAAAGAATTGCCAGAAACTCGAGATCTTCACTACCGGAATTGAATGTGGCATGAACCACACCAGCATCGATATAGACCGAATCTCCCGGTTCAAGTATCTGGACTTCATCTTCGATCCATTGTTCTGCCTGACCACGCACCACGAACAATATTTCATGCATTTCAGGATGGACGTGAAAATGATGCCCATCCTGAGGTTTGACGACGACCTTGACCATATACGATTCAGCGTCTTTGAGGATCGAAGGGTGGTAATGCCAAAAGTGTTCACGGCCTTCCACTTTCTCGTACAACACATCGTTCTGGTCCGTAAATTTCCAGTACTTCCCCATTACGACTTCAGATTTATCGATTTAAACTCTCGGGTCAGGCCAGTCAGGGATTCTTCCACGCCCATTCGTTCGAGTGAGGAGGCACCTACAAATCCATGCAGTCCATCGGTCTGACTGAGCACATACCGAACATCATCAGGCGTATTTATCGGTCCGCCGTGCGTCAAAAAGAAAGCATCCGGGTTGGCTTTACGCCCGGCGTCAATGATATTCTGTGTACGTACTATGGCTTCATCCATAGAAGCAGTTGCACCTTTAACACCAATAGAACCTCCAACTGTGGTTCCCACATGAGCAATTATAGCATCAGCTCCGGCTTCAGCCATCTGCACAGCTTCTTCAGGTTTGGCTACGTATACCACTGAGAATAAATCCATTTTTGTAGCCAGACGGATCATTTCCACTTCCTTTTGGAAACTCATTCCCGTTTCTTCCAAAACCCTTCGGAAATGGCCATCCACAATACTATGAGTTGGAAAGTTGTTGACTCCTGAAAAGCCCATATCCTTCACCTGGCCAAGGAAGTGCCACATTCTCCGGCGAGGATCACTTCCATGCACTCCGCAGATCACCGGAATTTCCTCTACTACAGGGAGCACTTCAAATTCTCCGATTTCCATTGCTACAGCATTCGCATCCCCATAGGCCATCATTCCTGCCGTAGATCCATGACCAGACATTCTAAAACGTCCGGAATTGTATATAATCAAAAAATCTGCACCCCCTTTTTCGATAAATTTTGCACTGATTCCCGTTCCTGCACCAGCTCCTATAATCGCCTTCCCGGCGTCCAGGGTTTTTTGTAAGCGATCTTTTACCTCTTGTTTTGTGTAGGGATTTCCAATCCCTGTCCATGGATTTGGCATTTATAGTCAATTTTTTTGTTTCCGAATAAATGATTTCGCAAATACCATTACATTTCACGTATAAGCCGAAAATAATAAGTTATAATTTGCTCAGCGAATTCCTCATCATTAATATGATGATCGACCTCTATGTATTCGATCAGTTCGTTTTTTATATTGCTTTTAATGGATTCATATAAAGCCAGATTGGCTTGGGCGTCATGAAATGAACTTCCTACCTTGTCAATAGTAGAAATTCCTTGTAAGGGTATCAAAATACAAATAGGAACGCGAGTACGGTTCAATTTTTCCATCATCATAGCCCCCAGCCTTCTATTCTCTTCCTGGTTGGTTCTCATTAACGTAACATCCGGTGACCAGGAATACAAATTGCGATTTTTATACCTGGGCGGGACCTGGTCCATATATGCGAAATTGACCATATCAAGACATCCCGGTACCACGATCTGGGGCAAACCTCGCTCCACTCCAGCTGTCAGACGATCAGAACCGGCATCGCATATGCCCCCACACAAATTATCAGCCAGTTCTGTGGTTGTAATGTCAATGATACCATCAAATAAACCTTCAGTGGTCAGTGATTCCATAGTTCGTCCTCCGACCCCTGTGGCATGAAATGTAAAAACTTCTATGCTATTGGATTCAAGTTGGCGGAGACAAGCCTCTACACAAGGAGTGGTATTGCCAAACATGCTGATCGCTACCTTATGCTGAGATGCTTCCACGATATCCCGGGATGCAATTTCACCGATCATGGCTTTGAGCATCGCAGCGGAACGATCAAGTACAGCGCGAATAATAGAATTAAGATTGGAAACATCCACCACGGATGGAACCAATACGATGTCCTTAGCACCCATTTGCACCGACAAATCCTTGGCAGCAAGGGTTGTGATACATATTTTGGGAGTTCCAAAAGGAATAGCCTGCATAGCCTGGAGTGCCATATAGGTTCCCCCACCTCCACCAGCACCTATAATTCCTACTACCCGATGACTACGGCACAATTGAGTGCAAATTTCCCTGGCGCCGATTCCCATGATTTCTATGGATTGGCTCCGAGAACCTACTTCCACCAATTTCTGTAAAGTAGTTCCGTCCCTTCCTGCTACTTCTTCTGCATCATAGTCCACAATAAAGTTCACCTGTGAACCAAATGTCCCCGTATTTATAGTCCGGATTTCCCATTCCTGAGACATAAGTTTTGTGTACAGGTGATTGAATATATCAGGTTTGGTATCAAAAGTTCCAAGAAGAATGACGATCGGTTTTTTCCGCATGGCACACCTTTCTTTGTTGATAAAGGTGACCAAATTTAAAAATATATTATAAAAAAATAAGAAATCTATGAATTGACCTCATCCGATCAACGAATTCAAATTTGAATGGATACTTGAATTCTAAGTCTGTAATCCATTTCGTTGTGGATCACCCCTGACGGGATACCCAGTGTATTACTGTTACAAAAAGGGAATATTGAATTATTAAATCCAAAAGCCTCCGGGGAAATTCACCAGAAATCCTATGATTTGATTAGTATTTCTCTTCACCTTTGAAGTGCGAGTCCGACTTTCAGGGTCAGAATTCAGCATATTGACAATCCAAAATATGAGATTTAGGATTGACATCCACAGAAGGTGGATACATCCTGTGAATCTCAATTTATTTGCAGAAACGGTAAGGTATAAAAGTATCTTTTTAGCATCAATCGAAATCTATTTCCTGGCCAGATTGACGAATTCGAATCTGGTACCATCAAACAAGCCTTTGTCACTGAGTTTCAATTCAGGAATCACAAGCAGGGCCATAAAAGATAACGTCATAAATGGGGCACGAAGTCCGGAACCCATCGCTTTGGCAGCCTGATCCAATTGCTGATATCTAAGAGCAATCTCTTCTCCTGGAAGTGTAGACATCAAACCGGCGACAGGGAGCGGTAGCACCAATTCCTCCTGATGGTTGACACTACAGATGCCTCCCTGATGTTCAATCAATAAATTGATGGCCCTGACAATGAGGTCGTCATCCGTACCCACGGCAATAATGTTGTGTGAATCATGGGCAATAGTGGACGCGATGGCCCCGTGTTGCAGACCAAATCCTCTGATAAAAGCGACTGCGGGAGGTGCATTTTGGTATCTATTGACAACCACCATTTTGAGGATATCCTCCCGGGGTGAAGCAATGATTTCGCCCTGTTGATTCCTGGTGATTTTGCACCAAAGTGACGAAGTATGTATTTCACCATCGTGAGCTACAATTATTCGAAATTCGTCTCCCGGAATCCTGGCGGAAATCTGAGCTGGAGAGATCGGGAGACATTCAAATTGGTTTATTGGAGAACATGGCTGGGCTGAAAAACATGGGCCTTCTGAGACATCGTAGACTTTCTGCCCACCAATGTAAGTAGCCATAATATCAAAATCTTGCAGATTTCGAACCAGGATGAAATCGGCGGCATCGCCGGGTAGAAGTGTACCTATATCCAGATTATAATGTTTTATGGGATTGATGCACGCTGCCTGCAAAACATCAAATAGTGAATATCCTGATTTAACACTTTTCCTAACAAGTTGATTTATATGTCCTGTCAATAATTCATCGGGATGTTTATCATCGGAGCAAAACATCAATCGGTCAGAATAATCACGCATTAGGGGAATGAGAGCTTCAAAATTTCGGGCTGCACTACCCTCTCTGATAATAATCTTCATACCTGCAGCCAATTTATCTAAAGCTTCCTCAAGGGTGGTGCATTCATGATCTGTTGAGATTCCTGCAGCAGCATAACGTTGTGCATCCTCGCCTCTTAATCCCGGAGCATGCCCATCGATAGGTTTATCTGCATTTTGCGCTGCAATTATCTTGTCCATGACCAGCTTATCCCGATGAAGCACTGCCGGCCAGTTCATCATTTCGGAAAGATATTTTATATCCGGTTGATTCAACAATTCTATAATATCATTCTGGTCAATAATTGCTCCAGCTGTTTCAAACATCGTAGCAGGTACACAGGAAGGCGCACCGAAATAAAATTTAAAAGGAACGGTCTTGCCGTTTAGTATCATGAATTCCACCCCCAGGATTCCAAGTACATTCCCTATCTCATGGGGATCCGAGACGGTTCCCACGGTGCCATGACGAACAGCAATACGGGCAAATTCGGACGGAACCAACATAGAACTTTCTATATGAATATGTGCATCCACAAATCCGGGCATAATGAAAAAAGGAGATGAGGGAGAATCTACTTTCTGTATAGACAGAATCCTACCAGAGGATACGGTTACTTCTCCCGGATAAATTTGGCGTTGATAAATATCGACGATCTGACCTGAAATCGTAAAGTAATCCATTGCGATTGAAATTGTGGGATTATAAATGTAATGAACTTTTCCACGTATCGGAAATCAACCGGAGTCCTAAATTCCATTTTTATTATTAACTTAAAGCCAGGATAAATCATAGTATTATGAAAACATGGTTAACTTTTTTTTCTTTGCTCGTCATTTCCATATCTTTTGGTCAGGAACGGACGGTTGTACCCCTGGACATAGGTTCCAAAGCACCTGATTTTAGTCTGCCAGGAACGGATGGAAAAACCTATTCCCTGGAGGACTTCAGCGATTATCCTTTTCTGACCGTTGTATTTACCTGCAATCACTGCCCCACTGCCCAAGCTTATGAAGATCGATTGATAAGAATGGTCGACGAATACAGACCAAAAGGAATTGGATTTGTGGCCATTTCCCCGAACGATCCCACTGCCATTAGTCTGTCGGAATTGGGCTACAGTGATATGAATGATGCACTTGAAGAAATGATCATTCGGGTCACGGACAAAGGCTACAATTTTCCCTATCTGTATGATGGGGATAATCAGGAGGCATCAATGGCTTATGGACCAGCTGCCACTCCTCATGTTTTCATTTTCGACAAGGATAGATTACTCAGGTACCGGGGAAGAATTGATGATACGGAAAATCCATATCAGAAAGTACATACACCGGATATGAGAAACGCACTGGACGCGTTACTTTCCGGTACCGACATACCTGTCACGGAAACCAAAACTTTTGGTTGTTCAGTGAAATGGTCGTGGAAAAATGACTGGATAGAAAGAGAACGCGAACAATGGCGCAATGAGGATGTTTCATTGCAAGAATTTAACCTTGATGATATCGCTGATTTGATAAATAATCAAAGCGACAAACTTCGATTAATCAATATTTGGGCTACCTGGTGCGGTCCTTGTATCATTGAATTTCCCGATTTCGTTGATATCCACAGGATGTACAGAAACCGGAAATTTGAATTTATAAGCATCTCAACAGATAAAATGGGACAAAAGGAGAAGGTCCATGAATTCCTGACAAGGTTTGAAGCTTCCAATACCAATTACATTTTCAAAGGAGATGATGTGTACCCATTAATTGAAGTTGTAGACCCGGACTGGCAGGGAGCCCTCCCTTACACTTTACTCGTCGAACCTGGTGGAAAAATAATCTGCAAAACACAGGGAACCATATCTCCGATGGAACTCAAGAAAACCATCGTGGAATCTTTGGGTCGATTCTACGCTGATGATTGAAGGACTTCTTTTTTTCCATTCGATCAATCAGATGAGAAGCACACCTGAAGAATGTTCAAATATCTACTTCAGAATATCCCAGTTATCGGCAGGATAATAGCCTATATCCCTAAAAATTCAGCTTCTCCTTCTCGAATCTCGACAATATGTCTCTGGTCATAGATTTATGTACAATACTTCAAAGGTATTACAGACCACAAAAAGCAGCATGCAATAAAATGAAAAAAGCGTACCACTTATCCAGATCTGAAGTGACCTCAAAAAAGAGGTATTTCTGGATAGGTGATACGCTTTATAAGCTAAAAAAGTTAAATCTTAGAAGTCCTTAGGCTTATATATGAAGTAGGATTAGTTATAATATTTCATCCAACGAATCTCATTGAGAACTCTATGGGCTACCCTTCTTCCCAGGTCCAATCCAGCATCAGAATCCATTCGGAAGTGCACCCCGATTGGAAGACGGGAATAGGCATTCTCCTCAGCCATTTCTCTGAAGCTGCCATATCTCCGTGGCATACCCAGGAATTCAGTACGACCTTTATGAGAATTGTCGATCATCTCATAGTAATGTCCCATTGAGTAGGAAAGCACTTCAGCAGCAGCAGCTCCAAAAGTAGCGTGACCTGATGGGTAAGTCGGAAACTCGGGTGTGAAATACCGCCCTGTACCATCTGGACACATAATGGTATTCCATTCTTTATCCCCAAATACAGAGTGAATATAGTCTACGGGACGCAAAATATTGTATCTATATTTTTCACCCCATGATCTTACACCTGCATCATGCAATGCCATACCCAATTTTGCATAAAGTGGTAACATGACATCTATAGACTGGGGGTTGTGCTGAAAGAGTTGGTTGGTGATAGTCAACCAACGTCCCACTGGGGAAAAAGTCAAAGTAGGACAATCATCACTCCAGAATTCAGCTATCCATCGATCTTCAAATAAATTTCCTTTCTTGATCTCATTGACAAGATTGTAAGTTTCGAGGGCTTCTTTATACAAAGCAGAATTGGGATCCTCGCTATAAGGCAGCGGGTCTTTCACACGGTCGGATTTGGTGGCCACAAAAGTTCTTACCTCACCCCAGTGCGGACACATAGCAGATAAATAGTCAGGATAGGTCGGAGACCACTTTCCCTTACCTCCTGGGGGGATGTAATTCGGGTCATAATTTCGGTAATAGGCTTCGTGACCTACCTTATCGGTTTTGGACCATTCGAAAACGGCATCAGCCACTTTCTTCCCATAAGCTTTGGATCTGTAACGAACGTTAGCATCGACACCCTGATTCAATTTACCGTACAATTGATTGGCCAGGTAATCCATTTTTGCCTGTAAATTGGTAGGAGCAATTTTGAAAAAGTGATCAAAGGAAGTCTCCAAAGCAGAATTGAGTACAATTTCCCAATTATACTCCAATTTTGGATCGTGTTTTGGTATATTCAATCCATTGAATTGCCGTGCAATCGACTGGTACTGTGTGGAATATCCCGGAATCACAGCTTCATATGCGGTCAAGGTAATATATCCAAGAGCTCGACCTGCAATTACAACCCTATATCCAGGAGTAAATCGCTCCATTTCCGGAAAAAGCTTGAACCATTCCAGGGCTACTTTTCCAGTTAGATTGAGATGGGTATAATCCACATCATTGTTGACAGGAATCTGGGGATCCTGGGTACAACCGACAATAAGTGCGAATGTCAGAGTTGCCATTATTCCCCACCTGGGAAATAAAAATGTGTACAAACGTTTCATATTCATGGTTTTAAGTTTTAAGTATGTTATTAATAATTTGCATACAAAAATTCATGATATCCATTTGACCAACCTTTTTACATATCAGGGATAAATTACCAGGATTCTCTGGATGCAAGAGCTCCCGAAACGGATAATTGTTTGAATATGAAAGAGGAAATGTCAAATTTTTATCATATGGGTATTTTACATTAAAAAAATCATATATAACCTTTCTGAGGGTGTGCGCACTTTTACACCGAAAGCTTAACATGTATTTCGCTGTAAATATAGAAAGACCGATCTATATTTCAAAATGCAAGCAGACAAAAGGCAATAAAAAGAGCAAATTCCCATATATAATATTCTCAAATACTTTTCACGCTCATTATTAACATATTTCAAATTAACAAAAATTATCAAATAAAATCCAAAATAACCGATCTTCTAATCTCTCTTATGGGATCGATCTTTTGAGTATAAATTATTAATACTCAATACATTACTTTATTTAGGAAAATCGCTTACAAAGCACTTCTGAAATTGAAGTTCCAAGTGGAACAATGGAAATTTTTGAAATTCCCATCCCGGAAAATTACGTCAAAAAAAAGGTGTTAAATTTTTTTATTCGGATAAAATTCGTTAGATTTAATACTTAGTAACCTTAAAAACATGGGCCATGGCATTCCTAATCCAGCTACTCCTATCTGCTGTTTTGATATTTATTCTAGCCTGGTTTCTACCCGGAGTAGAGGTGCAGGGTTATGGTGCTGCGATTCTGGTGGCCCTGGTGCTTGCAGTTTTGCAACTTATTGTAAAGCCTATTCTGGTTATCTTGACACTACCCATTACTATCGTTACACTAGGTTTATTTTTGTTGGTCATTAATGCCATCCTCATCCTGATTATAGATGCAGTAGTACCTGGGTTTTCAGTAGCCAATTTTTGGTATGCACTCCTGTTTAGTTTATTGTTATCGATACTGGGCTCCTTTTTCAAATAATAGATCCAGAAAAGTAGATTCGACTTCCACGGTTTATTCCCGGTTTAATTTTTCAACTGAAAAGCAGAACACCCTGATGTATACCCGGATTGCTTGGGTTTATCCGGACCATAAGGCGTAGGTTTTTCGGGTGGGCTGTCAGACATCCGTGCGGACGGTGAGTATTTCCGATGAAGTAAGCGGCGATATTTCTGTCCAGAAACCGGTCAAATTAAATCGGCTAGGGATAATTCCATTCCGACTACTCATCATATCAGGTTGAATAGTATAAAAAAAGTCTGACCATCCTTTCGTGACAGCCAGACTCTTTTTATTTATGTGGAGACTTTCCAATTATTGGTAGATGGATTCTCTCTTGAAGTCTTTACACAGTAGGTAATAGAGGGCTGCTCTGTATTTATTACGTTTGGATTTACCAATCGTATTGATTGCCCTTTCAATGGCATCATCCAATTCAGGTCCGTCCTGCATTCCCAGTTTTTTTATCAGGTAATTTTTTTTGACCGTTTCCAGTTCTTTAGGATCAGTCCCTGAAACAGTAGCAGCATCAGCATTGTAAATGGAAGGTCCCAAACCGATGGTCACCTTTTTAAGGAGGTCGTGATCCACCTCCACCCCAGCCTCAGAAAGTTGGGCAGCATACTTCTGAATTAAGTCGTCTCTTTTGCTCATATCAAATTTTGTTTTTAAATGAATAAATTCTTCAAATACCTATTTCAAAAAGGAAGATGATCGAAGATACACAAATATTTCTAAGTTTTAAAGTCTTCCGGGCAGACCCTTACTATACTTTTTTAAACCGATCTATTCGATATTACGATTACTGATAGCCCCTGGCCTGGAGATTGTACAGTTCGGCGTATCTACCATCCAATTCCATCAGTTCTTCATGACTGCCCTCTTCGACCAACTGGCCATTTTCAAGAAAAAGTATTCGATCAGCAACGCGGACTGTAGAAAACCTATGCGAAATTATGACAGCTGATTTTCCATCCATCAATTGAGTAAATCGTTCAAATACCTGATGTTCGGCTCGCGCATCCAATGCCGATGTCGGTTCATCGAGAATCAACAACTGGGCGTCTCTCATATAGGCACGCGCTAATGCAATTTTTTGCCACTGACCTCCCGATAGTTCAACCCCATTGTCAAATCTTCTTCCCAGCATTTGGTCCAGTCCCTGTGGCAAGGAGGAAATCACCTCGTCCGCCAGGCTTTTTTGAGTGGCTATCTTAATCTTGCTTTCGAGCGAACCATTCAGTTCGTTTGCGGACTCTATATCATCGATATTGCCAATCGTAATGTTTTCCCGTGCCGTGAAATGCAATTTGATAAAATCCTGAAAAATGATTCCTATATTTTTACGCAATGAGGCCAAGTCTATGCTCCGGATGTCAATCTCATCTACGTAAATATTACCTTCGGTAGGATCATATAATCTGGCGAGCAATTTAATAAGCGTCGTCTTGCCTGCCCCGTTCTCGCCCACTAGCGCAATTTTTTCTCCTGCCGCCAAAGTAAAAGATAGTCCTCGGATGGCGTATCGATCAGCATCAGGATATTTGAAGCTGACATTTTCAAATCTGAATCCAATTTGCATCTTTTCAGGGAATGGAATTTTGTCCGGATGGTCTACAATTTGGGGCTGAATCGCAAAAAAGTCAAATAAGTCGGATAAATACAAAGAATGTGAAGATATCTGAGAAAACCGAAGCATGATTCCTTGCAATCCGGATTGCATTCGCTTAAATGATCCAGAGAGAAAGGTAAGAGTACCCAGACTTATCAATCCACTTATCGTCTGCAAAATGATGACTACATAGGCACCGTAATAGGCCAGGGTACCTAGCGCCGATAGAATACCCGCCCAGGTGGACTTACTGATCGCTAATTTTTTGTTGGCCTGGTAGTATTTATCGGCCAGGATGCCAAATTGTCGGGCAAGGTGATTGGCCAGATTAAATACTTTGACTTCTTTGGCTGATTCATTGGAAGCTCCCAGATATCGAAGGTAATCCAATTCACGTCGTTCCTGGGTCCAGGATCTGGTCATTGAATAACTTCTCATATTGAAATGCAATTCACCAATAAACGAAGGTATGACCGCCAACACCAGAAGCAGAATTAGCCATGGACTGAACAGGACCAGCCCCACGCCAAGTGAAACCAAAGAGATGATTTCCTGTATCTGCGTCAAAACCAGTGACAGCAATACGGTCCGACTGGTGGTTTGCTGACGCGCACGTTCCATTTTATCGTAAAATTCTGCATTCTCAAATTGATACAGGTCAAGAATAGCTGCATGACGGATAATATCTTCGGATACCTGATTGCTGAACAGATCTCCCAACAAACCGTCAATCAGACTAATAATTTGACGGAGGAGAATCTGTAGCACGGCAAGCCCCACTTCTATAGCGAACATATTCCACAGATACGATCGATCTGAATCAGGATTTTCGATCAGATAAACGATGGTGTCAATAATTTCCTTTCCAACATAAAGGATGGCCAGCGGCAACAAGGAGGCAAGCAACCGGAATACGATGTTCCATACCGTCATGGTTTTGTTGGTATTCCAGATAAGCCGAACAAACTTGGGGAGATTCTTTAAGGCGCTCAGTTGTTCCTGAAACGATAATTTGGTGTCTTCGATTTGATTTCTTCGCATATGTTCTTAAGACGAACAAGCCATAGGAAATGTTTCAAAAATTTTTTCCATCCTACAATGGCAGGGTTATCCGTACCAATCATCAGATGTCTCTACCTGAAGATGAGGGGTAAATGCATACCTAAACATCAAATTGACTATAGTAGGATATCTTTATTACCAGTCATTTATGGAATCACTGTATCTGCAAAAAATAGAAACAGGATGGCCAGTCCGCATCAGAATAACATATAGTGCTTTCCTATTTTGGAATCCATCGAAACACCATAGCCACCACCACTCGTATGAATCCTCGGAATCCAGGAATACTTCCCACAATGTCAATTAATACTGGGCTGATGTAATAGTATAATTTCACCATGATTCTGCCCATTTTACTTTTGGATAAAGTTTTGTCCCGAAAGCGAATCGCACTATAGTACATCGGGGAACCACGGTCAAATGCGAAAGTTACCAGAAAGCATCTGCCATCCAGCGGTGTTAATGGTGCGACATAGGTTTTTAAAAGGGATAGTGCTGGTGCGCTAACCGGAATAAGGATTTTGTCCCCTGGTTTAATTTCAGGTAAATTTTCTTCCAGGTAGTAACAACCGATTTCCACATCAGCTCCATTGTAGATAATGCCCGATTTAAAGTAATTTTCAACCCAGTCCACCGCCGAATATTGTTTGCTGTTGTGCCTCAGAAGAATAGGTAAATCCAAAAACACGTTCACATTGCGCCCGCTTCGATTGTGCATCTCTACGACCACCTTGGTAAAAGGTGTTTTACTTTCTTCTAGGTATTGATCAGGGGACACCTCCACTACATAGAATTCAAAGAAATCATCATCGCTTATGGGATCATCTGTTGAAATATCAAACAACCAATCGTCGTCGAGATCGTAGGTTTTGTAAATCGCAGCTTTTAGGATCTCCCAATCCCAAACAAATACTTTTGCCTTTTGACATAATTCAAGTGCTGGTTTTGTGAGACCCGATGTAGTCACAATCATAATCTGGTCCGCCTTATAATATTTGGCGGCTCCTATAACCTGATTGACCTCCTGGACGCCGACATTATGATCCTGATGATATCTTTTCACCTGCACCACCGTGGTCAGACCCTCTTTTTGGAGAATCAAATCCGCCCCATAATCCCCGGCATACTTGGTTGGACTGATCGTATAACCATTATCTTTGAATAGTTTTCCCAGGAAATCTTCAAAATCATATGGGCTAATTCCCTGAAAACGGACTTTGAGCGCAGCTTTTAGAAATTTTTTGAAATCAATTTGAGTAAAGTCCATGGCAAATCTATTGATCCAAAGATATAAATTTGATCCTTTTTGCGGACCTTTAAACACCACATGCGGATTTATTTCCCCCTGATTCATTGTTCATCTGATGTTCCGCGATATATCCGCATGTAAAATTGAGTTAAAACAAAGGGTACGTTAAAATTTGTGGAAGTTTGATTGGAAATAGAATACCGCAGTTTTTCAAACCACTCTGGTGGGAGTATTATGCCCGGGCAGTTACCATTTACCAGGTCCATTCCCCATTCCTGTTTGCCTTGCTGAAAAAAATCGTACCTGTTATCTTTAACCGAGGGTCAGGTAATTATTATTCAGGTAATACAACAATCGAATCCCAACAGCAAAAGATCCTGATGCTGGGTCACCTCCTGCAGGTGGAAAATTTAGTTTGGAAAAATGGCGGCGTTGCACCTACTCCCAAAACCAAAGGGCTACCAAATGGATCCCGTCCCGGTCAAACTAGCCAAATACTGACCAACCATAGGGTATCTGACGATAACTGTGCAAAGCAAATTCCATATTTTCAACGGATGGAAGTTTGGTCGCACAGCATCCCTGGGGACCTTGATGTTTTGGAAACACCTATGCTGATCGTGATCATGGATATACATAGGACAAGAAATCATCACATGAAGTGGCAAATTCTGAGCCGAAATATGGGGGTTGACTTTACCCTGGAATTCTATAACCTGGGAATATTGATTTGTTATCCGGTTCTTGATCGCCCCAAACATATTACCTTTATCCCCTGGCAAATGAAACCATGGAAAGCATTAATCATATAGCATGCATGTAAAGTTCGAAAAAATCAATTATCTCGTATTTGATGTTGACGGGGTATTTACAAACCACCAAATGCTGGTTACTGATGACGGGCATTTTCTACGCATGATGAGTACCAGAGATGGTTTTGCAATGAAATGTGCCGCCACCGCCGGGATACAAATGGCTGTAATTACAGGTGGGAAAAGCAAGGGGGTAGAAATGCGTCTGCGTGCAGTAGGTGTGGATATTTATCATTCTGATGTACACGACAAAGGTCCGGTTTTCCAAAAGATTTTGGAAGATGAGGGATGGCCGGTCGATCAGGTATTATATATGGGCGATGATGTACCCGATATTCCATGTTTGCAATTAGCCGGCATGTCCGCCTGTCCTGCGGACGCCATCTCAGAGGTAGTGAAGATTTGTGATTTTATATCCCCACGTAAAGGAGGGGAGGATTGTGTCAGAGACCTGATAGAAAGAATTCTTAAACCTCGGGGATTATGGCCAACCTATAGTAGATGAATTTCCGGGCATTTATAGTCACCATACGTTGGAAAAACGTCCTGATTATTGGCATCATGCAATCTGTCCTTTTATTCCACTATGTATTACCCTATTGCGGATGGACAGACAATAGCTTGGTTTCGGGTATGATGATTGTTGTTGCCACTGGGATGGTACTTGCGGCTGGTAATATTTACAACGATATCCTAGATGTTTCTGCCGATGCAATTCACCCTTCCAAGCCTTCTCTTGTAGGGCATCAAGTATCAATTGAAGTGGCCCGCAAATGGACACTGATAATCAATGTCATATCAGTATTAATACCGTTGATTGGTTGGATCTGGTTGGATTGGGATATGATCCTATTGCTTATATTCATTCTGACTGTCCCAATACTAGTACTATACTCTCATGTCCTGAAATCCACGGTACTCATTGGCAATATGATCATTGCGACACTTTGTGCATTAGCGATCTGGATGACCGTCCTGACGATACCCGGATGTAATCTTGAAATATCCCTACTTACCAAAGACAAAACATCCCTGATTTTCACAGGCTATATATTCAATGCCTTTCTTTTAACCTTATTAAGGGAAATACTGAAAGACAAAGAGGATGCAGCCTATGACATACAGATGAATATACGCACCATCGGAAGTATTAGCGAAAAGTCACTCAAATGGGTAGTAAACTGGCTATTTGGAATTATTATGGTTGTGAATGTTATATGGTTTTCCAGTCTTTGGAAGGTATTATCGGCCAATTTCTGGGTCCTTGGTTTGATTGTGATTTTGACCCCTATGGCATCGATCATATTGATTTACAATTTATTCAAAAGCAACAAGGTGTACCGTTTACTTTCCGGTTTGATAAAGTTATACTTTATTTGTGCTGTCATTTTATTGATATTATGGCGATAACTGTGACAGTCTTCATTGAATACAGTGCCTTGAACTGGAGATTACCACAGGTAGGGAGATTATGCTCGAAATTGCATTTATTTGTATACCGGTGGTATATTAAAAGAAAGACAGTATATTGAAGGTGGCTATACGATTCGATACCTCAGGTTATATATATCAATAACATTCCCACACCTTGAAAAATCTAACTAAAATCCTGAAATTGCCAAATATTGCCCTGGCTTCCTCTTCCCCACGCAGGCTTCAATTGCTTCAATCTCTGGATGTCAATGTACGGATTATTGAGGTCAACCATACTGAGTACATTGATCCAGCTTGGTCGATGGTGGAGGTGCCAGAAAACCTGGCGATATATAAGAATCAACACGCAAGGTATTTGAAACGACCAAACGAAATTTTACTTACAGCGGACACCATAGTACATCTGGATGGACAAATTCTTCACAAACCCCGTGATACTGATCACGCGGCACATATCCTGAGAAAATTGAGTGGCCGATGGCATGAGGTGATTACCGGCGTCTGCCTTTATGGTCAGGATGAAATATCATTTTCGGTTTCTACACGGGTACATATGACCCATCTTTCCGTTGAAACGATCACATATTATGTGAAGCGATACCAACCTATGGATAAGGCAGGGGCCTATGGCATTCAGGAGTGGCTGGGATGGAGCCACATTGACCAGATACATGGAAGTTATTCCAACGTGATGGGGCTTCCCACAGCCCATATATTTAATGCTTTAACCAGGCACTTTCGCCAATCTTCTACGGAATCCTGATTGGCTGGATCAATCATCGAGTTTGAGAACCTCAAGAAACGCTTTCTGGGGTACTTCCACGTTCCCAATCTGACGCATTTTCTTTTTCCCCTTCTTTTGTTTTTCAAGTAGTTTTCGCTTTCGGGTTATATCTCCACCATAACATTTTGCTGTAACATCCTTGCGCAATGCGGATACAGTCTCACGCGCCACAACCCGGGCACCTATGGATGCCTGGATAGCAATCTTGAATTGTTGTCTCGGAAGTAATTCCTTCAGTTTCTTACAAATTTTCCTGCCAAAAGCTTCGGCCTTTTCCCGGTGAACAAGCGCTGACAAGGCATCCACCTGATCTCCGTTGAGCAAAATATCCATTTTCACCAAATCCGACGCCCTATAATTCAAAGGGGAGTAATCAAATGAAGCGTATCCCCGAGAAATTGATTTCAGTCGGTCATAGAAATCAAAAACGATCTCTGCCAATGGGAGTTCAAAGGTAAGTTCTACTCTTTCAGTAGTCAGATAAACCTGATGGGTCATCGTACCTCGCTTTTCCATGCAAAGCGTCATGATGCTTCCGATGTATTCGGGTTTTGTAATGATCTTGGCCTGGATATAAGGCTCCTCCACACGGTTGAGCACACTCGGATCCGGTAAATCGTTGGGTGTATTAATAATCAACCGCTCGTTCGGTGCTTTGTTGGTATATGCGTAATAGGAAACGTTGGGTACAGTTGTAATTACTTCCTGATCAAATTCCCGGGACAATCGTTCCTGAACAATTTCCAGATGGAGCATCCCTAAAAATCCACAACGGAATCCAAATCCCAGAGCGGCTGAGGATTCTGGTTCATACACCAGACTTGCGTCATTGAGCTGCAGTTTTTCCAGGCTGTCCCTGAGATCCTCGAAGTCATCGTTGTCAATGGGGAAAATACCTGCGAAAACCATGGGTTTCACTTCCTCGAATCCCTTGATCACCGACCTGGCAGGATTGGTCACATGAGTGATGGTATCTCCTACCTTAATTTCCTTGCTTACCTTGATACCGGTAATTACATAGCCCACGTCTCCTGCAGAAAGCATGGGTTTGGGATTCATTTCCATTTGAAGTACTCCGATCTCCTCCGCAATATACTCGTTGTCCGTATGAACAAATCTGATAGCTTCACCTTTCTTCAACGTCCCGTCGAAAATGCGGAAATAGGCAATAACTCCGCGAAATGGGTTGAATACAGAATCAAAAATCAAAGCAGTCAGGGGAGCTTGCGGGTTTCCCGTGGGAGCTGGAATTCTTTCAACAATGGCTTTGAGTATGTTTTCCACCCCCAGGCCAGTTTTACCGCTGGCAAGAACAATATCATCCGGATCACAGCCCAGAAGATCCACGATTTCATCTGTAGCTTCTTCGATCCTCGCGGATTCCATATCCACTTTGTTGAGGATAGGAATGATTTCAAGGTCATGCTCGAGGGCCAAATAGAGATTGGATATGGTCTGTGCCTGAATGCCCTGGGTAGCATCCACCAACAGAAGGGCTCCTTCACAAGCAGCGATCGATCTCGACACCTCGTAAGAAAAATCGACGTGGCCAGGCGTGTCTATCAGGTTAAATGTATACATCGTACCATCCGTGTGTGGATAATACATTTGGACGGCATGGCTTTTTATCGTAATCCCCCTTTCGCGTTCCAGGTCCATATTGTCCAAAGCCTGGTGCTGCATTTTCCGCTCAGAAATGGTGTTTGTAAATTCCAGTAAGCGATCGGATAGCGTGCTTTTGCCATGATCGATATGGGCTATTACACAAAAATTTCTGATGTTGTTCATACACTTCGCATATCTTATTTTCTCAGGAGTCCTTGGATCTCCTCGTTATTTCATCCCGTATCTTGGCAGCCTTCTCATAGTCCTCCTTATTGATGGCTTCCTCCAGCATTTTATTGAGCGTATCAAGAGAATACGATTCCAAACCCTTTTTCCCGGAACCACCAGACATAGGAACAGCTTCCCGTGCCTCTTCATCCCCCTCAAGTACAACCCCTGCAGACTCTAAAATAAACTCATAGGTGTAAACCGGGCAATTAAATCTGACCGCTAATGCGAGGGCATCTGATGTTCTTGAATCCACTTCAATGACTTTATTGTCATGCTGGCATACCAATTTGGCATAAAATACCCCATCCAGCAAATCATTGATTATTATCTCTTTGAGTTCAATGTCAAATATATTGAGGGTGTTTTTAAAGAGATCGTGGGTCAAAGGGCGGGTAGGTGTCATCCTTTCCATAGCGACAGCTATCGCCTGAGCTTCGAACCCCCCAATTACGATAGGTAACCTTCGTACGCCATCCTGCTCACCCAATACCACTGCATAATTGTTGGATTGGGTAACCGAATGTGACAAGGCGATAATATCTAATTCTATTTTCTTCATTCAATTTAAGTATTGACTTCGTACCTATTTATAAAAAAACATCCTCACATATAGTTCATCCCGGGTGGTGGATGTTGAATAAGATGTTCTCTGGATTGTGCATCAAACCGGGTTGCACCGTTCGGTTTGATATTTTCCTCCGGTTACCATCTTCCTCTTTTTGGTTATAATGTGATAGATGCTGTGTCCTTAAAAACTATTTTTCTAAGGCAATATGCAAATCTGCACAGCTAATATAACGCAGAAATGTGAAGGATTTCATGTTGATTTGCACATTTCTGGCTACCCTATTAAAAAAAATAAATTTGGTCTGCCGAAGCTGAAAAAAGACGTTCCATCATTAAATTACCTCCCCGCCTTCCATTTTTTTACTGCCTCTGTCAACCTGGGCAGGACTTCAAATAAATCACCCACCACACCATAGTCTGCAGCTTTAAAAAATGGTGCCTCAGGGTCTTTGTTGATCACCACGATGGTTTTGGAATTGTTCACACCTCCGAGGTGTTGAATAGCACCTGAAATACCTGCTGCAATATACAGATCAGGGCGAATAGTAATCCCTGTCTGACCCACATGTTCGTGATGAGGGCGCCAATCAGAATCAGCAACAGGTCTGGAACAGGCAGTTGCTGCACTCAACTCTCTGGCCAAATCCTCAATAAGGTGCCAGTTTTCTGGGCCTTTCAGACCCCGCCCGCCTGAGACTACTCTTTCCGCTTCAGGAAGTGGGATATCTTCGCTCACAGTTTCTTGTTTAAGAACCTGTAAAGATAAGGATACCTCCCCCGCATAAGCTTTAACCTCACATTGATCCACCGGTGATTCTTCCGGGGCAAGAACATTGTTTTGGAGCCCCAAAACCGCTCTTTCCGCCGTGATTTTTATATCCGCTGTTGCTTTACCCGCAAATACGGTGGTAGGAACTATAAGTGGATCCAAACTGTGGGGCATACCTGACACGGATGTAGCCACTCCTCCTTGAATTTTCGCGGCAACTTGTCCTGTGACACTTTTTCCGGTAGAATTGTAGGCCAATACAATAATTCTTCCTTCCTCTTGTATCACGATGTCGCTTAATAAACTGGCAGTCGCTGAACTGTCTCCAGTTGGCACGCCCTCATAAGTGATCACATAATTCCCCCCATATCTCTTAATGACCTCCTGGTCAAAGTTTGGATCATTAACGACGATGACAAGCCTGGAATTTTGTACTCCGGCGATTTTCCGGCCATACGTCAGGGCCTCCAACGCATTCTTCTTAAAACCGCCCTCATTGTATTCGCAAAAAACGATAACTGACATATTCTGTGGTTAATAGTTGATTTTAAATAACTTTTGCCTCCTCATGAAGTAATCGAACAAGCTCATCCATATTCTCCGCATCAACATAGGTAATGGATTTCTCTTTCTGAGGCAGATGAAACTGTTCGATAGAGCTGGAAGGTACTACCTCACCTGGGGCAACTACCTCGATAGGCTTGCGTTTGGCCATCATTATGCCCTTCATATTCGGAATTCTTTGCTGGGCCAGGTCTTTGGTGGCGCTGAGGACCAGGGGAAGTTCGCTTTGTACAACCTCTATTCCTCCTTCTATTTGGCGGGAGAGCGTAGCTTGTCTACCATTTACATCCATATGAGATACCACGCCAATAAAGGGTAGTTCCAGGAGTGCACTGAGCATCGGTGGAACAATTCCGCTATTGTAGTCCACGGTTTCCTTTCCTGTAAAAATGATATCGTAGTCCATTCCTTTGATCTGTGCAGCTAAAAGATGGGCCACCTCTTCGCCTGACTGTGGGACTTTATCGATACGGATCGCTTTATCAGCACCAATTGCCAGGGCTTTCCGGATAATTTGGTCAGAGTCTTGTCCTCCTACGTGAATTACCGTAACCTCGCCGCCCACAGCTTCTTTCAATTCCAGGGCACGCACCAGGCTATACCATTCATCATAAGGGTTGAGGATATACTGAACTCCTTCATCATCAAACTCGCGACCGTCATTTTTGAATTTTATTTTTGCTGTAGTTTCGATGGCGCGAGCAACGCATACGATTATATTCATAGGTTTTGTGGTTTATACTATCTTTGAAGGGTGTAAAGGTACAAATTTGAACCAATTCAAAATAATTATCATATCTATATTCCGAAACATTCATATTAATCTGATCTGCAATAATATATGTCTAATTCGAAAATTGAACTGCTGAAACAGACCATTCAGGAAGATCCAAACAATCCATTTGCCTATTTTGCATTAGCCCGGGAAAATTTAAAATTAAACAATAGAGATGAGGCTCGCCACTACTATGAACATTTGATAAGCCGTTTCCCGGAGTATGGAGGAACATATTATCATTTTGCCATTTATCTCCTGGAAGAAAACGAAATTCAAACTGCGCTGGATATTATCGATCAGGGCATCGAAACATTGCGCAGGAATCACGAACATCATCTATTGTCTGAACTTCGGACTTTACGACTCCAGGTCGATGAAGGATAATTCAATTTCACCAAAAAAAACACGAATTGCCGGACCGATCAACCAAATATTTTGATATTGTTCATTGTGGTAATCGAATCTTACCCGTAGCTTACCCCCTTTGGTTTGAATATGGATCTCGTGATTGCCAGAGGAAAAATTTTGACTGAGTACATGGTATGCAATAGCGCATGCAGTAACTCCGGTACCACAGGAAAAGGTCTCATCTTCGACACCCCTTTCATACGTAGCCACCTTCAGGGTTTTGTGTGGGAGTAGCTCCACAAAATTGACATTAATTCCCTTTTCTGAAAAACGGGGGGAATATCGGATTGCCCGACCCGCTTCCACAATATCCAGGTCGCTAAGATCTTCAACTAAGGTAACGTAATGGGGTGAACCCGTATCCATGACAACCATACCCTGTCCGGCTTCAACCTCATCGACATCGTTCATCTTTAGTTCTACCAATGATTTTACAGGATCTATCCGGGCCTCATGAGGACCATCATAAGCTAAAAAATTGCAGGTCGTGCCGTTGAAAAAATCTTCAGCATGTGCAAAAGCTACTGCACACCTGCTCCCATTACCACATAAACTTCCCGGGTTGCCATCCGCATTGTAATACAACATTTCAAAATCACAATCAGGATGGTGCCGAACAATGATAAAGCCATCCGCCCCGATGCCAAATCGACGGTTACAGAGCTTTTTGATCAGGGTATAATTCGTATGATCGAACTGTTGAGTATCGCCATTGATAAGAATAAAATCGTTTCCTGTCCCCTGGTATTTAACAAAATTCATTAATCAATAATTTTAATTGTACTTGGATCACCCTCAGTAACATAAGGGCTGTCGCACATTTTGAGACTGACCATAAACACAAACACCACTACCAGGAATATGAAGGACCATTTGCTGAACTTATTACCCCAAAAATTATAGAACAAAGGCCTGCCTTTGATTTCTCGTGGCTCCTCATTCTCTTTTTCTTTCCGTGTTTCCATCTGTCAGATATTTAAGTAGGTTATCAAGATTGGGCAGGTACCAGGGTTTATCATGTATAGTTGAATATTTATCGCCATTGACCTATATTTTTAAAAAAATTTTTATTCTACTGGTAAAACAAAGATACTTGAATTTTGACGTTCTTGAAGTGATAAGGTACAGACTTTAGCGCCAACTCATAGGATTGTATTATCTTGCAAATTTAAAGGTGGGTCTCAGTCTGCGTGGATTCATAGAAACATAGCCTATGAAAAATAGTTTGAACATATTGATCACAGCTTTCCTGGCTTCGCTGATAACCATTGCCCTTTTTAAGTTATTGGACAAACCTGAAACCATTATAATCAGGGAGCGTATCCCAGCTACCCGGTACCCCTTAAATCCCCCCACGCCACAATCCACTTTTTCCCGAAATACTGAGATTCCCAGACCAGTGGAAACCAATATCGATATATTTGAGGATGGATTGAAATCCCTTGTAAAAATCAAATCGGGGAAAAAACAATGGTTTGGGAAATTCTATTCCAATGAGGTCAATCAAAATGGTTCGGGTGTTATCATTTCCGAAAACGGATATATCTGTACGAATTACCATGTCATCGAGGATGCGGAAGATATCGAAGTTGTCCTTTGGAACAAGGAAAGTATTACCGCGGATTTAATTGGCTACGATGCAAAAACCGATCTGGCATTACTAAAAATCGAAGCCAGTGATTTGAGATATTCCCGGTTTGGAAATTCGGATGTAATCCAAATAGGCGAGAAAATTTATGCATTAGGCCACCCCTTCAGAATGGAAGCCACGGTCACGGAAGGTATTGTAAGCGGCAAGCATCGACAGTTGGGCCTCAGTAAAAACCCCAACATCATTGAGTCTTTTATTCAGACCGATGCGGTTATCAATCCCGGAAATAGTGGTGGCGCTTTGATCAACCAAATGGGAGAGCTCATCGGGATAAATACCGCTATTTTGACAAGATCCGGAAATTTTGAAGGGTATTCGTTTGCCATTCCTTCCAATCTCGCCCACAAAATTCTTACCGATCTTCGGACATACGGCTATGTGAATCGGGGTCTCTTGGGAATCAGGGCAGTATATGATAAAATTCCTAAAGAATACAGGGTCAATCATCGAACCACAGCAATTCGTATCGAAGAGGTCAAAAAAAACACACCGGCAGATTGGCATGGATTGGAACTGATGGACTATATACTAAGCATTGCCGGCCAAGAAATCACGTCCGTACATCATATGAAAGAAGTCTTGTGGAGTATTGAACCTGGCTACCCTATCGAACTAATATACCAACGGAACAAAACCATTGATACCATTGAAATTACTCTGATACAGGAAAGCGACAATCCGGATTATCCCATGCTGCTTAAATTTGGCATCGAAGTTCGGAATATGCAGGCCAATGAAATCGATCGGTACCAAACTCTTGGAATTAGAATCGAAAGCACCTACAAAGACAGTATGGCGGAAACTTTGAACCTGAAACCCGGCTTTATCGTCACGATGATCAACAAAGAACAAGTCTCCGATGTCAAAGCGTTTTACAAAAAATTTATTGCCGCAGGAGACCATATCACGCTGGCAGGAAAATATCCAGGTGAAGATCAGACCTATTATTACAGTTTCAATATAGGTCATTTGAATTGATATTCAGGATGTCCGTATATCCATTCAAGATCTCGAACTTTATGGTTTGAATGCAGAAGCCCCGAGGGTTCGATACATGGAAATCCAGGGATTGAAAGATAAAGGCTTGCCAGATGGCGATGTAGTACTGAAAGGAAAGAAATTCAGGATATGTTTATCAAATGGAGCACTATCTTCCTACCGGTATTCATTCAAGCATTGACTACAGAATAAATGATATTTAGGGCAATCACAACCATTTTGCGTAATATTACGCATTGAAGACCATCATATGGACCAGTATCTTGCAAAAACATACACCGGATTGGAAACTCTCCTGATGAACGAACTCCACACTCTTGGGGCCAAGGACCTGAAAATACAAAAACGAGGAGTCTCATTCCAGGGCACACCGCGTATCATGTACCGTGTAAACCTGGAATCCAGGTTGTCCCTGAAAGTTCTTTGGGAACTGGACTCATTTCAGATTACAGAGGCTCAGGATGTATATAACCAGGCTAAGACCATCGAATGGGAAAAGTACATACCCTCCGGAAAAACTTTTTCTATCGATACCGATGTATTTTCGTCTTTCTTTGACAATACCATGTACGCCGCTTTGATATGCAAAGATGCCGTGGTGGATAGACTAAGAGAAATCCGTGGTGAACGTCCTTCCGTGGATAAGAAAAATCCAGACATTGAGATTTCCCTGTACATACGAAATAAATCTTGTATCATTTCCCTTAACAGCAGTGGGGAATCACTTCATATACGGGGGTATAAAAAGTACCCTGGGATCGCGCCTCTGAGTGAGGTTCTTGCTGCCGGGTTGATCCAGTTGGCGGGTTGGGATCGGACCACGCCCATCATCAATCCAATGTGTGGCAGCGGCTCATTGATGATCGAAGCAACCCGATATGCCCGGAATATTCCGTCTCAAATTAACCGAAAAAATTTTGCCTTTCAAAATTGGCCTGACTTTGACGAAGAAAGATGGGATTTGATAATCAAAGGGGCCAAAATGCGTGTAAATCGAAATAGTCCGGAAATTATCGGCTTTGATTATCAGCGCGACGTGGTCCAGGGTGCCAAGAAAAATGCGATGAAAGCCGGAAGTTTCAAGTCTCTCCAGATTTATGATCATGACTTTTTCAAATATGAACCTTCCGTAGAAAAAGCCCTGGTCATTCTAAACCCTCCCTATAATGTACGATTGAAAATCCCGGATCAGCTTCGATTTTACAATCAAATCAACAACATGTTGTATCGCCATTATAAGAATTATGACAACTGGTTGATCTGTCCGGCTGAAATTAATCTGAAAAAAGCAGGATTTCGTATTAAACAAAAGTTTACCGTTTTCAATGGCCCTCTTGAGTGTCAGTTTGTACAATTGAGCTTTGAAAGTAAACGCGATTCAAAACCTCATTCTGATCGTTCACCTGGATTGAAAAAACCACCATATCAGAAAAAAACTACTGACCGCAATAGGAATTCACGGGGATCGGATCGCCGGGAAAAGCCAGGTAATCATCGGGGACGCAATCGTACTGAGCGGCACAAAAAATAAAAAATCAGAAGATTGCTACCCTTTTACCGCATCATATCCAATCCCTCTTTATCAGATCAGGAAACTTTGTTGTTCCCTTTTTTGAGGCAGGACAATTTAAAATTAAAATCAAAGGTCATTCTTACACAAGGACACGGAAATCAGAAAAGACCAATCCAAATTATTGGGTATATAGGTTAATTGAATTTTGGCCTCCTTAGAGCAAGGAACGGATATAGGCTTCGAGCACTTTGAGGCCGATGTGGTAGTCTGAAAAATTATTAATTATAATATCGACCTGATTCTGGAAAGGCTCGATATATGTTTTATAGGACGGTGCCACATGATATTCATACCGGTACAACACATCTTCAAGAGGATAGTTACGCTCGGTCTGATCTCTTATAATTCGACGCGACAGTCGCTGACTATCCGAGGCGTGGATAAAAACACGCAAGTCGAGTAGATCCCATACACGTTGATGGGAAAACACAAAAAGTCCCTCCACTACTATTACCCCGGCAGGGGTAATGGTAATGGTTTCCGGTCGGGCAAGGGGATTGTTGAAACCATATTCGGTTCTCGTTACAGATTCTCCGCGGATCAATCGTTCAAGATCGTGGGTAAAAGCATCCAGATCTACGCTGTATGGGAGATCAAAATTGCGGACACCCTGAGGATCCGTCTTTTGTATTTCACGCGGCTTATAATAGTTGTCCTGTGAAATAACAGCTATCTCATCAGGCAAAAACCGATGGCGCAGATCCTTTATAAAAACGCTTTTACCAGAACCACTTCCTCCCGATATCCCGATGACGTTTCTTTTTATCATGAATATCAAACTTGAAAATTGAACCGCCAATTTACAAAATAGATGCGAGCATTCGCTCCTGGCACCCCTTTGTGTTCACTACAGCCTGGACTGTCTTTCCCTGAATAATTATATAAAAAATGCTCACAGTTTCTTAAGTTTAGCTCGGATTGTTCCTACTTTAAACCCAATTAGGTCTCGAAATAATGACATTTGAAGATTTTTACCGCGGACTTATCGGCATGCTCTTTCTGGTGGGCATATGTTACCTCTTTAGTGCCGACCGTAAACGCATTAACTGGCGTCTGGTTCTCATCGGTATAGTATTACAGATATTGCTCGCCATTCTTATTCTGCAAGTTCCGCTGGTACGAGTATTTTTCGAAGTGATGGTACAGTTTTTTGTCATGATGATTGAATCTGTGGAGCAAGCATCCATATTTCTTTTTGGGGATCTGGCTCGGCCCGGTAGCTCATATGGATTTGCGTTTACGATTTTACCAACCATCATATTCTTCTCAGCATTATCTTCATTGCTGTATTACATTGGGATATTGCAAAAATTGGTGTATGCTATCGCATGGGTCATGAACCGATCCATGACCATGAGTGGCAGAGAAAGTCTGGCAGCAGCGGCTAACATATTCATCGGTCAGACGGAGGCCCCATTACTGGTAAAACCTTACCTGGAAAAAATGACCAAATCTGAAATTATGTGTCTGATGACGGGTGGGTTGGCAACCATCGCAGGTGGGGTTTTTGGAGCTTATCTCACCGTATTGGGAGGGGATTCTGCCCAATTACGGGCAGAATTTGGGATGCATTTGCTTACAGCGTCAATCATGTCTGCCCCGGCAGCCGTAATTACAGCAAAAATGTTGGTCCCAGAAGCCTATCCTGACTTATTGGATAGGAATCTTCACATTCCTTCCACCGATGCCGGTCACAATGTACTGGAAGCATTGGCCAATGGAACCACCGATGGACTCAAACTAGCTGTGAATGTGGGAGCTATGCTTATTGCCTTTATGGCTATTGTATTTCTATTGAATCATATTCTCGGTTGGGCAGGAGAGATCATTCATTTGAATCGATACATTACTGAGGTCACAAATGGGTCGTATGATCAATTGTCGTTACAGTATGTTATCGGATTGCTGTTTTCCCCCGTTGCATGGTTAATTGGCATACCCTATACCGACATTCTTGCTGTAGGCCAACTGTTGGGAGAAAAGACCATTCTCAATGAATTTTTCGGCTATCTTTCGCTTTCCGAAATGATTAATGGAGGAATTCTATCTCAAAAAAGTGTCGTAATTGCTACCTATGCGCTTTGCGGTTTCGCAAATTTTGGCTCCATAGGCATTCAAATCGGAGGAATTGGTGCTATAGCACCCGGTCAAAAGAAAACATTGACGCAGCTCGGCATCCTGGCTCTCCTCGGTGGAACCGTAGCGTGTTTGATGACTGCGGCTATTGCAGGTATGATCGTACATTAGGCGGAAAATAGGAGAATTAAAGCTCGAGCAAACCTTCCGGTAAATCCATAAAAACGATTTCATCATCCCTATCGATCCTGTGAATCAACGGTGTTGCCAGGGGGATTAATACCATTTCTGAACGGATTTCGAGCTGGGTTTCAGCCATCCACCCCCCGGGAAATTCTGATATCCGTTCGATAATTCCTATTTTAATCTCAGGTTGATCGATATCTCTGATTTCAAATCCCTTCAAAAGCTCCGGATCCCAATTCCCGGAATCTCCTTCCCGGGAAGTAAGTACGGGAAGGTCTTGTTTTCGAAGAAAAACGTTCTGATCTGTCAGTTTATGGGCGTCTTCACGATTGGGGAATCTTTCAAAACCAACCAACGACTGGTCAGCATCCCATTTGCTTATAAATCGAGGTACGTACATTCCGTTTTCAATAAAATAAAGAAACGGTTTGGGTAACGCATCATCAACCATAAACCGGGGTTCAACGGATATTCTCAGGAGACCTTCAAATCCAAACAGTCCACCGATATATCCAACCTGAATAAAATCTGAGGGTATCTGCAAATTACTCAAACGATATCAATTTTTTGTGGTAGATATAGCCTCGCTCTGCGTTTGAAAAAATATTCGTTGTATCACAAAAGGCCTGAAATTCTGTTACATTAGAGGATGCACAAATGGAGGTCAAATGGTATTCTGATTTTTCTATCAAGCCCACTCCAGGTGCGTAAAATTCATTCGCTAAAGTATAAAATAATTGATTTTCGGGTGGTATAATCCCGCCACCATCTTCTATCTGGATGGAAAGGGTATCCTTCTGGTTCACCTGAATTACCTGAGAATAGGAGTTTCCATTCACCCAATACTGATCCCAGGTTTTGAGGTATACATAATTCCAATCTTTATAGGGGGTAAGGATTTCTCCCCGGATAAAAAACTCTGCCTGAGAAGAATTGAAATTGGCAGTACCATCCCACTCATCGTACAACCGAAGGGGACTAGCCAGGGGTATAAATACCAGATTACCCTCTTGCCTCAACAATTGTTGGCTGGTTTGTCGCAGGTAAACATAATCGAACAATTCATATTCGCCCTCCAGACTCTGACTCCTGTACAACCCAACCCGCCACCAGGGAAGATTATTGCGGTGGATTTGTCCCAGTACCCGCTCCTGAATGTAGTACTGTTGTGTATCGATTACGATCTTATGCAATAACCCATCGTAATCATAGGTAATGGAATCAATCGCATAGATTCTGATATCCCCTTCCTGAATAGGGTAGTAATCCTCCAGTAATGTAGATCTGGGATCGAGATCAGCGTCCACCGCACAACTCCATAGGAATAGTAGTAAAACAAAAGAAGATGCCCACAGGCCGAACTTCAAATTCATAATCAAACACAGATAAGTAACCAGATAACGAAGCAACTCAACAGTCTTCTAATACAAGTAAACGATTCTGATTTCTCATCGGTATATGTACGGGAGGATTTTAAATCAATTTCCACGCAGGATGACCCCTCCTCCCACTACATCATCCCCTTCGTAGAACACTGCAGATTGGCCAGGAGCTACACCCTGGACGTTTGTCATAAACTCCACTTTTAGCTCTCCCCCATCGACTTCATTGATGATGCACAAGGAGCCTTTATCATTGTACCTGATCATTCCATACAACTCCTCCCCCACAGCGAATGAATCGTATTTCATAGGGTTTAACCGACCTACTTTCATGCTATTACGGATAAGATCTTCCCTATCCCCCAATACTACTACATTTTCGTCCGGTCTTATATCGGTGACATATTTGGGTTTGCCAAAAGCCTTGCCCAGACCTTTTCGTTGTCCAATGGTAAAAAAAGGATATCCATCGTGTTCACCGATGACATTACCCTGAACATCCAGGAATTTACCACCTGCGACCCTTTCTTCCAGACCTTCGATGCGATTTTTCAAAAAATTCCTGTAGTTGTTGTCTGGAACGAAGCAAATCTCATAGGAGTCTCCTTTTTTGGCGAGATCGGTATATCCCCAGTCCTGAGCCATTTGCCTGATTTGAGGCTTGGTATATTCCGCCAGAGGAAAAATAGTCCGTGCCATACATTCCTGGCTCAGTCCCCATAAGACATAAGACTGATCTTTGTTCCTGTCTTTTGCCCTGGACACAAAATACCGGTCATTCTCCAAATTCAGTCGGGCATAATGTCCGGTTGCTATATATTGACAGTCCAGGGCATCTGCACGTTTCAACAAGGCACTCCATTTTATGTGGGTATTACATAGAATGCAAGGATTGGGGGTTCGCCCCGCCATATATTCATTGACAAAATCATCAATTACATAATCTCCAAATTCGTCTCGGATATCGATGATGAAGTGGTGAAAATCGCGATCTACGGCAACCTGACGTGCATCGTTAATACTGTCCAGACTACAACAACCGGTTTCTTTTTTGCTTCCGCCGGAATTGGCATAATCCCAGGTTTTCATCGTAATCCCAATGACTTCGTAGCCATGCTCCTGCAACATAATTGCACTGACCGTGGAATCAATTCCGCCGCTCATAGCGACCAGGACTTTTCCTTTTTTGCTCATCTTATCCCTGATTTGTACTGTACTTCAGACCGCAAAAATATTGAAAAATATCAAAGGTACACCTACACATTCCACGATCTTCAAACGTTACCTTACAAACACCATAGGATGAAAAGAGTTTTACTAGCTACATATTTCACGATTATTTTAGGGACCATTTATGGTCAAAATCCCATCCAGCCATTAGGAGACAAATCCTCTTCGTGGGATTGGATGGTAAGACTTGGACTCAACGCCCTTGACCAGTCAAATAACACTTCTGATCTTGTGTCGTCGAAAAGCGCCCTCGGATTCCAGGCGGGGGCTGACGTGATCTGGAATCCCGGCTGGAAATTTAAAGGTGGGATACAATACCAGTATCATGAAATTTTTGAAATCAATGAAAGCACGAATATCATTACGGCCAAGGAAACCAACGACCGCAATTTTCACCGAATGAAAGTGACAGCTGGATCCCTATTTGATATTATACAGGTGGATTACCTCACCATCGGAGCCGGAGCGGATGCAGCCTACAATTTTGATTTGACACGGCACGACATCGTTCGAACGGGCTTCAACAACACCTTCGATCTCGAGTATTTCTCAGGTCTTTTACATCTGTATGTCAACATCAAGAAGTTGCAAATTGACTTTGGATTTGAAGGCAACGTATTGGATTTGACCGGATCGGGTCTTCGTCCGTTGCAGAGTAAGACCTATACCCTCACTTTGGGATATTTCTTTTGAAAGACCCCTCGGTAAGCGCGAAACACCCCCCATCCTACTATAGCCCCGACCACAAACCCGGACAACACATCCAATGGGTAGTGCACCCCTACAAATATCTGTGCAAATCCAATAATGATAGCCCACGGTAAAAACCACCACCTGTGCCGACCCCAAAATGTAAACAATTGTATCCAAAAGACAGCCAGTGCCATATGGCTGGTAGCATGGGAACTTGTAAAGCTGTATCCAGATCCACATTTTACACGTAGGTTAATTTGTTCCAGCGTATGACAAGGGCGCGGGCGTTCAACCGTTTTTTTGATAAGATGAGAACTGGTTCCATCTGAACATACTACAGTAAGTACGGAAAACAATATCGGTAACCAGGATTGTTTCTTCCACCTCACCGCCATATAGACCACGATTGCCACATAAAGCGGTATCCAGGTGAATTTATTTCGACTGATAACCAATACGGTGTCCAGGAATCCCAGGTCCCATCCATTGATTAAATGGAAGACCGTCGCATCAAAATTCAGTAAAGTTTCCATTATATTTGACAAAAGTAAATAAAAAACGGAATGACATTAATAAAATCTATTTCAGGATTTCGAGGGACCATAGGGGGGCAGGTCGGTGATAATCTTACACCTATAGATATTGTGGAAAGTGCCGCAGCATATGGCCAATGGCTCAAAGCCTCTTATCCTTCGCCACTGGTTATCATCGGCCGCGATGGTAGAAATACGGGACCTATACTTACCGATCTTGTCAGATCAACCTTGATCTCACAGGGGATTCAGGTTATAGACATTGGTCTGACTACCACCCCCACCCTGGAAATGTATATACCCTATAGAAAAGCACAAGGTGGGATCATCTTTTCTGCCAGCCACAACCCCATGGAATGGAATGCCCTAAAATTATTCAATGAAAAAGGAGAATTCATTTCAGGTGCTGATGGTGAGGAAATTATTGATATCAGCAGCAAACGTTCGTTTCTCTTTACCACCTATCAGAAAATCGGAACCTATGAATTAGCTGATGATGCAATAGACCATCATATAAGCAGGGTGATCCAACATCCATGGGTCATGGCAGATATTATCAGGGAGAAAAGATTCAAAATTGTGGTGGATTGTGTCAACAGTACAGGAAGTATTTCACTTATTCCGCTACTACAAAAACTCAATTGTCAGGTAATTCCCCTGTTCGATGAAATAAAAGGGGAATTCGAACACGACCCAGAACCATTGGAAAAGAATTTAGTCCAACTACTCCAAACGGTGCGGGAGGAATCCGCAGATCTGGGCATTGCTGTTGATCCGGATGTAGATCGGATTGCGTTTGTAACTGAAGAAGGGAACATGTTCGGTGAAGAATACACCATCGTGGCTATTGCAGATTATTTGTTCAGCATGTCTTTCATAGACAGTTCTATATCCAATTTGTCTTCTACCAGAGCTTTAAGTGATATCTGCAACAGGTATGGTGGGAAATATGCAGCCAGTGCAGTAGGTGAGGTGAATGTGGTACAAAAAATGAAGGATACCGGGGCCAAATTTGGAGGAGAAGGTAATGGAGGAGTCATCGTAAGTGATTTACATTATGGCCGGGATGCCCTGATCGGAGCAGCGTTGTTGTTGTCAGGACTTGCCCATTTGGGCATCAAACTTTCGGAATGGAAATCCAGATTGCCCGAATACCATATGTCCAAGCTCAAGGTAGCCTTAACACCTGGTATGAAGCCGGATGAGATTCTCAAACACCTGCAATCCAAATACGCCAGTGAGAAATTAAGTACTGAGGATGGATTGAAAATTGATTTTGAGGATTCCTGGGTTCATATTCGAAAATCCAATACGGAGCCTATCGTCCGCATCTATACCGAAGGACCTACGCTTGAAAAATCAAGAACCCTTGCAAGAGCATTCAAATCAGAAATTCAAGATCTGTTTTAAAGTGTTATTTTTGCACTATGAATGCAATATATCTCGACAACGCTGCTTCTGCACCCATCCTCGATGAAGTTGTGGATGTGGTCGCTCAGGCCCTCAAGGATTTTGATGGTAATCCATCCAGTACACATAAGTATGGTAGAAAAGCCAGAGCAGCCATCGAACAGGCACGGAAAAATGTAGCCAAACATCTTGGGGCTTCAATTGGTGAAATTTTTTTCACCTCTTGTGGGACTGAAGCCAACAATACGGTACTCAATTGTGCTGTGGACCAACATGGAGTGGAACGAATCATCACTTCCTCTATAGAACATCCCAGTGTCCGGAATTCAGCTCAGTTTTTGTCCCAATACAGAAAAGTGGAATGGATTGAACTTCCGGTTTCCCCTTATGGGCGAATTGACCTGTCAATGTTGGAACAACATCTGAAGGCTTCATCAGCTAAGACCCTGGTCAGTATTATGCATGCAAATAATGAAATTGGTACAATACAACCTATTGAACAAATCGGGGAAACTTGTCGCAACTACCAAGCTTTATTCCATACGGATGCAGTTCAGTCTATGGGACATTTACCCATTGATACTGAGAAAAATTATATTTCATTTCTTTCAGCCTCTGGGCACAAATTTCACGGCCCCAAAGGGGTCGGATTCCTATATGTCAATAATGACAATATAATCGAACCCTATATTCGGGGAGGGAGTCAGGAAAGAAATGTTCGTGCAGGTACCGAAAATGTTGCTGGAATCGTGGGCATGGCTCATGCACTGTCATATTGTTATGAGCATCTTGAAAAAATTGCTGATGTTATCAAAGACTTGAGGAATTACCTGATAGATCGAATGGAGGAACAGTTTCCACAGACTGAGCTAGTTTCCTACCGCTCTTCTGAGGATTGTCTGTACACCATCGTCAACTTTCATTTTCCCAAAAGCCCAAAAAGTGATCTGATGTTGATGAATTTGGACATCGCGGGTATATCTGCCTCCGGAGGAAGTGCCTGCAGTTCGGGCGCGGAGAAACCATCTCACGTCATTGAAGCGCTCGACAGGTATGCATCCGAAGGCAAATGCGTTCGATTTTCCTTATCCTTTCTGAATACGAGAGAAGAAATCGATCGGCTCATCGAAGTCCTTAAAAAATGCATATAATTTCCAATGGATGAAATCTCGGGTTGATGAGAAGTTATTGAGACGTTGCTGCGAATTGGCCTTACGATCGGCAGGTCAAACGGGTACAAATCCCAATGTAGGCTCTGTTGTATGGGATAGCGAAAATAATAAAATCCTGGGAGAAGGCTGGCACCAGGCCTTCGGAGAAGACCATGCCGAGGTCAAAGCCCTGGGTAGAGCCCGGAAGCACCATTCAGTGGCTGACAAATTGATCGCGGTAAGTCTCGAACCATGTAATCATGAAGGTAAGACTCCACCATGTACATCTGCTATCAAGCGACATCAATTAGGTGAGGTATTGGTCGATCAGGTAGATCCAAACCCAAAAATGCATGGGAAATCCCTGAAAATTCTGGGCAGTGCCGGCATTCATACATCAGGACCATACGATTCGGATGAAGGACGTGAAGTGTTGCGGCCATTCCTCATTGGTACAAAAATGAAAAGACCCTTTATCAGGATCAAAATGGCCGTAAGTCGTGATGGCTTCATAGGGCGATCCGGGGAACGAATCAAAATATCGAATGCCATTAGCGATCGTTGGGTTCATCGGATTCGCAACGAGAGCCAGGCCATCATGGTGGGAACAGAGACTGTGAGAAATGATGATCCAGCGCTGACCAGTAGGTTCGGGAATCAGTACCACCCAATTCGTATAATACCAGACTATCGGGGCAACCTGGAACCCACCTTAAGGGTTTTTCAGGAAAAGGGCCAGGTCATTGTATGCACAAAAAGACCTGGGAAGGTTTATCCGGCCGCAATCCTTGCTGTAAATCCTCATGATTCCAAAGATATGTTTCATCAATTGTATTCCCAATACCATATTGGGAATATCCTTGTAGAAGGAGGTAGAAGACTGGTGACTTCACTTCTGGAGGAGGGCCTTTGGGATGAAATGATCATCATTGTGAATACTGAATTGGACCTGAATTATGGTGTGAAAATGCCGACAATTCCAACACCAATGACGAAATATGAAATAAAATTTGGCACAGACTCAATAAAATTTTATAATAATCCGGCTAGCCGTTAAATTAACATTAAACTGCCCAACAGAAGGACGATCTCGCTTTTGGAATCGTATATTTCGATGGTTTCTGTGTAGATGATATAAATTTTCATGGTGAGATTATTACTAACTGTTCTGCTATTCCCTTCATTTTGTGCGTATTCCCTGAGTCAGAGTTACAATTCTGACATAAAATGGTATACAATTGAAGAAGCATTGGCATTGCAAAAGGAGAAGCCAGGAAAGCTCCTAGTAGAGGTCTATACCAAATGGTGTAAAGTCTGCCACAAGCTGGATCAACTTTCACTCAGTCAACAGCACATCGCTCAATACATCAACGACAATTATTATCCGGTCAAATTTGATGCTGAGTCCAAAGCGCCCATTTACTTCATGGGGCAAAAATATGATTTTAAAAATGAAGGAGCCTCTGGCTACCATACTTTCGCTTACAAGATCACACATGGTAAGCTCAACTATCCCTCCCTTGTTTTTTTTGATGAAGACTTACGGGTGATTCAGTCCATCAATGGTTTTCAATCCCCGTCCAAATTAATTCGAATTCTAACCTATTTCGCGGAAAATTACAATAAAAAAATCCCCTGGAACGAGTTCAATTCCAGATACAATTCTTTGATTTTTCCTTCGGGAGGAAATAACCCATAAATATTTCATTCAAGTTTGAACAATTCCCATTCTTTGTTATTGAGATTTACTAAAATGTAATACTATGTATCCACCCAATTTAGTAGCACCAATGGCCAGGGATCTGACGGATTACGGGTTTGAATCTCTCACCACGCCGGAAGAAGTCATTGATGCTATCGAAAATACCCAGGGCACTTTGTTGTTGGTCGTCAATTCGGTATGCGGCTGCGCCGCTGCCAATGCCCGGCCGGGAGCAAAGCTGGCCATGAAAAATGAAAATGTACCGGACCGGTTGGTTACCGTGTTTGCTGGTGTTGATAGAGACGCAACAGGCAAAGCAAGAGAATATCTGCTTCCCTACCCTCCTTCCTCGCCATCAATTGCGTTGTTTAAGGATGGTCAACTGGTTCATATGATTGAACGCCATCAAATCGAAGGTCGCTCGGCATACCAAATAGCCGATGATTTAAAAAATGCTTTTGACGAACATTGTTCGTGAAAGACTTACCAGGTTGAGTTCTAAAACATTTCAAGGGTTGGCATGAGTTCAACCCTTTTTTTATTTGAGAAAAGTGATGCAAATCAGGCTGATTATTCAGACGATTCATGAGCCCACCTTGTGCGATTCGTGAGCCGACCGCTGGCAGGATCTGGAAGCGCATGTCATCCATCCACCATCCACCATCCATCAGTTTTATTATTTGATCCATCTGAACCAGGACCTACTCAGATTTAGGCATTTGGCTGGATTACAATATTTTATGATAAATTTTCAGCGGTTTTAGTCCAGGGTTATTTGTGATTATCTGAAATAACTTTGCATTGGATAAATTCCAAATTTACCTGGGTGATTCGGAAAATTAAACATCTCCAGTTTAGAACGAAAGAATTTCGAATATAAGTCCTGCGCTATCAAATCGCTATCGCGCTTACGAATCGCAGGCAATGTCCGACGAAAAAAAATCCCCACCATCAAAAACGATAACGGGGATTTTTATCTCAAATAATACCCAGGTATAGGTGCCGGAAGTAATTCAGTTTAATGAACTACTGATATTTTCTCTGTCCTCACCCCGGAAGGAGAGGTTACATTTAAGAAATAATTTCCTGCAGGAATAGTTTTTACATCGATCTCGATATTTCCGTTTACAAAATTGCTTCGGTTGGTCATGTAAAGCAGTTTACCAGAAACATCAGTGAGATATACGTTGACATTCTGGGGACTTTCGAGATTCATTTCCAAACGGATAAAATCGCTGGTTGGATTGGGGAATACCCGAACTTCCGTATTGGTCAACAGTTCTTCGGTCGGAGTCATTTCGAGCGCTACATCCATCCCGATAATCGCTACCAGACCAGATCCCAAACCATTGATATACCACTGACTGCTTGCATATTCATACAACATGGTGTTGAACTGATCGGGCCCCAGGCTGGGATAGTAAGTGATTCGCTCTCCAACGTTGTGAACCAAATCTGTAGAATTACCCAGGTATTCAACGGCAGCTAAATATCGTCCTCCAGGTTCGAGTATAATGGGCTCTTCAGGATCGCTAGCAGCCAGATTCGCAAATTCTGTAGCTTCGAATCGAACCGCCGGATCCGTTTCAGCAGCATCTGCTGCAGAGAAAATATAGGATCCCACACCGATGATGGTTTTCCCGTTGTCTGTAGGTTCTGATACGTTCCAATTGGACAAGTCGGCATCTATATCATCATCTATTTTAAGTAAGTACACAATTACCTCTTTACCCTCAAGGGAACTATTTCCGACAGCGAATGTGGAGAAATTAATTTTGTCCAGAAGGAGTCTTTCCTGATAACTCTGAGGAATCTGATAGTAATTGGCATAAATAACACCTCCACTAAATTGAAAGCCAAATCCATCTCCCCGGTCTGTTTTACGAAACTTCTTTTCTGAAACCAGAAATCCATCGGCTCTCAAATTGTTAGCCAGGTTAACTTCCTCTGGTAATTTGGTATTTCGTAACCGATAAATGAAAGCATAAGCCCCCTGGGTCAAATTTTCAGCAACGAAATAATTGGGCAACGCGACCTCCATTGTATCATTGGGCATCATATTCTCGATCAATACGCTATCTCTGAAGTGTTCGCTTCGATCGTTATCGTCGTTTCCACGAACAATCACATACAGATAAGCACTATCCACTACCTGATTCCCCAGATTGACCACGTCAGCAATAAAGCGCAATGTGTCGTGCTGTATAATTGATTCAGGTGTCTCAAAATTGGATAAAGGATACTTAAAAGCAGTAATTTCTATATCGTCCTTACGTCCTCCATAAAAACGAACGTCATCTATAGCCCACAGGTAATAATCTCCCTTCCACAAAAACTTCACTATAACCTCACTATGGCCAGCTGCCACGTCAGAAAGATCCAAGGTCAGTTCTGCGTCATAATTTTGGGTGGCTCGGAACGTATTAACCTGTTCGTTGATGGCTATCGTATCAAACTCCACACCCCCATCATTGGAAACCAGGACAAAAGTTGCGGTTTCGCTCTGGTCATTCACTACATTGTTGTAATACCCTAAAAAGCGGTAATACAGTTGATTAAAGGATACGTAAACGCTATCTTCTTCGCTGAAATCCAGTACCGGTGAGATTAGTTCCGCAATTTGGGGAGCGGGGCAATCTCCGCCACCAATGTTGTTTTCCAGACCGTTATTGTCCAGGAAGTCAGAATTCAATATCACGATCCCACTATCCGGTGTCCGGCTGTTCATCAATCCATAATTGACGAAATAACCCTGATCGATAATACCATCATCTATCCACAACCATTGTGCATCATCAGATGGTTCTCCCCCGCATTCAATACTTTGACTGGTCCATCCCTGGAATCCGCCAGTAAAAGTGAAATTGTAAATGGGGTCTTGCGCAAGTATGCCTGAAGTGAACCCCAGGCAGATCATCATGTAAAATATTCTCATATGTAAACTGTATTTTTTAAAGGCCTAAAGCTACCATTTTGAATCTGAAAACCAATTATAATTCAATCCTTTATTTCGGATTTTAACTGATCAATATTAACCGGAGCTACCCCGGGATATCTGCATGCAATGTGACCTGCAATATTAGCCAATTCTGCAATCATTTTATCATCCCCTCCAGCCAGATATCCCATAGTCAATGCACTGATTACGGTATCCCCTGCGCCACAGACATCGGCAATTTCCTGAGGAACCGATGGAACATAGATTCCTTCTTTCCCCTTCCTTTTGAGAAACAGACCTTTGTCGCTCAACGTGATCATGGTCAGTGAGTGATCAATCAGTATCTGCAGGTCATCGGCCACCTTTTCAAGATTGGATACGGAAGGGGTAAAGGAATATCCTAGAATTTGGCAAGCTTCATAATAATTGGGTTTGAAAACGGTACAACCGGCATAAGCTTCCACCCTTTCAATCTTGGGATCCACAAACACCGGTATACTTTTCTTTCTCGCCATTCGTATGGTTTCTTCAATGATAGTTTTGGTTAACAATCCCTTATTGTAATCCTGAAGAATGATTCCTTCCGGTGCCTTGTGTTCCAGGGCACGTGAGATAATGTGAAGGATCTGGTTTTCTATTTCCGACGATGGTGGGGTGCGATCTTCCTTATCCACCCTCAACATATGCTGGCCCCGGGCCATAACCCGGGTTTTTAAAGTAGTACCCCGACGGTGGTCAGAGATCAATCCCAGGTCAGAAATAGCTGCATCCTGCAATAGTTTGCGAAAGATCATATTTTCATCATCCTCTCCTGTCAAACCTACGAGAAATACATCTCCACCCATAGCAAGGATGTTTAATGCTACATTGGCAGCTCCACCCAGCTTGTGGTCGGTGCTCACATAATCCAGGACAGGAACCGGTGCTTCCGGTGAAATCCGAGTCACATTCCCATACAGATAACGATCCAACATCACATCGCCAATGATCATTACGCTGTGATCATTAAATTGATTTAGCAGATTATTCATCATAATTTTTTAATAAGTATTTTATCCAGATGTCCCAAAATAGTATTCACCGAACCTGAATGTTGTAAAAAATATTCATGTAGCCTGTTCCTGACTTTCTGCTGGTGCCTGGGATTTCGAAAATAGTTCAGAGCCTCAGCCAATTCCCCGGCATTTCGGATGGACTGGGCTACTTGCAAATCAATAAAATCAACAGCTTCCTGAAACTTTGAATACCTGGGACCAAATATGAGAGGTAATCCATATACTGCAGGTTCCAGGGTATTGTGGATTCCACTTCCAAATCCACCTCCAATATAAGCCAGACTGCCATAGCGATACAGTACGGATAATATACCGATCCGATCAATAATGAGGAGATTCTTATCATAAGGTATGGATTGCTCCATTCCTATATCAGATAGAAATAAGGCCTTTTCCCCGAAGGTCTGTTTCATTTTTTCTAAATGATCCCGATTCACCTCATGGGGGGCAATAATCCATTTCATGGATGGGTATTCCGGCATGACTCGGGCTATCAAATTTTCATCCTTACTCCAGGTACTTCCTGCAATTATCACAGACCGTTCCCCGATCCACTCTTCGAGGGCAGTCCATTTAAACTCCTGATCCCGCAATTCCATAACACGATCGATCCGGGTATCCCCTGCTATCGTGATGCGGCGATATCCCACCGATTGGAGCAATTCTAAAGATTCCTGATTTTGCACAAATATGTGAGCTGCCTTGAGAATGCGCGTCAACAAACTGGAAAATGATCCTACGAACAAGTATTGCCCGGGTCGAAAAACAGCGGAAACAAAGAAAAAGGGTACGCCTCTACGATTAAGAATATCAAGGAAATTGAACCAAAATTCGTATTTAACAAATAGGACAAGAATTGGATTTATTTTATCGAGGAATTCATGGATCTCCTTGGGGGTGTCATAGGGTAAATAATAAACCCTGTCCACTTTGCTATAACTTTTCCGTTTCTCAAAACCACTGGAGGAATAAAAGGTCAGTACCAGATACTGTTCCGGATACCGGGTTCTCAACGCATCGATGAGTACTTTGCCTTGTTCAAATTCGCCCAAAGATGCGCAATGAATCCAAATACATTCAGTGATTTCGTCAACCTGCTGTTGGGACAATCCCTGGTTTCGTATTCTCAATTTGGAATTGAGAAAACCCACCCGACGAGCGACGAAGGCAAGCAAGATGGAGAGATATCGGTATATAAAATAAGCCATGAATACAGGCAAAGCCAGGGTGAATAAAAATTCAAAAGTATGTAATAAAAATTATAACCAAAAGTTTTAATAGGTGGGCAAATTGCCTCTCGAAAACCCTATATTTGCGCCATGTTGAAAAAGAATTTGCTCTTGATGCTGGCTTTCCTGATAGGAATTTACCTATTAATCCATTTCGGATTACGATGGTACACCCACCATGGTGAAAAATTGATTTTACCTGACTTTACCGGCCAGAATTTTGCGATGGCATCTGCGGCTGCTCACGACCAATCTTTCCAACTTATCGTTACTGATTCCGTTTTTCGTGTTAACCAGGAAGGAGGTATTATTTTAAACCAAAATCCGGTGGAAAGTTCTGAAGTGAAACGAGGGAGAAAAATATATGTCACGGTCACCAAATACACACCCGAAACCGTGAAGGTTTCCCAGATTCCGGAATTGTATGGGAAGGATTTTGCCCGCAAACAAAGAGAGCTTGAAAATGCATTTGATATCAGAAGTGAAATTTTGGAGTATGAATATGATCAGGGAGCTCCGGATCAAATACTTAAGGTCATTTATAACGATGAAGTAATTATCAGTTCAGAATTTCGCCGGGATGAAGTCGAAATCGAGAAAGGTGCAACCTTAAAATTTATCCTATCCAAGAACATTGGCGGAGCCATCACGATGCCCGATTTGATCTGCAAAAAATACCACGAAGCTGCTTTTTATGTGGAAAATCTCAATCTTCACATCGGTGAAATTACTAAAGATGGCCTTCTTGAAGATGAAGATGGTGCTTTTATCTACGATCAGTATCCAAAATCTGGTGAAAATATTCTGACCGGTGATACGATCCATCTATTTCTCTCTTCGACTAAACCTTTTAATTGTGAAGATTAATTTTCTTGTCTATACACTCATTTTAACTGGTGTGTTTGGTATATCCCATGCCCAAATACAGGAACACAGTCTGAGGTTCAATCCGGAACTTCAAAAACCAAATCCTAGCCAGGTGAAGGTGAGGTCTCACCAGGTTCTTTCTCTACCTTTTGCGGATGATTTTTCAGGCCCTACCGGAGCACCCAACCCGGAATTTTGGGAAGATGCTCAGGCTTTTGTCAACCAATCGCTGGGGTTGAATCCACCCAGCATCGGTGTTGTTACTCTGGATGGACTCAATGAAAAAGGACTCCCCTATGGTGGGGGTTATGGAGGTTCCGACACCCTTACTTCCCGGCCCATTGATCTGGCTGGAGAAAACCTTGCCTATCTGAGCTTTTATGTGCAGCCCAAAGGGATTGGCTATCTACCTCAAACCAGAGATTCGTTGATCGTGGAGGGAAAAACCGAGGAGGGTCTGTGGAAACGACTCGAAAGCTTTGAAGGGTTGGATGATTCTTATATTAATTTGCCTGCACCTGAGTTTCAACGTGTTTCAATTCCCCTGACATCCGATTTTCTTCATGCAAACTTTCAATTCCGGTTCCGGAATTACAGCAACAACAGAGGCCTGGAGTCATTGTGGCACCTGGATTATATCATGGTTACAAGACAGGCACCCGATCTGTATATTGAGGACATAGCATTCACAGCCCCACCAGCATATTTGGTCAAACGATACAAAGCATTTCCACTCTCCCACATCGTTCTGGATCCGGATCGACTGAATTCAGAACTGCCTATTCACATCAGAAACAATTCGCGGGATCGATTCACCATCGATACAAGTCGCGTGGAAATCTACAATCCCATCGATAGATTCTCGATTTTCACAGACGAATCCCTGCTTGAAATTCCACCTATCGTCGATGAAAACCAACGCAATATAAATCCCGGGTCGGTATATTTTGTCAACACTTTCAACACAACCAGCATTGCCAATTATCTGACTCAGACCGATGATGAAAAAGTTACGCTTACCACCGAGTACGAATATGTAATGAGGGCCGAAAATCAATTGCCCACCTTCAGGACCAATAACAAGGTAACAACCCATACCAGGTTTGAGAACTTCTTTGCATACGATGACAATTCTGTGGAAGGTTCAATTTCCACCTACAATGGAAATGGTATCACCACCCGAATTGCGGTAGAATTTGAATTACTTCAAACGGACACCCTGCAATCAATTCGGATTTTATTCCCCTATTTGATTGAAAATTATGAGTCCAAACTTTTCAATCTGCTCATTTTTGTAGGGGATTTGAAGGAAAAAGCAGATTATACATTGTACAATCTTCAGCCGGTGAGGGGAGATCATTTTCAACCCTTCACGGAATATATTATTACGGATCACATACCCGAGGGTATAGAAATTCCTGCCGGTAAGTTTTACATAGGATGGGAACATCCCAGGGGTACTTCCAGGGATTATATCCCTTTCGGTTTTGATAAAAATTACCCAGAAGCTAACCAATATATTTATTATAACGTAGGCGGCGATTGGTTGAATGTGGCATCAGTTTCACCAAACCTCCAGGGTGCTATTGCCCTACGGCCGGTCGTAGGGCAGAAAACGGTTCTGACGAGCAATACACCGGAGATAATTGACCTTTCAGGAATTATTTTCCCCAACCCGACCCGTTCTGTATTACATTTCCAGCCTAGATATCTGACATCAGATGCAAATTATACTATATACAATACACTAGGGAGAATGCTGGCATCCGGAGTGATACGGGCTGGAGAGACCACGATCAACGTTAGTCCATTGCCTTCAGGACAGTACTTCCTGGTAATATCGCCCAGGGAATGGAAGACCCAGGGGCATTTTCGTTTTATCAAACACTAACCTTAAAAACTAAACATATGGACGAGATTACTGTACAGGAGTTGAAAGCCAAAATGGACAACAATGAAAATTTTGTTTTGGTGGATGTGCGTGAACCCTATGAGTATGAAGAAGCCAACATTGGTGGGATTCTAATCCCCTTAGGTGAAATACCTGAGCATTTGGACGAATTTGATGAGTGGCAAGACAAAGAAATTGTCCTGATGTGTCGTTCTGGTAAACGCAGCGGTCAAGCACTTCAATATCTCCAATCAGAAGGATTCAACAACCTGTACAATCTGGAAGGAGGCATTCTGGCATGGCAGGAAATGATTCTGGAAGAGGAATAAATCAGAATTTATTTTTCCACATCATCGATTCGACCGGACGATTAGTTCGCTTCGTATATTTAGCAGAAGCTTTATTATGATAATAATTTTCTATTTCACCGTCAACCTTGAAATAGATTAATTGTCCGATAGGCATCCCCTCGTATACGCGGACAGGATGGGTACAAGAAATTTCAAGGGTCCAGGTATTGCAAAAACCGACATCCCCTTTTCCTGCTGTCGCGTGTATATCAATTCCAAGACGTCCTATACTGCTTTTTCCCTCCAGAAAAGGAACCGCATTGTGCGTTTCGGTATATTCCATTGTCACCCCCAGGTAAAGGGTATTAGGGTGAAGTACAAAGCCTTCCGGAGGGATATCAAAATGAACTATGGTATTGTGCTTGCGGGCATCCAGGATATGATCCTTGTAGTAGGCCAGTCCTTTCCCAAGATGTACATCATAGGAGTTTGTACCCAGATTTTTTCGATCAAAAGGATCAATCACAATATCACCCGACTCAATGGCTTCCAGAATTTTTTTATCACTTAATATCATAGTGCAAATAAAGAATATTTTTTAATCGTAATATGTAAAAACCAGACCTTAATTTTATACCTAACACTAAAATTGCCATATCCGAATGGTTCTGTCCTCACTACCCGAAAACAGCATATTGCGGGACTCATCCACGGCCAATGTATTCACCGAATGAACATGCGCTTCCATTACTTCCCCCCATTGGATGGTTTTCACCGGTTCCATAGTGTGGCGATTCCACCATCTCATGGTTTTATCCCGGCTCGCTGTGATCAGGAATTCTTGTGTCGCTATTACTTCATAGATGGCATACCAGTGGGCATTGAGCGATAACTCTAGCTCATAATTCATTTCATGACGCCAAGCTTTGAGCAAAGCATCTCGCCCACCCGATATCAATCGATTATCCGCCCATGTCAGCGCAAACACGGATGGTACATGTGCAGATTCGATTTGTTTTTGAAGATATAATTCGGGGAAACTTAGGATGTAAATTGATCCATCCGAAGCACCTACAGCCAGGACATCCCCTGCGGGATTTAAGGCCTGTACACGCAGCGCTTTCCCCGAAAGAGGATATTCTCGCACTTGCTGCATAGATGTTTCATCCCAGGCAACAATTCTGCCATCCCCTCCCAGGGTCAGGACGTGGTGTTCATGCACCAGGATCGAAAAAATCCCACGTTGGTGTACTCGTTGTTCATGAAGGATGGCACCTGAATTGCGATCCAGGATATAAAAATTACCCTGAAATGATCCCAGATAAAATCGATGTGGGGTAATTGCCAGGGAAAAAAGTTGATCGGGCACTCGTGCGATAAGCTGTCCATCCGAGGAATGATCGGGATCCCATTCCACTAACCATCCATCGCCCCCCACTGAATATAATTTGCGGTTGGAGTTATCAAATTGAAGTTTATATATAGCGCCTTCGTGTCCTTGTAGTATCTTTACATGTCGAATCAAAACAACCTTTCTTTTAAGTGATAAACCGACAGCATTGCCGATCGTAAAAATAGAACAGATCAATGAAGATACAAAGATCTTAATTTGGCACCTGAAAGAGGACCTGGCATTCTTTGAAAATCATTTAAAACCTCTGTACGGGGCAGAACGTCCATGGGAAACTATGGGTTCAAAACGAAAACGTGAATTTTTAGCTACCCGATACCTGATCCAGTTGGGACTCCCGCCTGGCATTAAAGTATCTGATGTGGTCAAGGATCCAAACGGCTGTCCTGGAATTGAAGAACAAGGAATCTATCTGGGTATATCACATACCAGCGAATACGTCGGATGTGTTATTAGTTCTCGTCCAGCAGGCTGTGATATTGAAAGATACCAGGATCGCATCATTCGACTGGCACATCGATTTATGGTACCGGATCAACTTGCCTGGGCTGAAGGTAGTCATCAGATGCAAAAAACACATTTAATATGGGGTATCAAAGAAAGTGCCTACAAAACCTGGGGAAAAAAACGCATCGATTGGAACCGACATATTCAAATTGATCCAATAGCATGGGAACCGACAAAAGGATGTTTTCATGGAACCATTGGAAATGAGGAAGGACAGATTGCATTCTCAGGCGCATATGAATACTTTCCTGATTTTCTGTTCGTTTGGACGATACAATCATGAATGTAATTCGAATCATATACGTATATGGTCTACTTATCGGACTGACCTTTAATTCCTGCAACACCCAGGATTCATCAATCCCTGTGTCCACTCAGGATGTTCCTCCTGATTTTGTTGACTTTTATGTGTTGTTTCACACGGATTCCACTTATCAGATGCAACACATCTTATTTCCCCTGGACGGTCGACCCGCATCAGGCCCATCCCGGGACTACGATGAACCATACACCTGGGAGAAGGACACATGGAAATTGCATAACTTCGATCATTTTGATCCCGCATTGTATTCGGTTACCAGAAAAGTGACGGACAGTACGCTCGTTACAGAGTTTATAATCGAACAGGCCAGTGGACTGGGAATCAAACGACGATTCGCCAAATTTAGTGACGAGTGGTATCTTATTTACTACGATGCCATGAACAATGGGATGTAAATATTTTTCCTCCCACTTGCCGCTTTAACCTGCCGACTAAGAATTTCAAAAATATAATACGACATTCTAATGCCGCCTACGATCTGATAGGAGTATAGATTCCGTTCTTGCGTTATAAAAAATTGGCGGCAGGTCAGATCAGCATTTTCCGGGAATTGAAATGCAGGTCATTTGGATGACGCAACGGGAGTTTTCAGCGGTGTGGAAAATTGGTAAAAATGAATCAAATACACTATGGAATTACCTTAAGATCAGGGTTCAGCTGCCATACGACTACAAATAATATAGGAATTATATTGATATGGAATCCAAAAAAATGATTATCTTAGGATCTGGTCCTACACAATTGGAGGGATCGATTAGGAATTATAGTTTCTCAGAACTCGAAAAACACTTTCCATGGGCATTAAAAATTACAAGCAGAAAGAAATCGACAAAAATCCTCCCCCTAAAAGGAAACTGGTCAAGGATTATATGACGTCGGAATTGATCACCTTTAAACCCGACACCAACGTACTGGATATTGCCAATACCTTGCTCGAGAATCGAATTACAGGAGCACCTGTTCTTGACGATGATGGAAATGTGGTGGGTTTGATCGATGACAAAGACTGTCTCCGGATTGTGGTCGACACTCTTTATCATAATCAACCTATTGTATCCCATACGGCAAAGGAATATATGACCAATGTGATGAAAACTGTGGATATTGATACCGATATTCTGGAAGTGGCCAATATATTTTTGACAACACCCTACAAACGATTAGTGGTTACAGATAAGAGCGGGAAACTACGTGGCAATATCAGCCGACGGGATATTTTACGTGCAATTCATGATATGTCTGTGTGAGTCCGTTCTCAATTATTTATTTCCCGGTCTCAGGGGAGGAAATTCCTGTTTTACTATTCTAATTTCCAGTACTCAAAGTAGGATCTGAAAATGTAGGCCATATTCTTTGCATCGGGCAAAGCTCGATGGGGTTCGCCTTCAAAATCCTTTTCCTCATATTCCAGTGCTTTCATGAGGCTTATCCGTGGGTGTACATTTTTCATTGTCGCATAGGCCGTACGGAGATCCAGGTGGTTTTGGATCATCGAATTCTCCCCCATGGACCGCTGGCATTCTTCATTCAGAATCCGCACATCAAAATCACCCCAGGAAACAAACCAGGTATCGGACCCGGGTTCAACCCAGGTTTCAAAATTATCATATACTTCCTCAAAATTTGAAGCAGATTCCACCTCTGACTGCTTTATTCCTGTTAACTCGCGACAATACTGGGACAATCTCACATTGATAACCGGTCGAACAAATTCCAAAAAATAATCCTGAACATCTCCATAATGGTTCAAAGCCAGCGCTCCAAGTTCAATGACTTCCTGAATCCCATTGCTATGATAGCCATCCCAGCATGTGGCTTCAATGTCAAACAGTATATATTTCATATTCTATTCTTCTTCCTGCAGTATATTCTGCAATAATGAAAGGTCTTTATGAGTAAAGATGTTCTTGAATTGATACATACTTATACGGTTGCGATAATAGTACAACAGTTCAAGATCATCGCTAACCAGGAAATGGTCCGAGGTCATCTTAAGTGGGGTCCTACTATGGTACAACCCAATTTTTTCCAAGCCATCCTCCAGTATTTCTTCGCCTGATTGTTCAAAAATATCTGAAAGTCGCAAGGCTCCTTCTTCTTCCATTTGAATCAATAATTCCTTGAAATCCTCCATCTTTTGCAGGAAATATTGTTTGGGAATATAAAAATCGGTCAAGGGCATTCGCAACAATCCATACACATCGATATTGGGGAAATAATTACGGAAAATTTCAAAAGCCAGATACGCAATCATGTGACTGGATAAGATTACGTTGTCTCTCTTAAATCGTTCGACAACTTTCTCAGCCAGCAACTTGGTGTATTCGGACTCCCTCTGAAAATCTGCTTTGATTTCTCCCTTGGAAGAAAAATAATCACAAATATTGATCACTTTATCATATTGATCGATACTGTTGCCCTCCGAATCGAGTCTGTTGCCGATAAAGTCCATAGGTTCACCAAATGAACAGATTATTTCCGAACCCTTGGAATAAAACTCCCACAGAAATTTAAAAATCTTACGCTTACTCTTACCCAGATCCTTGATTGAGGTATATTTTTGTTTCCCGTCTTCGGTTAAGTGCTGACGGATCAAAGACTTGGCTTCGAGAACAAAATGGTAATCCAGGACCAAAGGGATAATAAACAACTTTTGGTCTCTGCCTTCCAGACAAATGTCACGCTGAGCCTCTACGATGGTATTGAGTAACCCCAATTTGAGTTGTTCCTCACTCGCTCCCGTACGACTTCGTGTTCCTCCGGGGAAAAAGAGATTGTTTACCTGACTTTTGAGAGAGAGTGTAGATAAAGCTTTTAGGGTCTCAAGATAAACCGGATTCTTTTTCCTTCTGTCTACGCGATAGGCACCCAATCGATTCATATAATAGGCTGCGGGGCCAAAATTATAAAGATTTAATCCTGCACCATATGAAAATGCCGGAATTCCCACTTTTGTATCCAATACGTAACCGATCAGGATACTATCCAGGTTGCTAAAATGAGTGGGAAGAAGAATTATAGTACCTTTCTTAGCCAAATTACGAACCTGATCAATATCTCCATATACTTTGAGTGCGTGGTGAAGATGATCTTTTCGATGCCACAATTTCCAGAACCATTTCAGAAGATTCTCTCCCAGGAGGATATTGAACAATGCGGTCAGAAATTTTCTGGCGAAAATATAGGTTTTGGGTTCAAAGGAACCTACAATCTCGTCAGCATACCGCTGAATAATCCGATAGATGGATTTTCGCTCAAATTCCCGTAATTTCTGTTCGGATTTATATCGCTTTGCTTTACCCAGACGAACCTTGATCCTGTTCCAGAATGCTTCCTCATTTGGAGGATCCACCCTCCACGGTTTTCGTTTGATGCGAATCCGTTCCTGGTAGATGGTTTTTTCCAGCAGATCCTCAAAATCATTATTGTATTTATATGCTAGTTTTCGATATGTGTGATTGACCAGACGATCGATAAAAGCGCTTCTGTTTCTACTGATTTCATAGATTGGCCATTTATATAGATCTTCTTCAATATGCGAGTAAACTTGCTTATTTTCCTTCATCTTCCTTTGTACCTTCCACCAATGTATGCAAATAGTTTAATACCGTACCAATCCCATCTCCTGAAGTAGAAGAAGTAAGAAATTGTTCCGGAAGATATTCCCAGTCCTGGAGTAATCCTTCACGAATCGATTGAAGGTTTTCATCAACCGTTTGTGGTTTACTTTTATCACTTTTCGTAAAAATCAGGGCAAAAGGTATTTGATTCTCCCCCAACCAATTTATGAATTCATGATCGATCGATTGTAAGGTTAGGTTGGAGTCCAACAAAACAAAGACGCAGGTAAGAGCAGATCTTTGTTGCAAAAATCGCCTGACCATACGATCCCACCCTGCTCTTTGTTTCCGGGATTGTCGGGCATACCCATAGCCCGGCAGATCCACGATATAATAGTCTTCTCCTACTCGATAATAATTGATAGACTGGGTTTTTCCGGGTTGCTTGGATACGTAAGCCAAATCTTTCCTCCCAAACAATCTGTTGATCAATGAAGATTTCCCTACATTTGACCGGCCAATAAATGCAAATTCAGGTCGATCGGCTTTAGGTGCCTGCTCCACTTTATGATAACTGCCAAGGTATTCGATTTGTGGGTTCATTGACCGTGTTAAGATTCGTTAATTTTAATCTTCAAGCAAATGGGAATAACAAATTTATCAGTTATAGTACTAAATTTTGCATGATTTGAAAAGTATAATTCTTTTATGCGTGTCCATGTTCGTCTGTGTCTCTGTACAGGCACAGCTCAATTTTGGAATTAAAGTAGGTGCAAGTACGACCGATATTGGGGTCAATCTGATTGAAATACCTGGGAATCAGACCGCAGAGGATCTGATGGTAGCTATTGAAAAAGCCAACTATGGTTTCAGTTTTGGTGCCTTATTTCAAATCAGACTAAAATGGTTTTTGATACAACCCGAAGTTATTTTCAACTCTTCCAGTGTAGATTTTCGGGTCAATGACAACATTGGAAATTATACTGACAAAATATTAACCGATAGCTATCAAAACCTTGACATCCCTTTTTTGTTTGGCATAAAAGCCGGGCCACTGAGAATGCAGGCCGGACCTGTGGGTCATATTCCGTTGCAATATGTTTCGGAATTGTCAGCGTTGGATGGATTTTCGTCGGACTTTTCACCCATCGAATATGGATATCAGGCCGGAATAGGTATTGACTTTTTCAATCTCATGGTTGATTTCAGGTACGAGGGTAATTTTAATAAATTTGGAGATTATATTACCTTCCATGGGAAAAGGTACAATTTTTCCGATACCCCTACCCGGCTGATATTGAGTGTGGCAATAGCTATCAATTAAAGGAAGAACAAACAATTCGTCAGTATGGATACGCTTTACTTCGATTTTGATAAGATCGGTAAATTTAGCAATAATGATATCGCCTATGCCAGCGGGAATTCCGGACTGGAACAATTTTATGAATTTACTCCCCAGGAGAACAACCTGATCAATGTTATCGAAGCAAGGAAATCCCATCTTGTGGACCGATCTTTACTGGCTCGCGTTATCCGAAATCAATATCAGCAATTTTGTCAGGATCCTGAAGTATACAACCGGATAGCCCAACTCGAAGACCCTACCACATTCACCATCATTACCGCCCACCAACCTACCCTGTTTACAGGTCCCTTATATTTCGTGTATAAGATTATTTCTGCGATCAAGGTAGCTCAAAATTTCAATAGTAAGCAGAGCCCCTACCGAATCCAACCCATTTTTGTGATGGGAGGAGAGGATCATGATTTTGATGAAATGAATCACTTGCAATTGTTCGGGAAGAAAATAATCTGGGAAGATGAACAAGGTGGATCGGTAGGAAGATACAACACGGAGTCACTGAATGAGGTACTGGAGCAGGTGTACAGCATCCTGGGGGAAAGTGAGAATGCGGAATTCCTGAAATCAAAACTGGCAAAAGCATTTTCCAAACCGCAGGGATATGGACAGGGTATGCAACATTTTGTTCATGAACTCCTGGGCCAATTTGGGATACTGGTGGTTCATATGGATGAGGTAGATTTCAAACGCAAAATGATTCCATTGTTTATCGATGATCTTACGAATCACACCTCTCACCAGGTAGTCAAAAACATCCAGGATTCCTTCGAATCTGCTGGATTTGACAAACAAGCTTACGTTCGGCCGATCAATTTATTTTATTTGGCGCCCCATGACCGTGATCGAATTGAATTGGGTGAGGATGGGTATTATTACACAGTCAATGAGGGAAAGAAATGGAGCAAGGAGGAGATCATCGAAGAAGTACATCAACATCCCGAACGATTTAGTCCCAATGTAATTCTTCGCCCCATATATCAGGAGATTATCTTTCCCAACCTGGCCTATGTGGGCGGAGGAGGTGAAATATCTTACTGGCTGGAAAGGAAAGACCAATTCCGCAAATTGGGGGTCTTCTATCCCATGTTGATACGAAGAGACTCTTTCCAGCTGATTTCAACACGTGATTACGAATCTCTCATGGAATGGGGCTTTTCTGTTGAAGATCTGATGCTTCCCGAACACCAACTCATTGAAAAATATTTGTCCATCTATGGTCGGGATGAAATCAATTTGAGTACGGAAATAGAAAAACTCAAGCCATTGGAAGAGGAAATTCAGCGTAAAGTCGAAACTATAGATCCCTCGTTGGTAGCGCGTATTGGTGCTCAGTTTGCGAAGTTTAAAAACGACCTGGAAAGTGTCGAAAAACGACTCAAGAAAACAGAAAAACAATCCCACGATAAAAATATATCCAAAATCAAACGGATTCGCTCAAAAGTATTTCCTGACAATGGTTTACAGGAAAGGGTTGACAACTTCATGTCCTGGTATATACTTCACGGTGAAGGATTTTTTCAGGTATTATTACAGGAAGCCGATCCTTTTGACGCCAGGTTAAAAACGATTGTGATTTAGGGGGTAATTTATGTTGGTAATTGCTAAGAAGCAATAAGGGAAGTGAAGGCCGATGATATTTCTATAACACTGCAGTTGAGGCCGCTCATCTATGCCAATCCACAAGAGTTTCACCCATTTAACCCGATGGAGGGGAATTCCGGTGACGAATCAACCCCAGAAAACAGGATGAATTCATATCCGTCTATTTTGCAGTGGCTTTTACACTTTTATTATTCTTTCTCCGGGTTTTAACCTTCTCAGGTTTTTCTTCTCCCGATTCAATTTCGTTTTTTTCTTCCTGTTCAGACTTTTGATTTGTGGACTCGGGTTGGGAATCACCTTCACTGTCATCCGCTCCCGGGACCAATGCCTCCTTTTTCAAATCAAAGAAGCCGAGCAATTGCCTAATGCGGTGTTTGAGATCCTTCCGATGAACAATAAAGTCCAGAAAACCCTCCTCCAGTAGAAACTCTGAAGATTGGAAACCTTCTGGAAGGTCTTGCTTGATTGTTTCTTTGATGACCCTGGGGCCTGCGAAGCCAATCAATGCTTTTGGTTCTGCAATATTGAAATCACCCAACATAGAGAAGCTGGCAGTAACTCCCCCTGTAGTAGGGTCTGTCAGGAGGGAAATATAGGGCAGTCGTGCATCCGACAACAAACCCAGTTTTACAGAAGTCTTGGCCATTTGCATCAGGGAAAATGCAGATTCCATCATACGAGCGCCACCGGATTTGGAAATGATCATCAAAGGCAACCTATGTTCGATACAGTAATCTATAGCCAGGCTGATTTTTTCCCCTACTACGCTTCCCATAGACCCACCTATAAAAGAGAAATCCATTGCAGCAATCACAATGGGGTAATTTGTATCAATCTCACCTACTGCTACAGATATGGCATCTTTTAATCCTGTTTTCTCCTGGGCTTCAGCAAGGCGTTCTGAATATTTCTTAAGATCAACAAAACCCAGGATGTCCCGGGCTTCCAAATCTTCAAAAAGCAATTCGTACTTTCCATCGTCAAATAGGATTTGAAAATAATCCCTGCTCCCAATACGGGTATGATGATCACAATGGGGACATACAAAAAGATTTTCCCTTAAATCACGCTGAAGGGTTGTTTCCTTACATTCCGAACATTTGGTCCAAATTCCATCCGGCACTTCTTTTTTATCCCGAGTGGTGGTCTGGATGCCCTCTTTCAATCGTTTAAACCAACCCATAACAAATTATATTTTTTGGTTTTTCGGTCTCTTGGGACCACAATATATACATTTTACATCGATTCGTACCTAAATGATTTGGCCGAATCCACAAAATGCCGAACGCCCTCCAAAGGGGTATCCGGATAAACACCATGGCCCAGATTGAGGATATGATCCTTTTCAAACGATGAAATCAATGTTAAAGTTCGCTGTCGTATCAACTCTGGATTTCCATAAAGTACAGCCGGATCAAGATTTCCCTGAATAACTTTACGTCCATTGACCTGGGCTTTTATGTGTTCGGCTGAAAAAAGCCAATCAAATCCCAATGCGGTACATGGCAAATCACACAATGCTTCAATGGAAGCATGAGCGCCTTTGGCAAACACTATAGACCGGGAATTAGCTGGAAGGTTGAGTAAAATCTTTCGGATATATTTTATTCCAAATTCCATATACATATCATGTCCGAGCACACCTGCCCAACTATCGAAAATCTGGACCACATCCACTCCTGATTTGATTTGCTCCGTGAGATACCTGGCTGAAATATCAGCTATTATTTCAAGTAACTGGTGCGCTGCTTCCGGCTGGGTATAGATAAAGCGCCTTGCAGTAGAAAACGTTTTCGACCCCTGACCTTCCAGCATATAACAAAATATGGTCCACGGGGCCCCACAAAACCCAATCAGGGGTACCCTGCCATTTAATCTATTCTTTATCTCATAAATGGCACTAAACACATAATCAAGCCTTTGAATCACTTCATCTCCTTTGTCCAGCCGATTTATATCATCTGGCTGTTGAATGGTTTTGGGGAAAATCGGTCCAACCGTCCTTGCCATTTCATAATCCAATCCCATCGCTTCTGGGACGACCAGGATATCGGAAAAAAGGATGGCGGCATCCACATCGAGTTCATCGACAGGCTGAATAGTCACTTCTGCAGCTTTGGAAGGATGTTTGACCAACGATTTAAAGTCTTTCATTCCTGATCTCAATGCTCTGTATTGTGGAAGGATGCGCCCTGCTTGCCGCATCAGCCACACGGGGGGTCGGGGTACAGGCCTGCCATCCAACACATCCAATAACAAATGATTCATATGGGAATTCGTATTCGTATATTTTAATATTTTTGCAAAGGTATGACATAAACTCAAAACACCACGAATGAACATAGGCATAATAGGTTATGGACGGATGGGTAAGACCATCGAAGGTATTTGTAAGGAACGCGGACACAATGTGGAAGCAATCATAGACCTGGACAACCACGACAAGATTTATAATCTGTCACCCGAAGAAATTGATGTTGCTATAGAATTCACTCAGCCCCAATCCGCTTTTGAAAATATCACGACCATATTGAGTCGGGGCATTCCGGTAGTATCAGGCACCACAGGTTGGATAGAACAAATGGATGCAGTAAAACTATTTGTGGAGCAATATGATACAGGTTTTTTTTATGCTCCCAATTATAGCATTGGAGTCAATTTATTTTTTGCTATCGCTGAGTATGCTGGTAGTCTGATGAACAAATTTCCCGAATTTGATATTCATATTGAGGAAATCCATCATGTTCACAAGTTGGATTCACCTAGTGGAACAGCAATCCATCTCGCGCAGGGATTGATTGACAGGATTCAACGTAAAAAATCCTGGATCAATGAACCCGGAAGCCATCCGGAGGAACTGGAAATCTTGTCGGATCGACAACCCAACGTTCCGGGAATACATTCTGCGATATTCACAGGACCACATGACATCATCGAATTAAAACATACCGCCTCCAGTCGACTGGGTTTTGCTACAGGTGCTGTGCTGGCTGCTGAATTTCTACATGGAAAAAAAGGAATTTATAATATGAAAAACCTGTTGGATGCCATTTACGCAACATGAAGATGGATGAACATGGTTAGAGAAAATTAAACGATATCATTATGGCAGGACATAATAAATGGTCGAAAATCAAAAGGAAGAAAGGAGCACTGGATGCAAAACGATCAAAAATTTATTCCAAGCTCATAAAGGAAATCACCGTAGCTGTAAAGGAAGGGAACAGTGGTGATGAGGAATTTAATCCCCGCCTGCGGCTTGCGATAGCCAATGCCAAGGGAGTTAATATGCCTAAGGAAAATATCGACCGGGCTATAAAAAAAGCACTGGAAAAGGATAGTGCAGCAATTTTTCAACCTACTTACGAAGGATATGGCTCGGGAGGTGTTGCCATTTTCGTAGAGACAGCCACGGACAACCTCAATCGAACCGTAAGTTCTGTCCGTGCAATTTTCAACAAACACAACGGCAGTCTGGCCACTTCCGGATCGGTTGATTATTTGTTTGATCGCAAAGGCGTCTTTATCCTGGAATTGGAAGAAGAGCGAAAAGATGAGATCGAACTGGATTTAATCGATGGTGGAGCAGAAGAAATTGAATACGATCCGGAATCCAAAGAATTGGAAATCACCGTGAGCTTTGAAGATTTTGGGCGAATGCAGGATACGTTGGAGAATTTGAATCTGGAGGCCAAAAGTGCTACATTGGAACGTATTCCCAACGTATTTACCAAATTGAATATCGAAGATGCCCGAAAAGTATTGTCTTTGATTGAAGCTCTGGAAGATGATGATGATGTGCAACAAGTATTTCACAATCTGGAGATGACAGAGGAACTTGAATCCGTTCTGGAAGAATAGTTCCAGCCAAAAATAACCGAAACAGGTAATCGGTTACACACCAGTGTATGATATCGCAAAAAACAATCGGAGAGATTTTTGATCGCATGGAGGTCCGGGATATCATTCAGGATTTTGTGAACCTCAAAAAACGCGGTGTAAATTACATTGGCTTGTGTCCGTTTCACAACGAAAAGACCCCGTCCTTCACCGTATCTCCCTCCAAAAACATTTACAAATGTTTCGGTTGCGGACGTGGAGGGAATGGTATCGATTTCTTAATGGAGCATGAGGCTTTTTCCTACCCGGAGGCATTGCGTTATGTTGCTAAACTGTATGATATTCCCATTGAGGAAACACGGCAGTCTTCACAAGCCATACAGGAAACCCAACGTCGAGACGCGCTCCAGATCGTCAATGAATTTGCTGAGCAGTACTACATTACCAACTTGTGGGGTTCTGACCCGGGGAAAAGTATCGGGCTCAATTATCTGAAAGATCGAGGTTTCATCGAAAAAACAATCAAAGCTTATAGGCTTGGTTTTGCATTTAAGGATCGCAATCATTTTACCCTCGAAGCACTGGGGAAGGGATATAGAAAAGAATATTTACAGGAACTGGGTCTGGTCACTCAAAAGGAACAGGATTTTTTCTTTGACAGGATTATATTCCCCATACATAGTCTGAGTGGAAAACCCATTGCTTTTGCCGGCAGATCCCTCCATAGTCATACCCATTCACCCAAATATCTGAATTCACCCGAAAGCGAAGTTTACCACAAAAGACAGGTGCTATTTGGACTTCATCTGGCACGCAAAGCGATTCGGGATGAAAATAAATGTTTTCTCGTAGAAGGATATACCGATGTCATGATGATGCATCAGCATGGTATCGAGAATGTCGTAGCGACCAGTGGAACAGCATTGACTCCAGAGCAAATTCGGCTAATCAAACGTTATACCGACACCATCCATCTTTTGTTTGATAGCGATGAAGCAGGGATCAAGGCGACTGAAAAAGCCATCGACCTAATTCTGGCAGAAGGAATGAACGTTTTGATCCTGAGATTACCCCCCGGGAAGGATCCAGATGGGTTTGTTTTGGAGCAGGGTTATGGTGGATTTCAAAAATACGCCACAGATAATACAACGGATTTCCTCAATTTTAAAATTCAGGCATTCCGAGGTGATCACAATGACCCTGTCGCGCAGGCAGCTCTGATAAGAAATATTCTGGAAAGCCTGGCGGTTATCGATGACACGATCAAAAGACATTTGTTCGTCAAAGAAGTATCCGGCAAAATGGGTGTTCCGGAATCTGCATTGATGTCAGAACTCAATATACTTCTGGAACAAAGAATCCAACAGGAGAAAAAGGACCAGTTTCGCGAAATCCAGCGGCAGAATCGGGAAAAACAAATTTCCAGAGAAACGGAAAGTAATGTTGACCCTACGAAGGTTACCAATGAAATACATGAAAGAGACATAGTACGGACCTTGATTCAACATGGCCACAAGTTCATCGATGAGGATATTACCGTTGCAGATTTCGTAATAGAAAATATTGAAGATGTCATTGAATACTTTAAAAATGAGAATTACAAACAGATTCTAAATCATTATCAGGCTGCCTACCACAGTCACGAACCAATCGATTTCGAATACTTTCACAGACATTCGGATCCGGTAGTGAGAAAAACAGCCATCGATGTTCAAACCGGCAAATACGATGGGGAATACAGTGAGAATTGGATAGCCATGTGGGATATGGATTTACAAACCCAACCCATGCCCGATAAAAATCACAAGAAAGATGTTCGACAAGCATTGATGAGATTTAAATTAAGAATAGCCATTGATTTGTGCGTTTCCAACCGGGAAAAAATACAACAATTCCAAAACCAGGGTCAAATGGATGAAGCCCTAAAACACCTTGTAGTACAGCAAAAGTTGATTTCCATGCGTGATACCATCGCCCGAGAATTCAATACCATAATCCTTAAAGCCGGACCCAATAAATGATTCGGGGCAACCAGATTCTTAACAATTCCGGCCTTTCCTTTCTAATTCATATAGATAACTCGGGTCTACTCAAAAATGCAAAAATTGGAATCAAGGAGGTCCGCATTTTCATCAGGTGGGTTATAAATAACTAGTATAGGTGTTACCATTCTCCGATTTACCAATTTTGTGACCACTTCGACATATCCGTACTGGTCAAACCGGCCATACGGGGCCTTTGGCCAAAGGTTGAATATCCATAGGCCCCGTGGAAACGGGGGGATTGGGATCTCGCGCGATCTCCACTCTGAAGGAGTTGAACTATTCAGACATAGGGGCTAATCAGAAATTCAGAAAATGTATCCTTGTAGTTCTGCGAGTTAGTGCATGTTGTTGGCCCATTCTTTAATTTTAAGTTGATGTGGAGAAGTCTGATGTGACATAGGCAAAATTATGGCACACACACATCAATAACCTTCCCCTAAAAAAACAAATCAGAAGGCTAATACGCTGAATTTCAGAAGTACATGAGATTATGAGAAAACCTTAACTACTGCGAAGTTATGCCCAACTCTATGCTCCACAAATAAAGATCTGTTTCATAACAGGACCCCCCAAAACACAAATACCCAAAGAGAAGTGATGAATAGAGAAAAGACCCAGGTTGACCGCACCAACCAGAATATAGACTTGAAGGAAATCAAGGTGTTACACAAGAATTCTCAATCAGGCTTTGATATACGAACGGTTGAGTCCAAACGATTTCAAATTAATTCTAGAAAATATTTTGTTAGATTATTCTAACTATATATATTTGATATTAAAAAATATAGAATGATGGACAATCTTATACTAACTGCAGTAATTCTCTACGCTATATTGTCAAATTCGTTAGTAGCGCAAACCAGCAAAATCGAAGGCTACGTTTATTCGAATAATACACCCATTGAATATGCACACATTACCCTGGAAAAAACTGAAGTTGGGACAGCGTCTGATTCTACAGGATGGTACAGGATGGTGGTACCGAATTCAGGCAAGTATATCCTCCGGGTAAGTGCATTAGGCTTTGGAACCCAGGAAGAAATGATCGAAGTCCGTCCGGGAGAAAATTACAATTTTGATTTCGATCTGGAGCCTTCCAATGCCATCCTCGACCAGGTTGTGGTTTCGGGCACCATGAAAGAAGTATCCCGTCTCAGCAGTCCTGTACCCGTCGAAGTGTTCACTGCAAGGTATTTTCGTGTCAATCCCAACCCTAGTTTATTCGAAGCTCTTCAACATGTAAATGGCGTAAGACCACAGATTAATTGCAATGTATGTAACACAGGAGATATTCATATTAACGGTATGGAGGGGCCATATACCATGGTGATGATAGACGGCATGCCCATCGTAAGTGGCTTAGCTACCGTCTATGGTCTCAATGGGATTCCACATTCCCTGATCGACCGGATTGAAGTGGTCAAAGGACCTGCATCGACATTGTATGGCAGTGAAGCGGTTGGAGGTTTGATCAATGTCATAACCAAAAATCCATTGTCAACTGATCCATTGTCTGTCGATGTATGGGCATCAGACTGGAAGGAATTGAATGCGGATATATCGGGTAGATTTTCCATGAAAGATCGTGTTCACAGTATGGTTGGAGTAAATACTTATCAATATCAGAACCCCATCGACCGAAACGAGGATGGATTTACTGATGTGACCCTGCAGAATAGAGTATCTGTTTTCAACAAATGGGATATTATTGGATCCCAGGATCAGATATTATCTCTGGCGGGTCGATATGTATATGAAGATCGGTGGGGAGGTGATATGAGATGGAATCGGGCGTACCGGGGCGGTGACGAAATTTACGGAGAAAGTATTTATACCAGTCGCTGGGAAATTTTTGGTACTTATCGTCTCCCTGTTCAAAACGATCTGAATTTCCAGTTTAGTGCCACAGGACATCATCAGGATAGCAGATATGGTACTACCACTTATATTGCAGATCAGAAAATCTATTTTGGTCAGTTCTTATGGCGACAACCATTGGGCAGCCATGACTTTCTTTTCGGCACCTCTTACCGATACACCTATTACGATGACAATACACCGGCTACAGGGAATGATAGTTTGGATTCCGAGCATCTCAATGTACCTTCCCGGATTTCTTTACCAGGAATTTTTGTTCAAGATGAAATCGGCCTTGGAAAAAATCAAATTTTATTGATTGGTCTGAGATATGATTATAATTCCATACATGGAAGTATTGTATCTCCAAGGCTGAATTATAAGTGGGGTAAAAGAGACAATTCAACCGTTTTGCGGCTAAGCGTGGGCAACGGTTATCGTGTTGCTAATATTTTCACAGAAGATCATGCTGCCCTGACTTGGGCTAGAAAGATCGAATTCTGGGATGACCTCAAACCAGAAAGATCATGGAATGGTAACCTGAATTTTGTCCAAAAGTTCTACAAGGATTCAGGGATATCCGCAGGGGTAGATGCCTCCTTGTTTTATACACTTTTTGGGAATAAAATTATCGCAGATTACGACCAAAACCCCACTAAAATCATCTATCAAAACCTCGATGGAGCTGCGGTATCCAAAGGAATGTCTCTCAATCTGGACATTGTCTTACCAGGATTCACTGCGATGGTGGGGGGAACGTATCAGGACGTTTACAGCATGGAAGGAGGGACAAAAGTTCATCAGCTATTTACAGAAAAATTTTCAGCGGTATGGAATACATCCTACCAGATTCCAGGTACCCAAGTGAAACTTGACTACACAGGTAACATATATTCACCTATGCGATTGCCACTTCTGAGTGAGTGGGACCCTAGAAGTGAATACTCTCCATGGTGGAGCATTCAGAACATTCAAGTCACCACCACCCTACCCCGAAATATGGAGATCTATGGAGGTGTTAAGAATCTGCTTAATTGGACGCCCGCCAAGAATAGCCCATTTATCATTTCGCGATCTCATGATCCATTTGATAAATTGGTAGATTTTGATCATCGAGGTATAGCGATTCCTACGTCTGAGAACCCCTATGGACTTACGTTCGATCCGTCGTATGTGTACGGTCCCAATCAAGGTGTGCGTGTCTTTCTTGGCATTAGGTTTCATATCTATTAAATGAGCTGGGAATTCGTTCAAAATTGAAACCAAAGCGCTTTGTCTAGGCGGAGAGGTTGTATCTACAGTAGGATTCGAACTTAAATCTATATTATGTTTTGAAAGGTGCTACGCGCTTGCAGGGACTGTTCAGTCGCTACTAAATGATAAGTGCATATCAATAACGCAAATTCTCGAGTTATGTTAGATGGGGCTTTGCATTGCATAATAGGATTTTCAACTTCCCATCTTTACCTTAATTTTTTCATCTCTGTCAATTCGGGATAAGTAGGACTTATCCAAATAATTTTAGGTAACGTGGAATCATTTTTGGAACTTACGCTTTGATACGATTCACCCCCAGCAATAGAGCATTGGATTTTATGATAAGAGCAGGCAATGAAAGACTTTTTTCTGGATATTTTTGAATATCACCATCACTTCAACCAACAGCTGGCTTCTAAGATCTCAAATCATATCAATGAGATACCTGCTCACCTTTTTACTCTTTATTGTCACACCCTCAATGCACATCAAATATGGAATGCCCGGATTTTGCTCCATAAAAAGAATGGAGTATTCGACATGCATACCATAGATCAATGTATAGCTTTGGATCACAAAAACTACCAAAATACGGTGCACATAGTTCAAACCCAGGATTTCCAGACGGTAGTTGAATATGCAACTTCTGATGGCAGAACTTATCGAAACACCATTCAAGAAATTCTTTTCCACGTTTCCAACCACTCCACCCATCACAGAGGACAAATCATAGCCATGTTTCGGGAATGCCAGATCGAGCCATTAGTTACCGACTATATTTTTTATAAACGAAAAAGTTGAAACGTCATACGGACATTCGTAGGTAGGAAGAAGTAATTCTGGCAAGACAGTGTGCTTTAACTGCATCCAATGTCGTTTTGGGGATAGTTATAGCAACTTTACAAAATCTCTGAACATAGCTTACGTTCAATACCTTAGAAACATCATTGCATTTTCCAGGTTATCCATCGTCACAATTGCAGACCCCCTGAGATAGATTTTACTGACAAAAATCCTGGAGTATTCGGTCCTTTTTATGAAATTAGCCAGCGGCTGTGCAGGATGAGCATGCTCAGGAATTTAAAAATCCAAAATGTAACTCTTCCAATTGATAATCCCTCAGAAGTAAAGGCAATAAAATCTAAGAATCATGACTAAAGAAAATCGATTGACCAACGAAGAATTGGAATCTTTGATTGTGGATTTAAAAAAACGATTCGCCAGAAACATGGTACGTCATAAGGATATTGAGTGGCATGAAGTGGAGGATCGATTGAAGAAATATCCTGCTAAAGCATGGTCACTCAGGGAAATGGATCAGACCGGGGGTGAACCCGATGTAGCAGGTCAGGATCCTGATACTGGTGAATTCATATTCTACGATTTTTCAAAACAATCCCCAAAAGGCAGAACGAGTCTATGTTATGACCGGGAAGCACTGGAAGCCCGAAAAAAATACAAACCCAAGGACAGCGCAATGAATATGGCAGAAAATATGGGCATCAACTTATTGACTGAGGAAGAGTATTTTCATCTCCAATCCTTAGGAGAATTTGATACTACCACATCCAGTTGGTTACTTACCCCAGCGGAAATCAGAGAAAAGGGCGGTGCTATTTTTGGCGATCGGCGGTTTGGAAGGGTATTTATTTATCACAACGGAGCCGATTCCTATTTTGGTGTCAGGGGATTTCGCGGATCTTTGAGAATTTAAATTTCTTATAATGAAACAACATACTACGAATTATTACAACACACTGATCGAACCTGCGGAAGATTGTCCTGTATCTACCAGTCAGATACCTGCCCAACGCGGGGATAAAAAGTCAATTGCTTTGTATCAACTGGAAATGATGCAAGCACATCCCTATCAATTCACATCCGATGATCTGATATTTGAAATTTATGCTATCCGTAAAATGATTCCAAAAGACCAATGGGAAGTAGAAAGAAAAAAATTCTTCTCCAAGGGCCAACCATGCCTTCGTACGTCTCCTTTGGCCAAGAGGTATGGATGGGGAATTCATAGTGATAATCAAGGGAAACTGGCTGTATATCCGATGGAATCGCAAGAATATGAGGTTCTGGCAAAAGATCCAGATGTGTTCAAGAAGAAAGCAATGAAATCCTCACGCTGAAATGAAATCAGAACATGGGAGGATTTGATGAAGAAAGTTAGCATATAATGACGACTCGGATCACAAAAACACCCTGATATAATGGCTCGATTCATGTGATCGCTACCCAAGTATCATTTTTGTGCTGGGCTTATCCTAATCCGGAGATTGCCAATTGGTGGGATTATTTTCGATTTGGTTCAATTTCTTGAGGATCAGACGTAAATACAACAGTGAATAATATTCAGTTACCGGGTTGAAAATTTACCTCTGATCATATTGAAGGAATCATTTTCTTTCCTCCCGGTAAAAATGAGGGAAAAAGTCTGACCATCCTCACTAAGCCATTTGTTGGAAAAATTCCAGTAAAAGGTATTCAAAGGTATATGTCCTTCCCCCCATTTGGACTGGTAACAAACAGTGGTCCAGGGACCCCATAGTTCAGGAGCATCAAAAATGCCCATATTCCCACGGTGAGTTTCAGAATGCTCAGAGATTAGAAAGTACCGGTCCAATGCCGAGTTATAACTTACACTAATACACCACCCCACCCCTTCCGGATTTTCAAATACGGATTTCCGTTTCTGGATATCAGAAGACCATATTGGTGTATTACCTGAGTCCCGGCCGGCATAGAAAGTATATTGAGATCGATCGGTGATATTAGCTACCGGAACACGGGCAAGGTCAATTTTCCCGGGTTTTTGGATGTTTAACCAATCCACCTTGTCCGGATAATCATCGGGGCCTTCCTAGGATTGAAATCGGATTAGATAAACATACATGAATTCATCTCTTGCGTTTTCATAGTTTCTGTCAAAATTGCATATCGTAGGCATCATTACCCCATCCTCTCTCGTAAATGTCCAGAACGCGAAAGTCCATTGTTTACCATAATCAGTGGAATAAGCGATCCTTGTCTGGTCAAATTGATCTTCGTGCGTTTGAAACATACCCACCCACATATATAATACCCCCTCTATGCACACGATGCCATAACTTTTACCAATGACATCATGAATTGTCATGGATTTATATCCTCCCCATATATTGAAGCCAGAGAAATCATGCCATTCCCCTTCTATTCTTGCTACAACGATGCTGGAGCGACCAATTCTATTCGTTCCTCCAAAGCCGCCCCCATCGCCCCATACAGTGTATTGATGATCATCATCCGCCCAGGTTACTTGGCCAGTTATCGCTCCCCGTCGCCAACCTCAAATGAGTGCTCCAGTCAAATTGAATACCTGAAATTAACGAGCTGAACGGGTAAGGAGGGTTTTGTGTAATAGCACTATCCTTGGAAAGAGCTAACACAACCAGGCATAAAAGCAACCTTTGAAATGTGTTTGAATTTCTATCAGCCTTCCACTCTCTCATGTTAAGTGATCTGGATTCCCGGACCTATTTAATTATATTGACCAATTTTAAACTGACCTCATATAATAAATGGGAACCAACCCGAAAAATATTCTGACCTTAGGTTACCACATAATATCGTATATTCATAATTGGACACCTTAAATGAATACCAAACCATGAGCGATTCCTACCAAATTCCACCCCAGACGTCGATCGGGCACATTCACCTGAAAGTTTCAGACCTCGATCGAGCATTAAAATTTTACCATGGATTGCTCGGTTTTGAAGTCACCATGATGTACGGTGATAAGGCAGCTTTTCTTTCAGCAGGTGGCTACCACCATCATATCGGACTCAATACCTGGCATAGCCGGGATTTACCTCCAGCTCCCATTCGGAGTGTAGGGCTGTATCATACTGCTATTGTATATCCTACCCGAAAAGACCTGGCTGTAATACTGGACAGACTGATGACTCACCGATATCCTTTGACCGGGGCTAGTGATCATGGAGTTTCTGAAGCATTATATCTGGATGATCCCGATGGCAATGGTGTTGAACTCTATTGGGATCGACCCCGGGACCTATGGCCCTACGACGAAAATGGAAAACTGAATATGTATACCATAGCGCTCGATCTCCAGGATTTGTTACTTGAGCTAACAAAATGATCAGCAAGGACATCCCCAAATAACCGCGGACCAATAAGTCAAATATACATCAGAGGTAAAAGTCAGAAATCATTACTCTTCCTAAAGTGCCTTTCTGAGTTTCCTTCGACGCAATTGTGGAGTAATAATTATGGTCGCGGGTGACCCATGCAGTCACCTATTCGCTATTGTGCGCTAAAACTCCAAATTTCCATTGCAATACTAGATACAGCATAAAAATTAATTTAGGACTATTTTGTCCGCTATTATAAATTTGTTCTTATATTTGCTTAAGGCAATAGAAAAAACAACCGTCTGCCCTGTCAAATATGTGAAACAAAGCAGATCAAAAAGGACAGTTCGATGTTTGTTTAGTAGAAAAATCAATGCATGAAAAGTACAAAAGAGATTAAAGATCTTGAAGATATAAAATTGCTGGTGGATGATTTTTATGGCCGCATACGTAAAGACGAGTTGTTGGCCGACATTTTCAATAGTGTGATCCAGGATCGTTGGCCCGACCATCTTGAGAAAATGTATACCTTTTGGCAAACCATTTTACTCAAGGAACATACCTACTTCGGTAGTCCTTTCCCACCCCACGCATCTCTACCGGTCCAGACGGTTCATTTTGAGCGTTGGTTGGGGCTTTTCCACGCCACATTGGACGATTATTTCCATGGGGAAACTGCGGAGGAAGCTAAATGGAGAGCCATCCGGATGGCAGAAATGTTTTTGATGAAAATCGAGTATTATCAGAATAGTGACACCAAACCTCTGATATGATTTATTCCAAAGACATCCCAAAGACAATTTTGATCACCGGTTCTTTTATATGGGTAGGATTGATATGTGGGATAAGTTTTCTGGAATCCTGGCTTAAATTCCAGGCGCCGGGTATGACACTGGAGCTTGGCGTGGCAATCGGAAGGTTGGTCTTTTCTGCCCTTAATAAGGTTGAAATTGTTCTGGCCGGAATCATTTCTATATCATGGTGGAAAATATACCATGGGCATCAGGTCTCCAATTCGACCGTGTTTCTTATAGGATTGACCTTGATTGTTTTAATGGTCCAGACTTTGGTATTGTTGCCTGCCATGGATAAAAGGGCTATCCTGCGCTTGTCAGGCCAGGGTTTGGAAACATCCTTTCTGCATATATATTATGTAGCAGGAGAAATGTTCAAAGTTATTTGTTTGAGTTTATTGGGATTGAAAAGCATAAAGTGATAAAAATTGCACAACCATGAAGTATTCAAATGATTCAATAGTAGGTCAAATTGTGGCAGACAATTATCAGACGGCTGCCGTATTCTCCAAATATGGCATAGACTTTTGCTGCCGGGGAAACAGAAGTCTGAAAGAAGTGGCCATTAAGAACAATCTTAGCGTGGATGAAATTATCGGGGAACTGCAAAACCTCATTTACAAAGATGTGGAGCAGATCAATTTTAAAGCATGGGACCTCGATTTGCTGGCTGATTATATCGAAAAAACGCACCATAGATATGTCCGCAAACGAATCCCTGAAATCATTCCATATCTGGCGAAAGTGGTTAAAGTGCACGGTAAAGCCCATCCGGAGTTATATGATATCGCCAATGAGTTTGACGCTTGCACGATCGAACTCAATGCGCATATGCAAAAAGAAGAGCTCAATTTATTCCCACATATCCGCAAATTGGTCGAAATCCGAGATGGTCTAAGAACCTGGGAAGAACCGGCTTTTGGGTCTGTAAAATACCCGATTCAACAGATGATGGAAGAACATGATCAGGAAGGTGTGCGGTTTCGAAAAATCAGATCCCTTACTAAGGATTACACCCCACCTGAGGATGCCTGCCAAACCTATCGAGTAACCTATGCCATGCTGGAGGAATTTGAGAAAGACTTGCATCGACACATCCATTTGGAAAATAATATCCTTTTCCCAAAAGCTGCTGAACTGGAAAAGAGGTTGGGAAATAATTAATCTATGTTCGATCCGGACCAGAACAATATGGAAACTAAACGGTAGGCATAGTACATTCTTTCATATTAATTGAAATAGAATATCATAGGCATCGGACTCAAGTAACAATTGCTTTCTGTTGTCTCCCCAACTATACATAGCGAATGCATTGTTAAAGGGAACCGGTATATCCGCTGTACATACTATTTATTCCGGAACACATAGTATGTACAGTGGATGCAATTGGTGAAGTTTCAAATAAAATCTGTTTCCATATTAGATGGATTTTAGATATATTTGACTCGTTATAATCACCCATGAAATCCTACCACAATGAACAATTTAATCAAATGCCTTGCTTTTGGATTACTCCTTCTATCCTGTCAATCTGAAGATCAGAACGAAGCTGCCAAAGTGGCACAGAAAATCAAGGACAACCATTGTCGAATGGAAGCTATCACCAAATACGTCGATGATTCCTGGACGGCTGCCATCGACGAAATGGGCAAATTACTTCCTGAGTGGCTACCTGATTTAGAACGCGAAAAAATTCTTAACCTTCGCTATGCCAGCTTATTCAGATTATTTGAAACTTACAAGGATTTTGATCCCCAGGTCCATGAGATCGTCGATTCGATGGAGGTTCTCGATGCTTCCTGGGCTGATAGTCTTCGTACGCTCAGCCAGGAAAATCAACTTCTTGAAATGAAGTTGGATAGTATTTATTCCACCATTCACGATGCCGAAATGGAAAAAATGGTCATGGAAGAAGTAGAGAAACTACAAGCTAAACCCTGCCCTGAAAATTTGTTGCACATGTAATCTTAAGGCCACTTTTTAGTTGGAATAGAAGTCACAATTTTCCTTGGTCAGGATATCTATAGGCATGTATTGTATTTTTTCCACCTTATTGGTGAGCAATATGCTTTGATATAAATTCATAACTCCGCGATATCCCTGTTCTTCAGGTTTGTGACAAATAAGGAAATCAATAACTTCCTCTTTCAGACCTTTGATGTTTTCGTCAATGTTGTCAAAGCCAATGAGGATCTTATCCTCCATTTTGACTCTTTTTAAGACTTCGGCAATCTTAAAAACTCTGGAATTGGTTACAAGAATACCCTTGATATTGGGATGTTCCATCAGGTAGCGTGCGAGCTCGGTTTCCATGGTTTTGCCATCTTCACCGTGGTAATTCAAGGTAGTCACCTTGATGCTGGAATCGGTACGCTGGATATAATCGACAAAACCCCGCTCGATTTCCTTAATATGCTGACCATCATTGCTGATGCTGGTATAATTGACCACCAGCATCTCTCCTCCATTCTCACGAATCCCATACATAGCAAGTTGTCCTGCGACAATACCACTTTGGTATATATGTGGACCAATGTAGGAAATATTTTTTTGGTTGGGTATATAGGTATCTATATATACATATGGGATTTCAGCTTCAGCTAATTTTTTGGAAAGCGCGGTTGCCTCAGGGACGAAAAGTGGGGCTAGCATGACACCATCGGGATTGTCAGCCAATAAGAGTTCGGCCTGCTCTGTAAAGGAAGATTTGACAGATAGTTGGTAAAAATAAGTCTTAATATCAATGCCAAACTGGCTAATTTCATTTTGAGCCTTCTGCACACCCTGATAGGGAGCGGCCCAGAAATCGGTGTTTTCGGAGACCATAGGTATAAGGATGGCCAGTGAATAGGTCTTGGTGGAGCTTAATCGACTTGCCAAAATATTGGGTTGATAGTCAAATTCCTTTATAATTTCAAGGATCCTTTCTTTGGTTTTTAATGCTACCCCACCTCTTTTGTGAATGACCCGATCCACAGTTGCAATAGATACATTCGCTTTTCTCGCTATTTCCTTTATACCATATGTTTTCTTTCCGTTCGTTTCTTGATCCATAATTTATGATTTGACTTATTCATCGAATATTCACAAATCACTTTGTGAATAGAGAAATTTTAAATTTATAAGAAAATATGCAATGATCCTGCCCAATCGAATGGTTGAGTTCAAATTTGATCGGAGGACTTTCTGCAAAAATATGCAATTTACAACATAATACTACTTTACAAAATAATTCACGGCTTACCGCCAGGAATTTATCGAGATCTTGAGGATAGAATTTAGAATTCACGATACTTTGTTCATTACAAACCATTGTAATGCGCATAGCGTTTTAAGATCCAGAATTGAATGCGTAAGGATCTTTTCTTTTACCTGAGGAATAGTCCATTCCACAATCTTTATATCCTCACCCTCCTCTGCGAGTCCTCCCTCTCTTTGTACTTTCATCGTATCATCTACCTCAGCGAAATAAAGGTACACCTTTTCTGTGTTGATTCCCGGACTGGAATACCCCTGGCCTATGGGTGTAAATTGGGCAATCCGGTATCCCGTTTCCTCCAGGACCTCACGCCGAACAGTGTCTTCTGCAGAAGCATCATCATCGATATTTCCCGCTACGATTTCCACTATCCATCCACCATCATCCTCCCAGGTTGGGTATCGAAATTGCTCAATTAGGATTATTCTCTTCCGATCTACGTGATAAAGTAATACCCCAACTGAACTGGACTTCCTGATTACAATACGATCCAGCGCTTTGGACCAGGTATTGTCGTATTTTCGAAATCGCAAAGTGGTATTCTCAACCTTCAAAAAGGTATCTACCAATCGTTTTGAATTCAATATCTGTAGTCCATTATTTTGATCGGATTTGAAAGCCATGTCAAAAACTTTACAAAAGTAGTCCCGCCAGGAATCGAACCTGGATCTAGAGTTTAGGAAACTCCTATTCTATCCGTTGAACTACGGGACTGTGAACTATAAAATTCTTCGTGCAGACGATACCCATCTGAAGGATATTCAGCTTATTCATGTGAATCTCGATATTCCAAAAATGTCGAAATTAGTTGTCCTGAAGAATTCCTCCTTCAGTCTATACACGAGGCTGAAACTGAAATTTTTCTAATTAACCCTATCAGCTATCCTGTTCCTATCAAATCCCGACTTTCGGGCCTGAAATTCTGCAGGTGTCCATATCCCTCCACCCAGCTTGGAGCATTGTGGTTGCGGATGAGACGCAAAAATATAAAATATGTTGAAATTCTGCTAATCCCAGGCCGGATTTAGAGCGCGTAAAACCGATTTACATTCCTCTATCAATAGAATCATGATAAGATAAACTTGCATGTAAATTATTTCTATATTATATTTACTATCAGAAATAATAAATATTTTACAATCATCACAACCTTATCAATGTTTAGATTCCTCTTTAAAATTACTTTACAATGAAAAATGGCAAACAAAACCCCATTGAAATTTCTTTTCTTAATTCTGAGCATGAAACTCATGAAAAAGTGCTCCGAACCGCAGCGCATTTGAAATTAAAATTGAGCGAACAACTCAAACAATTTGAATTGGATCTTTCGTTGTATGATATTCTTAGGGTCATTCATTCAAGGTCTGAAAAGGCAATTAATATTAAGGAAATTCAATCGAGTCTTTTGCACAAAATGACGAATACTTCCAGATTGATTCGCGTACTGGAAGACAGGAATCTTATTGTTAGAAAACCCTCCGAAAAAGACAAACGGGTGGTCAATGTACTCTTGACAGAAAAAGGTTCATTCGTGATGGAGGAACTGGATGATTTGACCGCACAATTTTATGTCAATGAATTCTCCAGATTAAATCATGATGAATTAGATACTCTAAATGTTTTACTTGACAGATTGCTTGAGGATTAAAAAGTCCTGTAAAACCGGTGCTAACTATCACCTATTTGAGTTCAAACTCCATGGATTCGGATCGACCCCATAAAGTTAACTTTCGCCATATCAAAATAATTTCAAGTCCCTTAAAGCTTCGCCTAATTCCCCTCCTTCGAACTTTGTGTGGGGTTCCTAGATTCTTGTTGTATGATCAATCGCAACGAACTGTCAAAATGGACATAATTCCACATCCAGTTGAACATCACGATCAATTTATTTCGGACACCAATGAGAGAAAACAAATGAATCCACAACCAGATCATCCAGGTCAACCATCCACTCATACTAAACTTTGGGAAATCTGCAACGGCCTTATGACGGCCTATGGTTGCCATCACGCCTTTATTTTTATATATAAATGGTTTGCCCGGTCGGTTATTAAGCATATTTTTCACAAAATGCTTAGCCAGGTAATCCCCCATCTGAATTCCAACCTGAGCCACTTGAGGATGACATCCGGGGTATACCAGAGAACTCATACCCGCGATATCACCGATCGCATATATATTTGAAGCATGGATCACCTTACATGAGGAATCTACAGTTATCCGTCCCGTACCTTCTTCATAAAAATTCTCCAGGCCCTTAATCACTGGACATTTCACACCAGCAGCCCATATTACCTTGTTTGTCCTTATTTTATTACCACTTTTGAGATAAGCATAGACGCCGTCGTAATCGCTGACCCGGTCGTTCAATACCAGTTGGACGCCCATGTTTTTCAAATATTTTTCCGCTTTTCGAGAAGCTTTTTCACTCATTCCTGGCAGCAATCTATTACCGGATTGCACGAGGTAAATGTCGATTTCATAGGGATCCAATTCAGGAAAATCCTTGGCAATAACATATCTTTTGAGTTCCGACAACGCTCCTGCCATTTCAACTCCTGTAGGTCCTCCGCCCACAATAACAAAATCGATGAACTGTTGACGATTGTGGTACTCAATCTCGAACATGGCTTCTTCAAAATCCAAAAATATCTGATTTCGGATGCCAAGAGACTGCCCCAGAGACTTGAGGGAAAAACTATGCGCTTCAATTCGGGAATTTCCGAAAAAATTGGTCTCAGCACCCAGACACACCACAAGAATGTCATAACTCAGATCTCCGTTGTTGGTAACAACAGTATTCTCATTGGTCAACACCCGGAGAATTTCTGCTTTCCGGAAATACACATTCTTTGATTTGTGAAACACCTTGCGGATAGGGAATGCGATGGCACTCGGTTCCAGACCCGCCATTGCAACCTGATAAAATAAGGGCTGGAATTGGTGGTAATTATTTCGATCAATCAAGACCACCTGAAACGCAGTGTTTCTCAGATGTTTTGCAAGATTGAGGCCAGCAAACCCTGCACCCAGAATCACAATTCTTTTGGATTTTGTCTTTGGGATGTTCAGGTCGGGATAATTCATGTACTATATATCCAGTGTTGCAGGATATGCGCCACCTTGATGAAGTTCGAGAAATGCCTTACGAACCCGGTCCGCATCTTCCATATAGGTAACGCCATACCAGTTATCATTCGAAGGAATCACTTTTAGCGATATTTCTCCATTTTGGATCATTTGATCGATAAGCAAGGGAATAAAATATTCCGCTTTGGGATTGTCTTTGTTTTCCCGGACAAAATCAAGAAAACCGGCTTCCAAGCGATCGAAATAGCTAGGATGAAAACCCCAAAAGTTCATGGAAACAATAGCATTTTCACTGAGTTCGGAACCCTGATCATGTCGGATCACTCTACCGTCTTCTAAACGTTGGATCTTCAAAACCTCTTCAATCGATATAAGATTACCTTCTATATCTGTTTCACAAACCCCTCGATTTACGGTTCCGGAATCGGACAAGGTGTTTTTCAAAATATAACCTATTAGTGCATACCTATCCGGTGCAACTTCTTGTCGTAAAAAATCAGCCGCCTTCCGGAATCCATCCTTACCATAATAATCATCGGAATTGATCACTGCAAATGGTTCATGTACCACGTCCTTGCACACCAAAACGGCATGGTTGGTCCCCCATGGTTTATCACGTGGGGCTATATTTATACCTGGACTTTCAATATTCACCTCCTGGAAAACATATTCTACATCCATAAAAGCCTCCACCCTTTGACCTACCTTCTGTTTAAATTCTTCCGCAAAAAATTCCCTAATTACGAACACAACTTTAGTAAAGCCCGCATGATATGCATCATAGACTGAATAATCCAGTAGGGTTTCTCCATTGGGACCAAGGGGCTCCATTTGTTTGAGACCACCGAATCTGCTACCCAAACCGGCAGCCAGTACAACAAGGGTTATCTTATCGTTCATATGTTTTTGGATTTTATGTTTTTGGTATTTGAAAACAAAATATCAAATTTTGTCCAGTATCAGGTTCAATTACCGAATCTTTTCTAATTTTATTAAAAATTTCTAATATGACACTGACTTCATTGGATTGGGCGATCGTGATCGCTATGCTTTGTATTACGCTTTTCATAGGGATATGGGTATCGAGACAATCGGGAAAAAGTTCCGCGGAATATTTCCTTTCCGGAAGAAATATGCCCTGGTGGCTGCTTGGGGTATCCATGGTGGCTACCACTTTTTCGACGGACACCCCAAACCTCGTTACGGATATGGTGCGACAAAACGGAGTAAGTGGAAACTGGGCCTGGTGGATATTTTTATTGACTGGAATGCTAACCGTATTTGTATACGCTAAGTTATGGCGCAAATCGAATGTCACCACCGATATTGAATTTTATGAACTGAGGTATTCCGGTGCGCCCGCCCGTTTTTTACGCGGTTTCAGGGCTCTATTCCTGGGCTTGTTCTTCAATGTCCTTGCCATGTCCGCCGTATCCCTGGCAGCCATAAAAATAGGCGGTGTCATGTTGGGACTCAGTCCTCTGGAATCGATCGGAATTGCATCCGTTATTACGGTGGTTTTTAGCTCCCTTGGAGGATTCAAAGGCGTGGTTTATACTGATTTTTTGCTGTTTTTCGTCGCCATGACCGGTGCTATTTCAGCCGCATATTTTTCTATACAACATCCGGAAGTCGGGTCTCTTCAGAACCTGATAACACACGAGAATGTCATCAACAAATTGAACATCTTCCCGGATCTGTCCGATAGATATGTAATGATCACCTTATTCATTATCCCATTTGCAGTTCAGTGGTGGAACTCATGGTATCCCGGAGCCGAACCCGGAGGTGGAGGATATATTGCCCAAAGAATGTTGGCAGCGAAAGATGAAAATCATGCTATTGGGGCCACTTTCTTTTTCAACGCCTTGCACTATGCCCTTAGACCCTGGCCATGGATCATTGTAGCTTTGTGTTCATTGGTGGTCTTCCCTGACCTTCAGTCTCTTCAGGATGCATTTCCCAATATTACCTCCGACAAACTGGGGCATGATCTGGCGTATCCCGCTATGCTCACTTTCCTTCCGGTAGGATTTGCTGGCCTGGTAATGGCGAGTCTGATTTCCGCATATATGTCCACCATATCCACCCATCTAAATTGGGGAGCCTCATACTTAGTTCATGATTTTTATCAACGATTTATCAAACCCGATGCCACCGAAAAGGAATTGGTAGCTGCTGGCCGTATTACAACGATCGTACTTATGGCATTGGGCGCTGGATTGGCGCTCATAATGACCAATGCCTTGCAGATCTTTGAATTTATATTGGCATTTGGAGCAGGAACAGGATTAATATTTTTACTTCGGTGGTTTTGGTGGCGCGTGAATGCATGGAGTGAGATTGCCGCGATGTTTTCAAGTGGAATCATTTCTATTCTTTTCAATTTTGTGTATTGGCCGGAAAATATAGATCCTGTATATAAATTTCCACTCATCGTATTAATTACCACCATCGTCTGGTTAACAGCGACCTTCCTGACCAAACCGGACGATAAAGAAACCCTGTACAATTTTTATAAGAAAATCCAGCCGGGAGGGCCCGGGTGGAAGAAGGTCCTTGAACAGGCCAGAAGAGAAAATGTGAGTATCGTTGAGGATGTTAAATGGACAGTTCCTCAAGGCATAGTGGCTATGTTGTACGGATCGCTTTTTATTTACTGCCTCCTGTTTACCACGGGTAACTTAATTTATAACAATATAGGGATGGCAATGGCGTTTGGTATCGGAACCATTGGATTTGGTATTTTACTGATTCGAATATGGCGTAAGGTGAGAAACAGCATCCTATAAAAAGGCTTGGATCCGGAATGGAAGAGACTTCCCTGGAAAATATATTCAAAGTCAGGATCCGGTACAGTGAAACGGACCAAATGGGTTTTGTCTATTACGGGAACTATGCCAGGTTCTATGAGATCGGCCGTACCGAACTAATGAGGAGCATCGGCATCCATTACAAGTCCATGGAGGAACAGGGAATTATGATGCCAGTGTTGTCTATGGAAGCGAAGTATCTACGTCCGGCAAGATATGATGATCTCATTGAAATCAAGACACGGGTCCGAACAATCAACGAAAATGCGATTGTCTTCGAATCGAATATCTATAATGAATCCCGTGAATTGCTCAACAGGGGTATCGTGAAATTATGTTTTTTGGACAAACATACGTACCAGAGGATACCTACTCCATCGTTCATTATCCAAAAGATAGCGGAATATCCCACCAAAAAACAGTAATCTGGCAATGTGAAAATACTTCAGAGAATCAAAACCAATAAAACGGTTCACAAATTATCTCAGTGGGCGCAAGAATCAAGCCTACCTGGGTTTGAAGGTGTACCGGTTTGGTCAGTCATTCGTTTGATGTATTTTGAAATGGTGTACGGGAATATAATGATCCGAGCCAATGCCATGGCTTTCACCTTGTTTATTTCATTGTTTCCCACCCTGATAATGTTGATCACACTGGTTCCCTACATCCCCATTCAGAATTTCGACACCATGTTATACAACTATGTGTTTGAATTCCTTCCGGAAAACGCTGAAGAATGGATGGTAACCACCATCAATGACTTAAGCCGGATTTCAAGAGGTGGTCTTCTCTCCATTTCGTTTATAATGGTCGTCTATTTTGCTTCCAACGGAATGTCCATGATGATAACAGGGTTTGAAAAAGCATTTGATACCACATTCAAAAATCGCAACTTCTTCCAGACCCGTTTCACAGCCATATGGCTTACCTTTCTGATTTTTCTAATGTTGGTAGCATCAGTAGTCGTCATTATTGCAACTAATTATTTGCTGGATTATTTTTTTACTTATGTCATCCACGCACAAAATCTAAAACCCCTGACTCAGATCATCAATGCATTGTTGACAGTGGCTGTTTTTTATTGTATTATCGCTGTGATATATCAGTTTGCTCCAGCATTCAGACAAAAACCCGGATTTCTGAGCCCAGGCTCGTTGCTGGCTACCCTGATGTTTATTATCACCTCCCTTGGCTTTGCATATTACGTCAACAACTTTGCAAACTACAACAAGATCTATGGTTCCATTGGGGCTGTTATCGTACTTATGGTTTGGCTTGAAATCAATTGCCTAATCCTCCTTCTAGGTTTTGAACTCAACGCAAGCATTGCCCTGAACAGAGATATTGGATCTATAAAAGACTACGATTCATATAAAGCTTACAGACTTGAAAACACCTGATCTACATAGGTCAATTCAATGACCAATTTCTGACATACCTACACGATTGACAGATCTTCCTGGATATCCAATTCAGACTAGGGTGGTTTCCCTCATTATTTTAACAATAAGCCTTCCATACCATATTCAGGATATTTTCTCTGTGTAAATTTGTACTTTTGTCCTACTTCACCAAATGACTGAAACTCTGTAACAAAAACTGGATACATGACTTATACCATCCAAGAAGTCAAGGATCGGAAATCACTCGATCGATTTATTGATTTCCCGTATTGGTTGTACAGAGGTAACCGCTATTGGGCACCTCCCCTCAAAAACGAGGAACGAAAATATCTGGTGGAGATCCCCGCAGTCGACCAGGGTATCATTACAACTCAATTCATCGTCAATAACAGTAAACAGGAAGTTGTAGGGAGAATTCAAGTGATTATCAATTACCACGAAATTGAATTTTCAAAAGAAAATACCGCCCGATTCAACAAAATTGATTTCATCGATGATCCGAAAGTTTCAAAACTCCTACTGCAATCGGCTGAAGAATGGTGTGAATCCCATGGTATGGACAGATTGATTGGCCCTTTTGGATATTCCAATCTTGATGCAGCAGGTACTTTGACTGAGGGTTTTGAGGAGTTGTCATGTGCTTCAGCCAATTACAATTACCCCTACTATTTAAGCCATTTGAAAGATGCAGGTTATCAATACTACCTGGAATGGTTGGAACATGAATTTAACGTCCCTGATAGGATTCCAGAGAAAGTCAGCAAATTTTCTGATCTGATCAGAGAGCGTTATAAGCTGTCAACTGCCCCCTTCCGAACTCCTGCAGAAAAAACCAAATACAGTCGTCAAATTCTTGAATTAATTAATATCTGCTATGCCCATCTCCCTGGCTTTGTTCCCCTTTCCGAAGAATTGAAAGCTTATTATCATAAAAAATATATGCCTCTAGTGAATAAGGATTACATTTCATTAATTGTGGACGAAAAGGACAAATTGGTAGGATTTGGTCTAACTATTCCCTCCTATACGCGGTCACTCCAAAAAGCCAATGGTACGCTCTTCCCATTTGGCTTTTACCATCTTTGGATGGCTTCTAGAAAAAATGATCGGGCAGAAATGTTATTGATTGCAATCCACCCTGAATACCAACAAAAAGGCCTCACCTCCCTGATTTTTGAACAAATCCTGCGAAAGTATATCGATAATGGTATCAAAAAAGTAGAAAGCAACGCAGAACAAGTGGAGAATAAAAATGTCCGTAACTTGTGGCGTGACTATGATTATCGTTTACATAAAAAACGGTTATGCCTCTACAAAGACCTTAAAGAATAGCTGAAGTAAGTCTGATGTTATACCCTATACACAACCTGAATCCTGGATCATCCCCATACCTGATCGAACCCCTATGGTTTTTATAGGCATCTTTTATTCTAGCAAAACAGCATCGTGAACCCAATACCCCCGGATAAAAAAAACCTGCTATACTTTAATAAGTCCAATGTACGATCTTGATGTTCCATGAGATTTCGAAATTTGCATGGAGATGCATCATGGGAAGTTTATATGACTCCCTCCAAATTAGTTTCCAAAGTTTAAACTCCCATTTTTTCAGGTTGCAGCCGTCTATCGCTTTATCAAAAAACGTAGGACAGAACATTTGGAAAGCGGCCGGATATTATGAATGAATTGTCAATCCGTATGGTGGCGCATGGCATATTTTATCCACTAATCTGGTATTCTATTGCATAAGTAATATGTACCTATGACGTGATTGTTTTTTGTCGTACTTTAGAAACAAAACCGAGCATTGGACAACTCTACGTGACTTTCGGTGATGAAGGTACGGTGAAAAGAAGCCGTCATAAGTGTCACGGATTTGGTGATCGGTGCACTGGTTTATTATAAGCACCCGCTTCTGAAACAAGCAGCGGAGAATGCTCAAACCTCAAGGTTGTTTACAACTATTCAGCCTGATACATAACCCGGAATATTTCAGAATGATCGCCAGAAACCAGGTGCAACATATACATTCCCGGAGCCATGAAATAAGATCCATCCAGATGCAATTTTTGATGCCCACGATCCAATTCAAATCGTTGTTCGGCGATAAACCTTCCACGACTATCCAGGATTCGAACATGAGTAGCACCTGCCTCTTCCTGATAAAACCGGATATTCACTTCGTTCGAAAACGGATTGGGATAGGCAAAGGAACTGAGCCCCATTTCACCGGCTTTTTGTTCCTCCATAGCCAATCTGATTTCTTTAGAAATACCATGTTGAATATCTTCTCTTGACACGTTCCTCACTATCTCATTTTTCCTTACCCTATCCAGGTTTGACTGGCAGGTGTCCATCAGAGTAAGCATCTGTGTCAACATAGTAGTTTCATTGGAGCAAGTATCAAGATAGGTCCATACACGATTCACTTCGATACGGTCAGGATCCTCGCTTGAATATGTGATCACAAATTTATAGTCGACTTCAAAACTTCTCATAGAATCTCCCTGATATAGAGGTTGATCACTAACGGGCAACACAATTCTACCTGAGGTATCCCGTTCCAGGGTTCCACAAACTACCGTGTCAGCAGGTACTACAAATACTGACTCTGTCAAAGGACAGGTAGGTTGGAATACGATACGTTGTTCGAAGGTATCCCGAGCCACCACCGTGTCACACTGGGATTCGACAATAAACTGCCGGGTCAGACCAATAGCACCACACAGATTGTATTCCTCTTTAAGGATTTGCCGTATAGAGAACTTATCGGGACAATCGGACTGTATGACACCATTGCTTATCTTCTTTTCGGAATCAATGGGGACCCCGTCCTGGCATTCCATCGTATATATCGTGATGCTATCAACCAGACTAGTATCTGATTTGATCTCATACCTTCCAAATATAGCATCTAATAACTCTGCTGCTAAATCGGTTTGCCCTTTCCGGTAGGAGTCCAAAGATAGATTTACGATACTTTTATATGTTTCGTCATAGGATTTTTGGGATAAAAAGATATCGTCCAGGGGTAGGAGTCTAACAAATTGAACTGTGTCTTCCACCGGTTCTTCAGGTTCTTCAGGTTCTTCGGGATCTTCAGGCTCCTCAGGGTCTTTCGGATCATCATCCCTGCAGAGTCCATCGACCATAATCTTTTGTTCTACCACGAATTTCTTTCCTGAACATTTTTCCGAAAATTCCCAGGTCCGGATGACCACATACTTTCTGTTCTCCAGGATGAGTTTGTAGTGCTTATCGTGATACGATACCAGGATATTTGAAGAACCACAACCGGAATCCCATCCTTTATATAAGGATACCGGTTCAATGTAATCCGGCAAATCGATATGGTTGTTGTCTATGTATTTAATGGGTGCACACATATATTGCACATCCGGAATGTACAACATATCTTTTGAGAATGAACAGCTCGGTACTACATGGATCTTTTGGGTTAATTTTAGGGTATACTCGTACCCACCGCACCAGGCACCTATTTTAAAATTGCGGATGATGGTTCCTGTACCGCATTTACCCAATTCCGGCCAAACATCCTGAACGACTGTAATCTCACAGTCATCCACATATCCCAGTCGAACCTTATCATAGACAAGTTTCTTCTCAAGGTAGGGTTCGTACTTATTCTTTACATGGCCCGCCGACGGTGGTTGGGAGACCGTTTTGTATTTGGTAACACATTCAATATCCTTGATAGACATATGGGTAGGTAAATTCTTCCCATATTTATCCATGATCCAGGTCGAACTTTTTATCCAGGCTGTTTTGTATGTCCCAAATGCTTCATCTAAGCGGGATTTTGCAGCTGCATTCCATTTCGGAGAATTATTTTTGGCTGCATCCTCAACGATATCCTTGTAATACTTTTCGTAAGCTTCGCAGCTAATGGTTATATCCTCTAGCTGGATGATTTTGGGTCCCCAGGGCGCTTCCGCAGCCAGGCTGTCCGTGAATATTCCAAAACTGAGAACGAAAAGAAATAATAAAGTCTGAGTAAAGGTATTCGAGTTCATACATAAAGGGATTTAAATTGCTATAAATATAGCAACAAATCCGCATACAACTCGTTATAAATTCTTAAAATTTGAATATATTGATCAGAAATATATAAAATATTGCAGTTTAAGTCTTTACACCTTGTCCGTGATGGTCATTTGACCTTTATACTCTCCTTTATCCAGTTTTTCTTTCACAATATCGAATGCATCCAATGTTTTTTGCACATCCTCTGTGGTGTGAGCTGCTGTCGGAATTAAACGCAACAAAATAACACCTCTTGGAACCACCGGATATACTACAATAGAACAAAAAATGCCGTGCGATTCACGTAAATCCTGGACCATTGCACAGGCTTCCATCGTATCTCCTTCCATGAAAACCGGAGTTACACAACTTTCCGTTTCTCCTAGATTATACCCACGCTCCCGCAATCCACTTTGAAGTTGGTGTACAATGCTCCAGAGTTTTTCAATTAGTTCCGGATTGCGGCGTATCAATTCGAGTCGCTTTAATCCTCCTTCAACAAAACCCATTGGCAAGGATTTGGCAAAAACCTGGGACCTTGAATTGTATTTCAAATATCGAATAATATCCTTATCTCCGGCAAAAAATCCACCAATGGCTGCCATAGATTTTGCGAAAGTAGAAAAGTACAGATCAATGTCATCGATGACGCCTTGTTCCTCTCCTACACCGGCTCCTGATTTACCCAGCGTGCCAAATCCATGGGCATCATCCACCAATAATCTAAAATCATAGCGACCTTTCAGTTCGATAATTTCCTTAATGCGGCCTTGCTCTCCCTGCATTCCAAATACACCCTCAGTGATAACGAGAATTCCACCGCCGGTTTTTTCTGTGATTGCTGTAGCCCGCTCGAGTTGCTTGGCCAGGTTTCCAATATCGTTGTGCAGATAAGCAAATCTTTTCCCAACATGTAACCGTACACCATCCACGATACAGGCATGTGATCCATCGTCATAAATGACCACATCCCTTCGTGACAACAAACAATCGATAGCTGATACCATGGATTGATATCCAAAGTTGATCAGAAACGCGGATTCTTTACCAACAAAATCGGCCAGTTCCTGCTCAAGTTGTGCATGCTTGGATGTCTGGCCCGACATCAATCTGGATCCCATAGGATAAGCCAAACCCCATCTTGCGGCGGCTTCTGCATCCGCTTTTCGTACTTCCGGGTGATTGGCCAGTCCCAGGTAATTATTTACACTCCAGACGATCACCTCTCGTCCGTTAAATCTCATCCGCGAGCCGATTTCTCCTTCGAGCTCAGGAAATACAAAATACCCTTCACCAAAATCGGCATACTTACCAAGTGGTCCGGGTTGATCAACTACTCTTCTAAAGATATCCATATTGTAAAATTTCTTCCAACAGATAAATACTGCCAATGACCAGTCCTATATCATCCTGATCAGCGCTATCAATTAAAGTTTTCAAAGCTTGCCTGGAGGAGGTGTAAACCTCTCCTTTCAATCCATATCGCCCTGCCATACTCTGCAATTCGTGTGCCTCCATGGCGCGGGCTACTTTGGCTGCACAAAAATAATAGGTCGCTGTATCGGGTAACATCGAAAGGATGGGGTTGAGATCCTTTCCCTGGACGAAGCCTATTACAAGATGCAAATGTACATTTTTATTTTGAAATAGCGGTTTGAAAAACCGGATCCCACCCAGATTATGCGCTGCATCGGCAATTACCAGCGGATTTCGATGAACGACCTCGTATCGACCCCGAAATCGGGTAATTGTGGCATAATTTTCCAGAGCTACCGTTGTACTTAGTCTGGAAAGATTCCAGTTATTCTGATCTTTCAGAAGTTTTACGGCATGCAGTACAGTGAGAAAGTTGTGTTTTTGATAGGGAGCCTGAGTGGGGAGGATTATCCGATCTGAGGGAAATGTACCTTTTGTAGTTTGCAAAATCATCCCCTCTTCTATCACTTCCTCCTCCTCGATTTTGATCTCATTGGAAAAATACAACGGCGCCCCGACAGAACTGGCTTTCGCCTCAAAAACCGGATACAATTCTTCATCTACATTCCCCAGTAACGCCGGAATACCAGGTTTTATAATACCCGCTTTCTCACTGGCGATAAGTTGGAGACTATCTCCCAAAATATCCTGATGGTCAAAGTCAATATTGGTCACTATCGATAGTTCAGGGGTGATAATATTGGTTGCATCGAGCCGCCCCCCCAGACCGGTTTCGATAATGCAAATATCTACCTTTTCAGACTGAAACCAGGAGCAGGCCAGGCCCATGCTCATTTCGAAAAACGATAGTGGATGTTGTGTAAGATACACGATGTGTTGCTGTACCCAATGTAATACGTATTCCTCAGGTATGAAATCTCCGTTCACTTTCATCCTTTCACGATAGGACACCAAGTGAGGAGAAGTAAAAAGACCTGTCCGATAATCATTCTGTTGAAATACAGCGGCTAGCATATGTGCTGTAGAACCCTTTCCATTGGTCCCTGCGACATGGATACATCGCAAATCTAAATGCGGATTTCCCAGATAACGGAGAAAGGCATTGACGCTTTCCAAACCGTAATTACCTATGGCTTTTTTACCCACCTTCTGGAACATGGGTAAAGCTTCCATGATAAAGTTTTCAGCCTGAGCGTATGTTTCGATTGTGGGAATGAGTCCCAATTTATCATGCATACAGAGTGTAGGACGATTTGTCATCACGAATTTCAACGCTGGCAGTCTCTGCTTTCTCCACATGACCTACGATCTGGGCTTCAATCCCAAATGAATTTGAGATACCGATGATTTGTTCGGCGGTGGGTTGATCGGTATATATTTCCAGCCTGTGCCCCATATTAAACACCTGGTACATTTCTTTACGGTCCAGGCCTGATTCCTCTTCTATAAGCTGAAATACCGGAGGTATGGGAAGCAAATTGTCCTTGATTACCCTTACCCGATCTACAAAATGCAAAACTTTACTTTGTCCTCCGCCTGTACAATGTATCATTCCATTGATAAATGTGCCGCATTGATCTATAATGGCTTTTAGCACTGGCATGTATGTCCTTGTAGGTGATAGCAATAGTTCACCCACTGTGTATTCCGTTCCATCAAACTTTACCCTGTCCTTCAGTTCTTTACTTCCTGTGTATTGGTAACTGGAATCAATATTGGGATCAATTGATTCCGGATATTTGGAGGCATATTTTTTATCGAGCACATCATGACGGGCTGAAGTCAACCCATTGCTACCCATCCCTCCGTTGTATTTATCCTCATAAATAGCCTGTCCATAGGAAGCCAGACCAACAATCACATCCCCTGGTTTGATGTGATTCACGATAACCCGCTCTCTTTTCATCCTGGCAAACGTAGTATACCCCACGTCGATGGTTCGGACAATATCACCTACATCAGCTGTTTCCCCACCGGCAAGATGAATCTCAATTCCGTATTCACTAAGCATCGATCGAAAATCTTCAAAAAATCCTATGATTTCTTCGATAACCTCCCCCGGGATAAGCGTCTTGTTTCTACCGATCGTAGAAGAAACCACAATCTGATCGAGAGCACCAACACATGCCATATCATCGAGATTCATAACCAGAGCATCCTGAGCAATCCCCCGCCACACAGACAGGTCTCCGGTTTCCTTATACCACAAGTAAGCCAAACTGGTTTTGGTACCTGCTGTATCCGAGTGCATGATGTTACAGTACGCTTCATCACCCGCTATGTAATCCATTAATATTTTGCAAAAAGCGTTGGGATACAACCCTTTGTCCAGATGCCTGATGGCTTTATGCACCTCTTCCTTGGATGCAGAAACTCCACGTTTTTCATATTTCAATGAATCCTCCATATCATTTCTTTTCGCAAAAATAGGGATTTTACAAGACCTTTCCGGCCTAATGAAGTTCAACTAATTAAAATTCTTTGGCAGGTCGGGTTTGGTGTACTAAAATGGCAATAAATAAAAATATTTCAGGTGCAGATTCCTTCACCCGTTTCAAACTAGTTTCGAAATTTTTTCAGTCGAAAAGAGATTGAGTCTCCCCCAGTTCGCATTGACCTCAAGGTCCTGGGGTTGAAGGGGAAGAAGCCACAAATTGGAATTGTAGTTATCCATTGGTCTTAAAAGCAGAATTGTGTCCACTCAAAACCAATACATCTCCTGTTTTTATTCCTCTTTATTGATCCTCTATGTCGTGGGAATTGTCTTCCTATGTCGATCCCACTAAGACGGAACAAAAACACAGTTGGCCAGCTAGATTTCCATACACCTATACTTCACAATTGGATGTGGTACTATAGCCACTGTTGCTTACATACACACGCGGACACTGAGACCTGATTATCGAATAACCTCAAATCGACCCGTTACTACCTTATCTGGAACACGGAGTTGATAGACGTACATTCCGGATTGATACTTGTCGGATATATCATGATAGTACCTTGTATGTCCTGCTGATAAATGCACTTTGAAGGATTCCAATTCCTTACCATTGATACTATGTATCGTAACATGTACTTCTTCCTCCAACACTGAGTCAAACTCAAAGACCAGGAAATGATCTACAGGATTGGGGTACACGGTATGTCCAATCCGGGACGAAAGCGTCGGGAATTGCAAGCCAAGATCTTTAATCTTCAAATCTGTTGTATAAATCTCAGATCGAAAATCAATTGCTGGTACTAAACTAATCCGGTCGCGTTCTATACTTTGCTGGGAGGGATCGAAATCAATATAAAACAGAACTTCATTTTCATCAAATACCTGATCCAGTCCCTTACTTACCCATGAAATTTTTAATAGGTTCTGATCTCTCACCCAATTCTCTTCTTTAAGAATTATACCAGCATTTTGAATAGCCCAATTGGTATTTTCCCCCATGTTTAAAGCCAACTGGAAACCTGAGGTTCTGATTTTCTCTGAAGCCTGGACAGCCAACCGAAGCGTTCCATCATTCAATGGGTATTCCACCAATTGCAATGGATAAACATCTCGTGCTGCACGGCTGGTATTTCTAATGAGATAATCTGAATCAAAATTCACATCACCCATTTTTACGCCTACCCAATTGTTCTCCTGATACATCGTCTTAGGTCCTACACTTGAATAAGCCTTTTGGGTCGAAATGTCCACAAATTGCCAGGGTCGGACATTAGGAAAGGTATTGCGTCTACCCAGGATCAAATCTCTAATTTGAAGTACATCCATGGGTTCCACCAAACCGTTATTGTTCACATCAGCAGCAACATACTGGAAAGGACTATAAAATACAGATTCGTCTCTGAAATGACGATGCATCCATATCAAATCCAAAGTGGACACGCCATTTTTATAGGAACTTTCTTTATCCAGATACACCAAATCGGGATTGACCGGCACATGCATAAAATAAGTTCCATCCTCTATGGTCACCGAAGATTGCCAATCGGACCCCGATTCCATATTCATAGTTACATTGAAAATAAAATTGTCGTAGGGATCTACTATGGTACCACTTAGGGTCAATATATCGCCATCGGTGTTTTGACACGTATCTGTGACCACTATCATCTGGACGTGTTCCAGCGTTTCCCCTGTGCACCAATCCATTACAGTATGGGTTCTAACCACTTTCTTGGTTCGACCATCCTCCATATTCAACACCTGGTCCTTATATCCCATAGCAAGCTTCCGACACGCTTCAGGAAAGGTATATTCCACTTTACCCACCAGGCTAATCGGCAGGTTGACATTTCCTTTTGAATTGTAGGTGATAGCGAGACATACTTCAGCATTTTCGGGCCAGGAGAACATGTCTTTACTCATGGAGCAAGTGGGTTCAATAGTGATCGTCTGGACATAAGTCCTCGTCATTTGTTTTTCACCACACCCGGTTGTCACATGGAAGCGGCGTTTGATGGTCCCTATGCCACAGTCATCCAGGTCAGGCCAAATGTCCTGGGTTATTATTGCTCCACAATTTACACCAATGAAGCCCCGATTATAAGTTTCCGACTGATCATTGAGGTAAGTAACCTCTACACTTCTGGTTTTCCATACAATTTGATTGTCGTGCAGGGTATCCTGATATTTTATTTCCTTGATCGCATCCTCACATCGGGTATTGATAACATTAAACTCTTCCGGAAGCACGTTGCCCTCCATATCAGTAGGTTGGCCAAGTTCATTCGCCCAGGCTACTGAATAACCGCCAAGCAAATTGTCCAGATGCTGAAATATGGTAGGATCCTCCTGGCTATCTCCTACCTCAATGGCCAGGTCCAGAATTGGCTTATAATACTTGGCATAAGCATCGCAGGTTATGGTCACATCGTCCAATTCAACTAGTTGTCGGGAAGTCGTCAGATCCTCGACATTAATCGTCACCCAGGATTTACTCCAGTTACACCATTGATCCATAACCAACACTTCCACCATAATCGGTTTACACGCATCTTCACAACCAAAAGGTACTTTCTTGGACCAACCTCCTCCTAAGAAAGTTTGTGGAACATTGATTAATGGATTTCCATGTTCATCAACAGGTCCACAATTTTCTGCCCAATACGATCTGATTCCCTGGATCCATCCTTCCACTATTTCTTCTCCGCAGTATTCATCTTCCAGTAACCATTCAATCTGACTTTTATAAAACAATTCAACTTCACCACTGTCCAGTACAGAAAGCGGATCAATTTTATTGAGTTCCTCAAGTGTCGTAACACCAGCAAGTTCATCTGTACATAAATCTACACAAAACCGATCCCAGTCTACCCTTCGTGCAAGAACCAAAATATCCCCGCAATTATCCCAGCTTCCTTCATCCAGATCGATCGCATTTAACCATCCCTTTTTGGTTTGCAACTGAAATTTTAGCTCCCTATTGGTAACTACAGTGGGCGGAACCGCATCCTTAACCTTGACATAATGGACAAAGCTATTCATGTTCCAACAGTTGTCCGTTGAAGTATACTCAATTCGAATTGGATCGTAACCCATTGGGATTCGGATGGGTTTGATGGCTTTCCAGATATTATCCTTCACATACACGAGATCCACAGCACCATAATTTTCAGTCACGGCTTTTACACTATGGACACCTGCGCACAAATCCCGAGTCCAGATTGTGGGATAAAACAAAGCTTCGCAACTATGGCTTTCCGTATTTACATATACGGTATCATTGTCATAATGGATAAAAGCCTCGTAGTTGTTGCGAATCTGTGGAGCTTTTGTATCCTGAATTACAATCCATTGTTCACAGGTAACGACTTCTTTTTCACACTTACTTCTTATCGTCCAGATGCGGCGGAACATTTTGGTATCTCCACCACATTGTTCCGTAAAACGATCGTCTTCGTAGGTAGCGAAAATACCACAAAGCGTGGTGTCTAGCCCGGGCCATAGAGGAATTGTATCATAGTAAGGTATCCCTGTCATATAAGGTAATGGATTACCGAATTCATCCACATCATCCTCACCAATATCTTCACATTCGACCATGACCATGGAATCGGGACAGATGATCTCCGCTTCAGGAAGCATGATGACCACGATGGTATCATAGCAAAATGCGCTAAAACGATTTTTGTATCTGAACTCCCAATGCCGGATAATACGACCGGCCACATTGTTATCCGGTTCACAGTGATCCATATCCACCTCAACAAAATTGAGGATAGGATTAATGACTTTGTCACAGGACACAAAAGCCTTTGGTTTTGGGAAAAGGATATTTTGTAAGTCAGCAATACTGTCATTTATACAGTACACGGTATCCGTAGGAACACATTCAACACGAATTTCATTATCTGTCAGAATTTCAAGGTGAACCTTAATTTGATCCTCGTAGCAATAGTTGGACGCGTTTAGATAGAATTCTACAAAACCTCTCAGACTATCCTGAAAGGAAGGATTATATGACTGAGCCTGGGTGAATGCAGTACCTGAATTGAAAGTCCCTGTTCCATTGGTGGTCCAGTACAATTCATTGATGGCACTACCCCCTGAAGGAAACTGAATATTTAAGGAGCTGAAAAAGAACAAATCTCCCCAGCAAATACTGGCATATTCCTCTAATTCTATTTCAAATGGCGGAACTTCGTTCAAGGTGATGGAACCAAAAGCATCACAATTTTCCCCTTCCAACGTGGCTTTAAAGTAGTAAGTAACAGGAAGTTGAGAAGGAATATGATCCTCCAAATTGGCAATCATATCTTCCAAAGCCATCGAAGGCCCGGTAAAGACCATCAGATCAACCTGTCCAAGTTGAATTAGTTGATGAAAATTCACCGGCTGATCCGGACATGCCAAACCGGTCAGTTCGATTTCGGTTTCGACTTCATTCACGATAAGGATTACCGTAGCCAGTGAATAACATTGCTCGTCACCCTCAAGGTGAACTTTTGCAACCAGGGTATCACCTGAAGTCTGGTAAAAGCAATCGTCCTCGGTAAGTTCATTTTGTCCAAATATCGCATCGATTTCATTGCGATAGTATTTTACCAGCGTATTTTGCTCGGGCGACCGAATTTCATCATCCAGATCGCACAGATTGAATGTGGCGGAAATTTGTGAAGGCTCCAGACAAACCACCCGGATGACATCCTCTACTTCGGGTCCGAGTAATCCAAAATCAAAACCATACTCATACTGAAGGCTAAGATTGTATATCGGTATAACCACCAATCCCGGGAATACATTATCCAACCCATCCGAATTCAAGCGTGGATCACTGCCCTGGTATGGCGGCGAAGCCCTGCGACTAAAACCTTCCAGCCCTTGCTGTGATAGATCCAGAACGATCATATAATCCCGGTTGGGTTGAACATTCAGAAAATAATATTCTCCATTGGGACCTGTAGTTGTGACATCAATGACTTGATTACCAGCGGATTCATCCAATAACACCAACTGGAGTTCAACTCCCGGAATTCCGTTCTCTTCCGGGTCCTGTATACCATTTCCATTCCCATCACACCACACGTAATTACCGATATTGATGCCGGGGAAGCTATATGCAAATTCAATGTCACCCAGTCCACTGGCTTTACCAAACTGGTATTGACCTACAAACAAACTTGCCCGGTTTTTATCCCCGGTTTCTGTAGAATAAACATGGGTCCCTTGGGTATATACCCCTTCAAATTCAAACTCCTCTATCGTGGTTTGAATGGGGTTGAATACGGTCAACACCACCTCATTGGTCCCTTTCATCACACCCATTCCTCCTGTAAATATCTCTCCGTGTGACGCCCTACTGGCATCGAAAAAATCATTGTAGAAAAATTCACCATTGTAGGTGGGACCATCATCGGTATAAAACCGGGTATTATCGTTGTTGGTCGTCACAAACTCATAATTACCATCCGATCCATTCATATCGGTCTTGGGAGCAGCTTTGAGGATATCTCCTGCGGAATAACCGATGATGTATGTCTGAGATTGGGATTTTGCGGCATAATTCAAAAATCCAACCTGGTGCCCCCATCGATCCATAATACCAATTATCATATTGCCATCCTGATCAAAATCTATATCCGAAATAACCGGCTGGGGATAGGAAGTGTACAAAGTGTCTGCAGAAGATCCATCACCCAATTGGATCCTTGTATCATCCCAATCCTCTGCCCATACCTCCCATACAGAAGTCCTGAATGGCCAGGCGGTGACACGATCTGCATAAGATGCACGCTCCCTTCGGTAATTGAGAGGAAATACCATTTCCAAAGTAAATTCCTCGTCCATATTATTGGGATCAAAAGAAACGATATATCCGTAAAGGTTGTATTTACTTTTCGAGATTGACGCATCAGCCACCAATCCGAGATATCCGCGGCCATTGTGAAATGTTAATCCCCAGGGTCGTAGTTCGCCCGTGGGAGTCAGCGTGGACTCTGAGCCAATGATTTGGATACCAGATACCATCGCCGCTGTCATAGATCCATTCACCAGTTGACCCAGAAATTCCAGGTTGAGCACACCATCAGTCACGTTGATCGTAAATTCCCTAGTAATGGCCATATTGATATCACCAGCCTCATTTGCTATATCAAAATTGGAAACAAGATTAGAACCTTCCGCCATGACCGTAAACATGCGTTGCTTGGGCTCCGGGGTATCAGAGATTTTATATTCTTCGTCGGTTTCTGCAAAGTGCAGTATCACTTTGTACTCCCCGTTCACAGGGACCGGAATAGCATAGTGGAGCTCCTCCCCCACTCGATAACTTCTGTACAGGTTTTGTTCGGTTGTACCTAAAGTATTATCCAGGGCGTTTTGAATCGAATTACTGACATTACCATAAGTGCCGCCGGTCCCGTACATATCGATTTCCCATGCCATCCCACTGGGATCCGTAAATGCTTCTGCTCCACCTTCCTGCTGGCTACCCACATTGATGTTGCGAATGTAGGGCATCCTCAAGTCGATAAAACCCACACGGTCAAGAATGGAATATTCTCTGATTGAAGTTAGATCAGGCTGGCCAGTGGATACATCAATTTCCACCATTGAACGATTATAAAGATTGACCAGCCACAAAGTATTCTCATCGTCAGTCACATCGATATCCCCAATTCCCGCTTTCGCTACCTTGTCAAATGCATCCAAATCATACGTCGCCACCTGGTCAAGTGAGGTCAGCGTATAATCCATAGATCCGTCCCGGGCAATGGAATCATCCGTTGTCGTACGCGTGAGACTGCCAAAATTCAATGGCCCATTGTTCACGGTAGCAATTCCCGATAAATCGTACGCATTTAGTTCATTGGTAGATAAATCATATTGATACAGACCTCCAATTCCTGCCGGACCCAAACCAACATGTCTTTTAACCAAAGCACTTGCATAAAATAAATTGGCATTGGCTCTCAAGCCTATACCCCAGATTGCACCAACTTCTTCCGTGGAGGCAAGCATGGAGGGATTCGGTGCAGCACCGCCCAGCATCTGTGCTATACCATCGTGCATAAATCCGAAAGTAATGATTGCCGGTCCGGGTTTGCCTTCGGAAGGCCCCCCCTCATAACAAGGGAGGATAATATTTTGCTGGGTGAAGTCAAGTACAGGACCAGTGGAAATGCCCACATAATAAGACACATGATCGTTGGGTGATGGAGGGTCAGCAAAAAACACGGAAGCTTGCGAAGGGGTTACCGCATTACCTTCCGTCAGATCATCGGTATAGCCGTTCACTACGATTCGGGAACGACGGGATATATAACCTGTAAAAATGCCGGTATCTATTTCCTCAAACTCAATAACTTCATTATTAAATCCGGTAACTTCCAAAGAAAACCCATCAAGATAGGGCTCTTCCAATTCTTTGGCACCATTATTGTTATCGTCACGATAGATATATACTGTGGTGTTGGGTTCTAGTGGCTGGGCCAACAAACTGGCTGATGACAAGAGGAGAAGAGTCATCAGTTTACAGGACAGTATGATCTCAGTAATTTTTCTAATGTTCATAGGTTACATTGGTCATACAAGGTGATAAAGTTCCAAACATTCAGGCGTGCAAATATATAGAACTTTTTTATATATCTATTTTTGCCATACGTTATTTCATATTTCGATAGTTTTTTTGGTGTTTAATTGTTCACTATTGGGGTATTCAGCAGTTCACAATTGTTCATCCCGTGATACAAATACAACTGGCTCAGTGCCCGATCCAAATTGTGCCCGGGATACTTAACCTGATAATATATATCACCTTTAAGATGATCTTCCAAAAACCTTAAAATCTGTAACAAGGTAATCTTTTTCGCTCCCTGAATCAAATATTCTTTTTCATCATTCGTAAGTATCTGATCGATAGGATTCAAAAATCCATCCAACAATGATGAAACCACTGCATCATCCATAATTTTTCCATTTTCAGGAAAATTATCTTCATCATAAGGGTTTAATAATGTCCGCATTAAATCACCCAAATCGGAAAATATATATCCGGGCATCAAGGTATCTAAATCAATAATACATTTTACTTGTCCGCTCTGTCGATCCAGAAGCACATTATTGACTTTGGTATCATGATGGATAATCCGCAATGGAAATTTTAAAGTCTCCATTTCAAGATACTCCGATGCATTTCGCTCAATTTCGGCTATAAGATATTTACACCTTTCATCCTTCACCTCCCCGTGGTCTTTCAGAAATTGATGAAAACTATGATATCGCCGTGTAAAATCATGAAAATGGGAGATGGTCACCTTATAATTTTTCGTGCTGTCCCGATTCACAAAAGATAAAAACACACCAAATGCTTCTCCAATTTTATGGGCTTCATCTGCCGAAGAGACCACATCCTGAGATCTGGAATCCGAAACGTACTCAAACATCCGCCAGGCCAATCCATCATCTTGAATCAAATACGACCCATCCTCGACGGAAGCCATGGGGGTTAGAATCTCATAAGGATATTCCGGACATTCGGTATGCAGAAAATTGGCACACCGCACGATGTTGTGCATCACTGCATCAGGTCTGGTAAAGACATGTGTATTCAAATTCTGGAGGAGGTACTCCCTGGTATCATCAGGAGCATCCGTCACGATGCGAAAAGTTTTATTTATATGCCCGGTATAAATGGGTTCCACCGATAATACTTTTTTATCTTGTAAAAATTGATATGTTATCCGGTGTACCAAGTATTCCTCAAATTGATACTTCATAATTTTTATCATTCAAAGTCCGAATGCTAAACCAAAATTACATTTTCAAAATTAAATCTGCTATTCAAATTAGGACATTAACATTGTATTCTAAAAAAACAGTCAACGCATACCGGTTATAAAATCGGAGGCTGACTATGGAGTTCTGGCAGTCTTTTGGTTTTAAATAACCACTGATATTATGTAGGCCGGCACCTAAACCACAGACTTCAAAACTCCTATTTGGCTTCCGTTCTCCTTCGCCATCCTTGATCAGTATTCTGCCTGTGAAGAGGTTTCAACAAAACTGCCCGGAAGTGGTCAACTTATCCATCCTGGGTTTTTCTTCCCTGCGTGGAGTAGTTTTGACTATACCGTTATATGGAACCGAGCCTATGAATTTAAGGTCCATAAAGAGTATTTCGTACGGTGAGGATGCTACATTTCAAAGTCATAAACCCTTTGACCACCGGATAGGTGTACATGTTTAGATGGGGATGGAAAAATTATCTTATTGGAACCAGATCGTTAAGATAGCCATGTAGGAAGCACCGAGGCGGCGTGAAAAATCCGCTTATAAATACAGCTTTATCCGCCGGTCGATACTTCAGGGATTGCCAGATAATGCATACTCGATTTAAGGAATTGAGGATGTATTGTCCTTACCATCCCCTACTTCAAACAGACACCGACACCAAACTCATATGTCCTCGCTAAGTCCGGATTTTTTTATTGAGATTGGGAAACCAGGATACTGTAAAAAAGGCCTAATTCAGGATGCCATCCTGATACATTATCCCTATGATGGACTCAAGGGTCAAATCCGGGTTTGAGGCCATCCCACCCTGCTCTAAATGTGACCGGGTGTAGATACAAATTTTAGCTGCAACTGCTGCTGTAAACCCACTTTCGGATCTTCGGTAATGCAGGGCGGACTGAATGGCCATCTGCCTGTATGTTTGATGGTACTTTTTGTTTCGATCAAGGATCAACTCAATATACAATACCCCATTCTTGAAGGCCATGGGACGGGTAAAGTATTGGCCACCCGTTCCTTTGTCCGTATTCGTTAGCTGTGAAAATTGCTGGTTTGATTCATCCTGTTTCATGCCCCAATCCGAAACACAAATTGTGCCAATCTCACCCCTCCAGTACTTTTTCCTTTTCTTTTATCTGTTGGATGATAATAACCCCGTGGACTCTGGAATTTTCAATAAAAAGTGTACTTGTTCTGCTTCCTGCAACAACCACCCCAGCCAGGTACAAATTGGGTACATTGGTTTCATATGTTTCGGGATCCACCATGGGTCTTTCGGGGTCCTCCGGATCTCGTTCTACGCCGATCCTTTCCAGGAAGTCAAAATCAGGCAAATATCCCGTCATGGCCAGTACAAAATCATTGGGTATTTCGATTTTCCCTTCCGGCGTTTGTATGGTGACTTTCTCCTCTTCTATAGCTACCAGTTTGGAATTAAAATAGGCCTTTATCGAACCTTCTTTGATGCGGTTCTCAATATTGGGTTTGATCCAGTATTTGACCCTGGGATTGATTTCACTTCCTCTGATCACCATGGTAACATCAGCCCCTTTGTGATATAGTTCCAGCGCCACATCACACGCACTATTGGCAGCACCTACTATCAACACCCGTTGGCCTATATATGGATGAACCTCCCGGTAGTAATGTCTTACTTTGGGTAGATTTTCCCCGGGTATATTCATCAATTTTGGTAAACCATAAAATCCTGTTGCCACAATAACATAAGTGCTGCGATAGGTGGATTTCGAAGTCTCAACGCTAAAATATTCTGACGTTTTCCGGATATCGGTCACTTCCTCATAAAAATGAATATTCAGATCCCAGGAATCCAGGACACGTCTGAAATATTCCAGAGCTTCCCGACGGGTGGGTTTATCCGAGTGAGAAATAAATGGCACATTTCCTATTTCCAATAATGCCGATGTGGAAAAGAAGGTCATATTGGTGGGGAAATGATAAAGGGAATTCACCAGAGTTCCCTTTTCAAGTATCAAATAGGATAGGTTTTGTTTTTTGGCCTCGATCGCGCAAGTAAGACCTATCGGCCCACCACCCACAATAATTACATCAAATTCCTGATTTGCTGCAGTCATTCCGTTCGATGAATTTTATATATGTTTGAAAAAATCTTCCAAACCATAAACTTATGGAAAAATACAATGTTCACCGAGGAACAAAAGAAAATCATATGGGCAAATTTTCTATCGTCATTGCACTTTGGCTTGTTCTGGGGCTCACGCATTCCTGTATTGAAGTATCAAATCAATATACGATGGTAGCACCCGGAGTATGGCGTGGTATGCTGGATCTCAGGGATCAGGCCACCCTCCCCCCCCATCCGGAGCACACCGATCCGGATACGAGGTTTGATTTTTCAAATACACCAACCGGTGTGCTGCCTTTTCATTTTGAAGTCACCTATCTCAGCCCCGATTCCATGGTCTTTTACCTGATCAATGGTTCTGACAAACAGGAGATCAGTTCTTATAAATACGAGGCGAATATCAAAGGTGAAACAGGACGGCTTACCCTTTATTTTCCAATTTATGACACCAGATTTGTAGCGGAGGTAGAGGCCGGTGTGATGGAAGGCTATTGGCATGTGGATTACAAAGAAAATTATTCCATTCCATTCAAAGCCTATCTGGGTCAATATTTCAGATTTACCGAAACGCCGGAAAAACCCATATTTGATATTTCAGGACGTTGGCAGATGGCCTTTCGCAACGATACACCGGAGGAGTTTCCGGCTGTAGGTGTATTTGAACTGGATCACTCCAGGCTCCAAGGCAATATTAATACGGAAAGCGGTGATTATGGGTATGCTTCCGGGGAAGTATCCGGAGATGATTTATACCTCTCCTCATTTAACGGTTTACAAGCATACCTTTATGAAGGTAAAATCGTAAATCATGATACCATTTTGGGGGCTTTCTATTCCGGAAATCACCACCGTACTACATGGGAGGCATTCCGCAACCCCAATGCCACTTTGTCAGCCCCGGAATCGCTAACACACTCCACGACCGACAACCCGGTCATGTGGACCGCACCAACGATCGATGGAAACATCGTAGATTTTTCACGTCCCCCTTATGCCGGTAAAATAAAGATATTGGAAATCATGGGAAGTTGGTGCCCCAATTGCCACGATGAAGCTCGATTTTTGAAATCCTGGAAAAAGGACAACCCTACCCTGCCTGTAGAAATTGTGTCGCTATCTTTTGAAAGATATGCGGATTCAACCAAATCGCTGGGTATTCTTCGGGAATTTATAAAAAGGCACGAGATCGATTGGCCGGTGGTCTATGGCGGACCGACCCGGGAAGCCCGGCAATCCCCCTACCTGGATTTTATCGATCAACTAAAGGCGTATCCCACCTTGGTGGTATTTGATCAGGACAATGTGGTTCGGTACGTCCATACCGGATTTTATGGGCCCGCCACATCAGAATATGCGGATTTCCTAATTGATTTTGATAAAATGATTAAATCTTTGGTACCATAAGCTTTTGTGGGAAAATAAGAAAGGTACAGATCACAAGGTTGGTCTGCGTTCTTTCCGACCAAAGGATAGTGCGGTCCATTTACCGATTTTCATCGATTCGAGACCGAAAAAGCCGGTTTTTATATAAGCTTGATGTACTTCATCATGGTCCGTATCCAGTATTCCTGAAATAACGATCCGCCCTCCTGGATTCAAACGTTGATAAAATTCACCTGAATGCTGGAGTATAATTCCACGCGTGACGTTGGCCAAAATCACATCATACCGGCTGGATTCCGGGAGTTGATCCATATCACCTTCCCAGGCAGCTACCCAGTCTGCCTTGTTCAATCGAATGTTTTCCTTCAGATTCTGAAACGCATACGGGTCGATTTCTACCGCATCGACATGGGCAGCTCCCATTTTGGATGCCAAAATGGCCAAAACTCCCGAGCCCGAGCCAAAATCAAGAACGTTTTGGTCCTGAATTTTTTCTGGCATATGGCTCATCAACCGAATCATCATCTGGGTTGTGTTGTGATGTCCGGTGCCAAATGCCATTTGGGGACTTATTAAAATTTCATATCGAAATTTTTGGGAAGGACCCTCATGGAATGGAGCGTATATCCTGCAAAAATCATCAATTTCCACTTCCGGATAGTTTCTTTCCCACTGTTGATTCCAATTTTCAAAGGGTATCGTCTCGACCTGAATATCGCTGACGAAATCAACAATCCGTTGACTTATTTCCGCTTCGGTAGTCTCATTCCAGTCCTGACGCGACATATAAGCGATAAGCGATTGCTCTCCTTCCTCGAGTCCGGTGATAGGGAAATCATGCAACAAGCCCAGGATCACATCCGGGTCCCTTACCCCATACAGAGATATCTTGATGAAGCTATCCATAGACTTCTCCCTTAGCAGCTTTTAAGGTATTCAACAATAAACTGGTCACCGTCATCTGACCAACACCGCCCGGTACTGGGGTTATGTAACTGGATTTTGCAGCTACCTCATCAAAATCCACATCACCAACCAATTTATAACCCTTGGAAGACTGCGGGGAAGGTATCCTGTTGATCCCTACATCAATTACTACAGCCCCTTCCTTGATCATATCGCCAGTAACAAATTTTGGAATCCCGATCGCTGCAATCACGATGTCAGCTCGCTGAACCTCACTAACGAGGTCCCGCGTACGGCTGTGGGCGAGGGTCACCGTGGCATTACCCCATTTGGATTTACGAGAAAGCAATATGCTAATGGGGCTGCCTACAATGTTGCTACGACCAATTACCACCACATGCTGACCCTCCGTCTGGATATTGTATCGTTCCAACATAGTCAAAATACCCAGGGGAGTTGCAGGGATAAAACATGGCAGGCCGATAACCATCCGCCCCAAATTGGTAGGATGAAATCCATCGACGTCCTTTCTGGGATCAATAGACAGGATTACTTTATTTTCATCAATATGGGAAGGCAGAGGAAGTTGGACGATAAAACCATCTATGTCGTCATTCTTATTCAAATTATCCACGATCTCCAACAATTCTGATTCCTGCAGTGAATTGCTTTTGCGGATCAAAGTCGAATCAAAGCCTACACGCTCACAACTTTTGATTTTGTTGGCAACGTAGGCCTGGCTTGCTCCATCATCTCCCACCAACACCGCAGCCAGATGTGGAATTTTCCCACCCTGCTGGACAAACTTTTTGGTCTCTCGTTTAATTTCTGATTTGATTTCCTGAGCTAGCGATCGTCCGTCAATAATTCTCATCTTGTCTGATTAATCTTTTCAAAAATAGTATGAATTCAGGTCATTTTGAGTTTACGCGCGTTGCACGAAATTTATGCAATATGTCAATTATATTTCCGAAAGTAATATAATTTCCATTCAAAAAATCGTCAACCTCCATCCATCGAGCATCCTCGATGTCCTCTTCTGACTGCAATTGCAACGTTTCCTGACCCGGGGAAGACATCGCGTACCAATAGGTAGTTTTGAGTACCCGTTCACCTGTTCGAGGATCCCGATACGTATGTCGGGTTTTTCCAACTTTCGAATTCAGGTTCAAATTCTCAAGGCCTGTTTCCTCGGCTACCTCACGGACCGCACATTCTTTCTTGGTTTCATTTTTTTCTTTTTTCCCTTTGGGTAAATCCCACCGTCCACGTCGATATATGAACAATACTTCCTCATTGGAATTGGTCACAATGCCTCCCATAGCTCCAATTTTTTTGAACAATGATGTGAAATCTTTTTTCAACCCCTCGTAGTTATGCGCATAAAAACCAAATTTGCGGGGTCTGGTACTTTTTTCCAGTTGATCGATGATATTTATAAGGACAGACATATTTCCCATATATGGAAAAATTTCAATGCCCTCTTCCTGAATATTTTCTACTTCATTGTACTTCAATAAATAGAAAGGGTTGTCATTGATGTAGATTTTGTACATTTGATTTTTTTTAACTCACTGCATTTAATATACATAAATGGTGCATACTAGTAAAGAAATAGCCGAAATATTGTTGGAACTTCAAGCGGTCAAACTTAGTCCAAAAAATCCATTTACCTGGGCTTCTGGCATTCAATCTCCCATATATTGCGACAACCGCATCACATTGTCCCATCCGGAAGAACGCAATTTCATTGCAAGATCGCTCATGGGTCTGGTGGATGATTGGGAAAAAATTGACGTTATAGCAGGTGTGGCCACGGCGGGTATACCTTATGCCAGTATATTGGCCCACATCACTGAAAAACCCCTGGTTTACGTAAGATCCTCGAATAAAAAGCACGGCAGGCAAAACATTATCGAAGGTGCCTATATTCCTGGACAGCGGGTAATCGTTGTAGAAGATCTGATTTCCACCGGCGGGAGTTCCTTGGACGCCGTTGAACAACTTCGGTCCGTGGGTTTGGAAGTCACAGGTGTCATTGCCATTTTTTCATACGAACTGCAAAAAGCCATGGAGAATTTTGGCAACATGAACATAAAATACAAATCTTTAAGCAATTACAACGACCTTATTCAACAAGCGGTTGAAATGAAATACGTCAGCGAAGAAGATCTATCGATCCTGGCAGCCTGGAATTCCTCACCACAAAACTGGCGAAATGCATAAAACAATTTGGGATAAAAAATCGAAATCTTTTCTTTACGAATACCTCAACAATGCTTCCCCGACCAGCAGGGAAGAAACCGGACAGAAAATCTGGCTGGAATATCTCAAACCCTTTGTTGATGAATATGAAGTCGATCCCTACGGCACGGTGTATGGGGTGATCAACCCGGGCAAGTCCCAGCGCATTGTGATAGAAGCCCATGCAGATGAAATTTCCTGGTATATCAATTACATCTCCAAAGATGGTTTTATGTATGTCATCCGTAATGGAGGCGCTGACCATGAAATTGCGCCGGGTAAAAAGGTTATTATCCATACCCCTAAAGGACCTGTAAAAGGAGTGTTTGGCTGGCCAGCGATTCATACCAGAAAATCAAAAACGAACGACAAACCGGAAATCGAAAAACTATTTATCGATATCGGTGCAAAAAATAAATCAGAGGTCGAAGACTTGGGCGTCCATGTTGGTTGCATAGTTACCTATCCCGATCAACTGGATTTTCACAACGAACGATTCTATGTGGGACGGGCTCTGGACAACCGCATGGGTGGATTTTGTATTGCCCAGGTGGCACGGCTTTTGAGGAAAAACGAGATAGATCTACCCTATTCATTGTATATAGTCAATGCAGTACAGGAAGAGGTTGGTTTGCGGGGGGCACAAATGATCGCACATCGCATCAAGCCCCATGCGGCGATCGTCACCGATGTGACACACGACACTTCTACTCCGCATATGGATGCCAAAAAACAGGGAGATATCCGTTGCGGAAAGGGTCCTGCTATTACTTATGGTCCCGCTGTACACCATCACTTGCTGGATTTGATCATCCAGGCAGCCGAATCAGAAGACATTCCCCTGCAGCGTGAAGCCGCTTCGAGAAGTACCGGTACCGATACAGACGCCTTTGCCTATAGCAACGAGGGTGTCCCATCGGCGCTTATATCATTGCCCCTGAGGTATATGCATACTACGGTGGAGTCGGCACACCAGGACGATATCCAAAATGTGATTAGACTCATTTATCATACACTCAAACTCATCAAAGGCAACGAAACATTTAAATATTTTTGACGCGAACGGACCCGACTTCTCCACCATGCTCACCCGTCTGCAAGGATTTATATTAGAAACCCACATATGGTTGGGGATTAGTGCGGTAGTATGTACCTGGGGCACTTTCGTTCTTTTGGATCAGCCAGTTCCTGTCAGGTACCTGCTTTTTGTCCTGAGTGCTACCATCTGGGTATATACATTTCATGGCTACAAAAACGGGAAAGACTGTGACACCCAATCGGGCCCTGGTACTCTCTCAACCCGCCTAAAAAAAATATTCATAGTGGTGGGGTTCATAAGTTCCATTGTATTGTTTTTTATGCTGGATAGGATCGTTCAGACCTTGATGCTCGTGCCTGCATTCCTTGCGATTTCGTACACGCTACCCTGGTACAACGGTCGGAGACTCAAGGATATCCCCTTTGTCAAAATCATTGCCGTAGTTGTTTCATGGACTTTGGTAACTTATGGTATCCCGATCCAAAAAATCGACCATTGGTGGTCAGAATCTGGCTACGGTTTGCTCATGCTCGATCGTCTTTTTTTCTTTCTTGCACTGGCTATTCCTTTCGATATCCGGGACATCGAATACGACCAAAACCATGATCTGGCCACCATTCCCAATACAATTGGGGTAGAAAACAGCCAATTTCTGGCCTTGTTTTCCGTGTTTCTGGCTGCAGGCTTTATGGCACTGGGATTTGATCATCTTGATTTACCGGATTCGATCAGGTTAGGTGTTTTATCCGTTTATATTCTGATTGGCATAGTGGTTATTCACCTCAAACACCACCCGCCCAAAATCTACTACAGCTGGTTGATCGATGGTTTCCTGCTTCTCTATGGTCTTTCCATACTATTATTGACGGATAATTTGTAACTTTGCGTCTGTTTTAATTTTAAAATTCGCATATGCAACTGATCGATGGCATTTACAAAATCCAGGACTTGGCTTTAGCTGATCTGGCAGATGAATATGGGACTCCGCTGTTTGTTTATGATGCCAACAAGATAGAATCCCAATACCAAAAAATGGTAAATGCTTTCGATGTTGAAAAGCTTAAGATAAATTATGCATGCAAAGCCCTGACTAACCTCAATATCTTGAAATTAATGTATAGTCTGGGCAGCGGGATTGATGCGGTTTCCATTGAAGAAATCAGGTTGAGCCTTCTGGCTGGCTTCGATCCACAGGATATCGTTTTCACACCAAACTCAGTTGGGATTCAGGAAATCGAAGAAGCTATCGGAATGGGTGTTCGCATCAATATCGACAATATAGAGATGTTGGAATACTTCGGACACCACTATCCGGATCTGAAAATTTGTATTCGTATAAATCCGCATGTTATGGCGGGGGGAAATACCAAAATCTCGGTTGGCCATATCGATTCCAAGTTTGGAATATCAATCCATCAGATGCCCCTGGTATTGAGAATTGTCGAAAATCAAAAGATCAACGTGGAAGGAATACATATGCATACCGGGTCCGATATTCTGGATGTGGATGTATTTCAATATGCAGCCGATATTCTTTTTAACCAGGCCCGCCACTTCGATTCCCTGAATTATATAGACTTTGGGTCAGGCTTCAAGGTAAAATACAAAGAAAACGATATCGAAACCGATATTGAGGAATTTGGCAAGGTAATGTCCCGAAAGTTCAACAGTTTTTGTAAAGAAACCGGAATGGACCTCACCCTCGCATTCGAACCCGGAAAATATCTGGTGAGTGAAAGCGGATATTTTCTTGCCACGACCAATATCATAAAGCAAACCACTAGCACGGTATTTGCCGGCATTAACACGGGTTTCAACCACCTCATACGACCGATGTTTTACAATGCCTATCATGAGATTGTAAATATTTCCAACGTGACGGGTATTCCCAAGCTTTATACAGTCGTCGGTTATATTTGCGAAACGGACACTTTTGCGTATAACAGGAAAATCAATCAAATTTCCCCGGGTGATATCCTCGTTTTCCTCAATGCAGGGGCGTACTGTTTTAGTATGGCTTCCAACTATAATTCCAGATTGTTACCTGCCGAAGTCATGGTCAAAGACGGGAAATCCTACCTGATCCGCAAAAGACAGATCTTTGAAGATTTACTTACCAATCAGGTGGAAGCCCCGATATTCAATGCGGTGTCCGTGAACAGTTGATAGCCTGGCAGAGGATGAATTCCTGCTAACGGGATTCTGTTTTAAGTAATTGAAAGATGAAAATTTCAATCAAAAACATGGTATGTGATCGTTGTATCTCAGCGGTCACCCACATCGTTCAAAATGTAGGGCTGCATCCGGAAAGCGTACAATTGGGAGAGGTGCAGATCTTGGAAAACGATATCTCATCAGTAAAGCAACAACTTGATGATGCACTTCAAAGCGCTGGTTTTGAGCTGCTCGATGATAAAATAGAAAAAACGGTAGAGAAAATCAAAAACCTGATCACCGATTTGGTTCATAGCCAAAACAACCTCCTAAGGGTCAATCTGTCCGATTACCTTTCATCCAGTGTTCACATGGATTATAGCACCATAAGCAACTTGTTTTCTGCTACCGAAGGGATGACTATTGAACATTACTACATCCTGCAGAAAATTGAAAAGGTGAAAGAACTGCTCAGTTACGGTGAGCTTTCCCTTAGCGAAATTGCCCATCAGCTTCATTATTCCAGCGTAGCGTATCTCAGCAGCCAGTTTAAAAAGGTCACTGGAATTACCGCTACGCAATATAAAAATAAGGGTACTCCAGACCGCAATGCGCTGGACAAACTTGTCTAAGCGTAGAAGCCCAGGCATTCCCCTTTATTTATAATTAAATTTTCAAAATTCATTGCTCCTTCGTCATTTACTTGGATGCATAACGCCATAATTTCACAATATCCTTCCATAATACTATAACCCAATTCAACATAGTCGAAATAGCTTTACAGGTCCGGGAATAAACTGATTGGCTGACCTTACCGCTATTGAGGAAACCCTGGTGGCGGTAGTTCAAAACCAATTGTTTATACAAATTGTTGTTAATCTTAAAACAATACAAAACATGAAACACACCTATGATATCCAGGGAATGACCTGCAAGGGCTGCCGTGCTCATGTGGAGGATACCCTTCGGCAAGTGGAAGGTGTAGAGGATGTTGTCGTAGATCTTGAAAATCATGAAGCCACCATAGTCATGGAATCCCATATTCCGATATCGACATTTCAAAAGGCTTTGGAAAGGGATGGCGGTCGCTATAGTATCCATGCTCCAGGTAGCCTTGACCATCATCATCATGAAAGTTCTCATCAATCTTCGAGCCCAAAAGGTCAGGGGACAGGTGTGTTTTACTGCCCCATGCAGTGCGAGGGTGATAAAACATATGATCAGCCCGGGGATTGCCCCGTATGTGGTATGGCTTTGGTGGAGGAAATTAGCATGACCTCCACCCCCGTTGAATTATGGACCTGCCCCATGCATCCGGAAATCGTACAGGATAGTCCGGGAGCTTGTCCTATATGTGGTATGGATCTGGTCCCTGTGGAACCCAGTATATCTTCCGAGGAAGCACACTACCTGGGGCTACAACGGAAGTTTTGGATTGCCATGGTATTTACCCTGCCCATTTTTATCATTGCTATGAGCGAGATGATCCCGGACAACCCTTTGTACCGGGTTATGGATCAAAAGTACTGGAACTGGATACAATTTGTACTTTCATTGCCTGTCGTTTTCTATGCCACATGGATGTTTTTTGAACGTGCCTGGCGTAGTATAGTGACCTGGAATCCAAATATGTTCACGCTCATCGGAATAGGAGCTGGTGTGGCCTGGATTTTCAGTTTTATGGGCATGATTTTCCCGGGATTTTTCCCAGATCAATTTAAGTCCCCCAGTGGGGCAGTGCATGTCTATTTCGAAGCCGCGACAGTCATCCTCACCCTGGTATTACTGGGTCAGTTGTTGGAGGCCCGAGCCCATAGTCAAACCAATACCGCAGTGAAGGAGCTTCTAAAACTGGCTCCGAATAAGGCGATCAAAGTTGTGGATGGTGAAGAAATTGAAGTGGGTATTGACTCGCTTCATCCAAGTGATATCTTAAGAATAAAGCCTGGAGATAAAATCCCCGTAGATGGGGTTATTACGAGCGGGCAAACGAGTATAGACGAATCCATGATCACGGGGGAACCTATCCCTGTTTCCAAAAAAGAAGGAGATCAGGTGACCAGTGGTACCATCAACGGCAATCAATCTTTCCTAATGGAAGCCCGTAAAGTGGGATCTGACACCTTGCTGTCTCAGATCATCCAGATGGTCAACAATGCCAGCAGAAGTAGAGCACCCATCCAGAATCTGGCGGATCGGATCTCTGCATGGTTTGTCCCCGCAGTGGTGATCATCGCTATTATCACGTTTATTATTTGGGCATTGCGAGGTCCAGAACCCGCTTATGTGTATGCATTGATCAATGCCATAGCGGTACTGATCATAGCATGTCCCTGTGCGCTTGGCTTAGCAACTCCCATGTCGGTGATGGTCGGTGTGGGCAAAGGAGCACAAAATGGTGTATTGATTAAAAATGCGGAAGCCATTGAAAAAATGGATAAGGTGACTACCCTTGTCATCGACAAAACCGGGACGATCACCGAAGGAAAGCCCACCGTGGAGAAGGTAGTATCCCAAAGCGATGACCTTACAGACGATGAGGTTCTTCGCTATGTTGTTTCCTTGAATACGCAAAGTGAACATCCGCTCGCAGATGCCACCGTTCAATTTGCTACGGAAAAAGGCATTAGTCCGATGAATGTCCACGACTTTTATGCGGTAACCGGACAGGGGGTTCGGGGAGTTGTAGAGGGAAAATCAGTTGCGTTGGGTAATGCAGCGATGATGCAGGATCATGGGATTGACATTCCTTCCACCATCAAGGAGGATGTAGAGACGCATCAGAAAAAAGGCAAAACCGTTTCTTACCTGGCTGTAGATCAATCTGTAAAGGGCTATGTGATCATGTCGGATAAAATCAAAGCTACCAGTTCCAGGGCCATTCGCGACCTGCAACAACTTGGCATCATGGTGGTGATGCTTACGGGTGATCATGAAAAAACTGCCCGTTGTGTTTCTGAAGAATTGGGTTTGGATCAATTCAAAGCGGGACTGCTACCGGAGGACAAGCTCAGGGAGGTTGGAAAATTTCAGAAGGAAGGACATGTGGTAGCTGTAGCGGGTGACGGGATAAATGATGCACCGGCACTCGCACAAAGCGATGTGGGCATAGCCATGGGAACCGGCACTGATGTAGCAATTGAAAGCGCTATGATCACTTTGGTCAAAGGCGATCTGCAAGGCATAGTCAAAGCAAAAAACCTAAGCCATGCTACTATGAAAAACATCAGACAAAATCTTTTTTTTGCGCTGATTTACAATGCATTGGGAATACCGATTGCAGCAGGAGCTCTTTACCCTGCTTTTGGTCTGTTACTCTCCCCCATGATTGCTGCGTTGGCCATGAGTTTTAGTTCGGTCTCCGTGATCGGCAATTCTCTGCGTTTGCGTCGGAAAAAATTGTAGCGTATTAATTCTTAGTGAACATTGCCGGAATGAATGGATATATATCGGCATTTTCCTATATTGAGCCTTCAACAATCGTACGAAAATGCAGTCAAGAAGAACTTTCATCAAGCAAGCGGGATTTGTAAGTCTCGGCTTTGCAGGATTACATAGATTCACTTCCCAATTCCCAGGTGTTCACAAACCCGGCTATGGTTCACTACTGTCTGATCCGGACAATATCCTTCTTCTGCCTGATGGATTTACCTATAAAATTATCTCCAGCAAAGGGGACCTGATGTCCGATGGTTTTTTCGTACCTGGTCTGGCCGATGGCATGGCGGCTTTTGAGGAAGATGGAAAGGTCATTTTGGTTCGTAATCACGAAATAAGCCCCGGTGACATAAAACAAGGCCCCTATGGTCAGGATGCTGAATTGTTAACCAAAATGCCCAAAGACAAAATCTTTGATTTTGGTAGAGGAGAAAGAATTGGGCTGGGCGGAACCACTACCGTGGTATTCAATGAAGCAACCCAGGAGGTGGAAAAAGAATTTTTAAGCCTCACTGGCACCTACCGCAATTGTGCCGGCGGGCCTACACCATGGGGCACATGGATTACCTGCGAGGAAACTTCAGCCCGAGCCGGTGAATTCCTGGAAAAAGACCATGGCTACAATTTTGAAGTCAAAGCATCAGCCCATACGGGTCTGGTGTCACCCGTTCCACTCAAAGCGATGGGCAGATTTACACATGAAGCTGTTGCTGTAGATCCGGAGACCAGCATAGTATATCAGACCGAAGATGATAGTGAAGGTCTCATATACCGATTCATTCCAGACCGCTATGGTGATATGCATTCCGGAAAACTACAAGCTCTGATGATCCGGGACCAACCTTCAAGAGACACGAGAAATTGGAAGAAAACCGGCGAGCCCGAATTCCCGGCCAACAAACCTTTTGAAACTATCTGGATCGACATGGACAACATTGATGACCACGATGATGATCTCCGTTTTCGCGGTTATGACAGCGGGGCAGCCCGTTTTGCCCGGGGAGAAGGAATGTGGTTTGGAAATGGCGAAGTTTATTTTGCCTGTACCAACGGGGGTAAAGAGAGCAACGGACAAATCTTTCGATATATTCCAAGTCCCTACGAAGGAACCAACCGGGAAAAAGAGCAACCAGGTACGCTGGAACTATTTATTGAGTCAATGGATTCCAATCTTATGCAGTTCGCTGACAATCTTACTGTGGCTCCATGGGGTGATGTGGTGGTGGCCGAAGACAAGAGTGAACCTCGCCTTGTCGGGATAACACCTCAGGGGGAAATGTACCATATTGCCAAAAACATCGGTTATCCATCTGAATTTGCCGGAGTTTGCTTTTCTCCAAGCGGTAACACATTATTTGTAAACATTCAATCCGCTGGTTTGACAGTCGCTATCCAGGGCCCCTGGGATAAACGGTTATGATCCTGAAAATCGCTGCCATGTCGGGATCATTCAACCTGGTTTTTCATTGCATATAAATCGCTTCTGTAATCACACAATAAATTGCCCAAATCTTCGGAAGTACCTTTCTGCCACGATATAATAGGGCCCAAACATAAAGGAAATCGGAATATAATAAACCAATGACAAAATTTTCCTTATATTAGGGTAATCATGTCGATCGAGGTTACTGCTCGAGAAGGCGGTGGACCTATATCGAACACATTGTGGTGATTTCAAAATTTGAATCGATGAAACAGATCATCAATCTACTTTCCGATGCAGGCATTATCGTAAACGGGGATCAGCCCTGGGATATTCAAGTGTACAACCACAGACTTTACAACCGGATTTTGCTACAGGGTTCTCTGGGACTAGGAGAAGCTTATATCGATGGATGGTGGGATGCGGAACAATTGGATGAATTTTTTTACAGGATTCTGAGACACCGTTTGGATGAAAAATTCACGATCAATGCTCACAATATTTACCATTACATTAAAGCATCGATTCTCAATTTGCAGGGCAAGAAAAATGCTTCCTCGAGCATAATACACCACTATGATATTGGCCGTGATTTATACCAGGCTATGCTCGACAAGCGAATGACCTATACCTGTGCATATTGGAATGGGGTCCAGACTCTGGATGAAGCTCAGGAAGCCAAACTCGACCTGGTTTGTCAGAAATTACATCTGAAACCGGATGAACATGTACTTGACATTGGTTGCGGGTGGGGAAGTTTTGCCCGATATGCAGCAGAAAAGTATGGGGTGCGGGTCACCGGGATCACAATTTCTCACGATCAGGCAGATTATGCCCGGGAAGAATGTAAAGATCTTCCGGTGGAGATTCGGTTGCAGGATTATCGGGACATCACCGAAAAATACGATAAAATTGTATCGTTGGGAATGATGGAACACGTGGGATACAAAAATTACAAGACCTATCTGAAAATCATCGCCGATTCCTTAAAACCCGGTGGATTGTGCCTGATCCAGGTCATCGGACGCAATACATCCGCCCGAAAAGCCGATGAATGGATCAATAAGTATATTTTCCCCCAGGGTATGGTGCCATCGATCAGACAAATAGGAAAAGCCCTTGAGAACACGATGGTAATGGAGGATTGGCACAATTTCAGTGCCTACTATGACCTTACGGTACAAGCATGGTTCGAAAATTTCAATCGACACTGGGATACTTTAAAAAACAATTACTCTGAACGTTTTTATCGGATGTGGAAATATTATCTGCTATCGTGTGGCGGGGCCTTCCGCGCGCGTTCCAATCAACTTTGGCAAATTGTTCTCTCCGTTGAAGGTATCCCGGGAGGGTATCATCCTATACGATATGCCCAGGTATCTCAAGACGATCGGGTAAGTCAGGTTTCACCATAACCTGAGGGGCATATTTAGCAAAATTCACCACCTATTTTCTAATATACCCGGATCATTGAGGTATAATGGAATACTCTGGTTTGCGGATTATAAAATCAAAAGACGATCTTCAGGATAAAATTTCAGTTTTTAGTGATTTAACCCTCCTCGTTGGGCTTATAATCCATTCCACAGACCGGACACTTCCCGGGTTTGTCACTGCCACTTCCTTTGCAGTGCATGGGACAAATATATTTGGATGTATATTCTGGTCCTGTCTTGTCTTTCTCTGTGGATGAATTCATATGACCTTCCTGCATTTCAGTGTGTTCTGAGTGGTCAGTTTCTTCTCCAGATTGACCATTATTGCAAGCAAAAAGAAAAATACTGAAGAATAACACCATGAGACTAAAACGAAATACTTTCATGACCTATATTTTTGTGAATGAGGTATAATGGTAACCGGACCCCAACTAGATCCATTTCAAAGTTAGCAAATTCTCTGATCAATTGTGCACAACAAATTACAACTTAGTTCGGATAGGAGCAATGGTCCAGGGCTTTGCGAAGTTCCGGGATTTTTTCCAGCCAGGGTTTAAGAAATGCAGTATTAATTTCTAAATTTAGTGCTGCCAAGAGATTTACGCACACAACTTCCGCTTCAAACAATTAGAAATATGGCCATATTTACGTTCTTATTATTTACTACTTTGGTAGGTGTTATCACTTATTTTGCCACACGCAAAACCAACGAAACAACAGCGGACGGATACTTTTTGGGTGGCCGAAGTCTGACTGCCGGAGTCATAGCAGGATCACTTCTCCTGACCAATTTGTCCACAGAACAAATCGTTGGGCTCAATGGACAGGCCTACGAACAAGGCATTTTGGTCATGGCGTGGGAAACTCTGGCGGCATTGGCTATGGTAATCACAGCCATATTTTTGCTCCCGAGGTATCTGAATATGGGGCTTACTACGATACCTCAATTTTTGGCTGACAGGTACGACAAAACAACGAAATCCATTACCTCGGTCCTGTTTCTGAGCGGATATGCCGTAATTCTTCTGCCAATTGTTTTGTATTCCGGATCCCTTGCCCTCATCACCATGTTTGATATTCCTGAAACCTTTAATATACCATTTACAGCCGCATTGTGGCTGGGTGTTTGGAGTCTGGGTATCATAGGCTCAATTTATGCCATATTTGGTGGGCTGAAGGCGGTAGCAGTTTCCGATTCTGTCAATGCCATCGGTCTCCTTCTGGGTGGACTGATGATACCGGTACTTGGTCTGAGTTTTATAGGTGAGGGAAACATTATTCAGGGTATTGATACACTCTACCATTCGACACCTGATCATTTTAATTCCATCGGTAGTCCGGACAGCTACGTTCCTTTTTCGACTATTTTTACCGGAATGATGCTTGTTCAATTATTCTATTGGGGGACCAATCAGGCCATTATACAACGAGCTTTGGCAGCTAAGAATCTAAGGGAAGGTCAAAAAGGCTTATTACTCGCCGCGTTCATCAAAGTTCTGGGCCCCATCATTGTCGTATTACCAGGCATTATTGCCTATTATATGTTTGGGGACAACCTGGATCTGGCTGATCAGGCTTATCCTTTGTTGGTCAAAAAGGTTCTTCCCCCAGTATTGGTTGGATTTTTTGCTGCAGCCATCTTTGGGGCTATACTTAGCTCTTTTAATAGTGTACTCAATAGCGCAGTGACCCTGTTTGGGGTAGATATCTATAAAGAACATATCAACCGCGAAGCATCTGAAAGGAAAATAGTACAACATGGCAAACGATTTGGAATTCTATTGGCCATTATATCCATGTTTATCGCTCCGATGATCATCAATGCCCCAACTGGACTTTTTGGATATCTTCAGGAAGTAAACGGAGCATACAGCATTCCAATACTGACTATTATTGTCGTGGGTTATCTCACGAAGTTTGTCCCAGCTATTGCTGCAAAAATCTCCATTATTTCGGGCTCCGTTTTGTACATAATCAGCCAATTCATTTTGAAACCCTATGTGATAGGTCCTGACCATTACCTCCACTATCTCCATGTTATGGCGATTTTATTTTTATTCAATGTCATTCTCATGCTCGCCATCGGTGCCAGATATCCTCGAAAGGAGGCATATCAGATTGAGGCTAGCCACGCAGTGGAAATGACCCCTTATCGATACCTCATACCGGTCTCCCTGGGTATAGCTGCACTGGTAATTTATATCTATTACTTTTTTGCATAAGGGAATAGATTCTAATACATCAGGATAAAGACCAGAAATTTTTCGAAGAAGGTTTATGTATGTTCCGGATTTTCAAAATAAAACGCGATCAGTCGATAGGTTTATCACCTATCAGCCCCAGCCAGTCATGTTGTTGCTTCTCTGGTGGAGCATGGTTTGTTCAGAAAGCATCCGGAGGAAACTGATATAGGGAATATCCAATTAAAGCAACCGATCTACTTGAGAGAAAATGGTTTGCCTTCTGCACCCTGGCGCTTAAACTTTACAACCCTGGTATCTATATAGGGTTTGCTCATAAAGTCAATTTAAAGGAATGACGCTACCAGATCCCCCCTGCGGTCGGCTTCCATACGGACACAGCACGAATCGCATAAGGTCGGCTTACGAATCGCCTGGATGGATGCGCT
>CAYRRD010000002.1:0-118144 GCA_964426625.1 uncultured Saprospiraceae bacterium | reverse complement strand
GCCCGTGGTTTGTAGATTAATTAAACCTTAGTGTCAAACTAATCTATTTATACCCTGTCCATTTTTTGTCTTCGGTAAACTGGCTTATATTTTCACAAATTGTCCGGATTTATCTCCAACCTGAATTACATAGGTACCCGCTTTCAACCTGGACAATTGGATCAGCTGTCCATGGTATATACCAATCAAAGCAATTTTGCCATCCATATTGTATATTCTGTAAATAGATCCAAAATTCGCTCCTGCAAGCCGGATATAAGTTTTGGCCGGATTGGGTGAAATAACCAGACGATCGGGATCGGGTTCGGGTTGAGGATCAGGTTGGGGTGCAGGAACATTGTCCTTCACCTCATCGGTAGTTCCATTATCGGCCTGAGGATTTTCTGGTTCCTCTTCAGGTTCTTTTGTGGTGCAATCGGTGAGATTGAAAGTGGACACCGCAGAGCTAAAGAATGAACCGGGTATTGTATTTGCTTTCACAAAAATTTTAGCTTCCTTCCCATTGGCGTTAAAACTGGCTTTGTATTTTTCTCCACTTTGAGGTGAAACCGTAGAGGCCACCGAAAACGGTTTTCCGTCTACACTTAGATATACCTCTAAATTGCGAACCTGGTCCGTTTTGTTGGTTGTCCATGAAACTTCCAGAGAAGAACAAGTGCCCTGACCCTGAACATTGAGATTCTGAATCGCAACCACTGCAGGGCTTGGGCAGGATTTTGCACCTTTATCTTCACCCCAGCTACAGAGAGTACTCTTCCCCATTTTTGCATAATCCCAGGTCATAAACCAGGCATCATATGACCGGTTGGAACCAAAACTGTATTTACCTTTCTGATATCCGAAACCCATCCTCCATGATGCATCATATGTACATTTGAGAAAATTTTCACGGTGTCCGTTCCGGCAACACGCCAAATCATCGTACATCATTCCAAATATCGCCCATTCAATCGCTGCTTCGATGGTACTGGATGTATTGATCGCAATATTCTCAGAGTATCCCATCAGACAAGTACCCCAATCACCTACCTGAGCCGATAATCTGGTGCGTGGTGAACCAGTACACGCAGATTGATGCGTAAACTCGTTACAGGAGATCATTTTACAGCTATGATTTTGAGCTGCATTCGTCACGCTGATATCCAGGGGTACATCGATTACTTTGATATCGTATGCCTCAGAGTATGCTTTGCGTAAGGCCGTTATAATTTTGTGGGCATAATCCACTGGATCCGTGTAATGCTGTGGGTGGACATAATTACCAATCCTGGTGTTTTTAAAGGCGGTTCTTTCCCTGCGTATGGCATCGTTTACGTTCTCAGAAAAAGTTTTGCCAAAGTCGTACTCCAGATCAACGGTTGGGTTTGGCACACAAATACTCCGGGTTTCGATCCTATAATCAAGGTCCTGATGGACCCCTGGCCCGAATAATTGGATTTCCTGGGCATTGGTTTTTGGGATGATCACAATCGTTGCGATAATACACAACAAGATCATGTTAAATTGCTTCATATATTCTTTTGTGTTTTCTTAATGACTTGTTAAACTTATCCACTCTAATAGAAACCTTTGTTTCTGTAAATTATTGAGTTCAAATGTGTTAAAGACCAAATTTTAACATATACGGGGCAGGACAATTTGTTTTCATCTTAACCACCCGCTTTTTTGACGTTAACATATCCAGCATCCAATAACCACTGGACCACCTGGTCACGATGATTTCCCTGGATTATAATTTCTCCAGCTTTGATAGAGCCTCCGGCTCCACACTTTCTTTTCAAGGTTTGACCCAGTGTCTCCAGATCCTCTTTGGTTCCCACAAACCCCTCGATCCTTGTCACTTCTCTGTTGCCTTTTAATCGATCCAACCAAATGCGCAATCGTTGATTTTGAGGCAATAAAGTTTCGGGTTCATCAGACTCTTCTTCTAAAAATCGATGAACAAAATCGGGGTTTGTCGAATAAACCGTTCGTTTCTTTTTTTTGGACATGATGTCGCTTGAAATGAATCAACCTCTGCCTTGATTGTGGATCCAGAAAAAGACTTTTCCTGAAATCCCTGGTAATTGAATTGCCTGAAAAAAGAAAACATCCGGATAAATCAGATACTATTCTAAATCCCTGCGCTTAATACCACTGCAATCGATCCAACAAGATGAAGGAAATACCTTACAGAAATTGATAAAATTAAATTCAGCCGTAAAGAAATTAATTTGTGAGGAATGCACCAAATTATCAACAATTTTTTGTGAAAAAAACAGACCATCCACAAGGCTGCCTGGTTCCGTTAGGTATCAGCTGCGGGTGGCAGGATCAGTATGCTTCCACGTGGCATCCGTATATTACGCCATTCAAACCTTATCTTTTTATCGAACGATCAAGGAACCCAATAGCCCGGTTTGCCAATTTACAACACCGTATATCTGAATGCTCATCGCTTCTGACTAAAAACACCTTGGCAATTGACTGTTGTGGCAGGAAATCGGGAGTCGTGATATTCAAGACCGATCTGTGGAATACTTGCAGGATATATGAGTAAAATGCCACCTTGTGTAATCCCGACATGCGAATTGATATCATAAACTTCAATTGCTCTCAGTCGAATCATCCGGGGTAACGGGTATCGGTCTGACGATGGACTTTCCGGGTAAAAAAACGGCGTACAGTTGCCATTTCAAGAAGATGGTAATAATTCAGCAGTCACAGCAAGGTTCCTGGTATTTTTGAATACAGGACTATGGGCCTGGACACAGTATCAAAAAATTTATCCATTTTCTATTAAATTTACCCAAATCCCCATGACCAAGTTTACCAATTGTTGAGAGATTATATTCCCATGAATGCACACAAAATTATCTTGGTTCGTCCCGGTCATTTTGGCTACAATCCGGAAACAGCCCACAATAACGTCTTCCAACACCGCACGCAAGCAAGTATGGTGCAGGTTCAAAACCGGGTAAAAAAGGAGTTTGAGAACTTTGCAGAAATGCTTCAACAGGTGGGTATCCACGTGGATATTTTGGATGATGATCCGAAAGAGCAGAGATTGGATGCTATATTTCCCAACAACTGGTTTACCACTCACCCGAATGGTACTTTTATCACCTACCCGATGTACGCACCCATTCGACGCATAGAAAGGGATCCCAGTCATATCCAACGAATCCTGAAACAATACAGGGTTACCTGCCATATCGCCCTCGAGCATTACGAATCCGAAAATATGTTCCTGGAAGGCACGGGAAGTCTTATCATTGATCATGAATATGGCATCGTCTATGCCAACAGAAGCCCCCGAACGCATGAGATTCCGTTCCAACGATTTTGCCAGCTTATGGGTTATGTGCCTGTTTTATTTGATGCACGAGATGAAAATGGCATTCCTGTCTACCACACCAACGTAGTCATGGGCATCGGCAAGGGCTTCATCATAATCAACCGGTCTGCAGTAGCCAGGGAAGATTGGCCCAGATTGGAATACTATTTCCATGCGACACACAAAAACGTAATTACGATCTCACAGGATCAAATGAAAAATTTTCTGGGGAATATTGCCTTTCTGGTCAATTCGAAGGATGAGCCGTTTATTGTAATGTCAGATTCTGCGTTCCATGCTTTGGAAGACCATCAATACCGGGAACTGACCAAATACGGCACCCTCCTTCACAGTAATATAGCAACCATAGAAAGGATAGGTGGTGGAAGCGCAAAATGTATGATTGCCGAAAATTATTTAAACCGGAGGTGAATTTAGTGCATTCAACACTTTTTAGTCCGAACATAGAACAAATTTGTCCGCATTTGTTCCTATATTATAAAAATGAAATGTAGATACCAACAAGAAGGTAACAGAAAGTAGAATCCGGATTATGATCAAAATACCAGATGATTTCAAGATGGGGATAACCCTCTCAGGAGGAGCAGCCTATGGAAGTGCCCATGTTGGCATTATCAAAGCCTTGCGAGAATATGGCCTTGAATTCGATCTTCTATATGGGACTAGTGCCGGTGCCATCGCTTCGGTTCTTTATGCCTCAGGAGCAAGTATTCGTGATATGAAAGAATTCCTGCACGGAATCAATCTCATGAATATACGAAGTCTGCGCCTGCCCACGGTAGGTTTTATGCCCTTGACTTTTCTTCAGAAACGACTGGCAGAATTTGTTCCTTATAAAAACCTGGAAGACCTTCCTCGTAAGGTATTGATCGGTGTGACCAATCTTGAAACAGGTCACCATGAAACATTGGACTCTGGCGCTATATATACTGCAGTAGCAGCTTCGTGCGCGGTCCCGGTGATTTTTACCCCTATAGAACACGATGGCAAATTATACGTGGATGGGGGCGTATCCAATAATATGCCGGCATTGCCATTAAAGAAAACCTGTGATTTTGTGCTGGGCAGTGATGTTGTGGAAATGAAATCCCTGGACCGAAAGCATTTTAATGGATTTCGAAAAATTCTGGAACGTACCCTCACCATTTCCTTGAGCAATCGTACCACTTTCAATTATCCCGATTGTGATTTTGTGATCAGAACCTCAGGATTATACAAATACGGAAAGTTTGATCTTAAGCATTCGGAAGAAATTATCCAAAATGGGTATAATCAGGCCTTAATTGACCTGCCCAATATCCTGGATGTCCTGCACCATAAAATGATGCAAAAATTGGAACATACATCACCGAAATCCTGAATAATCATACCCTGTGTACCGAGGACAGATCAATCGAGCATCACGGAAAAGGCGCGTCCATCATCCAGGTCCACCTGAATATTTTGTTTTAAAGTAGTTGCCAGGGACATACCCACATAATCCACTTTGATGGGAAACAACTTATGGGTGCGATCCACCAGTACCGCCGCTTCTACCTTACCAGGCAATATTCCAAGCAAAGGCTTCATCGCATAGAAAAGTGTCCTGCCACTATTGGCCACATCATCGACTACCACAATGTGCTGATCGGAAAGAGTATCAGGATCCACGGAAAGAGAAATCGGATCCGCGAGTGGATCTGCCGCATTCAGACGGACATTGATCAACCTGACCTCCGCCCGACCGTGTTCCTGCATTTCACGTTGGATCAATTTTGCAAACCGGAAACCATTGTTATTTACACCCACCAGATAAATGATTTTCTGATCAAAGTTGTGCTCCAGAATTTCGATGGCAACCCGTTTAATTTTCTGCTTTACCTGTTTGTGCGATATGATTTCCATCTATTGTGAATGCTTTAGTGCAGTTATTTGCGGCTAAATTATTCAAAAATTCGCTGACAATGCTGTTTATTTGACATATCTTGATCAGGGTTTGTTTCAAGGAACCCTCGACATGATGATCTAAAATCACTTAAAGTAAGTTAATCAGTTCAGTGATCAGTAAATTAAGTCGACCGGCAAAAGCGAATCGCAGCAAGCAATACTGCACGGTAATTACCTATAAAGTGCAACGAGCATTTGACAATCAGGGACTGGACTTTTAATACATTCGCGGTAGTTGATTTTTAGATCAATGGTAAAAGCAACGAAAAATGTTCCCAAATTAGTAGGACCAATAACTTGGTGGTTCAACTGGTGAAATTAAAACATGAACAGGCAGAAATGAAGATTGGGCAGATCATATTTATACTCTTAATCATTATCGTGACATTCATCGCGGTTCGTTTGTACGGTCGTATCTGGCGCAATATCCACCTGGGAAAACCAGAACATCTGAAGGACCAACCGGGTCGACGGTTTCGGAATATGCTGCTGGTGGCTTTTGGTCAGAAAAAGATGTTTAAACGCATTACCCCGGCCATTTTTCACGGTTTTATATATCTGGCTTTTCTGCTCACCCAGGTTGAACTTCTCGAAATCATCCTGGATGGCTTTTCCGGGCAACACCGGATTTTTGCCTTCTCTCTGGGAGGATTTTACACTTTTGTCATCGGTCTTATCGAAATTCTTTCCGTACTGGCCCTCGTAGCCACCATCGTATTCATCACCCGACGTGTAGTGCTGAAGATCCCCCGCTTTCAACAGCCAGAAATGAAAGGATGGCCTTTCAGAGATGCCCTGATAATTCTAGGACTTGAGCTGCTGTTGATTCTTGGAATCCTTACCATGAACAGCGCCGATGTGGTACTTCAAAGCCGTATGATACCCCATTATCCTGATACCGGCGCACTCCCTGTTTCGGGATGGCTGGGTCCTCTGTTTTTTGGGAATCTGAGTACCGATATCCTCATCCTTTTGGAACGAACAGGGTGGTGGCTCCATCTCCTGGTGGTATTTGGATTTATTCTCTATTTACCCATCTCAAAACACTTGCATATTTTCCTGGCATTTCCCAACACCTATTTTGCCCGGCTAACTCCTCCCGGAAAAATGCGGAATATGGAAGAGGTGATGAATGAAGTTAAATCCATGCTTGGACTAGATGAATCTTCAGAGGGAACGGATTCAATCGATGAACTCCCGGAATTTGGTGCATCGGATGTCACAGATCTCAGTTGGAAAAACATCCTTGATGCCTATGCTTGCACGGAATGCGGACGTTGTACAGCAGAGTGTCCCGCGAATGTTACAGGGAAGAAACTTTCTCCGAGAAAAATCATGATGGATGTACGGGACCGGGCTGATGAAATCGGACGTTCCCTCGAACAGAATCCAAAATTGGATCCCAAAAACTATGATGACGGTAAAAGTCTTTTCGATCGGATTACCCCGGAAGAAATCCATGCCTGTACCACCTGCAATGCATGTGTGGAGGCATGCCCTGTCCTTATCAACCCCCTGGATATTATCCTGCAGATGCGACGGTATGAGATACTTACCCTGGCATCCGGCCCCCCAGATTGGACGCCGATGTTCAATAGCATGGAGAATACCGGTGCGGTATGGCAGGTGCCTGAGGAACGGGTAGCCTGGACCAGGGAAGATTCATAACTGCGTAAACATTACAACGAAAATTTCAACAAAATGAAAGTAAAAACCATGGCAGAAATGGTGGCTGAGGGCGAGCAACCCGAATTGTTGTTCTGGGTAGGCTGTGCCGGAAGCTTTGATAGCAGAAGCCAGCAAATCAGCCGAAAATTGGTGGAGATATTAAATCAGGCCGGGATTTCCTTTGCCATCCTGGGCAATGAGGAGATGTGTACAGGCGACCCGGCACGTAGAGCTGGAAACGAATTTGTTTTTCAGATGCTCGCTCTCCAAAACATACAAACACTGAATGAATATCAGGTACGAAAAATTGTCACTATATGCCCACATTGTTTCAATACCCTAAAAAACGAATATCCTGCACTCGGAGGAAATTATGAAGTCATTCATCACAGTCAGCTCATAAAGGCACTGCTGGATGAGGGCAGAATCAAGGTCAAGGGCGACATTTTTAAAGGAAAAAAAATCACCTATCACGACTCCTGTTACCTGGGACGGGCCAATGGTATTTATGAAGCACCTCGGGATATCCTGGAACATTTGGATAATGAACTTGTTGAAATGGAGCGTTCGCGTACTCGAGGATTTTGTTGCGGAGCCGGAGGTGCCCAGATGTGGAAAGAGGATGAACCGGGACGTAAGCGCATCAATATTGAGCGAACAGAAGAAGCACTGGAAACAGGTGCGGATATCATCGCTGTCAATTGCCCGTACTGCATGACTATGATGACCGATGGCGTGAAAGCCAAAGAAAAACAGGAAACTGTAATGGTTTATGACATCAGTGAGTTAATTTTGCAAAACGAACCATAGAAAAGAACCCATGCTGACACCAAGTACTGAAGTCCTGACGGATGAAGCTAGAATATGGATTTATCAATCAGACCGCGTACTCAATGAACAGGAAATAGAATGTATTTCCAGGAAATTGGAGAAGTGGCAAAACGAGTGGAATACCCATGGCAAACCCCTTTATAGCGAAGCCTGGATCGAAGACCAGTTGTTTCTGATTCTCGCCGTAGATGAATCCCGGCAACCTGCCAGTGGTTGTTCCATCGATTCCTCGGTGCATTTTATTCGTCAGTTGGGCGACCGACTTAGTCTGAATTTTTTCGAAAGGCTCAATTTCGCCTACCTGGATGATGATGGAAAAATCCAGTTGACCACAAATCAGGAACTCAAAAGATTGTATGCTAAGGGTATAGTCCATGATGACACCCTTTTTTATGACACCACGCTGCAAAAAAAAGGGGATTGGAAAGAACGAAAATTGGTTCCTTTAAAGCAAAGCTGGCACCAAAGATTTTTATAGTCTTAGAATTTATTTTTCTTTTTTTGACTTATAATAATTACCAAATACCCGGATTGCATGATGATCCGCACGAGGACCTAGACGGAGAGCGTAGTCAAAGAGGATATCGCATTTATCCACACCTGGTCATTAGAATATTCGGGCAAATCGGCGGCAATATGAAACCTGGGGCTTTTGGCATGGAATATTGAACCAGAAAATATAGGCTCGACATATTTCCTGAATAAGTGGTCTTGAAATTTGCTGGTGAACTTCCAAAACAAAAATCTATGTTGAAAAAGGTTAAAAAATGGCTTGGAATTGATGGGGTAAGGATCAATGTGGAGATACCGAAAGATATTTTTCTTCGCGAAAAGAAAGTCAGTGGCCTGTTGATCCTGGAAAGCAGGCAGGATAGTATCGTAACTGAGATCAGAATGCGTTTCATTGAAAAATACAGCCGGGGTCGAAAGCAAAACAAACTTATTGACGAGTACTTACTTGGAACAGCTGTGATTGATCGTTCTGTTTACATTGAGGCGAATAAACCACTCCAACTCCCTTTCGATCTGTACTTTGAACCGTTAAAATCCGATATGGATCAGTGGGAATCAAAGAATCTTATCCTTAAAGGCATCGTTCGGACTGCAAAATTGCTTCGCAGAGTAAATTCTCAGTTTCGTCTCGAAATCGAAGCCGATGTACAGGGAATGGCTATGAGTCCTTTGGTCAAAACGGAAGTGAAAGTAATTATGTAATCACAGATGTTCCGCCACTTTTTCCATCAACCAGGAATAGGACACGATTTCGGGATCGGATTCCAATTGTCGTTGTAATTCCTTCCACCTTCGCTTTTCCCAGACCGGCGTTTTTGTGATCTGGGTTAATACATTGATGAATTTTCGGTGCCGCTGGTACTTATCCGGAGATAAGGACTGCTTTTTGCGTCGAATATAGGTACTAAAAGTGGCCAGAAAATTGGTAAGCAGATCGTATTCTCCAATTTCATAGTACGTTGCCGCAAGGATCAATTTGGATTGAAGGTTATACGACAGGCTTAGATAATCCACGTTCATCAGGTTGTGGAGGACCTGGTCATAATCTTTCTGATTGAATGCGATCTGCCCCAGACTCAGCATCATAGTAGATTCACGTGTGTCGGGCTTTAGATATACCGAATAGGTTTGGGCAAAATCAATCGCCCAATCGTATTCCTGCAATCGAATAGCGATGAGAATGATATTTCGGTAGGTGGTTGCCGCCAGGTGATCGTGTTCGATCAACATGTTTTCCCTGATCATTACCTGGTACCAGTCCAAAGCCTCCCGGTAAAATTGGTTGAAATTCTGATTGATCTTTCCAATACAATAAGATAAAGCAATGGTAATCAATTCACGGACATAGGAATTTCCGGTCAGGGAAGGAAGCCCAAGCAAGCCGGTTTTGAGTTGGTGGTACATTGCATCTCCGTCCTCACCCTGATAGGTAAGCACAGCCGAATGATACAATTTGATCAACGGATAATCATCCATCCTTCCCGATTCGATCAATTCAAATATCACTTCGAGAAAAGGTAGTTCCCGTTCGAATTGGATGTATTTTTGCCGGGTAAAAATACTGAGTGCCAACCGGAGTTTTTCCAAAACAAAAAAAGCATTAAGATATTCATCAATCCGGTTGATATTGCTTTTTTTCCATGCCGATCCTGATCGATATTCATTCTCATACCCCAGTTCTTCCAATCGAAACCAGTGATAGTATCCAGGCTCTCCCACCCGATCCTTATTGAAGAACATTTTGTTGGATTTGGCAATTTCTTTTTTGATCAGATCGTAATCAAAATTTTGATCCTTCAGGTATCTGAGGTAATGCAGCCGCCGATCCAGTTCGGATTCTTCCAGATGCAGGGCACTCAAAGCAGATTCCACATTTTTAGTAAGATCTGCACACAACTTTCGAAAAGTCTGGTCCTTGTACTTCCTTCCTTCATGTAATTTATTCCAAATCTCCTCCTTCTTCAAAACGCCGGAACCGTACTCGAGGTGGTGGAGAATCTCCAAATACAATTTATAGGTGAGGGTTTGAACTCCTCCAGTATAATTGGCCAGAAAAGGCGCTATCCTGTGTCTTGATGCCGGTGGCAATCCCTGAAAAATTTTGTAAACCTTGGTGTTTTCCATAGAAGCCAAATTATCAAAATAAATTTAAACCATATCTCGTCCTCTACCCCAATCATCATCCCTTATTTACTGCATTTTCCTGACCCTTGCCAATCAGAATTCACCCTGCAATTTTAACATTTTTTGTATGCAAAGAAATTCATCGTAACTTAGTTGTTAGAAATTTATCATGTATCTTGCGGTAAATTATAAATCCATGGACGTACGGCATCCCCTGAGATATTTCGTAATGGCCTGGCTATTGTGGCTAGGGATGCCCTTACTCCATTCCCAACCACTCCCTTATTACAAATCCGAAAAGATCATCATCGGTCAACCGTGGCTGAAAAATGTAAATACGACTCAAGCACCCCGGATACTAAAACATCCAAAGGTCGGAGCCGTCAATTTCAACCGGACCGGCAGCGGGTACCTTCTTACGTACAACAATAAAGGTATAGCGGAATACGATAGTCTGGTATTTACTGCAGATGGTGAGATTCATGCCTACGCCCTGAAAAATCAATTTCTAAGAACCCGTGAAGACTATTTCATCACTTCCATTGGCCAGACAACTATGGTGGATGTTTTGGCCAATGATGATAGTTACTCGACGATCAAATTGGCCCATATTCCATTTGAAGAAGGGATAAAGACCAGTATCCGAGGGAATAAAATCCAGCTTCAGGCCAACAAAGCCGGATTGTATCACTTTTATTATACGGCATGCGACAATCTGGATCATTGCGACGAATCCAAAGTCACCGTGTTTGTTTTGGATCCAAATGAGCAGACCAATACCATTATTTTGTCTGAAATTACGGAACAACAACTCACGCTACCTTTGCCAGACCCCAGCTATCAATTGGTATTTTCAGAGATTCTTCATGTATACCCCAATGGCAACGGTCAATTTACCGTCGATCTTTTTGGGAGGGACATGGGTAAAAATGAAATCATATTTGAAAATCCTCTCGGCCAAAGATTGCGGTATATCATCAATTTTATAGATAAGTGGGGAGAAAACAGACTCAATACAGGTGACAAAGTCTACCTTCACCCCGGGACCACTACCGAAGTGGACCTCACCACCAATGACTTCTGGCTCAATGTTTTCAGTGTTTTACAGACCAATTCAGATATTCAGGTTCGTCGAACAGGTGGAGGCAGGGTAGCGATCACACCGCGCCCAGGATTTATGGGCAAATCAAGCTTTAAATATATTACCTGCGCATATCCCCGTTGTGACACCACTACAGTTGAAGTGTATGTGGACCATTTTGCACCTGCCCGCGATAGATTTGATTTTTTTGTCGACCCCAATCGTCCGTATTATATACCTTTTTTCACCCCCCAAAAGGATTATCAGCTCAGCATCGTTGACCAGCCCAAAAAAGGCGTACTGACAACTACGGATAATGGACGCGCCCTTATATTTACAGCACATACCGGGTTTGATAACCAAGACCAGGCACGCATCAGATACTCTTACAAAACCACATCGGGTTACTTCCATAGCGATCACTACATCCGTTTTCTGAAATCTCCCCATTCATTCCGTGGAAATTGTACTGATTGTATATGGCCAGGGGATACCGATCAAAATGGTGTAGTGGATCTGAATGATATTCAGGAGGTAGCACGATATATCGGAGAAAAAGGAAACGGAAGATTTCTGGGCTCCGTCTGGCAAAACCAGGGCAGTTACCCCTGGCACAACTATGAGGGCACTAACATCCACCATGCGGATGCCGATGGAGATGGTTTGATCTCTGTCAAAGACCTGGAAGTCATTGAAAGTCATTATGGTAAAACGCACGGACTTTATTCCAATCCTGTGAAATGGATGGATGTACCCGTGTTGGTATTGCAATCCAAAGATGGTATAACACCAGGTGAAGATATAATATTTGAATTCCTGGTGGGGGATCGCGAACATCAGCTTTTTAATGTTACGGGTTTTTCTACGGAGGTGAAAATCGCCGGTTCGGACCTGAGCCCTTCCAGCATCGAAGTGGTCAGGGATGAGAACAACTGGCTCAAATCCCATCAACCCACCATGTCCCTGAAGGCAATGTCTGAGGACGAATACGGAAAGGTGGCAGCAGGAGAATACCGGACACGGTCCTATGGTGTAAAGGGCTTTGGTACCGCGCTCAAACTAAAAATTATCGTGGAGGATGAAGTAGAAGGATTCAGAAGTCTACGGGCCAAATCTCATCAGGTATTGAAATTCATCTTCAGCAATCTTAAGGTACATACCTCCCAGGGGGTCATTAAATTACCCGACCAGGAAATTGAAATTCCGATCAAGCATCCCGAATTACCGGACCAGGAAGACCAGGAAATACCACGTATATATCCAAATCCGGCACAGGATGAGGTTACACTGCAATGGCCTGCATCGGGTCAAAATATGACGCTTGACATTCAGGATATGAAAGGAAGACAATTACTTTCCTATTCATGGAATGGTTCCAACCACAACGCGAGGATTCCAGTAAGCCAGCTTACACCAGGCATTTATATTTTGCGATGGAAATCTGAGAACAAAATCTGGAATCAAAAACTGACCATTCTTAACTAAAATATCGGAGAATTCGCCGTATTCCCGGCAAATATGCAACCCCAAACATGTTCAGATGGGTGAGCAGATAATACAATTGATAGATTTCTATTCGATTCATCAACCCCGGGGTTAAAGAATATATTGCTTCATATAAAGGAAGATACTTATTTACCGGAACGCCGGAAAATAAGGTCATCATTGCAAAATCCATCTCGCGATGGCCATAATAGGGACAAGGATCTATCATCAGAATCCCTTTTGTTGCAGTAGGCAATATGTTTCCACTCCACAAATCACCATGTACCAAAGCAGGACGCTCGACGGGAATATACTCGGGCAATCTGGCCAATAACCGATCAAATTGCCCCAAGTCATGGTGATCCAGGTACCCGTTGTCCATGGCCTGGGTAAAATGCGGTTGTAGACGGTTTTCCCTAAAAAATGGGATCCAATTATTCCTGGGGCGATTTATTTGGGGCAAGGTACCTATAAAATTATCCCGCCCTCCGAAATATTCATTGGTCAATAAATGCATACGCCCCAGGTTCTCAAAAAACACCATCCACTCACTGGGTTGTGGGGTATTGCCTGGATTATAAAATGGCATGATCAACGCTGCATCAGACTGATGTATTCTCAGATTCACATCGGAAGGGATGTTAATTATCCCGGCCTTTCCCATCATTTCAAGTCCATCAGATTCTGCTACCAGGATATCAATAGGTTGGTTCAGAAAGTTGATTTTCACAAACAACCATGTACCATCCTGGGTCTGCACCTTGTAGCTGTCGTTAATATCACCTCCCGAAACCTTTTGAATTTGTGTGGGATGGATATCATCAAACTGCAGCAGGGTCAATAATCGTTCATACATTATATCCTTCGGGAATTGACAATATCCAGCAAATCATCCCGGTAAATCTTACCGATGGGTAACTTGGACTTCTGACCATTAATTTCGATCTCCACATTGTTCCCTACTACGGATTGTATTTTGTCCAGATTGATAATATAGGAACGATGTATCCGACGGAAATTTTGCGAAGGTAATTTGGTTTCCAGGCTTTTCATAGTCTGAAGCGTGACGATCCTTGACTTATCCGTTTTGATGATCACGTAGTCTTTCAAACCTTCGATGTAGTAGATTTCATCGTAAAACAACCGGTGTAGCTTCTTATCCGATTTTACGAAAATACTTTGTCCAAAGGCTTCTGCCCCTTTACTTACCTCCCCCCGAATCCTTTCAATAGCTTTGGCAAATCGTTCTTTGCTTATTGGTTTGAGAAGGTAATCCAGGGCATCCAGCTCAAAACCCTCTAAAGCATATTCCTTGAATGCCGTAGTAAAAACCACCAGGGGTGGAGAATCGAGAATTTTAAGAAATTCGATGCCATTGAGCTGTGGCATCTGTATATCCAGGAACATCACATCGATATCGTGTTCCTTCAGTAATTTATTCGCATCCAGGGCATTGACACAAGTCCCAATCAGCTCAAAATCCTCATAATCCTTGAGGTAAGTTTCCAATATCTCCTGTGCCAATGGCTCGTCATCTACAATGATGGTATTTATCATGTTTGTTCATTTTGTAAGTTAATGGTAAGTTCCACCCTGAAACGATCAATGTTTTTGGAAATTTCAAGGTGGTGTTCCGGATACAAAAGCTTCAATCGCCTGCGAACATTTTCCAGTCCGATGCCCCCACTGCCAGAATGAAGTTTATACAAGTGGATTTGAGGGGATACACTGTTTTCAATTTCAAAGTACAATCGATCTTCCAATATACGAAAATGAATCCGAACGTACCCTTTGTCTACATTGTTTACACCGTGTTTGAAAGCATTCTCCACGAAGGTAATGTACAACAGGGGAGCAACCGACTTTCCTTCAGGATTCCCATCCACCGTGAATGTAATTTCGTTGTTGTTGCCTTTCCGGAACTTTTCCAGATCCAAATAATTCTTCAAATAGCTCAGTTCCTGATCTAGTGGCACGCTGTCCTCATTACAGTCGTACAACATATATCGCATAATCTCTGAAAGTTTGAGAATCAAATCCGGGGCCTCATCTGATTTTTTCAAAGCCAGCGCATAAATGCTGTTGAGTGTGTTGAACAGGAAATGTGGGTTGATCTGGGTTTTCAGAAAATTGAGTTCTGTCTCAATATTGGTCGTGTACAATTGAAGTACTTCGGACCTTTTTTTCAGCCAATCGATAATGATGGCATACAACAGGGACAACAAGGCTACAAAAAATTGCAGCAACAATATCGATCCAATGTTAGAATAATATTGATTGGCTTTGTCAGGGTAATGACTATAGATCAAAAGCTGGAGACTGATGTATACGGGGGTTATCAAGACAATACCCATTAGAAGAAATACCACATATAAAAAGGTTTTCCGTGTGAATAGGTATTGGGGAATCAAATACAGAATATTGACATAGGCAATGGCCGCAAAAAATACCGTCAACACCAAATTGGATAGTATATTCGTCACCAAATCCAGATCATTTCGATCGAGGAGTACAAGTACGCCCATAAACACCAACCAAAAGAAGAAATGGATGGGTTTTGAGTACCTGGATGCATAGGAATACATAGGTGCATCCCGGTAATATTTGTTATCCAACGCTGCGTGTGTCATGATGCTGCTAAAGAATGCAATTTAATTAGGTATAAAAATATTTTTATACGATATTTCCTTAAATTTAGACGAAAGCTAGCACTTGGGGTTACGAAATGTGTACAGCCCCATGTATTTTTAAAGATTAATAAAAATGGTTTAAAGCTGATGAATGTTTTTTTATTTCCCGGTCAGGGAGCTCAATTTACTGAGATGGGCAAAGAATTGTATGATAATTCACCCTTAGCTCGGCGAATGTTTAAAGAAGCCAATGAGATTTTAGGCTGGGATATTGACCTGATGATGTTTGAAGGAACAGAAGCAGAACTAAAACAAACCAAAGTCACCCAACCCGCCATTTTCATCCATTCGGTAATCACAGCCAAAGTCAATGGTCACCATATTATACCTGAAATGGTTGCCGGACATTCCCTGGGCGAGTTTTCAGCCCTGACCGTAGCTGGTGCGCTGAGCTTTGAGGACGGGCTTTATCTGGTGAATGAACGGGCAAAAGCCATGCAGGATGCTACCGATGAAACAGAAGGCACCATGGCCGCGATCATTGGCCTGGAAGACGAGATTATCGAAGAAATTTGTGATGGGATAGACGATATCGTTGTCGCGGCCAACTACAATTCCCCCGGCCAACTCGTCATCTCTGGTTCGATAGAAGGCATCAACACTGCCGTGGAATTGCTGAACAAAGCAGGTGCCAGGCGGGCTTTGATCCTCAATGTAGGCGGTGCATTCCATTCCCCCCTCATGGAATCAGCAGAAGAAAGGCTGGCGGAAGCTATCGAAGAAATTGAATTCCAAATTCCCACTTGTCCGGTCTATCAAAATGTAACAGCACTTCCTACTATAGATCCTGAAGAGATCCAGGAAAATTTAATTCGTCAACTGACTTCCCCGGTTCGCTGGAAACAAACCATGGAGCAGATGCTCGCCGATGGAGGCACCAAATTCTATGAAGTGGGTGGAAAAGGAGGGATTTTGCAAGGTATGTTGAAAAAGGTTGATCGGAAAGTGCAAACTTTTTCCCTTTAATTACGTACATTAATTATTCGTAGATGAAAGTGAACGAAATGATCTCAGTCTAAAAAAATTACCACCATGGATTATGGTCTTGAAACCGGGAAATTGTTGCTAGCTGAACCCTTTATGTTGGACACCAATTTCAAGCGTGCCGTCATACTATTATGTGATTTTCATTATGAGGGCGCTGTAGGGTTCATTGTCAACAAACCTATGGACATCCGCGTAGATGAATTACTGGAGGATTTTCCGGAAAAGGACATGAAGCTATACTTTGGTGGTCCGGTGGCGCATGATACCATTCATTTCATCCACAGAAAAGGAGATTTGGTCGAAAACAGTGTAGAAATTGTCAATGGGATCTACTGGGGTGGTGAATACGAAAAAATTAAATTTTTGCTCAAAAATCATCTGATTACAGCCGATGATATCCGTTTTTTCATTGGCTATGCAGGTTGGTCTCCCGGACAGCTCGAAGAAGAGCTTGCATACAAATCCTGGGTATTGGCGAATATGGACAAGAATTATTTATTCTCTGGAAAAAACAACGATCTTTGGGCCCAGGTGATGAACAACAAAGGGGGGCATTATGAGGTCATCGCCAATATTTCTGATTTTTCTAATTTAAACTGATCAATTTTGATTGCAGTTCGGGGGTTAAGCCTCTTTTTTGGTGATAGGATCTTGTTCAATGGGATTGACTGTACCTTCCGTGAAGGTAGAAAGTATGGTTTGGTAGGCAGAAATGGCATGGGTAAAACGACTTTACTCAAAATTCTAACCAACGAAATTATACCCCAGGAAGGAGAAATTGATATACCCGGCAATTATACTCTGGGCTATTTAAGTCAGCATCTGACTGTCGATGAATCTTTGAGTGTGCGTGAAAATGCCAACCTGGCCTTTGAGGATGTCATTGAGACAGAATCCCGACTTTCTTCCCTAAATGTGAAACTGGCAGAACGGAATGATTACGAAAGCCAGGAATATCAAAACCTTATACAAAATATTTCAGATCTTACAGATCGATTGGGTTACCTCGGTGCTGATAATATCGATGCCGAAATTGAAAAAGTGCTAAAAGGTCTGGGGTTCAACCATTCCACTATGGACTTTCCCACTGGAAAACTGAGCGGTGGATGGAAAATGCGGGTCCAGTTAGCCCAGATGCTTTTATCAAGACCATCCGTTTTGTTATTGGATGAACCTACCAACCATCTGGATATCGATTCCATTATTTGGTTGGAGAAATTTCTCAAGAATTACCCCGGAATTGTCATACTGATTTCACACGATCGCCAGTTTCTCGATAATATCATCACCGATGTATACGAACTCCAATCCGGAAAAATAGAGTACTATTCTACCAACTATTCGCAGTTCCTGATCGAAAAGGAGGAAAGGATGCGGATCAGACAGGCCGCTTACGAGAACCAACAAAAACTCATTGCGGAGAAACAACGAACCATCGAACGATTCCGAGCAAAAGCGTCCAAAGCATCTATGGCTCAATCCATGGAAAAATCGCTCGATAAAATGGAAAGACTCGAAGAAGTCGTGGAAGAACATTCTCAGGTCAATCTCCATTTTCTTCCAGTCCGCCGATCGGGTCAGGAAGTGGTCAAAGTTGAAAATGCTGGTAAATCTTTTGGTTCGAAAGTAGTATTTGAAGGGGTATCACTCGACATTCTTCGCGGGGATCGCGTAGCATTTGTAGGTCAGAATGGTCAGGGCAAATCCACTCTGACCAAAATCATTGTGGGGGAATGGGAACCTACCCAGGGTACGGTAAAAATCGGCACCAATGTAGATTTGGGATATTTCGCACAGAACCAGGTAGAATTTTTGCCCCGGAATGAAACCCCGCTATCCTATATGGAGACAGAAGCTCCCCCCAATATGCGGGCAAAAGTGCGTTCCATCCTGGGGACATTTTTATTTAGCGGAGAGGAAGTGGAGAAGAAAATATCGGTACTTTCCGGTGGCGAAAAAACACGTTTGGCCCTCGCCAGAATGCTCCTTCAACCCATCAATTTTCTGGTGCTTGATGAACCTACACACCATCTGGATATGCAAACCAAATCCATTCTCAAACAAGCCTTGCAAGCCTATGATGGAAGTCTGTTGATCGTATCCCATGATCGGGATCTATTGTCAGGACTGACGGATAAAACCTATGAATTCAGAGATGGTAAGGTGAAGGAATACCTTGGCGATGTGGAATATTTCCTAATGAAACGGGAGGAAGATAACATGCGGGCAATTGAAATAGGGACCCAGACTAGTGTATCAAAACCTTCCACTCTGACCCGGGAAGAAAGGATCGAGCTATTTGAAAGAAAGAAATCGCTTAAAAATCAGATCAACAAGTTGGAACGGGAGATTGACCAGCTCGACAATAAGATCGGAAAATATGAAAAAAAAATGATGGATCCTGATTTTTATCAATCCGATGCTGCAACCAAAATTACGCAGGACCATCATCAATTGAAGAAACAACGGGATGAGGTAATGGAAACGTGGGCTATTCTTATGGATGAACTGGACCAGATGGAGATTTGAAAATAGGGATTGCTATCCAAACAAATCTTATCACACTAATACCTGATTCCTCTTTTTATTTTCAAATCATCGTAGATCTTTTGATGCAGGTATTTCTCGTCCGTCAATAGCGCTCTTTCAGCAAATTCAAAAGCGGTATTGATGTCTCCGGATATATCGTAAACAACAGCCAGGTTGTAATTTAACCGGGCTTCGATTTTGGAATCTGTGGTGGTTCTTAAACCCTTCCGGTATATTCTTTCGGCATCATCCAGCTTGTCCAGCTTCATATACCGGTACCCTTCTTCAAGTTCGTCCGATCCTTTCACATAATAGGTCCATGAATCAAATATTTTGCGGGGGAGAATCTCCGAAGCCAACACCATGGCCATCGAATCCAGTAAATACCGCTCCACCCCCCGTGCGATACTATCCAGTTTGTGGATGGTCTGATCTTTATTTAATCCTTGTGATGTAAGAATTTTGTCGCCTCGATGGCGAAGATTGTACAACAAGGTAGCCCGATCTCCCGAGTATATGTTCCAATCGGTTTGCACCACATAGTGCCTTGTGGCCTCATATGCATCCAGATAATAATCTTTTCCGGAGGCATCGAGTTGGTGTTTTCGGATCCTTTCCGATTTAAAGTCATAATCGGATTGTAAACTTTCCAATATCAATATCACTTCCCTGTCCCCTGCGACATAATTTCCAATTTTACTGGAGTTCCATTCAGATAATTCATGATCCGACAGTCTAATCGATTCGATTATATAGAACCGACCTTGTTCCAATTCCCGTCTGGTCTGCCTGACCATGTAGTTTGATTTGGTTTCCCCCCCAAACTCATTAAGTTGTTCTACTTTGCCATCAGCAGAAGTATTCGTTTGTCTGCCAGGCAACACGTTATTGGATTCACGAATCGTGTGAAAAACTTTGATTTTCTGGATTGATTCAGGCAATCGGTACTCAGGATACACAATGTTGTTCACTCTTTGATAGGTACGTGTTGATGAACACCCTATGCACAATGTTACCAAAATTAAAAGTGCGAAAATGCCTGATGTAATTTTCATTTTGGGTAAAAATTTACCCGTAAATATAAATATTAATTTTTTTAAATTCTTCTGAGAATCCTTTTCACTTATTTACTTCAGTTTCAGCTTTTTAAATACTGCCATCCATTGATCAGCCATCAGTTGTGCACCCGCAAGACTGGGATGCACACCATCCGGTGCCCAGTATGAGGCAGGCGCTCGTTTCAAAGCCTGATCAAAAGCAGACTGAAATGGAACAAACTCTGCCTTGTACTTCTTAGCCAGTGATTTTGCTGCCATTCGATATTCATCAAACACCGGAACCCATTTTTCCCGTTCGATCGCCGTACCATCGAGCAATACAAATGGTTCACAAATGATAAGCGCGGTATGTGGAAGGGCCTGACGGGTACGCTCCAACAAGGCATCATAGTCATTCTGATAAGTTTGAACTGTGCCTTCATAATCTCTTAAAGAATGCCAGTGATCATTCACACCGATCAATATGCTGATTACGTCCGGCTCCAATTCCAGGGCATCAATGTCCCAGCGCTGTGCAAGTTGAAACACCTTATTTCCACTGATTCCCCGGTTAAACACCATAGGTTGTAGTTCCGGATACTGACCATGGAGCTGAGCTGCAGAAAGAAACGCATATCCATGTCCCAAACCTTCCGATTTATCCGGTAACTGACTATTTTTGTTCCGACCTGCATCGGTGATCGAATCACCCTGGAACAAAACTCTCAACCGATCCTTGGTTTGTGACAAAGGAAATTGCGGAAACTCCAGGTGCGAAGGCATCAATGGGGCAAGTCCCATGGTAGTGGAAAACTGTAGGAATTTACGACGATTCATAGAATGAAATTTCTAAATATCTAAGTTAAGAACAATTTATACTGCATCATCATCCAAATCCTTGTGCGGGGATATAGACCAATGCCGTTTTATCGCGATAAGGCGGATCAATATAATTAAAATAATGGTTACCAGGATATTTAATTCAAGAGGGATAGAAGTCCAACCCATCATCCAGTATACCATTCCCCCTATATAACAAGGTATTGCATAAATTTCTCTTCGGAAAATAAGCGGTGGCACATGGGTCAGGACATCCCGGATCACACCTCCCACAACGGCAGACATCACCCCCATATTGAGTGCAATTAGTGGTGAAAATCCTAAATTGAGTGTTTTTTCCATGCCGATAATAGTAAAGATAGATATACCGATCGTATCAAATAAAAACATGGTATTACTCAATCTGTGCAAAGAGGACTGAAATAGTACAGCAATCAAATAACCGGCAAAGATGTAATAGAAATAATGAGTGGCTTCGGTCCAGAATACCGGTCCGGCATCCGTCAATAAGTCCCGGAGCGTTCCCCCTCCGGTCGCGGTTACAAAGGCAATGACCAGTGCCCCGAAATAATCAAACCTTCTATGCAACGCTGTCAGGGTTCCACTCATGGCAAACGCAAACGTGCCCAAATTATCCAAAATGTTGACAAAAACGGAATCCATGCAGCGATTTTTCAATATCTCGATGGCAAAGGTCGGAATATTAACGTAAATTCGAAATGCAAATTCAGAGATCGAACCTGGAAATGGCAGGAATTAGTTCCAGGGATTGCTGAAGAGGGATTCGGGAAAACGGACAATGGAAATAGCTTACTTTGAATTTACCGCAGATAATATGGACTCAAACCCACTTCAAAGTCATCATACAATGAAAACCTCCATTGTATATCATAACCCTGAGATGCAAACGATATATTCGGTGCCAGGCAATTACCTTCGATTTTAGATATTATTCAAATCCAATAAATCGTGATCATCCACCTCATCGCCAGTCCCCGCAATGTCTCCACAGCCCTGATGTACAGTTTGGGTCAACATACATTAATACATCCCATTGACGAACCTTTTTATGCTGCCTACCTCGCACAATCTGGAGCAAACCATCCGGATAGGGAACTCATTCTGAACAATCTACCCCATGACAGATCCGAAGTGTTCGATCGGATCAGGGCCCTGGAATCCAAACACAGTGCGATTTTTATTAAAAATATGGCTCACCATTTAGTCGAAGATGATTTTCGGCAAATGGATCAATGGAAACATGTTTTTTTAATTCGACACCCCAGGTTGCATATTCATTCCTTTAGTCAGGTTATCACCAATCCTAATCTTGAAGCATTGGGGACAACCACCCAACGTCAATGGTACGATATATTGAGACAAAGAAACCGGGTAGCTCATATCATAGATGCCAACCACCTGCTCAAAGATCCGAAGGCGGAGCTTCGAAGATTGTGTCACAACATGGGCATAGGATTCCAAAGCTCCATGTTACGCTGGCCGGAAGGGCCCAAATCATTCGATGGGTGCTGGGCGAGCCATTGGTATCAAAGTGCCTGGAAGACCACCCGTTTTGGCCCCCCCAGGGATCCTTTAAGCGTGGAACTACCCGGGCATTTACAACCCCTTTACAAAGCATGTATGATCGATTATCAATATCTTTACAATCAAATAAAACCTTAGCCATGCTCCAGAAATTTGATCCTCGCAATCAGGAAATACAAATTTGGGTGGGTGAGAGACTATATCCCAGAGACGCAGCAAAAGTGTCGGTTTTTGATAGCAGTGTCCAGGGGGGTGACGCTGTATGGGAAGGTTTGCGTCTGTACAAAGAAGGACTTTTCGTGCTCGACCATCACCTCCAGAGACTGGAAGCATCGGCACATGCATTGGCCTTTGCAGAAATCCCAAGCCGAAACTTTATAAAAAAGGCGATCTATGAAACACTCGCGGCCAACGGCATGACCCATGATGTCCACATCCGGCTTACACTGACACGAGGTGAAAAAATCACCAGCGGTATGGATCCCCGACTCAATCAGTTTGGGCCCTGTCTGATCGTACTGGCGGAATGGAAGCCTCCGGTATACGACAACACGGGCGGAATTCGGGTGATCAGCACTTCTGTACAGAGGAACTCGCCACGACACCTGGACTCTAAGGTTCACCATAACAATCTGATCAACAATATTCTGGCAAAGATCCAGGCCAATATTGCCGGTTACGATGCTGGGCTGATGCTGGACACACAAGGTTTTGTGGCTGAACTTAACGGCACCAATGTTTTCATCATTCGAAACGGAGAAGTATACACTCCTTTTGCCCACGCCTGTCTACCGGGTATTACTCGAAAACTGACGATGGAGTGTTGCCAACGCGCAGGTATACCCTGCTTTGAACAGAACCTGAGCCTTACGGAATTTTACACAGCTGAAGGTATTTTTGCCACGGGCACTATGGGAGAATTAACCCCGGTCGTGGAAGTGGATGGTCGTCGTATAGCTTTTGACAAGGGACGGGATATTTTTGATCGAATCCGGGATCAATTTCAATTACTCATACCTGAAATGTGTACTCCTCTGGATTCCTTGGTTTGAAAAGGGCACAGGCTCTCAAATTGAAGGTGCGGATGTACCCGACAGGGTAAAGCAGCCGCTACGACGATAATAGGGAATAGTCTGGTTCGGGGTGATTAGTACATGAAAAAATGGTACATTTTCATTTCCGGGAATGCCAGTGCTCTGTGAATGCAGGTGATATGCATCCGTCACCTAAGCGCCCATACAATTTTTCCTTAAGTCTGTAACGATTTCCCCATATCAGGACTTGTAAGGTTGATTTTATCCGGTAAACCCCAAACCTTCTTTCTCTTTTCTCGACATTTTTTCGACTACAAGGTCATACGATTCCCGGGTCCATTCCAGGTATTGTTGATCTCCGATCCTGTGACTGATATCGATCGTATTCCAATGTCGTTTGTTCATATGGTATCCCGGTCTTACTTCGGAAAACCGGGCCCGAAGATCAATCGCTTTTTCCGGTTCGCATTTCAGACTTATTGAAGCAAATTGTTCCAGGTCAGCAAGGGCAAACATTTTACTCCCGACTTTAAACACCAATGCCTGAGGTCCGAAAGGCATAGATTCTGAAGTTCCCGGTAAGGACAAACAGAATTCCCGGAATTTTTCAAGATCCATATCAAGGTTTGTGTTTGAAATCAGTAAAAGAAATAACCGGCACCAATGCGTAAATGCAAATGCTGATGGTCTATCGTTTCTTCAAAATTGAAATCCCTGCCATTGACGAAATTGGAACCGAATTGTCCGAATTGTCCTCCTGCAGATAGTTCCAGCACCCATTCCGGCATGAGATGATATTTAAGTCCGACCCCGATCTCCACACCCACTCCTTTGGATACCAGACTGCCATTTTCTATTAAAACAGTCCCCATATCATTGATAAAAATCCGGGCGAGTTTAAAATTTTGATAAACACCTCCGGCATACAGATAGGGTCTTATTTTGGATGTAGTCCCTCCAAAATTGTATTGGCCTCCCAGGCGATAATATGTCGACTTGTAATCCTCCCATTCATTGTTGCTGTTGTAATTGACATTTCCAAATCCCAGGTAACCACTCAACATACTCGTAAATCCATAACGCAATTCTACTCCAAAACCCAATCCTGCTGGATCATCATCGGAAATATCGGATAGAAAATTGGAATTGCTATTCCACATCGAAAATTGACCTTGAAGGTGTAGCGAAACACCCTGGGAAATGGATTGCACACTTTGGGCATGTATTCTTCCACACAGCGAAATGCAAAGAAATACACAACAGTTGATGACGAAAAATCTCATTATTGAAACACTTTAAGGTTTATTGTCGATGATGGAAGGTTTACCTTCTCAAATTTGGATCCTTTGTTGAAAACAATCTCTCCCCTCCTCCGATCTATAATATCGGGATAGTTAATAGGTAACCAGTTTCCATCCACAGTTTCCAACGCTTCCAGCCGGATACCCAGAGCGGCCCGACTGCCATTGATGGATGATTTTGCCTGAATAACCTGCGCTTTGACTCTGGAGGCTTTATCAACAACCGTAAAGTCCTGAACAACTATCGACTGGATAGTTTCCAGATAAATAATATCCCCTTCCTGAACCTGATTGGATGAAATTTCATTCACGACAAGCACGGTTATTTCACTTTCCGGTACAAACAATTGTTCCACCTTGTAATCAGGCTGCTCTTCATAATTTTCATCTGCCGGTAATTGAGATACTTCTTTCCCAGTTTCCATCAGCGTTGATTTCCCATTGACAACTTCGGATGGTGAAGTATCCCTGATGGGCCCAACAGATAAAGATGAAGGAGGATCCACACTTTTTCCCTCACGGTCGACCTGCGGAGGATGTGAGTCCAAAACATTTTTCACATCCGTTTCAGCATTGACTGGTGGACGATCATCGGTTTCCTGCTGTTGAATTCGAGTAGTAGCCGGATCAGGGCCATCCATGTTCATCATTGTATCCCCCAAAATTGACTTTTTGCCTGAAATAGTACCAAATTGGGCCTTCGAAGATTCCTCCATCCATGTCGAGTCAACCAATTCTGCTGACTCCCTTTTCATCCACCAAAACATTGCGAAACCAAGCAACAACACTCCGGGTAACCAGACAAACAATTTATTCCACCACTTCCTTTCCTTTTCCGACGATGAATAAAGTCCAGAAGATGAGTCTGTAACCTCCGTAGTATTATCGTCGACATGATCTGAAAAAATCGATATATCCTTTGCTGGGGCAGTCTTTGGAGTCTGCTGATTCTTCACCTCATTCAAATAAGATTGAATACTTTTAATGAGTTCAAGGTAATCCTGATTCCGGTGCAGACGGATGTTTAAAGTATTTATATCCTTCAGGATCCTGGTCAGATTGGCAATGTTGTTCCGTATTTTTTGATACAAATTGAGATCGTCAGTAATGCCTTCAATATAGGCGAGGGTTCTAAGTTCTCTTATCTTAGTTTCAAGATTTTCAGTCTCATTTTCCCAATATTTGACCAAATCCAGGCGTTCAGTGGATTTTGCAATTGAAACTTCATCAAGGACGACAGGAAATATCCGTTGTAAAATGTTCTTGTTTTCATAAATCTGGAGCAATTCATACATGCAATATTCACTGTGCAGGTACTTATTGCTTACTACAAGAATAATTGCATCAGCACATCCCAGATTTTGCATAAAGGTCGTAATACTTTCACGATATCCCAGGTCTTTCCGATCCAAAGTTACATTGAGCCCCACTTCTGTGCATTTCCGGTATATCTCCTGAACTACTTTTTCACTTTCTCCTCCCCATGCGTGGGATATGTATATGTTGTGCTCATCCATCCTGTGTCCTTTTGGTATAGGTTTGATCGAAGATCGACTGATCACAGACATACAATTCTCCCCGTACCCCTTTCATCAAATAATCCCCGGCTTTCCCCTGCATGATTCCTTCCAATGTTTCCACCTCAAATGGTTCTTCAATCTGAACGGCCTCTACGGTTATAGGCTTTTTCTGAACCTTTTCAAAATCAAGTCCCAAATCTTTATTGGGTGTATATCGTCTAATTTGTTGATCAGAGGGATTATCGAGTGCAAATATTTTCTGAAAGTGCTCATCCTTAAGTTGAATATCTGCAGCAGCTTTTCCAATTTCATATAGCGAGGAAATATTTCGATAGTTGTCCATCGCACTCAATTCCTTGATTTTATCCGGGGTGAATTCAAATCCAAGTTGCTTTAGATATTCCTGTTCATAAGGAACATCGTATCTCAAATACGTAAGAAACTGGGATCCGTTGAGGCTGTCATTCCTGAGGTCTCCCATTTCACTATCCATGGTCGATGCAGTCTGCGAATCAGACAACATCTGCATAATGATCTGGTTGTAATAATTGGCATCGGTCATAAAATGGTCTGGCAGCATTCCGGCCCATTTCATAATATTCATTTTCTCTAAATCCTTGTATGTATATTTTCTGCTCAAAGATCCGGTCCCTACGGACACGAGACAGAGTTTATTTCTTCCCACGGACCAGTGGAATGGGAAACCTTTGAGCGTTGCTACGAGAAAAAGTGTCAGTGAAGGATTATTGGCCATAGAAATACCCCCATCGATAAAGGTACCTTTTTCACCCTGACCAATATCGAGAACAATAGGCAAAAAATAGGTGGGCGCCGCTGCACTAGCCCGGATGACTTTCCACAAGGGGAGGTCTTTGTTGTAATTATAAAATCTACCACCAGGATGATTATGAAAAGGCCAGGTGCTAAATGTGTCGGCCCGTTTGGTCACGATACACAACCCGGTTTTCAACTTTTCCTGATCTCCTAGTCTGGTATTCTTAAATACCTTCTTCAAAGCATTGTTGAGTGGTTTGATATCATATTTTTCCCCACGTGACAGATATGCAAGGATACTTTTTCTTTTCCCAAAAATACCCTTAGCCAAGGTGTTGTAGTATCCACTGATCTCAGAAACTGTCATTCCCATCGCCAGCCCCGAAGCAATGATCGAACCCGTGCTAGTTCCTCCAATCAGATCAAAATAATCGGACAATAAAAACTTTGGATTATCATGCTGTTGTCTCAAAAGCGATTCCATCCGTTCTAAAATTGCCAGGGTAAGAATGCCTTTTATCCCTCCCCCATCCAAGGAAAGTATTCGTTTGGGACCTGGTTTCGAAAATCGTTCTTCAAGTGTGGTCATATCATCCTGAATTCCTTAGGGGATATTAAGAATCTGCTTGAGCGATGGTAAGATAAACATTTCTACTGGAAAAAGTGGGAAGATTTAGTCTTCATTGAGCAAAAGTAAAGCCAGTTTATATGCCAGCCTCGCACCTACATTTCCATCCCATTCATGGGGCAAACCACCTACTTCCACCAGATCAGCACCCACAATTTTTCTTCCGGAATCCAGGATAGATTCGAGCAGATAGATCAATTGATGATACATTAATCCCCCTGGTACAGGTGTCCCTGTATGTGGACAATACGTGGGATCAAGTCCGTCGACGTCCAGACTTATATATACCTTTTCTGGCAATTCTCTGATCATTCGGACACACAAGGCCTTCCAGGACTCGCCCCCAATTAATTGGTGCTGGAGGTCCTGCATAAAAAAGGTTTTGATTCTTCCTTCACTCTGATCGATCCTGTCCATTTCTTCCGGGCACCAATCCCTGATACCTACCTGCACCAGCTTTGAAACGCCCGCTATCTCGTTCAGGATATTATACATTATCGAGGCGTGAGAATAATCGAAGCCCTCGTATGCTTTCCGTAAATCACAGTGCGCATCGATTTGCAGAATGCCCATGTCTTTGTGCTTCTCGGAAAGTGCCTTTACATACCCCAACGGAGTACTGTGATCTCCACCCACCAATAAAACCTTTTTCCCCTGTCCCAAAAAATCCTGAACCCTTTGATACACCCATTGGTTGAGTTGTCGTGAAGCCTCATTCACCACCTTAATTGCCTCTTGCCACTTCAAAGAATTTTCTACATCCAGCCCCGATTCCCATGCGTCTATAACCGCTTTTGCCCGATCCCGTACTTCTAAGTTCCGCCTCCGAATATCGAGATCAATATCCAACATAAAGATTCCCCGATGCCAGAGAAAGGGGTTGGTGCGATCTCCCACATCCAATTGGGCTGAGGCCTGAAGAATATTATCGGGTGCAGAGGATGTCCCCTCCTCGTAGGAGGTTGTGACATCCCAGGGGACGGGTAGAAGAATACACGATGCATCCGACTTTTCAAAAGGCAGGCCCATAAACCGGCCATTGCGTACGCCGGGGGCATTGGGGTTGTAATCCTGATAATTCACCAGACTAATTTCAATTTATCATTTAAAATGGTGATTAAATTTAAAAATTCCCTGGGACTTGGACCGCATGAAAATATTTTCAAAACTACAATACCTTCATTTCGGATCCCCGGTTTCCGTATCGTTGTTAATCTCAATCCGAATTCGTACTTTTGAAGTCGATTTTCAAAAAAGGACAGCGTTCATGAAAAAAGACATAATTATTATTGGAGCCGGAGGCGTGGGCCGGGTGGTAGCGTATAAATGTGCACAACAAAAAGATACATTCGGACGAATACTCCTGGCCAGCCGCACCAAATCCAAATGTGACGAAATCAAGGATGCCATTGGTGATGATCGCATCACTACCGCAGAGATCGATGCCATGGATCAGCAAGCACTGGTTAAATTAATCCGGGATTTTGGAGCGCACCTAGTAATTCATGTTGCTTTACCCTACCAGGATCTGGCCATCATGGAAGCCTGCCTCGAAGCAGGTGTCCATTATCTCGATACCGCGAACTATGAGCCGGAAGATGAGGCCAAATTTGAGTACAAATGGCAATGGGCTTTTCACGACCGGTATAAAAATGCAGGTTTGATGGCTTTATTGGGTTGCGGTTTTGATCCTGGTGTCACATCGGTATTTACGGCTTACGCAGCCAAACATTATTTTGATGAAATTCATTACCTGGATATCGTGGACTGCAATGCAGGAGATCATGGACATCCTTTCGCTACCAACTTCAACCCGGAAATCAATATCCGGGAAGTTACTCAAAATGGCAAATACTGGGAAAACGGACAATGGGTGGAAACCGAGCCTCACCAGTTTATGAAAAAATTGAACTACCCGGGTATCGGCCCAAGAAATTCATATTTGATTTATCACGAGGAACTTGAATCTCTGGTCAAGAACTTCCCGACCATAAAAAGGGCCCGGTTTTGGATGACCTTTTCAGATGAATACCTGACCCATCTTCGGGTAATTCAAAATATAGGTATGGCAAATATCGAACCCATTGAATATGAAGGAAAACAGATTGTTCCAATCCAGTTTCTCAAAGCAGTACTCCCCGATCCCAAATCTCTGGGAACCAACTACAAAGGCTGGACATCCATAGGATGCAGAATTCGCGGATTAAAAGATGGGAAAGAGCGGACATTGTATATTTACAACAATACAAGCCACGAGGCAGCATATGAGGAGACCGGCACACAGGCTGTTTCCTATACCACCGGTGTTCCCGCCATGATCGGTGCCAAAATGATGATCACCGGCCAGTGGATGGATGCCGGTGTATTTAACGTGGAGGAATTCGATCCGGATCCGTTCATGGAGGAACTCAATCAATGTGGATTACCATGGCATGTTGAACAGGATATTGACCTGGAATTGTAATATTTGATTCTCCGTGCAACAAAATTATTGGTCAGTTCCGGAGTATATAAACTGATTTTATACCCGGTTTCGTGATCAGAATGATCCCCATCCGGTAAAAGTATAAATCTGCCCGTTTTACCTGTACGCTGATGATGGGGATTGAAGTGATGAGCACCGGGATGATTGGGGTGATAATACACGTATTATGAATTTAAGTGGGATGAAAGAGAAGCAAGATAATTCCTATCCAAATATTGATTCTCCAGCTTTTGTCCTGGAAGAAAGAAAGCTGATACGCAATCTTCAATTGCTGGAACACGTGCGGCGCACCGCCGGTGTAGAAATCATCCTTGCTCTCAAGGCGGTTGCATTGTGGCCTGTTTTTCCGCGCATCCGACAGTACCTGGATGGCGCAACGGCTAGTTCCCTGAACGAATCACTTTTAATCCATGAACACATGGGTGACCTAGCTCATGTCTATATCCCGGCCATTAAAGCCAGGGAAAGGGAGCATTTGGCCCATCACGCTAAGTCTATTATTTTCAATAGCCTGGGGGAATATGACCGCCATTTCCTTCCCTTCCGTCAATTCAATCCCTCATTAAAATTTGGATTAAGGGTTAATCCCGGGTACAGCGAAATTTCAACCCCGCTTTACGATCCAGCAGGTCCCGGGTCCCGATTGGGGATTCATCACCTCGATACCTTGCCCGATGGAATTTCCGGATTGCATTTTCATGCCCTTTGTGAAAATAATTCATACACCCTGGAACGGGTATTACAATCATTTGAGTCCCGGTTTGAAAAACTTTTACCCCATCTGGAATGGGTCAATTTTGGAGGGGGGCACCTCATGACCGAAAAATCCTACGACATACCTCACTTGATCCAGCTCCTTCAACAATTTAAGTCCCGGCACCCCCATTTGAAAGTGATCATGGAGCCAGGTTCTGCGGTAGTATGGCAAACAGGTTTTCTCAAAGCCACGGTGCTCGATGTGATTACCACCCCAGCAAGAAAATTCCTGATGCTCGATATTTCCTTTACTGCACATACGCCTGATTGTCTGGAAATGCCCTATAATCCAGTTATTCGAGGTGCCCAATATGGCGACAATGGCCCGAATGTATATATGCTTGGCGGATCCAGTTGTCTGGCCGGAGATCAACTAGGCCCGTATTCATTTGATCAAGAGATGAAAGTGGGGGATGCACTAATCTTGGAGGACATGATCCACTATACTATGGTCAAAACCACGATGTTCAATGGAGTCCAGCATCCCGACATAGGAATGATCCAGGAGGACGGCACTTATAAATTGTTGCGTAATTTTACTTTTGAGGATTATAAGCACAGGATGGGATGATCACAGATAGACAATGATCTATTAAAGATTGCAGGCTTTTTACAGCTCAACTTCTACACTATGTTCGATAAACGGCACACCCGGTGGAAAGACAAACTGATTCCTCTTTACGGTCAGCGTGAAACTGAAAATATGTGGCGATGGTACCAGGAAGCTGCACGGTCAGAGGAACTGTTTGAACTGGATCTTGAAAAATTACAGAATTATTATCCAATTCAATACCTTACAGGCCACACTTTTTTTTACGATTTAAAATTCCTGGTGAACAAACATACCCTGATTCCACGTCCTGAAACGGAAGAATTGGTGTACCAGGTCCTGGCAGATCATAAGGAAAAAACAAGATTGCGGGTCATTGACCTGGGTACAGGTAGTGGATGCATAGCCATCACCCTCCAGAAACACCGGCCGGATTGGTCGGTTACGGGAATTGATTTTTCCCCTGAAACTCTTCACATGGCACGCAAAAATGCTGACCTGCACGATGTGCATATTCACTGGAAAGTGGACAACATCCTTGAGCTTCCACAGAATTTCCTGGCGGAGTACGACATTGTCGTAAGCAACCCTCCATACATCAGACCACATGAAAAGTCCTCTCTGGACCTTAATCTGGACTATGAACCAGAATCGGCCCTGTTCACCAGGGATGCAGATGGTCTGGAATTTTATGAAGCGATCCAATTGCGTAGCAGGTATTTACGTGAGGGAGCAAGCATTTATCTTGAAATGAATCATCATACATCGAAGCACATCGCCGAATTATTTTCACATTCGGGATATCATGAGATTCGGATAATCAAAGATCTGCAAGGTTTAAACCGCATTCTCAAGGTAACCATTTGAATGATTCTGTTGAAAAATTCCGGCAGGTACGGTCAAATCGGGGACTTCAAAAATTCAGAAATTGTAAATATGTCCCTTCAATATTGGAATTCCTGAAATTCTTATCGAAAATTTCCAATTTTGGGCCTCCAGTACGGTAAGATCTTATCATGATGAAGGATCATAAAAACAATATCTCAAATCAAACGAAAATTCGAACTTAGTTTTCCTGGAGGCTTTTAGAATTGAGTATCATTGATTTTGCATCGAAAATGGAGATGTGAAATGAGGAACATCAGGGTGGACAAATTCGGGAACACGACGTTAGTGATGATAGAGGATCAAATATCAGTTTAAATTACAGCGGGATGAAACAAAGTATTTTACTCCTGGTTATTGGGGGCATTACACTGGTAAAATTACAGGCACAGACGATTAGCGGAAGTGTTCTGGATCTGTATACCGAGGAGCCCCTCATTGGGGCTACCATCGTCGAGAAAGGAACAACCAATGGCACCATTACAAATTTTGACGGGCTTTTTTCTCTGAATTTAAATAAAATGCCCTCGTCCATCGTGATTTCGTACCTGGGCTATGAAACTCAGACTGTGGACCTGACCCCATCTTCCCCCACTGAGCTGAGTTCCATTCTTCTCGTTCCCAGTGCATTTGGTCTGGATGAAGTAGTCATTACCGGCGTTATGGATATCGTAGTAGACCGCCAAACACCGGTGGCCACCTCCACCATCAATGCTGGGGAAATACAAAGGAAAATTGCCGGGGATGCCGAATTTCCGGAAGTGGCCAGAACAACCCCATCGATTTATATATCCAATCAGTCAAGCGGATACGGTGAGGCTGAGGTATGGACCCGTGGATTCGACCAGACCAATACGGCATTTCTCCTGAATGGACAACCAATCAATGGCATGGAGGACGGCAGGATATACTGGTCCAATTGGGCAGGACTGACCGATGTAGCCAGTGCTATACAAATCCAACGAGGATTGGGCGCATCCAAATTGGCCATTTCATCGGTAGGCGGGACTTGGAATTTCATCATGAAAGCAACAGAAACACTCCGTGGAGGTTCCATCTCCTCCACAGTAGGTAGCGATAATTATTACAAGGTAAGTGCGGCTTACAATACGGGGATCATGAACGAAAAATGGGGAATTTCAGCTCTGGTTTCTGTATGGTCCGGTAACGGATGGGGACATGGCACCAGAGGGAATGGGCAAACTTATTTTTTCGCAGCGGGGTACAGGCCCGCTCATCGACATTCTATTCATTTCCTTGTTACCGGAGCACCACAAAAACACGACCAAAAATATATGAGCAGCATCGCTTCGCACTTCAGGAAGGATGCTCAACTGGATCCACGGTATAACAGCAATTGGGGCATTTACGATGGTCGATATTTTTCCGAACGTACGAATTACTATCACAAACCCATCATCAATGTCAATTGGGACTGGGACATCAACAATCGATCGTCCCTTTCCACCGTGTTGTATGGTTCTCTGGGTAGAGGGGGTGGTACAGGCGGGGAAGGAGGGCCATTGGCAAGAACTCAGTCCGGGCAAATCGATTTCGATGCCACTGTTGCTAACCCAGCATCCAACTATCTACTACGAACCTCAGTGAATAACCACAACTGGATCGGTGCGGTTTTGAAATATGAGAACGAATTATCCAGAAATTGGCACCTGAGCCTCGGTACCGACTTGAGAAGATTTTATGGAGATCATTTTCGACAAGTGTATAAACTGCTGGATCAACCCGGTTATTACCAGTGGGGTATACCGGCTTATCCCGATGGTTATACTGCGAGCACCTCCTATAAAGCCGATCCCTGGTCAGCCATTTTCAACTTCGCTCCCAGAGGAGATAGAATCACTTACAATAGTGCAGAAACCATAAGATATGCCGGAGGATTTGGCCAACTGGAATTTTGGAAAAAAGAACTCAGTGCATACCTTCAGGGAGCGTATTCCATTCAGGATCATGTGCGGCATGAACTGTTCTACGCGCCCCCTTCCGACACCGATTCTGAAAAGGTGATCAACGAGGGTTATAATGCCAAAATCGGCCTGAGTTATGTGGTTGGCAAAAACCACACTTTCTTTGGCAACGCGGGCATATATTCCCGCCAGCCATTCCATGATGTAGTTTTTGAAAACAATTCCAATACCATCAGCCAGAACGCTTTCAACGAGGATATAGTGGGTCTGGAGCTTGGCTATAAATTGATCACCCCCAAAGTGACCACCAATATCAATGTATATCAGACCTCATGGAACAACCGGGTATTGTACAACCTGCTGGAAGTTCAAACCGATGGAACGGTTCGATTGACTGATGACAGGGTGTATACCGCCCAGGGAATGGATCCATATGAATTGTTGTTCCAGGATCAACTACACAAAGGACTTGAGGTGGATTTATCATACCATATGAACGATCACTTTCGCTTGAAGGGAATGGCATCCCTTGGAAATTGGGAAATCGTGGGGGAGAAAGAGGTCGAACTTTACGATGGTACAAGTTTACTCGAAAAGGTGGATGCCTACAGCATTTCCGCTAGGAACATCAAGGTGGGAAGCGCTCCTCAAACTTCATGGGGTATGGGTATCCAATGGGATATGATGAAAAATGTGTCTGTGGAAGCCAACTATCTTCATTATGACCGTTTGTACTCCGATAATGGTGGCATCGAACTTCCTTCCTATGGATTGTTGGATCTCAATCTACAAATCACCATCCCGCAAACCCAGGGTCAGGCCATTCATATTATAGGAAATGTGTACAATCTCATGGATCACCTATACATATCCAAAGCTGCCTCCTCTATCGGGGCCAGTTCAGATGATCGTTCAAACTGGAAAGGCATCCATACGGACAATATCGTGATGTTTGGTAAAACCCGGACAGCCAACTTAACCCTCAGGTACTCATTTTAATATATTGTAGATATGGTGGAAGGCATTGACCTGTATTTTTGAAGGACGAACAAAAAAACCTTTATGTTTGTCTCACATAGAAACAAAAAATTAATGCATGATCAACCGATTTAACCTGAGATCGTACGGGATTCTGGTCCGTGACGGTCGGGTTCTGATGAGTGAAGAGGAGTACAAAGGTCGGAAATTATTCAAATTCCCTGGAGGTGGCGTGGAGTATGGAGAGGGTATTCAGGATACCCTGATTCGTGAATTCCGGGAAGAACTGGATTTAGAGGTCGAGATCGGAGAAGTATTTTACGTCACGGTGGACTTTATCCAGTCCATTTTCATTCCTACTGATCAGGTCATTTGTACCTACCATTATATCTCTTCAAAAGAGCAAATACAAATCTCTAAGGCAGAGCATGAACTGCATTGGGTGGAACTCGCTCCGTCGAATAGTAAATTATTGACATTCGAGCAGGATACTGCAGTATTTGAGCGACTTTGTGAAGCACACATGCAAAGCACTTTACACCCATAATGTGAATTTCCTTACCAGGAGGTGAGCCTGTCAGACAAACATATTCAATATCAGAACACCGATCAAACCGGCTATAGATACTATGGTTTCCATGACAGACCAGGTTTTGATCGTCTCCTTGACGGTAAGGTTAAAATATTCCTTAAACATCCAGAATCCACCATCGTTCACATGGGAAAACATCAGGCTTCCAGCTCCAGTAGCAAGTACCATCAACTCGGGATTGGCCCCACCCTCCTGAATCAAGGGCAGAACAATGCCCGCTGCGGTAAGCCCGGCCACCGTGGCTGAACCAACGCACACTCTGATGATGGCGGCTATACCCCAGGCAAGGATAAGTGGTGAAATTTGAACCCCCTGAAGCATAGAACCGATTTGATCACTGACCCCGCTATCCACCAGGATCTGTTTCAACGCCCCGGCACCAGCTATGATAAGAAGAATCATGGCTATACTTCGGATAGCATCATTTATTTTGAAGGACACATCGCGCATGGAGGTTCCCCGATTGATTCCCAAAGTAAATATGGCAATGATGATGGCTATGAGCATGGCAATAACAGGATCACTCAGGGTGTAGACAATCTTTCCTACAATCGATTCCTCCACGACAATGAATTTCAATACGGCCGTAATTCCCAATAAAATGACCGGGGATAAAGCAGTCAGTATACTAACAGTCAACGAGGGCATTTCCTCCTCGGTAAACACTTTATCATTGAAAAATCCAGCCAGGGGTTTAGGGTTGTATTTTTTGAGCGTTGATGAAAAAACCGGCCCCCCTAGAATAATGGCGGGAATAGCCACGAGAATCCCATATATCATAGTGAGACCAAGGTCGGCACCGTAATCCACCACCAGGGCAGTAGGGGCAGGATGCGGGGGGAGGTATCCATGAGTGACTGACAATGCGGACAACATAGGCAAGCCCACATACAACATAGGTAGTCGGGTAGTCGCCGCAACGGTAAAAACCAGGGGTACCATAATCACAAACCCCACAGAATAAAACATAGGTATTCCTATAATAAAACCAGTGAGTACCAGAGCCCACTGTACGTACTTTCGTCCAAATGTGTTCATCAGGCTGGTAGAAATCCGTTGGGCTGCTCCACTGTCGGCTACCAGTTTCCCAAGCATAGCACCAAATCCCAAAATGATTACCAGAAAGCCCAGAACACTGCCTACGCCATTTTGAATTGATTCTGAAACCTCTACTGGATTCATACCCTGGGCTAGTCCTATGGCCAGAGAAACCAGGATAAAAGAAATAAAGGTATCCAGTTTGAAGTACCCAATTAAAAGGACAAGGCTAAGGATTCCTATAACTACGATTGCTAATGACACGGCGATTGATTTTTAAAGCCGCAAAAGATACAAAACAATTAACGAATTCACTTTTCTTCTATCGAAGTCTTTCGCATTATCCCTTAGGAATACTTAGATCTTTTTTCCTACACCGGGTTTCCTATCTTCCTATAAGAAAAATTGTCCGATAAAACAAATAACACTGTCATTTTGACACCTCCCTGTGTTTATCTTCGGAACTTATGTCATTTTATTCAAATTATTCACGTCAATATGTCATTTTTTCTACAAGGAATGGTATTTGCATATCAATATGATAGAAAAACAAGCATAAAAAAATTGATTGTTCACCATAAAAACTTAACACTATGAGAGCATTAGCAAGAATTTCGAATGGATCTATGAGACCAAGATTAAGTAGTTGGGTTGAAAACTTTTTCAGTCCGGAATTTACTTCCTTTTGGGATGATTTTCCTGCACGATTTCGTGTTCCTGCTACCAATATCCGTGAAACCGAGGATAGTTTTGTTATCGAGGTAGCTGCCCCTGGTATGGAAAAATCGGATTTTGAGGTAAATGTGGGAGATGGTGTCCTGACCATCAGCTATGAGCGTGAGGAACAACACGAAAAGGAAGAAAAGGAATACACCCACAGAGAATTTGGTTACAGCTCTTTCCGTAGAAGCTTTACCTTACCCGATTCTGTCAACGGGGATAAAGTAGATGCCAAATACAAAGATGGTGTCCTTTTCGTATCGCTTCCCAAAAAGGAAGAAGCAAAGAAAAAAGCACCACGGCTGATTACAGTGAAATAACCCGAAAAAGGTTGCATTCCGTGAACGTGGAAACCAGATCCTGAAATGACTATTGGTCTGTTTCATAAGTAATTAATATTAATGACGCGATTATTTTTGGTCGTACCAAAGAAACGAAACCGAGCATAGGACAGGCTTACGTGGGGCTTTCGGTGATGAAGGTACGGCAGAAAAGAAGCCGTCATAAGTGGGAAGAACTTATGCAACAGAGCACTAGAGTAAAATGTCAGAGCAAGGAGGATAACATTCCCGCTCACGAACATGATCTAGATTTAGTGAGTCAGGCAATTCACTCCATCGAGGAGGAAAGTTAAATGGGATAGGAAATCCATGGAGTGAATCTGAAAGAAACCAGGCAGGAAGGAAGAGGATGGGATTCCTTCTCTGCCATTTTTTATATCGATATGTGTCGTGCAATCCGATCGCTCAGGGTTTCAAAAAAGCTACTACCTTGAAATGGGTCTTTAGGTAGTAATACCTTTCCCTCCCGAAATAATATTTCAGGAATATTGAGCAGGTAATTGAGGTGAGACTGAGTCCAGGGTGAAGCAATTCTGACATCCCAAATAAAATCAGCTACCCCACATACCAACAAAGCCAGAATTTGATTGGTGGAAGGTATGAGCATACTTTCATCCTGCTGGGAAACCAAAGTATTGAGGTCAATCATCCCGTAAAATCGCGACCTGTCATCTCTGGCGGGCATATTATCTCCGATAGCTTTGAATAAACCCCGAATCAAAGATACATTTCGAATAAAATCATGCCCAGCAACAAATACCAAACTACCATTCGGGTAACTTCTTAAAAACTCCATCCCCTTTTTTGCTTCATCAATTGCGTTCAACAAACCTAGATCTATCCGTAGAATATCTGACGTATCCCGGATAAATATTTCTTCGTCATCTTTATATCGCAGGGGTCTCAATAAAATCTGAGGAGATATGTCGAGATCATTGTCCAGAAAAAATCCGGTAATAGGGTACTCCGTTAATTCACGGACCTTCTCCGAAAACCAGTTCCAGGAAACATCATTCAACCAGAACCAATACGACAGGTCTTTTGCCCTTCCTGGGTATGGTTTAAAGTCTCCCAATTGAATAGGAACATAGGGACCCATTTGTATCGGTGGAACGGAATTTAGAGCCTTGTCCATAGGATCCTTACCTCCCAGTTCATCGCGAAAGAGTGCCTCCCATTGGTCTAAATCTAGGTTATCATTCATAAGCTTCGCATATTTAAGGCTTCAAAACAATCCGGAGTCCTATATCAATTTACTATCTTGTACTTTTATTGTGTTTCAAAAAAGGTTTGAGCCACGAGGTATGGGATTAAATTTCAACCCATCCATTTCCCGTTACAGGGAATGGAATTTGACCGATATGGTGAATATTTTACCTTCATGGTGCTTTTATTTATTTCTTCAGGTCAGTTCGCAGACCGTTTCGAAGATGCTGTCGTACCTATTGTCAAATTACGAGACAATCATTCTTTTAAAACGGACGATGGTCAGCCTTCGATTATGGAGTTCTGTAGCGGCCGACCACAAGGTTAAAATAGAACGCATTGTAACCCTGCTCACTTAATATAGCAAATCACATACTTCTTCAACTGCAAGATATACAACCGTGACGAATAACAGAATATATTTGGATCATAACGCCACCACACCGGTGGATCCGCGTGTTCTGGAGGCCATGCTTCCTTATTTTACCCAGGCACCGGGGAATGCCAACAGCAGAAGCCACCCGTTTGGTTGGGAAGCTACCTCTGCAGTGGAAACAGCCACCAATCAATTAGCTGCACTACTCGATGTGGAGCAAGACACCTTGATATACACAAGTGGTGCAACGGAATCCCTCAACCTGTCGTTGAAGGGTCTCGCAGAAACGTGGAAAAATAAATTCAGTCATATTGTCACCTGCATGACCGAACATCCGGCCGTTTTGGATACGCTGGATTACCTCGAGCGTCAAAACTGGAAAGTATCCCGATTGCCAGTAAATTCCTCGGGGCACCTGGATTTGAACGAGCTGGAATCCTCCATTACACATGAAACCCTGGCCGTCGTTCTCATGTGGGCCAACAATGAAACGGGGGTTATTCATCCTGTCCACGAAATCGGGAAAATATGTCGTGAAAAGAACACTTTTTTTGTATGCGATGCCACCCAGGCAGTAGGTAAAATTCCAGTGCATCCCAGGAATCACGGAATTGACCTCCTGGCCTTCAGCGGACACAAGTTTTATGGACCAAAAGGAATCGGCGGTTTGTATATCAGCACACAGAAACCACGGACTAAGATAAAACCGGCTATCCACGGTGGAGGTCATCAAGGTGGTCTGCGAAGTGGTACGCTCAATGTACCAGGCATCGTAGGTATGGGAATGGCAGCAGAACTGGCCAGAAAGGAGATGGGTGCTGAAATGGAAAAGCTCGGATTATTGAGAGACCGGCTGGAGCATTATTTCCTAAAACACATTGAATCTACTTCCATCAATGGGGATTTGTATCATCGGCTACCTCATGTATCCAATCTTTGCTTCAAATATGTGGATGGAGAACAGCTCATGGTACAAGTAAATGAGGTGGTAGCCGTTTCTTCCGGATCCGCTTGCACCTCTGCGAATCCGGATCCCTCTCACGTCCTGCTGGCTATGGGATTGAGTGAATCAGATGCAAAATCCTCCATTCGTTTTAGCTTGGGCCGCACGACTACCATGGACCAAATTGAACGTACCATTCAAATTTTTGAAGAAAAAATTAATAGACTAAGGAATGAAAATCCCGTTTGGCACATGCACAAAGCAGGTGTCAACCTGGACGAATAACCATACATTCTTCTGCAAAACAAACCTATTGTCATCAGAATTTTCAGGATGAAGCAGGAGCCTTCATAGGTATAAAACCCAATTCGGCTCCCCGGGATGCGAACAATACTCACCGAAAGTGAACAGATTTTTAATGTAAAATGTTAGTCACTTAACATGAAGTGATTCCCAGTTCTCTATATTGAGAAATTGAGTAATTTTGTTCGTGTCCAAAAATTAAAATTGAAAACATGTTGTTCGTAGGAGATAGTGCCAAAAGCAAGATTGAGGAAATAAGGCAGAAGGGAGAAATCGGGGAAAATCATTTTGTGCGGGTCAGTGTTACCAGTGGAGGGTGCTCTGGACTTACCTATCAAATGGAGTTTGACACTGAAAACAGACCCGACGATCAGGTTTTTGACGACAATGGGATTAAAATTGTAACCGATCTCCGAAGTTTTTTGTATTTGTGCAACACAAAATTGGAGTTTTCAGGTGGTCTTTCGGGAAAGGGATTTTATTTTGACAATCCCAATGCAGCCAGATCTTGTGCTTGTGGTGAGAGTTTTTCACTTTAATTGTTTATATTTAAAGGGTCGGACTTATTTTAAACCCGTAAATTAAAGTTATGAGAACACCTGCGTCGTTCCTGCGGATTTCCCTTATCATTACTTTTGTCTTCGCAGTCGTATTTTCCTGTACGCGCAATCCTGTGACAGGAAGGAAACAATTAAGTTTCATGAGCTACGAACAGGAAAAGGCCCTGGGTGCTCAATCTGATCCGGCGGTAATTGCGGAGTTTGGTAGGTATGAAGACAAAAAAATACAGGATTTTATTACCCAGGAGGGTAATAAAATGGTCAAAGTTTCCCACCGTCCGGATTTACAATTTGAGTTCAAAATTCTGAATTCTCCGGTAGTCAATGCCTTTGCGCTACCAGGTGGGTATGTTTATTTTACCCGCGGGATTCTAGCTCATTTTTCCAATGAAGCCGAGTTTGCCGGGGTTCTTGGACATGAAATCGGACACGTAACGGCCCGACATGGAGCAGAGCAATACACCAACCAAATTTTGTCTCAGGTAGGCTTAATGGTAGGATTGGTGCTATCCCCCACGGTTCGGCAATTTGCCAATGAATTATCCCAGGGTGTCCAGTTAATGTTGTTGAGCAACAGCAGAGCGCACGAAAGCCAGTCAGATGAACTCGGTGTGGAGTATTCCACAAAAATCGGCTACGATGCCAACCAAATGGCCAATTTTTTCCGGACAATTGGCCGGCTGGGAGAGGAAAGCGGAGCCAATGAAATCCCTACTTTTCTATCTACCCACCCCAATCCTGCGGATCGGTTTACCCGCGTTCATGAGCTGGCAACTGAATGGCAAAATAAATTGCAATTGCCCGAATACAAGGTCAATCGTAACTCCTATCTTGAGTTAATCGATGGTATCATATATGGAGATGATCCCAGGGAAGGATACACCGATAATGGTGTGTTTTATCATCCCCAACTGCGATTCCAATTCCCATATCCCAATGGATGGCGATTGGTGAATACACCTCAACAAGTCCAAATGGCACCACAAAATCAAAACGCGCTCATGCTGCTGAGTCTGGCACAGGGAAACTCCCTGGATGAAGCAGCACAAGCGTTTGTTCAAAATTACAACCTGACCGTCGTGGAATCAAATAATAAGTCGGTGAGCGGATACAATTCGTTCCAATTGGTCGCAGATCAGATCAATGAACAAGATCCCTCCCAAAGTGTCCGATTGCTTACGTATTTTTATCTGGATAGAACCAATAAGGTCATATATCAAATGCTGGGGGTGGCACCTAAACAGGAATTTGGTCAGTTTTCCAATTATTTCCTATTCACCATGGATAATTTTAAAACCCTAACCGATCAGGCTCGGATCAATGTGAAACCTGAGCAAATAAGGGTAATGACCATTCCTTCGTCAATGACCTTACAACAAGCACTCACGAGATTCAACATGCCACGAGATCGTTTTAATGAACTGGCTATACTCAACAGCATGGAACTCAATCAGCAACTTCAGGCGAATGACAAAATAAAGGTTGTGGTCAAAGCGAATCAAGTAAATCCATAATACCAATTTAGTTCGTGATATTATAGACAAGGTTATTGTTTGTCATATTGAAGAAGTGGCCGAATGCAGTCTTCGTCGTGCCGAGATCAAAGGTATGGTTGTCCTTTGATGAGGGAACCGAAGATCCCTATCCGAGGGTAGGAAGGCGTAGCCATTCTACATAAGGCATTAGACAATGAAGATATGAGAAGCCGTCATAAGTGTGAAGAACTTATGAAACAGACCATTAGGTGTTGGGATTAAGTAAGCCCCTGAAAATACGATAATTGATTATCCTTATCATAAATGCCCTGAATCGCTACCATCGGGTGAGTCGACTATCACAAACTTATTACCCTTAATTAGGGTTTCCTCACAATCTCGTATAGTTCTGATATTAAGCGTATTAGCCTTCTAATTTGTTTGTTTTAGGGAAAGGTTGTTGGTGTATGTGTGCCATAACTTTGCCTATGGCACATCAGACTTCTCCACATCAACTTAAAATTAAAGAAGGGCCAACAACATGCTCTAACTTGCAGAACATCAAGGATACATTATCTGAATTTCTGATTAGACCCTATGTCTGAAAAGTTCAACTCCTTCAGATTTGAGATCGTGCGAGATCTCAATCCCCCCGTTGCCACGTGGGGCTATTGATATTCAATCCTAGGCCAAAGACCCCGTATGGGTGGGTTGACCAGTGCGGATATGTCGAAATGGTCACAAAATTGGTAAATCAGAGAATGGGAGCACCCATACAAGTTGTTTATAACCCATATGACGAAAATGCGGAACTCCTTGATTCCAATTTTTGTATTTATGAGTAGACCCTAATTAAGTCAGCGTATCCAATCCGTCATCGCAAATACTACAAACGGTTCAGACTTTCCGTTAACATCTCCACCCGTTTTGTTCCATCTTCGAGTTTTTTACGTTCCTTATCTACGATGGCAGGAGGTGCATTTTGCACAAACTTCTCATTGGCCAATTTGGACTCAATTTGCTTTACAAATCCACGTGCATATTCAAGCTCTTCCATGAGTTTTTTCCGTTCCTGTTCCACATCAACATCAGGTAACAATACAAATGCTTTGATACGCCCCTGAACGATGCTGGCATGGAGCGCCTTCGGTGCCTCTTTCGTAATTGAAATATTTTCCAGGGCTGCCATCTTTATCAAAATATCCCGGATGCCCTTATCTTCTATCATTCGTCGGGAATCGTCCCCATCGGCCAGAAAAAACTCCAAACCCTCTTTTTGCTTCAATTGATGTTTGTTGCGAAGATCGCGTACCTCGGTGACCAGGGATTGCACCATGCGCATCGGCTCGTCCAGAGAATTCTCCTCAACATTTCCTGATGGCCAGGTAGTCAGCCCCACAAAATCACCCGGATTTCGGGGCTGAAGTTGTTGATAGATCTCCTCAGTTACAAAAGGCATAAACGGATGCAGCAATTTCATCAGATCTTCATATATTCTGAGGACTCTTTGGTAGGATGAAGCATCGATCGGATTGCCATAGGGAGGTTTTACCACCTCAAGCAACCAGGAAAAGAAATCATCCCACACAAAATTGTACAAACGCATTACGGCTTCAGACAAACGATACTTCTCGAAATCTTCTTGGATCAGGGCAACATTGATTCGTAGCTGATCCTCAAACCAGGACAGCGCAGTCTGCCGGATTTGCAATTCTCCACTTTGATTATCCACATCTACTACTTCCCAACTTTTTACTAATCGCAGACCATTCCACATTTTGTTGCAGAAATTACGTCCCTGTTCGCAAAGCTTTTCGTCAAAAAGAAGATCACCCCCTGCTGGGGAAGAGGAAAGAAGTCCAAAACGAACCCCATCAGCACCAAATTTATCAATCAATTCCAGGGCATCGGGAGAATTACCTAACGATTTGCTCATCTTCCGTCGTTGTTTATCCCGGACCATCCCTGTGAAATACACCTGCTGGAAGGGCATATCTCCTTTCCATTCATAACCCGCCATTATCATCCGGGCTACCCATAGGAAAATGATATCCCATCCTGTGACCAGAGTTGTGGTAGGATAGTAGTAGTCAATTTCATTTCCCCCTTCCATTCCATCGAATACCGAGAAGGGCCACAACCAGGAAGAAAACCAGGTATCCAGTACATCTTCATCCTGAACCAGATCTTGCAATTGGAGATTATCTTCAGGAAAGGTTGCCCTTGCCCGATCCAGAGCTTCCTTTTCATGTGTAGCCACGAATATCTGGTCCTTGTAATACCAGGCAGGGATCCTGTGTCCCCACCAGAGTTGTCGGGAAATACACCAGTCCCGGATATTTTCCATCCAGTGCTTGTAGGTGTTTTTCATATTTTCAGGGAAGAATTTGATACTATCCGACATCACTGCCTCCAATGCCGGGAGAGCCAGAGATTTCATATCGACATACCATTGAAGGGACAATTTGGGCTCGACCACTGCACCGGTTCTTTCTGACCGGCCTACATTATTGGAATGATCATCTACCTTCACTAAATAGCCCTTTTCTTTGAGTTCCTCAACGATGTTTTTCCTCGCTTCAAAGCGGTCCTGTCCCTGGTAATGGATCCCCTTTTCGTTGATCCGGGCGTCATCGTTAAAAATATCCATTACTTCAAGGCCGTGTCTTTGACCAATATCATAATCATTGATATCATGGGCCGGTGTAACTTTAAGCGCTCCGGTCCCGAATTCGCGATCCACATAATCATCCGTGATAATAGGTGCTTCCCGATCCACGAGGGGAATCCGGATGCGTTTTCCGTGAAGGTGCGTGTACCGGTCATCATCGGGGTGGATGGCGACACCCGTGTCAGCCAGAATGGTTTCAGGTCTTGTTGTCGCAATAATCACATACTCATTACTCCCTACCACAGGATATCGTACATGATATAAGTGGGATTGTTCCTCCTGATATATCACCTCTTCATTGGACAACACGGTCTGCGCTTCTGGATCCCAATTCACCATACGAAGACCTCGGTACAATTTACCCTTATTATACAAATCTACAAAAGCCTGGATGACCTGACGGGACCGAATTTCGTCCATCGTAAATGCAGTGCGGGACCAGTCACAGGAAGCTCCTAATTTGCGCAATTGCCGAAGGATAATACCTCCGTATTTTTCAGTCCATTGCCAGGCGTATTCCATGAATTTTTCCCGGCTCAGATCACCTTTTTTGACCCCCTGCTCCCGAAGCCATTGAACCACTTTCGCTTCAGTAGCTATCGATGCGTGATCCGTTCCCGGAACCCAACAAGCATTTTTGCCATCCAGTCGTGCCTTCCGTATCAGGATGTCCTGTATACTATTATTGAGCATATGGCCCATATGCAAAACCCCTGTCACATTGGGAGGTGGAATCACTATGGTGTATGGCTCGCGGTGATCTGGTGTGGATTTGAATACACCATGCTCTTCCCAGGCTTTGTACCATTTTTCCTCAATGGCCCCTGCTTCGTAATGTTTGGACAATTCGGACATCCTGTTTAGGTTTGATCAATTTCAGGCAAATATAGGACTTCTAAGTAAAACGTTGTCGGGTTCATTCCACGATGAAACTGCTACAATGTGTATGTTTCCATACGTACGTTAACTCAGATGCATTATTTAAATGAATAGGATGGGAAGGAGAATCTCAAGGTGAACAACATCAACATTTGATTTCCTGCACCATTTTCAGTTCTTTGAGATTATAATTACAAATCGAAACTGGCTATCAGGTTGTTCATCGATGGATCGGTTCTACCTCCAGCAGGTTCCAGGGTCACAAAAAAGCGGGTTGCCCTTTCGACCTTTTCCATTTCCTGGAATCCTATATCTCCAGTGAGGACGGTCCCCAGGTCGGAGATATTACCTCGGAAGAAAGCCCACAATTGGTATTGTTGTCCCGCGCCTAGCGCTGGCAATCCGGAAGGATCAAAGTAAACCTCACCAGTACCCTGATCCCAGTATAAAAGCGCATAGATATCGGGGTCAAGATCTGCAGACTCCAGAATATATCTTTTGAAATTGGGTTGAGTAACGATCCGTAGTTGTGCTTTCCCACGGTCCAGATCTATCTTTAAATCCCTCAACTCCCTTTGCAGGCGAAAGATAGTAAGTTGCTGAGCCTCCACATCACTTTGCTGTTCAGTGGCCTGACGGTTGAAAAAAAACAGGAGACCGCATGTCACAAATAGCAGAACGATCGCGGCCACACGCCATGGGAAGATCGATGGATCCGGGGTTGGTTTTATAAGCCATCTCCCCCGCCCTCTGGGTGATGTGGAATTTTCTTCTTTTTCCATAGGATTTGAGTTTCCAATGCAAATCTACTGAATCTATCCACAGTGTTTTGATTTGACTTATATATTCATCTCTGTCTTGTATCTGACAGAACAATTTTGATCTGGATTTAAATCCTAATTGAGGTCCCCTGTCTTTTAAATTTTTCTTGTTGTGGATGCTCAGACCTGATCTGACACGACATACGGTTTGCGATAATTTCGCGTCAACATCCGATCTGCTTCCGGATCGTTCACGAATTGTTCAAATTCTCCCTGGAACTCCAAATGACGTCCCAGCCGATAGGAAATGTTGGCAATCAGTGGTAAAGCGGAGGAATAATGCCCTTCCCAAATATCACAATTAAGGTCATAATCACTGCCCGACCGGATGGCATCGATGAAATTGGCGTAATGTTCCGAACCTCCCGGAGCAGCCAGGAATGTCGGATCGATTTCTTCTCCTTTTTTTCCTTCAGATCCAGCAAAAGGTTCTTCCTCCCGCTCTCTGTATGCTTTCCATGTTTCCTGATTCAATTCCAGATAACCTTCAGTGCCATAAAACATATTGCCGATTTTGATTCCCAGCCCAGATTCTCCATTGGTAAACCGGCCTCTGGTTTCAAACTCCAGTATTTTGCCATCGGCATATCTAAACAGAGATGTTTGGGTATTGGGCGTTTCTTGAGAACATTCCCTTGGATCGATCCCAAAAATTCCACCGACGGACGATACAAATACGGGGTGTTCGTTCTTTTGCAGCCCCCATCGGGCAATGTCAAACTGATGAGGTCCCTGGTTGCCAGTGTCCCCATTGCCGGTATCCCAATGCCAGTGCCAGTTGTAATGACCTCTTTTCTCATTATAAGGTCTGTATTGTGCTGGACCGAGCCACATATCGTAATGCAGTCCTTCAGGCGGACGGCTATCCGTGGAAATCCCGAAAGAATCACGGGGCTTGAAGCAGGTACCACGGGCCATGTAAACTTCCCCGATACCTCCTTCCCGCAGGAATTTCATTGCTTCCATTACGTTTTTAATTGAACGGTTTTGAAAACCAACCTGCACCCTTCGATCATATTTACGGGCAGCTTCGATCATTTTCCGTCCTTCATATACATTGTGGCTGGATGGTTTCTCCACATACACGTGCTTGCCAGCCTGACATGCCCATATGGTTCCCAATGCATGCCAATGGTTGGGTGTGGCCATCGAAACAGCGTCGATATCCTTGTCATCAAAAACCCGTCGCATATCCCACGTGGTTGTAGGAGCCATTCCGGTTGCTTTTTCCACTTTAGCTACACGTTCCGAAAATAAATTTTCATCAACATCACACAAGGTCTTAAGAAAAACATTGCGATTGTCTTTCAGTGAACACCACTTATCGATATGTCCATTCCCCTGTCCCCTGATTCCTATTACCGCCAGTGTTACCCTGTCATTCGCCCCTATCACTGAAGAATAATTTTTCGCATTAAGTCCAACGCCGGTCAGAGCTACCGCAGCAGAACCAGCCACTGTTTTTTTAATGAAGTCTCTTCTTTTAGTCATTTGAATTAAGATTTTTAACAATTAAGCACCTACCAATGGTTTCTAATGGAACTGATAGATCCGTGAATAATATATACTATGAAATAGCATCACCCGAGAATAGTCCGATTGACACTCAACTATGCCCGAGATGACTGAATTTTCTTATCAGGAACTAATTAGTATAATGGCCATTATTATCATCAAACCTTCGACGACCAAAACACATTGGGATCGCCTCGGCCTTTTCAATATTGACCATTTCTCCTTTATATCGATCCAAAGTAAATCAAATCGACCCGGGAATACCTGAAGATAGCTTCGCCCAATTTAAGAAAAAAATGTTATTCATTAACAAAGACTTGAGTTATGCGCCAAAAAATCTCTACCTAGTATCTCGTCGTGATGACTTTAATGCTGATGAACATAACTGCGCCCCATTCCAGTCCAAGAAAAATAACGATTTTGAAAATATTCTCTGTCACTGCTGTTCACCTCATCAGAATAGTTTGGTGGGTATTCAGGACAATCCAGCTTCGAAAAGCCTTATTCAAAATCGATAAAATCGGAGGAATACGTAATTTCGATATGAGTATTACAAAGTAAATACAAACATGGATATTTCTATTTGGATTGCCATTTCCTATATTATAAGCGGGTATTTCCCCTGTGGCTTGGTGAATTAGAGTCACGCATAAAACCAACTCGTCCGGTTTGATTCAATTACCGGGCAGTTAAGGTGACTCATGACCCGGAGGCACAAGAACTTCCCATGATCACAATCACACCACACCCAGTGCAATCATGGCATCAGCTACTTTTACGAATCCAGCTATGTTGGCGCCTTTCTCGTAACTGATTCTATTGTTTTCCTCTTTCCCATAATGCAGACATTTTTGATGGATTTCATGCATCACATTTTTTAGTTTAAAATCCACCTTTTCCCTACTCCATGAAAAACGAAGCGAATTCTGAGACATTTCCAACCCTGATACGGTTACACCGCCAGCGTTAGCCGCTTTCCCGGGTCCGTAAAGAATATTGGACTCCTCTATGATCTGGATAGCATCCGAAGTACAGGGCATATTTGCACCTTCGGCAATACATACCACCCCATTGTCGATCAGTTGTCGTACATCCTCTGCATTGATTTCGTTCTGAGTGGCGCAAGGCAAAGCAACGTCACAGGGAATTTTCCATGGTTTTTCATTCTCCCAGTACTCACATTGGAAATGATTCGCATATTCATATATCCGTCCATGATTATTCTTAAGATCCATAACAAATGCCAGCTTTTCATCATTGATTCCATCCGGATCGTAGATGGTGCCATCAGAATCGGATAGTGAAACCACCTTGGCCCCCAGCTCATTGCACTTCTGCAAAGCGTATTGGGCTACGTTGCCGGAGCCGGAAATGGTTACGGTTTTTCCACTGATCGAATCCCCTTTATTCTGGAGCATTTCTTCTGTAAAATAGATCAGACCGTATCCTGTAGCTTCAGGTCGGATGAGGCTGCCTCCAAATTCGCTGCCTTTTCCTGTGAGTACACCGGTAAATGACTGTTTGATTCTTTTGTATTGACCAAATAAATAACCGATTTCTCGTGCCCCTACGCCAATATCACCAGCAGGTACATCGATAAATGAGCCGATATGACGGAACAATTCGGTCATAAAGCTTTGGCAAAATCGCATCACCTCAGCATTGGAGCGTCCCCTGGGATTGAAATCAGATCCTCCTTTTCCAGAGCCCATGGGTAATCCTGTAAGGCTGTTCTTGAAGGTCTGTTCAAAGGCCAGAAATTTCAGAATGCTGAGATTGACCGAAGGGTGAAACCGAAGCCCTCCTTTGTATGGACCAATCGCGCTATTCATCTGCACCCTGAACCCTCTGTTGACTTCTACTTCTCCCCTGTCGTTGAGCCAGGGAACACGAAAAATGATGACCCTTTCCGGCTCAACGATACGTTGTAAAATTTTCTCCTTTTGGTACTTGGGATTCTTTAGGATAAATGGATATACGGATGCGGTCACATCACTGACCGCCTGAAGAAATTCAGGTTCATTGGGGTCGCGTTGAGCAACCGATTGCAAAAATTCGTCTAAGTCCATGTCGTATAGATTCTTCCTATATAGTGATTAGGTCTCCAATTCAATTGAAAGTTCGAAGATAGAAAATACCTTACGATACTTCCAATTCTAAAGATTCATTTTGCGGATTCAGTTGGGTGATAACTTTTATTTCCAAACACCAGCAATTCGTGGTTTTTTTTATTTTTAGTTCTTTTGTGGTCGAATTGACCGTGAGCTGTCCTTGCTTAGGGTATAAATGGCCAAAAATATGAGGAAAGTTTTCGGATCATAATTGAATAAAAAGTAAATACTTCACCTCCTTGATGTCCAACACCAACATCCTTTATAAGTTTAGAATTCCAAATCAATCCCATTTGAATCCATCGATATAATGGCTGGATCTATCCAGCAATATGCACAGGATGCTTATCCCAAATCCAAAATCTGTAAAAACCTGTTTTTGTTTCGGGATTTAATCCATATCTTTCAGGTTAGGGTTCAGATTCGATTGATTTATCAGCTGGAACAAACTACCGACCCGATAGATGTTTTACAATTCAACAACAAATCACACAAATCACCACATGAAACTACAACCTGCTCCGTATTTCCTGACTTTACTTTTAGGTTTTCTGATGGTTGCTGCCACAGGTTGCCAATCCGACTCCTCATCCGCGACCAACCAGGACGAAAGTTATCAAATTGAATGGCGGGATTTATTCAATGGAAAAGATCTTGAGAATTGGATTCCCAAAATCCGTACCCATGAGATCGGAGAAAATTACCAGAACACTTTCCAGGTCCGGGATGGAAAATTAGTGGTGAATTATGATGGATATACATCCTACGACGATCAGTTTGGCCACCTGTTTTATGACGAACCCTTTTCAGCTTACTATCTGGCTGTCGAATATCGTTTTGTCGGGGAACAGGCACCCAACGGACCGGGATGGGCCTGGCGCAACAGTGGGGCCATGCTACATGGTCAGGATCCCAGAACGATGCTCCGTGATCAGGATTTTCCCATCAGTATCGAAGCTCAATTACTGGGCGGTCCTGATGAGGGTGAACGAACGACATCCAATTTGTGCACACCCGGCACCAATGTAGTTATGAACGGTGAACTTTTTACACCGCATTGCACCAGTTCCAGTTCGGCAACCTATCGAGGTGACCAATGGGTACGGGCTACCTTTTTAGTTCTCAAAGATTCTCTCATACAGCATTACCTGGATGGTGAAGTGGTTTTGGAATATAGCCAACCACAGATTGGTGGGGGAAATGCTTCTCCGGTTGACGAGGAAGTTTTTGTGGAAGGCCAGTTGTTGACCGGCGGCTATATCTCTTTTCAAAGTGAAAGTCATCCAATTGAATTTCGAAAGATAGCTCTGGTTGATCTGGATCCTATTTACAACAACAGGGAATTGCTCGAAAAAACTATTCACGTACTTATAAATCAGGAAAAATCCGTACATCGCTGAGAATTAGGATTGCCAACCAACTAAACACTGTGGTATGGAGCAAAGAACATCAACGGCCCATATAGCTTACTCCCTGATTACCCTGGTTCTTATCGTATGGATCATGTATGTCATACAGGGCATACTGGTACCGTTTTTGTTCTCCATTTTGCTTGCCATCGCCTTACACCCCGTGACTTCCAGACTTGAAAAATGGGGAACACCCCGGGTTCTTTCTGCAATTTTGTGTGTAATCCTGACTATAGCTCTTCTCAGCGGATTGGTCTGGTTTATCGTAGACCAGGTCATCCAGATCGGAAGCGGTGATTTCAATCTAGCTCAAAAAATAAACCAGATCTGGTCCACAATCGAAAGGTTCCTGACCCAAACGTTTGGTCTCGAAACAACCGATATGTGGAACCAGGTCAAGGAATCATCGATGCAAATGGTTTCCAATGCCACTACTTATCTTACTGCTTTTTTTGGATCAGCCGGTAACACGATTGTCAATGCCGTTATGATCCCTTTGTATATGTTTTTCCTGTTGTATTACCGGATATTTTTTATCGAGTTCATTTTCAGGGCGTTTCATTCTTCCCCGGAGCCTAAAGTTAAAGCCACCCTCGATACGCTATACAGAGTAATCCGTAGTTATCTTTTTGGTTTAATTATCGTCATGGGAATCGTTGCAGTGCTCAATTCTGTTGGATTACTGGTCATGGGTATCGATAATGCATGGTTCTTTGGCACATTAGCAGCCTTGTTGTTGTTGATCCCCTACATCGGGATAATGATCGGCTCCATTTTGCCCGCATTGTTTGCACTCGCAACCAAAGATTCTGCTTATTATGCCCTGGGTATTATCATTTGGTTTCAAATCGTCCAATTCTTTGAGGGCAATTTTATTACTCCCAACGTGGTGGGGGGGCAGGTAAATATTAGTCCACTTGTCGCCATCCTGGCTTTACTACTTGGGGGTAAATTATTTGGACTGGCTGGGTTGATCCTTGCCTTACCAATGGTTGCTGTACTCAAAGTCTTACTGGATGCCAGTGATAATTGGAAGGCTTTCGGATTTGTGTTGGGGGAACCCACTGCCGAACACCTGGATAAGGGGGCTCGAAAAAGGTTGTTGAAAAAAATTGGTATACATACTTTTCCCCTCAGCAAGGGCGAAAAGATCACCCGGCATTAAGGCATAAATCACTCTCGCCAATAGTAGCTATCCGGCATCTCTCGCTCTCCAAAGATAGCTGTTCCAACGCGGACCATATTGGAACCTTCTTCTATCGCTATTTCCAGGTGATCACTCATTCCCATGGACAATATTTCCATCTCTATTCCTGGGATGTCCAACAATATCAGTTCATCGTATATATTTTTGAGAAGACGGAAACAACTTCGAGCAATTTCGGGAGGACAATCAAACATACCCAGAGTCATCAGGCCTTTTATTCTCAAATGTTCCAGCCGGGCAATCTGGAGTGCCAATCCGATGGTATGTGCGGGCGATATCCCGAAATTACTTTCCCTGCGGGAGGTATTGACCTGAATCAATATATCCATGGCTTTCTGTTGTTCCCGAAGAAGCTCATTGAGCAATTGGGCCTCCTGGAAATGGTCCACAGTCTGAACACAATCCACATACCGAATAATACGGTCAAATTCCGATACACTTAAAGGCCCGATAAAATGAATTTCAGGAGCATTAGATTTTTGCAACGTTTGGAACTTTTCCTCAAGTTCACCGACCAGATTTTCACCGATCAGTCGCTCCCCACGCTTCAGAACCTGGACAATGACCTCAGCAGGAACAGTCTTGGTGACCAACATCAGTCGGACATCATCTTTGATACGTCCGCTTCTTTGACACGCCACTCCGATCCGTTGATGAATGGTCTCAAGGTTTTTAAATATCGTGGCGGTTTGATCGCTGTGGTTGTGGTATTCCATGTTCAAATTTTATCCCATATTCCAAAATAACAAAATATTGCTGTTTTTTAAAGGGGTGTACGAAATTGATTCACATACCTGGTAATGGATGGTAGCCTATCGGACCCCACCCGGGCTGCTAATTGCCGATTCCCTAAAAAGCCAGGCATGGATTATATACCCCCAAAATAAAACAATCCACAGCGATCCCAAACCCAATCTACGTCCTGGCAAATCCCGGTGCTTGGCTCAGAGAATTCAACTTCTGGAGAATGCCCTCCGGTTTTCTTCATTTTAACGGGAATCCTCGAATGAGTAATTTTCTGTAAATTATTGCAGTCATCCCGTTCAGCCAAACCAGTCATTTTACCTTAGCACCATGCCATTTTTTCTCATGGTAATGTCGTACTCTGTCTTTCAAGATTTTCCAATGGGACCGAGGCACGTCGATTTTGCACCGTAAAAATCAATTTGTTGGGTTCTTCAGTCATGACCTGATAATGATCTTCAGCCAGTTTTCCCCCAATCTGGATATACCCCCGCACCAATTTTCGCTGGTCAGGTAAATCTTCAGTAATCACAGGAATTCGTAAGTTCCGAAAAACCATATCAGTAAAAATCACGTTACTATCTACATTGGACACAATCACTTCCAGGGTGGTAATGCGGCTGGATTCATCGAAAACGGCAGGTTGGTAGGAAGCTGAATCTATCGTAAAATACTGTTTAGTGGTACAGGACGTTAACCATAAAATAGAGACCATGACCAAACCTATATAGGAAAAAGAGCGTCTTAATTTCAACATATTCATACTGAAAGATTTAACCTTATTACCATAACAACCAATTAGGGCATGCATATTCTTAAGAATTTGAAATATAACATTATTTTATTGATCATAGCAGGATTGTTGACATCCACCTCTTGTACCCGGGAACCCGTGGAAGATCCTATGATCACCACACTTCCCGGTGATACCGAGACCCAAATCCGGGATTTTGTCTGGAAGGCCATGAATTCTTGGTATTTGTACCAGAATGAGCAGGATCTGCTCCACGACACCAGGGATGACAACATCCAGGATTATGTGAACTTCCTTCAAGGCTATAACACGCCTGAAGCTTTGTTCGACGCATTGTTGTACCAGCCCAATATCAAGGATCGTTTTTCATTTATTGTTGACGATTATGAAGCTTTGGGTAACCAGTTACAGGGTATATCGGAGGATTTTGGATTTGATTATCAACTAATCCGGCTGTCGGGCAGTTCCAATGACATCATCGGATTTGTTCGATATGTGTTACCTGGTACACCGGCTGCCAGAGCAGGTCTCCAACGTGGAGATTTGTTTGGTAAGGTCGATGGAAAACAGCTCACTTTGACCAATTATCAGCAGTTGCTCTTTAACAACAGATCCTACCAATTGGGTTTGATAAATTTCAATGGGCAACAATTCATTGACGAGAAATCTGTATCTCTGACCGCGGAAATCATTCATGAAAATCCGGTCTATAAATCAGAAATTATCGAACATACGGGAGGTATGAAAGTGGGTTATTTGGTTCTCAATGGTTTCAACCACCTGTATCATGCTGAGCTCAATGCGGCATTTGGAAAATTCAAGAATGCAGGTGTACAGGAATTGGTACTTGATCTACGGTACAATCCCGGGGGCACAGTGATTACTGCGGCCATGTTGGGCAGTATGATATACTCCCCGGATACGGGCAAGAATTTTATCGCTTTTGATTACAACGACAAGCACAGCGAAGAAAACCAGTATTTGAATTTTTTCGATGTGGTATACCTTTTCAATGATGACTTTGAAGTGACTGGAGTAGAAGCATTGAATTCCCTGGAGCTGGACAGGGTGTTTATTCTGACTTCACGAGGTACTGCGTCGGCTAGTGAGGCCATAATCAATGGTCTCAATCCCTATATGAACGTGGTGGTCATCGGTGAGCAAACGGTCGGTAAAAATGTGGGTTCCAGAACTTTATATGATGCACCAGCCAGTGATTTCACCAATAAATCCATGGCCAATCCAAAACACAAGTACGCCATTCAACCCCTGACCACCAAAATTATAAATTCCGTCGGCTTTGGGGAATTTGAGGATGGCTTTACGCCGGAGATTGAAATTTCTGAACTAGATTACTTACTGGATATCAAACCCCTTGGTAATAAAGAAGAAATATTGTTGAGTACAGCATTAAACTATTTGTCACCGACTCGAACTGCTCCAATGTACACACCGAGTTTCCCCACACAAACCATCATCGCAGGCCCTGAAAAAAAATCCCAAAATCCATTTTACCGCTCGTTAAATATGGATTTCCTGGATCAGGTTCCTAGGTAATATAAAAGGAACGTGATTGGAACATACGCCCGCACCATACCGTTCCTTTTACTATATTCTCAGCCATCTGACTCCCAATTAATGGGAGCTGGAATCGTTCAATAGGTTATAATATGGACCACTACATATCTTCATGTTTTGGGGAAAGTTGGAGAACATCGAGGAAAGATCCTGATAAGAGTACGAGTATCACTTCCTCGATCTCCATTCATATACATGCTATACGCTTTATCTACCGGATAGAAGAATATAAATGTGATCCGGAAGCGGGAAGGGAAATTCCTTTTCCCTATATCCGGCACCAAGAATTCCAGATCACTTTTTACAATACGGACTATCCTGATCTCACAGAGGCTTTCACGATATTCCCTGATTGTGGATAATCCATTCCATACCATGTTTTCAATATCCAGGATTCTGTTCCAGATTGGTATTAACGGCCAGCTGCTGACTCGGAATGGCGTATCGCAATTCCCTGGGATCCCCGGGGTCTGGTTTGGTTTCCCACGTTCCCAAAAATTTCCCAAAACGAATTAAATCCTGCCGTCGCCATCCTTCCCAATAGAATTCTCGTCCTCTCTCATCCAACATCTCATCAAGATCAAGCGAAGTCAAAGCAGGAGCATTCCGGTTTTCCCGGATACCATTCACGATAGCCAGCGCATCCTCCATGGTGCCCTGGCCACCCCTCAGGATGGCTTCAGCTTTCATCAACAATACATCTGCGTACCGGTATACAACCCAATCATTATTTTTCTGTCCTGTGGATGAAGCATAATCATAAGGATACTTTAAAACCCGGATTCCTGCCGTTTCCAGCGTGGCACCTGACGTCCGGATGGTAATATCGTGAGTAAATTCCAGCGGTTGACTCGATGGATTTCGGGCAAACAAGGGTTCTCCTGTAGTCAGGTTGTACTGCTGACCGATAAGAAAGCCCACCGTTTTGGCATTGGCAGGATTGGGCTTATTGAAAGCCGGGTAGTCGTAAAAGAATCCAAGTCGCTCATCCCCCTCGGTGAATTTGTCATAAAAACTGCCGAGCGTTGCCCAACCGTTCCATCCACCAGGATCCATATTGTAGTGGGCGATGGTGTTGTACGTATTGCCAACCGAGCCACCTCTATTTCCTTCCTCGTTGAATAGAGTAAAAATATTCTCGGTTGATTTTTCATCGTTGTCGGGTGCAAAATTATCGAAATATTTCCCGGGTGGGGAAATGGTGTACCCTTCTATCTGGTCAGCAATCTCAATAACCTTATTCATGTCTTCCGCCGAAAATGATGGTGATTCCCGATCAATGAAAGCTCCCCGGTTCAAATAACATTTCATCATCAATACACGTGCTGCATCCTGGTTGGCTACATACGCCGGACCTCCATCGGGAAGGTCATTCATAATGGCATTGAGCTCACTTAGAATCAGATCTATTCCCTGGGCAGCATCAAGTATTTGGGGATCCTGTCTGAAATCGTCCAGATTCTCTCTGAAAATAGCAACCCCCCACAAGTCGATCATATCAAACAAGGCCAGGGCCCGTATAAATCGTGCTTCTGCGGCTTGCTGTGCGCTGGGATTGGCCCGCAACACATTCGAAGATTGATATATGGCTTCTCCAAATTGGGCAAAACAACCGCTCAGATAGTCGTTGTCCGCATTCCACGTATGCAAATGCAAAGCCCTGTGGCGACCATTATCATCCCAATCTCCTCCGCGTGTAGGCGCTATGGCTTCGTCCGATGCCAGCTCTTGCATCGCCCAACGGTTTCCTTGCTGATAAGGTCCGTTCAAAGTTCCATAAGCACTGATCAAAAGTTCCGATGCACTAATCTGATCTCCTTCTTCAAGGTTGCTCCTAAAGCTTTCTTCAAGATTGGTGCATGCATTTAAAGCCAAAAAAGCGATAATTACGATATATCTATGTATGATTTTCATATTCTTCAGTTTTAGAATGAAAATTGAATACCAAATAAGAAGGTTCTGGCGGATGGATAGGGTATGTATTCAATACCCAATGAGGGGATACCATCCGTGCTTCCATCCGTATTGACTTCCGGATCAAATCCCCGATAGTTGGTAAATACTAAAAGGTTTTGACCCGTCAGCGATATGCGTATATTCCGTACAGAATTTCCAATATCTCCCAGATTATAGTGAATCGAAGCATTGGAAAGTTTCAGGTAATTTCCTTTTTCAAGATACCTGGTGGATGGAGATGCAGAATTGGAAATGGATTCGTTCAAATCAGGTTCAAAATACACCGGAGATATGTTCCGCCCTGATAAATTATTCAATCCCAGCACGGTAGCAAGGGTGTTGTTGAAAAGATAATGTCCGAAAGCGCCATTGAAATTGATCACCGCGCTAATCCTTCTATAGGTAACATCTGTGGACAACCCCAGCAAGGTAGTCGGATTGGGGCTGTTTACATAGGTCTTATTTTGAGCAGGATCCACTTCGGTTCCCACTTCCCCATCCAGGCTACGGTATTTACTCAGTCCCGAACTGGGGTCAATGCCCTCAAATATCGCAAGATACCAAACATTGAGTGGTTGTCCGCTCACCATCCTCTGACCGACCACATTGGAGAAACCCTGTCCCCGAAGTCGGGCAGTTTCATAAAATCCGGGCAACCCGGTTACATGGTTGTCCAGGAAGGTAATATTCGTGCCCAGATTCCAATCGAAATCATTGCGTCGCAAAATATTTCCATTGAGTTGGATTTCTACGCCTTTGTTGACGATCTCCCCCTCGAGATTCACCCAAATCTTTCCGTTGGGTGCAGGTTGAGCAATCGTACGTTCGAATAAAGCATCCGTGGTCACTTTCCTGAACAGGTCTATAGATCCGGTTAACCGATAATCGAAAAATGCAAAATCAAGCCCGGCATTCCATGTGGTAGATGTTTCCCATTTCAAATCGGGATTGCCGTAGTTGGTTTGTTCCAGACTTTGCATTCCAAAAACGTATCGATTCCTTGAAGCTCCGGATGGGAATTCACTATTCCCAGTTTGTCCCCATCCGAGGCGGAGTTTTAAATTATCGATACCCTCTCCCGGGAAAAAATCTTCATTGTAAATATTCCACGCCATTGCCAGGGATGGAAAATTAGCATACTTGTTATTTTCACCAAATTTTGTAGAACCATCCCGTCGAAGGGTTCCGGTGAGCAGGTATTTATCCATCAGATTGAATCCAGCACGTACAAAAAATGATTGCAATTCATTCACCGGGGATCTGTAGGAGTTGATGTTACGGCTTGAACTGACCGAATATCCAAGGTAATCGTAAAAATCAAGTCCCTGATTGGTAAATCCAGCTCCCGACAACGAACTCCATCTTGAGTCATAACTTAGATACTCGTATCCTGCCAGGGCATTGATATTGAAATTTTCAGAAATGGCTTTGTTGTAACTTAGGGTATGGGTCAATTGATGATCCACATTCTGATTATTTCCCACGAAAGCCATTCCCCTGGATGTATTCGTAGGATCTATCAACAACCGGTCATACATACCTTGTCGCGTACCAGATTGACGAGTCAGGCTATAAGATAGTTTGTACTCCAGTCCTTCGACGATTTCTACTGAGGGGGAAATACTGGCAATTACGGTTCCTACATTGGCCCGATCGTCAAACGCTTCGAGGGATGCTAAGGGGTTGACTCGATTGGAGCTGATCCAGGTCAGCTGTCCATCGGACGATCGCAGAGGCTGGGTCGGATTCCAGTTGAGTGCCTGCGCAATGACGTTTCCTTCAAATCCCACGTTGACATCGATGGGGGCTATCTGCTCCTGAGTTTGGGTATAAAGAAGATTTACATCCAACCTGAGTCTTCTGCTATCCAGAAATTGGAATTTTCCATTCAGATTGGCGGTCAATTTTTCCAGGTTGGAATTTTTAATAATACCATCCTGATTGAGATACCCGAGAGAAAGCCGATATCTTCCGGTTTCGTTGCCTCCGGTGATAGCAATGTTGTGATTTTGGGTAGGAGCTACCCTGGTAATTTCATCGAAAGCATCTACATCCCCTCCATGATCTGCATCTGCGGCATCATTGGGTGTATAAAATGCGAGTGCTTCACGAAATTCATCCGCACTGAGTACTTCCGGTCGTCTGAGCAGCGAAGACAATCCTACGGTAGCAGATGCAGTAACCCGGGGAGCACCCATACTTCCCGATTTGGTATTGATAATGACTACACCATTGGCTCCCCTTGACCCGTATATGGCTGTCGCTGACGCATCCTTGAGCACATCTATACTGGCAATATCGTTGGGGTTGAGGTAAGACAACGGATTCCCGCTGTCCGATCCAAATCCACCACTTCCACCCGGCCGAGCTGATCCTCCAGATAATGGAATTCCATCCAATACAAAAAGTGGGTTGTTTCCCGCTCTTATAGACGAATTCCCACGGATGCTCACCGTGGTTGATCCTCCTGGCTGTCCGGTATTGTTCAGCACCATGACTCCTGGCATTTTTCCCTGAATCAATTGATCGGGGGCAACCTGGATTCCCTGATTGAAATCGTCCGATTGGAGGGAAACGATAGACCCGGTGACATCTTGCCTTCTTACCGTGCCGTATCCTACGACCACAATTTCATCCAACAACTGGGCATCGCTTTGCATCACCACATCGATGGTCGTTCGTCCTTCCACGGAAATTTCCAGGGTCTGGAATCCGATGTAAGAAAAGATTAAGGTGCCATCTGAAGGCACATCCTGCAGAGTATACAGGCCGTCAAAATCGGTGGCCGTACCAGCGGATCGACCTTCTACAAGGACATTGACCCCAATCAGAGGTTCTCCTTCAGCGTCTGTCACTGTTCCGGCAACAGTCAGACTTGCCTGCGAATATGCGGCAAAACTCGTAAGAGCAAAAAATAAAATATTAAAATATCCGTATTTCATGACTAAATATTTTACTGATATACAATTTATAGATTTTATGTAAACTCTTCGAGATAGTAGGTCCCTAATCTAAAAATTATTACTCATATATGCAAACAATTTCTTGATAAATGAGATTTAAAAAAAATACACAGAATAATATGAGCAAATAACTTATATATTTTGTGCGTTCGACTTGAATTGAAGTATTTGGCGTGATAGCCGTATATGAAGGAATTTGTATTTCACCTTTTGGTACGAAATTTTCTCAATGACACCCTTTTTTGGATAAGTAATCATTGTTTCCATTTGGACTTTCCACAAATTTAAAATCCCCTTACTGTAAATTACTCCTTGGAATTGACCCCAAACGGACCCTTTTGCCATAGATCGAGATGAAACAAAACAGCATAGGGTTTGGGAACGCTACGATTACCCTGCCCACTCGGCCCGATGTCTCCGTGCCCCGTCAGTATGGGTAAAGTTCCAGAACAAAGGCAAAAAGGATAATACTCGAAGAAGATCGGACTCTCGTGGCTTGGACAAAAGCCGGGACATTCTTCATGTAAACTATCTATGATGAGTTCGAATGATAGAAGTCCTGTGGTTAATAAACCAACAAGGAAACTCAGGGGAAAGGTAAATAAGTTCCCCCATTATCCACCTCTCGACGCCAAGAGCGGAACTGTTTACCTGAATTAGAAAGAAATATTCATAGGAGAAAATGATTAGAACTGTATCTTCATCTTTAAAAAATGCATGAAAACATAATATTGCGGCAGTGTGTGGCTGCGGGGAAGGTCCTCTTTGGCATATCCGTTCTTTTTCTGATATATTTTGTGGGAGCGTGGTGCGTACAATGGATAAATTTCCCCATCCCCGGACCCGTGTTCGGCATGTTGCTTATCTTCCTCATGCTTCAATGTAAGCTTATACAGCTGGATTGGGTTCAACCCGGCGCCCAATGGCTTCTCACTTATCTGGGTCTTTTCTACGTACCCTATGGGGTAGGTATCATCAACAGCGGAGACCTTCTGGCAGGTTGGGGCTGGCAAATAACGATCCTTGTGGTAGCGACTGTACTGACTGTGTTTATACTGACGGGAAAAATATATCACTTTCTGACTTTAAAATCCAGCCAGGATCATGAGTAGTCTAGTAACGATCATCTTATTTGTGATAGCTAGAAAATTGCATCGGGTCAAACCCATCATCTTTTTTGTTCCGGTTTTTTTCAGCGTGGTAGGTTGTGCCCTGTATGTCTATTTTGCAGACATTCATTACGATCAATATCTGGTGGAAAATGAACTTCTGACTTTTATATTGGGTCCAGCTGTGGTGGCATTGGGTGTTCTCCTTCACAAACATATCCAGACCATAAAATCAAACCTTATTCCCCTGCTCCTGACCATATTCATGGGCAGTTTACTCAGTGTAAGTCTGGTTGCATTAACCGCCACCGTGCTTCATTTTCCCACTGAGCTCACAGCCTCTTTGTTACCCATCGGGATCACCACCCCTATTGCCATTGAGGTGGCAGCACCTCTGGGTGGTGATCCATCCATCACATCGGTCATGGTAATTATGATCGGATTACTGGGAAATATCATGAGTCCATGGTGGATAAAGTGGTTTGGCATCCATAAGGCAGCTGCTGCGGGGATAGCAATCGGGACGGTAAGCCATGGAATAGGAACAGCAAGAGCCCTTCAAATGGGAGAAACTCAGGGCCTATACAGCGGACTTGCGATGTGTATAAATGGTGTAATTACAGTATTTACGGCTCCCATGATCTGGGCTTTGATTCATTGATTCTTCTATTAGATTCGGAGCCAGTTTTCCTATTCGCCGCATACAAAGGACAAGAACACAACACAGCATTCACCCGCAAGAGTTACCCCTGGAGCTATACGTGGACAGGCACTACTGCGACATGATTTTTTATCACAGGCATGCATAAGTTTCCATTATTTCCCCCTAAACTTATGGTTTTCTGCAGTAAATTGGATAATTTCCCCCCTCTGTGTAAATCCTAAACCCTGGAAACGATGTCAACCAATCTCCAATCCTTGATATTAATTAAAAACGTACATTTGATCCGTGACCACCTCACCGAAGAGGACCTGGATTCTCTTCAGCAAGCAGCCTATTTGTACGCCAGTCAGACCCAATTGTATTTTAAGGTTCACAATGTAAAACAGGATTCGTGGACAGTGGACGTCCGACAATATCAGACCGCGAATGGACATTATTTCACAAAAAATGAAATGGCGGAAAGGACTAAAGAATTGTTCGGAAGATACCTCAGCGACAGAACGTTGCACGTCCGTTCCAATCCCTATCATTTCCCTGATGTAGACCAGGTTACCCCGACCTGGCTGCGGGATAAAATGCAACAGCAACAGATTACCCTCCCCCTAATCTACGAGACAACCGGGATTGATAAGGATGATTTATCGAGGTGGATCGAAGGCGACAGGCCGATGACCCAACTTGCAAAATCAATGTTTTATTTCATGATTTTGTCGATGAAAAAAGCATCCAATCAAAAGTAAAATTGAAGAATAGCTCTTAACCCAAAGTCATGACTTTTTTATCGATACCAGATCGAAAGTTCTATTTGTTGTATCTGTGATTGAACAGGAAAAAAATCCTGTACAGCGAAAAATACGTAGCTTACTCCTGATTCGAATCTTTCGGAAAATTTTGATCTGACCCATATTAGAACAGAAACTGAAGGACCAGGTAATTCGATTTCACCTGTATGGATCCATCTGTTTGGCGGCGGAAAAATATAACTGACCTTCAGTCAAAGTGTGTCCCGTTTTTGTCCAATTTAATCCGTGAATTCACTTACGGATAATTACTCCAGATAATATTTATAATTACGCTTAAGGCCTGAGACCTTCATTAAATTTTAAGCTGACTGATATTCAACTTCTACCATTTATATGCCTGAAAATTTCTCCACATTGTTCTCATTTTGTACAAAACATAATGATTCCAGCCCCCTATTTCTCTGCATTATTAACAATATATTTACCATTATTAGCGTCAGAAATAAGCTACAAAGCAGACTTAGTGATTTTTTACTGATTTTTTAATCTTAAATAATTTGAAATCTTCAAATTGCATTCTATATTTGAATTGTATTTTGAATCGATCAATCACCATATGCTCTATTGAAAGCCCGAAAAAGTCTATTGAGAAGACCGAATTTTTTGTTATAATATCTATGTACTCAACAGTCAGCCTCGACCCATTCACTTTAGATAATCATTCTAATATGAGAATAATTTTACCGTTTATTTACCTATGTATAGTGCTGACCATGCCGGCGTTAGCACAAGATGACCAAAGCAAACAAATTGCCGGTATTGTAAAAGATCAGGATGGTGTCACCCTGCCCGGAGTTTCGATTGCCGTGGTGGGAAGCAATCAGGGCACCGTGTCTGACGAAAACGGGGAATTTACACTGCAAGTGGCACGGGGGGATTCCCTGCAGTTCACGTATATCGGCAAGAAACCTGAAACCCTTGTAGTGGACGATCGCAATATTCTTGAAATGATTTTGTACGACGATGCCTCCTTACTTCAACAGGTTCAGGTAGTAGCATTTGGGACACAAAAGAAAGAAAGCGTAATATCCTCCATCGAGTCGGTGAATGTAGCTGATCTCAAACAACCGGCATCGAATCTGACCGGAGCATTAGCTGGCCGTATACCCGGCATCATATCTTATCAAAGCACTGGGGAACCTGGAGCGGACAATGCACAGTTTTTCATCCGGGGAGTAACCACTTTTGGTTACAAAAAGGATCCGCTCATACTCATTGATGGATTTGAGGCTTCTGCCACCGATCTGGCCAGAATGGAACCGGATAACATTGAAAGTTTTTCCATTCTCAAAGACGCTTCCGCCACCGTGTTGTACGGACCGCGTGGGGCCAATGGAATTATCATGGTGGTAACCAAATCCGGCTTTGAAGGTCCGGTGAGGATAAATGCCCGGTTTGAGACGCACATTGCCACCCCAACCAGGATCAATGACCTGCTCGACGGTGTGGATTATATGCGGTTGTACAATGAAGCCCGGGTGTCCCGCAACCCCATTCTAGGGACTTTTTATAGTGAACAAAAAATCCAGTCTACCGAGGATGGCCTCGATCCACAGATATTTCCCAACATTAATTGGTATGATCAATTGTTCAAAACCTCGACCACCAATAAAAAAGGCAACTTCAATGTTTCTGGGGGCGGTAAGGTGGCGACCTATTTCGTAGCAGGTACGGTAGAAAACGAAACCGGTTTGCTCAAAGTGGATCAACGCAACAATTTCAACAACAATATAAATATTAATCGTGTACAGTTGCGGAATAACGTCATTTTCAAAATTACTCCATCTACCAAATTGGATGTGCGGTTACAGGGGCGTTTTGAAAGATATAACGGGCCTGCCTCTCTAAATCGGGATTATTCAGCAACTACACTGATTTTCAATTCTTTGATGAATTCAAATCCAGTGGATTTTCCTGCTTTTTATGAACCAGACTCGTCCAACTTATATACAGATCACATCCTGTTTGGGAACACTTTTGTATCAGGGAGTCTCAAAACCAACCCTTACGCTGAAATGGTGCGTGGGTATGAAGACCAGAATACGAGTTCGATCACAGGTATGGCCACACTCTCTCAAGACCTGGATTTCATTACCGACGGCTTAAAACTCCAACTTAAAGGTTCTCTAAACACCTGGAGTGAGTACACCAGTATAAGGGTATATAATCCATTCTTTTATGACCTGGAATCTTATGATCAAATCACCGGAGAATATACCCTATTTGCACTCAACCCGACCAGTGGTCAGTCCTATCTTGGTGATGTAAATCCATTCAGGGATGCGAGTGCGCACTATTATTTTGAAGGCCGGGTCAATTGGGACCGAACATTTGGAAAACATTCCCTGGGTATTATGTCCGTAGGGACTTTTGAGGAATACTTGCTCACTGCAGGCAATAGCACTTCGATTTACGAAACACTTCCGGAAAGGAATATGGGGGTTTCAGGACGTGTAGCCTATGATTACGATACACGATATTTCCTGGAATTTGCCTATGGATACAATGGTTCCGAAAAATTCGGCGGCAATCGTCGATTTGGATTTTTTCCATCTATCGGTGCGGGATGGATCCTCTCCAATGAGGAATTTTGGACCCCGCTGACGGAAACCATCAACACACTCAAACTCAAGGTCACATATGGTACGGTGGGAAATGATGCAATTGCAGAAAGGCAAGATCGGTTTTTCTATTTGTCAGATATCTCGAAGGGAGGAGGATTGTATCGATGGGGATCCACTTTCACCAATTCCTACGATGGCTATACCATCCACCGGTATGCCAACCCCGACATCACCTGGGAAGTCTCGAGTAAACTAAACCTGGGCCTTGAAGTCAGTTTCCTCGATGAGGCATTGCAAATTCAGTGGGATGTCTTCCGCGATGACCGACGCAATATCTATCTACTACGTCAGAATTTTCCATCATCTGTCGGTTTGGAAGCAGCCATCAATGGCAATGTAGGGAGAGTTCTCTCCTGGGGACATGAAGGATCGGTGGATTACCAGAAATTTTTCAGGTCGGGTATGTGGCTTTCTGCCCGCGGAAATTTCACTTTTGCCACCAACGAATATGTGGAACTCGATGAAAAAAATTACCCCGACCGTTATTTATCTCGTAAGGGACACTCCATCAACCAATCCTGGGGTCTGATCGCCGAAAGACTATTCGTAGATGAAGCAGAAATAGAAAATTCTCCTAAACAGGATTTCGGAACCTACCAGGCTGGTGATATAAAATACAAAGATGTGAATGGCGATGGTGTCATCAACGATAATGACCAGGTACCCATCGGGCATCCAACCATTCCGGAAATTCAATACGGTTTCGGACTATCAGGTGGCTTCAAAAATTTTGATATGTCCTTTTTCTTTCAGGGGAATTCCCGCGTTTCTCTCTTTATCAACCCAGGAACCAGTAATCACGGCATAGCACCTTTTGCCGGACGCAGAAATGCGTTATCCATCATCGCTGAAGATTACTGGAGTGAAACCAATCCCAATGTCCATGCCTTTTGGCCACGTTTGTCTGTTGATCCATTGGACAACAACACCCAAAGATCGACCTGGTGGTTGAGGGATGGTTCTTTTCTCCGGTTAAAGAGCGTAGAACTTGGATTCAACCTTCCAGATGGAACCTTAAGCAACATTGGTATGGAAAACAGTCGGATCTATTTCAATGCGGAAAACTTATTTGTCATCAGCCCTTTTGATCTGTGGGATCCTGAAATGGGTAGCGAAGGATTGAAATATCCACCCAACAAACGCTTCAATCTTGGCATCCAACTTTCATTTTAATTTCAAAAATTATTCGCAGATGAAACTGACGATAAAAATATTCGGTTGCGGTATAGTTCTGGCCTTAATAGTATCCTGTTCGGATTATCTGGACGTGGTGCCAGACAATACCCTGACCATAGAAGATTTGTTCAAACAAAAAGAAGAGGCTTGGGATGCCCTGGCCAAATCCTATAGTTACATGCCCCAGATCGACGAAACGCATACCTCAATCTGGACCGCAGGGGATGAATGGCTCGGCAGACTGGACTTGAATGATAACACTGGAAACTTACGAGGAATTCGCCTGATGAGGGGGTTGCAATCTGTTTCCGATCCAATCCTGGGAAGTTGGTCGGGGACCAATGCAGGGCAGCCATTGTATGAAGGAATCCGTCAAACCAACGTTTTCCTGGAAAATATTGATGCCGTTCCGGATATGAGTGAAAATGAAAAGGCGGACTGGAAAGCCCAGGTGAAGTTCCTGAAAGCATACTACAGTTTCCTATTGGTTAAGCGATATGGACCCATTATCATAGCAGATCAATTAATTCAAGCCGACGCCAGTCAGGAAGAGCTATTTCAAAAAAGATCTTCCGTAGAAGAATGCTTTGAATATATCGTCACCCTGATGGACGAGGCAATACCCGACCTCAAGGAACGTGCTCTGGCCACAGATTTTGGCCAGGTCGACCAGGTTGTCGCCAAGGCGATCAAAGCCAAGGTACTCGTCTATCGGGCAAGTCCTTTTTTCAACGGCAACAAAGAATATTTTGGTGATTTTGTGAACCAGGATGGAGAACCATTCTTTCCATTGGAATATAATAATGAAAAATGGAAGGACGCGATCGATGCAATCGATGAAGCCCTCGATGCATGTTATGCTAATGGCATAAGATTGTTTACCTACGATAAACAACCTTATGTATTTGACCGGGAAGATTACTCAGCCAATCAGGAAAAGCTACAGTTACTGTACGACCTGAGAATGGTAGTTGCAGAGCCCTGGAATACAGAACTTATCTGGGGGTATTCGAATATCGACATATACAATCAGGGCGAATTGGCTCACTCATCGAATATTCGACTGCCAGAAGGCTATGGTGGTGGCGTGACCAATACTGCAGAATTTTCATGGCAGTGGATGGGCGCAACCTATCGAATGGTGGAACGATATTATACCGACAATGGTGTGCCCATTGAGGAAGATAAAACCTTTGACATTGATGCCAAATGGGATCTGACCACAACCCCGGGAGATCAGGACGAAGCGTACGATGCGCTTCGGGGGATCATGCAACCCGGTGCGGAAACGATTAATCTTTATTTGAACAGAGAACCCCGATTTTATGCGAATCTGGGTATAACAGGTGGTTACTGGAGAACGCATGGGGTGCGGATCAATACCTCTATGTATGCCGGCGGAGACGGTGGCTACAATTCATCGCAACATTCCACTGACTTCCTGGAGACAGGGATTGGGGTAAAAAAACTGGTCCATCCGGAATCCAAGTCCGGTGCCTGGCAAAGAACCATCAAATACCCCTACCCCATCATACGTCTGGCTGATCTGTTACTTTTCAAAGCCGAAGCCCTCAACGAATACCTAAGTGCACCCAACCAGGAAGTTTATGATGCCATCAATCAGGTTCGGAGAAGAGCAGGCATTCCCGATGTGGAGGTGGTATGGTCCAATCCTGACATTGTTAACTCAGTAAATAAACACAAGACCAAAGAAGGTATGAGGGATATCATCCTCAGGGAACGAGGGATCGAACTGGCTTTTGAAGGCGCCCGGTTTTGGGACATGATCCGCACCAAACAGGCCGTAACCGAATTTTCTACCCCGGTTTGGGGCTGGAAGCATACTGGTGAAACCGGCACCGATTTTTTCAATCTCGAGGTCAAACAAATCCGACGTTTCAACATCACAAATTGCTTATGGCCCATTGACCTGGAGGAACTCAATACCAATTCGAATCTAATCCAAAATCCGGGTTGGTAAACCCAACTAGATAATGTACAAAAAGAAAATTATGAAAAGATATCGGTCATACTTAGTAAAACGACAGGTCTATGTGATCATTGGTCTTATCGGTGCTTTGCTGACATCATGGGCATCCTGTGAAGATGATCTTGGCAGGAGAACCTCGGATGACACTACACCTCCCCAACCGCCCAGTAATATCACGTATGAACCACTGTTTGGCGGTGCCAGGTTGTTCTACACGCTGCCCGACGATGAAGATCTGCTTCATATCGAAGCGAGTTATACCAGCAAAAACAATAAGTTGTACTCCTTCTCCGCATCCTATTTTGTTGATTCCCTAGACGTCTATGGATTTGGAGACACCCAATCGCACAAAATTGAAGTATATGCAGTGGATCGGGCGGGTAATAGATCAACCCCGGTCGTTCTGGACGTCACCCCGCTTGAACCGGCCATAACCCGTGTAGCAAAATCCATTGAAATAAAGCCAGCCTTCAACTCTTTTTTTGTGGATTGGCAAAATGAGCTGGAACAAAGTATCAACGTTTACGTGGATTTCTCCTACACCCAAAACGGAGAACGAAAGGAATTTACTTCTGTGTTTTCCTCCAATTTACCTGAAGATCGAAGATTTGTTCAAAATCTCAGATTAAATTCTGGTGAGCCTGTTCAGGTAAAAATTCGCATCAGCGACATCTATGACAACATCACTGAACCCATAGATAAGGGGGAAATCTCACTCCTCACGGATATGAAAATCCCCAAGGATCAATGGTTTTTACCCGCAGCCAATGACAGTATTGGCGGTGTTCCGCAAGCCTTTGGCGATGGGCTGGAAGGTCGATTACGATATCTGATCGATGACATTATCGATCGGGGTGACAATCTCAATTTTATGCATACCCACAGCCGGGGACGGACCGGCAACACTGCAGATGGCAATATGCCCTGGAATGTAATCATCGATCTGGGTGCATATTACAAACTCAGCCGGATCGTGACCACCCAGCGGCACTCAGGAGGCATCAACAATGTCAACCGAGGCCAATATTACCAATACGAAAATGTGGGAATATATGAAATGTACATATGGGATGACGATACAGAGGCGTGGGAATACGTTTCCGAGCATACCATTCCTGTACCCGTGGGTCTTAGCGAATTGGAATTTGTCAAAAAAGGGGAAGCAGGAGATGAGGCATATATGTTTCCGGACGAACCCCAATTCACCAAACCCACAAGGTGGTTCAGATACAGAGCCGTTAAAGGCTTTTCCGCAAACTACACCCGTGATGATGCAAATTGCCTATCGGAGATCACACTATACGGTCAAAAGGTTCCCTAGTTTCCTATCCATTTGAATCAGTCAAGCATTTGAAATTTATGAAAAATCTATTATATCTGTGTTTTGTTTGCATCGTCCTGGGATCATCCTGTGAAGATATCTATGAAAAGCAAGCTCAGTTTGAAGGAGAAATCGTGTATCCTGCCAAATACGATACAATTATTGGTCATATTGGCTACGAACGTGTTGAAATTGATCTGTTGAAAGCGGGTAGAATACCTGCAGATCAGATCAATCTCGGCAAAGCAAAAAAGACCAGTATTGAATATGACGAAGAAGTAATCACCCTGGACAATCTGGTATCTTACGTGAATATTACCGGCCTCAATCAATCCAAATTGTACCGATTCAAAGTTTATACTCTGGACGATTTTGGAAACCGCTCCGTTCCTCAGGAAATAGCACTGATACCTTTTACCGAAGAAGGACTAAATAGTCTGGCTGTATCTCCACCTCGTATATTATCTTCTCCTTCGGCTGCCATTGTGGAATGGCCCGCCGGAATTTCTTCCGTTCTGATGACCTATGTGGGTATGAATTACAGTTACACAGACAAAGACGGTGTAATCAGAGAGGGATCGGTGGGTGACCAACCACGATTCTTTATTGGCAATGTCCCCTCCGGCCAACCTGTGACCGTGGATGTCCATTATCATGTAGTTCCCAAGGTCAACCAGGTTGAAATTTTGGATACCGTAACCATCTCCGATCAACTGATTATCAATATCCCTACGGAAACCACTCCATTTACACCTGCCGAAAAAGATATCCTTTCGGCCAACGGAATTACTACTTTTACCGCACAAGGGGTTTCAGACATCACCAAACTGACCTATCCAGTACATGCCAATTCGCTTCAGGACATATTTTATTTCCCCAACCTCAAGGAGCTCGATCTGACAGGCGGAGATATCTTTGAAATCACAACCCTGACCTATGATCGTAATGATGTGGTGGATGTCGTGGGAGGAGGTGAATTTTCCCCCTTTCTTCGGAGGGCGGGTGATCTTGATGCCACCAATTACCAGTCTCTGAAAGATCTCCTGGAAGCAGGCATTTTGGAAAAGGTGATATACCGTCCCAATTCTATGGGGCTGGACGATCTTCTCCAACCGTATATTGACGATGGTGTGGTAGAATTGACGGAGAATCCGGAAGAGGTTCTTATTGACCCCAAATTCCACCTGGATGGTAATGTTCAGGATCGCAACTGGAATATGGACATCACCTTCCCGGCTACGGATGTACCAGCTTCGGACAAGGAACTGACCAATGTGTATAAAACGGTCCCTAAAGCCCGAAGTGCTTCATTTGTTTTTGCCCTCCCCAAAGAGTATGAGTTTAACGTCCAGGAATATAAATACCTCGTGGCCGATGTGTATGCTCCCGGAAAAGAAGTTTATACCGGGGAATATGCACCCTTCCAAAGATTGTGGCCCAGGTTTATGAACAGTATGTGGTCTTTTGCCCAAAACAGCAACTTCGGACAGCAATATTGGGCATTCGATCCTTTTTTAATTCCAGACGGACAACTGGAACAGTGGCAGGAAGTCAGACTGGATATGTCCTCTGCCCTGGACAAACACAACCGCGTCATCGTTCTCAACATTGGCGGTGAACCGGGAATCAGCAATTGGAATCCTCCGATGGAGATCGAGTATTATTTTGCGAATATTCGGTTTGTAAAAGAATAGATCAAGGACGTACAACACAGGAATGAGATTGCTTTAAATCGACTCATTAGTGGAGTGTTTATTATCCATAATTCTGACAAAGTGGGACCTCTATTTCGAATTTGACTTCAGGGTACCGCGGTGAGATCAAGCATAGTCGGTTTCAGTATAAAAACTCTCTATTCACCCTCCAGTTTTCGCACTATCGTTTCAAGTCTCATCCGGTGATCATAAAGACTTTCCCAGGGATTGGGGATGCTGCGTATCAGCTCGGGAACGGTTTTCAGGTTCATTTCGGATGGAGATTTTAATTTTTTCAGCATCTGAATGGTTAGTGGCATTGAAACCGGGACTCCTGTACGAACGCGCAATGAAAATGGTGCTGCCATGGTTTTTCCCCGACTGTTTTGCAGATAGTCCAGATAAACATGCTTCTTCCGCTTGGAAGGTGATCTTTCCAACGATCCTTTTTCTCCTATTTTCTTCAACCACACTTTCGCAATCACATGAGTCATATCTCTGACCTGACGGTGAGTGTATTTCCTTTCAATAGGAACATATACATGAATACCATCTCCTCCCGAGGTTTTGATACCAAAATGAATTTCCAATCCTTCCAGAATTTCAATAAGATGATATGCGCCCTCCCTGGCCAGATCAAAATCGGTACCCGGGGGATCAAGGTCAAATACTATGTGATCAGGATGGTCCAATTTATCGACCCGACTGTTCCAGCAGTGCATCTCCACGCAACCATAGTTTGCCAGAAATATCAAAGTCTCTTCATTGTTGCACAATGCATAATTCAGATAATCTTTATCCGAGCTTTTGGATGCGATCTTCCTGGTATCCACAAACTCGGGAAGATCATCCCCCACGTCCTTTTGATAAAAGCCATCATCCTTGATTCCATTGGGCGTACGCTTGAGCGTCAATGGTCGCTGCTGAAGATGAGGTAGAATGTAATCCACCATTTGGGCATAATAACGGATCACATCCCCTTTGGTCACACCTTCTTTTGGAAAAAACACCTTGTCGGTATTGGTGAGTGTCACACTTTCCGGAATATGGAAATTCTCTGAACCTTCAGGATCGGACGGTTCTGCCTGATCAGATAAATTTTGCTGGTGATCATAAAATTTATCGTCCCGCAGGCCTATAAATGTGGGATGGCGGAGCTTACCATGAACCGTTTTCTCTTTGAAGCGAACCGTTGCCATATAATGTGGTTCAGTGAAAAATAAAACCTCCTCTCTGGGGTCAACAATGCCCTTTTTTCTCTTCTTCGCCTTCAAGCTTTTGAATATTTGTTTCATATCTCCGTCCGTAAAGCCAGTGCCAACTTTTCCTGCAAACTCAAACTCCCCGTTTCCGGCCGGTCGGGCAAGCAACAGTGAACCAAATGTACGCGAAGACGAGGGAGTCAATCCAGCAATCACAAACTCTTCTTCTTTCATACTTTTAAATTTTAACCACAATTCACTCCGCGTATTCTTATAATAAAGGCTATCCATTTTTTTGGCAATTATCCCCTCCAGCCCGAGCTTGCGGGAGGCCTGCCAATAAGCTTTCCCATGCTTTTCGATGTGGCTGCTGAAAACGATCCGGCGATTGGTCACACCGGCCATGATAAGCTCCAGGGCCTCTTTTCGCTTAAACAATGGCACTGAAGACAGATCCCTGCCTTCCAGAAATATGAGATCAAAGAGTACACAACGTGAGGGATAAGACTTTCCTTCCCGAAACATGGCCTGTAAATTGGAGAAATCTCCGCCACCACTTCGATCAGGAACTATAATCTCCCCATCAACTACACATGAGGAAGGCAATTCTTCAGCGGCCTTAAGCAAATCCGGAAATCGGTCGTTCAATAACATGCCATTCCTGCTCAACATCCTTATTTCCTGCTCATTCTTAAAAATCAAACATCGATAACCATCGTACTTTACCTCATAAATCCAGGCATGGTGACTGAAGGGTTGTTTGGACAGCGAGGCCAGCATCGGCCTGAATTCCTCAGGGAAATCGCTCGCTTTGCCTTCTTTCATAATATCAGCCAGAGGGTGACCTGCCTCTTCCACATCCGAAATCGCCCTTTTACTCAGCACGGATTCAGGGGAAAAGGCCTTCCCGTTTGCGTATTCATCTTTGCCTTTGATCAGCAACCATTGTTTTTCATTTCCGGTTCGAATCAGACTGTATTCCCCTTGTATTTTATATCCCTCAAAATACAGATGAATCTTTCCTTCCTCGTATTGGTTTCTCAGGGTGCTCGTCACATCCAATTCCTTTTTATCAGCAGGCAACTTGTAGGTGCCCACATCCCACAGAATCACAGTACCAGCACCATAATTACCCTTAGGGATGGTTCCTTCAAAGGTTAAATAGGATATAGGATGATCCTCGGTCTGGATGGCCAAACGTTTAACGGAAGGATCTGAGCTTGGTCCTTTAGGTACTGCCCAGCTCAGAAGTACGCCGTCCAGTTCAATTCGAAAATCATAATGCATCCGTCGGGCATCGTGCTGTTGCACGCAAAAACGAAACTGGTTTTGAGATTCCACCTCCCCTTCGGGCTCTGGTGATTGGGTGAAGTCTCTTTTTTTGTTATATTGATTGAGTCTGGTCATTTAGACTTCCTCTTCCAATCCGGCCAAAGAAGCCTTGAGTTGCTCCAGCAATTCGTCCGCTTCGGTCATATCGATATCTTCCACTTCAGGTGCGGGCTCCGATTTTTTGGTTTTACCTTTCTTTTGAATGATCTTAAGCAATCTTTCCTGATAGACATCCTTATAACTTTCGGGTTTGAATTCTCCTTTCATCTGACTGATCAAAGTATCTGCCAGCTCCAGCTCTTTCTTACTTACCTTGGTTTTGGGAGACTTTGTATCCGAAAGGGGACGAAGATCATCGTGCCAATACAGTTCCAGTAAATACACATGATCCTCTGCTGACTGCAACAGACCAATTTTCTCCCTGTTGCGCAAAACGAAACGACAAAGGCCCGCCAAACCAGATTTTTCCATGGAAATTCGCAGTAGATTAAAGGTCTTGCCAGCTGCTTTTTCAGGTTCGATCAGATAGGTTTTCTTGAAATATCTCGGGGGAACATCTTCCACATTGACAAACTGGAAAATATCCAGCGTTTTGGTATTCTTGACAGCAGCCCGTTCAAAATCCTCGTCATTGAGCACCACATAATGGTCCCCTTTCTTGTACCCCTTTACAATATTCTCCCAGGGAACCTCTTTCCCATCTTTCTCACAAACCCGAAGGTATTTAATGGGGCATTGGTCTCCTTCCCGAAGCATATCCAGATCCAGATTGTGCGAAATAACGCCGGAATAAATTTTGATTGGGATATAGACCAGGCCAAACTGGATACCGCCTTTCCAAAGTGTTCTCATATATTCGTGTTTTAATTGGATTTTGGGAATCCTCATCAGGTCCCCGGTTGATTATCCCATATGGATATTATAACTTCGAAAATGTTAATTTTGGTATGCAGGTTTCAGACCACCACTGTCCTGAGGATCAAAGACCAGGGGTATCGTCATCAAAATTTCTTCGGAATATCGAAAAAAAAGAAAGTGGGGTAGCAATTTGAGTTCTAAATACTCAACGATATGAGACCTTTATCAGCCTCCAGTTCCGCCATCATACCCATGCCCAAGGTGGCGTTTTGGGCAATATGCCCAATTGAGTATCCGGTCACCACGGGTATTCCCATCCCAAGGCAATGATCCTGTATTACTTCAAGTACGGTCTGATCCCTGGATCCCTCCTCAGGATCGCAGTGGGTAAAATTCCCAAAAATCAACCCAGCAGCTCTTTTCAAATTGGCAGCCTGCTCCAGTTGGATCAGCATACGATCGATACGATAGGAGGCCTCTCCAATATCCTCCATGAATACAATTTTTCCTGTCAGATCAGGCATATACTCCGTACCGCACAGCGCGGCAAGCAAGGTAAGATTTCCTCCGACCAGTTGACCCCGTGCTCGACCTGAGCGTAATACACTGAAGGTTGCTTCGGTATCGGAGGGTTCCGATGCCGGAAGAACGGTATAGCCACCCTGGTCTCCAAACAGAGCCGACTGAACAGATTGGAAGGCGTATAAGGGAAAATCCGAACTACCCACTGGGCCATGATAAGTGACCAGGCCTGTCTTTGTAAGAATGGCCAGATGTAAAGCTGTAATATCGGAATAACCCACAAGCACCTTCGGATTGCGTCGGATAAGCTCATAATCGAGCATGGGTAGAATACGAGAAACTCCATAACCGCCACGAACGCACCATATGCCTTGAATATCCTTCCTGCGAAACATGGCATGAAGGTCCTCTACTCTTTCACCATCCGTACCTCCCATAAATCCGTTTTCCTCCCTCAAATATTTTCCTTCGACCACCTCGAGCCCCATTGCCTTTAAATTGGCATGTGCTTTCTGAACCTTATCCTCTGAAGCAAAACTCGATGGTGCAATTAAACCAACTCTATCCCCGGATTTTAGTCGCGGGGGTATTGAAACGGAATTCAAAGATTGATCTTTTGCGATGGTGGACGAACGCTGACAAGAACTCAATGCCACGGTACTTGCGAGCGAAGCGACAAATAATTTATGAAATGTACGGCGGCCCGGTTTATGAAGGTGTTTCATCGAGATAATTTTTCAACAGATATCGAATTTGAAGTATAATCATTTCACGAAACACCCAATATACAGTATACCGCATTACCATTCAAAACAAATATGGATCCTTATCGACTGTTATCTGAATCGGCGTATAATTTTTGGAATCAATTTTCAATTTTCCTTCCTCTTTGTCCAATCTGGCATGGATGAATTTGGGTTACATGATCGTCTTCTTAAGCGATCAGGATGTCTGAGCCTGGTGTGTAGTGCTCTGTTACATAAGTTCTTCACACTTATGACGGCTTCTTTTTCGCCGTACCTTCATCACCGATAGCCTCACGTAGGCCTGTCCTATGCTCGGTTTTATTTCTTCAGTACGACAAAAAACAATTGCGTCAATAGCGAAGATCACTTATGAAACAGACCACTAGAATCGGCGAGAAGCGATTTCACGTATCTGAACTTTCAGTATCTGAAGTTGTATTGGAATTCTCCCTGCGATTTTTCTTCAGCATATTTTGGGCCTGACGCAATGCAGTGTATTGTTGCCGGGCAGTTTGCATGGGAATACTAATACATTTTTCTGCCATATAATTGACAATATCCTGGATCAGATCCTGGCTTTTTTGATCGAGTTCCTGTATTTGATTCCTGAACACATGCTGCAGAGCCTTATCTCGGGTGGCATACACCAGGGCTGGAACATCCTGAAAAGCTCTTTCTATAAAACGGCGATGGACTTTCTCACGAAATGCATCGAGTTCGGTATCGATCCATCCGTAAGCAGCGACCATTTCTTTCCGACGAAATTCTTTGTTCTTTTCAGCCACTTTGCGTAATGATTCCACATCGATCACTTTCAACCCAAATCGGGTGATTATCTCCGGATGAACATCCCTCGGCACCGCCAGGTCCAGGATCCCCCGACACATCGACATACCCTGGCTGCCGGTGGTTTCTTCCACCAATTCCGGAGTCAGCACATATTCCAGATGACCCGTACATGAGATAATAAAGGGAACATTGAGATTGTGGTGAGGCAATTCATCCAATGAATAAGTAGAAGCCTGTGGTAAATTCTTTTGGATGGCCTGAAGATTTTCCCGGGATCGGTTAAAAATCTTTACCTTTTCCATTTTCCATTCCTGGAGAAAGCGCGCTACAGTCTGCATGGTATCACCGGCACCGATAAGGATAATTTCATCCTGGTGGTGAATTCCCAGGCGACGAAGTTTCTTCATGGCAAGGGAAACCACACTCACCGTTTTCTCACTGATCCTGGTCTTATTGTGAATCAACTTGGCCGTTTGCAGGGCGCTTTGGAACAGAATTCGGATCTGATCTCCGGATAGCCCATTATGTCTATTCCTGTCATAAGCTTCCCTCACCTGCCGAAGTATCTCATGTTCACCTACAACCATGGACCTCAAAGATGACGTAACCTCGAAAAAATGACGGACAGCATCTTCCCCCATATACATTTTCATACCAAAGTTTTTCGATGGCTCAGAACTTCGTTGCCGTAAAAACTTTACCAAACCAGAATGGAGCTCTGTGAGTGACAAAGTGCTGTAGAATAAATATAAAACCCTGTTGCAGGTTTGAAGATAGAACAATTCCTCGACGCTCAGGAAGGACTTCAATTTAACGAGGTCAAAATCGGGTTCATCTCGGCTATTTTGCGGAACCAGAAAACGACCGAGTTCATCGAGCTGTGCATCACTGTAATTAACTGTGAGTATCTTATAATTATCAATCATGATCTATCCTTCAAGGCTTTATTTCCCTTGCAACAGTGGTAAATTACCCAATTATTGTACAACAAATATACTGTTTTGACATCGGAAATCGAAGTAATCGATTATTCGCCATGCTATTTTGAATCATTTTAATTTAGCAGAAAATGGTTAAAGCCGTGATTAGTTTATAATTTTGCTCCAAAATTAGACAATCATGTACAGAACACACCATTGCGGGCAGTTGAGATTGGATCATACAGGACTTGATGTTGAACTAAGTGGTTGGATGGATACCAAAAGGGATTTTGGGGGAATGACCTTTATCGACCTGCGGGACCGCTATGGCATTGTCCAACTCATTTTTAATATGGAGACCGATGAGGACCTATGTTTACAAGCCCGCAAGCTCGGCAGAGAGGATGTCATTCAGGTCAAAGGTAAAGTCCGTGAAAGAAGCAATAAAAACCCGGATTTGCCCACAGGAGACGTGGAAGTGGTAGTGGATACCATTACCGTGCTCAATAAATCCAAATTACCGCCATTCACCATTGAAAACGATACGGATGGTGGGGATGACCTTCGCATGAAGTACAGGTATCTTGACCTGAGGAGGCCCGTGTTGCAAGAGCAAATCAAATTTAGAAGCAAACTGACAATAGCTATCCGACAATACCTGGATAAGTTCGACTTTCTCGAAATTGAAACGCCCATCCTGATCAAGAGCACGCCCGAAGGAGCCCGGGATTTTGTGGTTCCTTCGCGGATGAATCCAGGCCAGTTCTATGCATTACCCCAGTCGCCGCAGACTTTCAAACAACTGTTCATGGTTGCGGGAATGGACAGGTATTTTCAAATAGCCAAATGCTTCAGGGATGAAGATTTAAGAGCCGATCGTCAACCGGAGTTCACCCAGTTGGATTGTGAAATGGCTTTTGTACATCAGGAAGATATTCTTCAAACATTTGAGTCGCTGACCCGCCATCTTTTTGAAGAAATGATTTCGGTTACGCTCCCTGAATTTCCCCGCATAACTTATGCCGAGGCGTTGCGAAAATATGGTACAGACAAACCGGACACACGATTTGAGATGACTATCATCGAAATGACCAACAAGGTAAAAGGGTATGGCTTTAATGTATTCGAGCAGGCTCCTTTTATCGGTGGATTGTTGCTCGAAGGACAGGCAGAAAACTATTCCAACAAAAATTTCAAGGAACTCACAAGCTGGGTACAACGTCCACAGGTAGGGGCTAAAGGTCTGGTGTATGTACAATGGAAATTGGATGGTTCCATCAAATCCACCGTGGGTAAATTTTACGAGGATGACATTTTGAAAAACTGGATCCGGGAAAATGGCGGTAAGGAAGGGGATATCCTGTTTTTGATGAGTGGTGATACCGCGGTCACCCAAGCGCAGCTGGGCACCTTACGGCTGGAATTGGGTCGTCTTCATGGGTTATATGGAGCCGATGACTTCCAGGCACTTTGGGTCGTCGATTTTCCTCTTTTGGAGTGGGGCGAAGAAACAGGACGTTTCTATGCCAAACACCATCCATTCACCTCTCCCAAAACCGAGGACATTCCCATGTTGACTTCCACCCGCCGTGATCATCTGGAGTCCATCAGGGCAGATGCCTATGATCTGGTGATCAATGGATCGGAAATTGGAGGAGGATCCATTCGGATTCACGATCGTACTTTGCAGCAGAAAGCTTTCGAATTACTCCAATTCACTCCGGAAGAAGCCGAATCCCAATTTGGATTTTTGATGAATGCTTTTGAATACGGTGCTCCGCCCCATGGTGGAATCGCATTTGGTTTGGATCGATTGTGTGCCGTGATGAATGGGAAAAACTCAATCAGGGATTTCATCGCCTTCCCCAAAAACAATATGGGCCGAGATGTAATGATCGATGCACCAGCCCCGATTGACGAAGAGCAGTTGCAGGAATTACAGCTCACTGTGGTGGGGAAGGAGTAAGCAGCTAGAGCCATTACTCCTTTGCAGGTGGAAAGGTAAAAATCGCATACTGGAAAGATTAAACCGGTTTCACTGACCACTTCCTTTCTTCCAGCCCCATAGTGAACAACGCAAAATCGTATTTAACCGGATCTTGCGGGTCTAGTTTTTGCAAATTGGCGGTCAACTCCACTACAGCTTTCCAGTCATTTTGGGTACGGGTCAGCAAACCCAATGCAGTGGCAACCCTACGCACATGGACATCGAGCGGAATATAAAGCTGGGAAGGAGATATCTGTTTCCACAATCCAAAATCAACCCCTTTCTCCGATGACCGAACCATCCAGCGCAAATACATATTGATCCTTTTGGTAGTTGAATTTCTTGCGGGAGATGGTATGTGCTTGCGGCACCTGTCAAGGGCATAAGGAGAGCTGAAAAATCGATCTCTAAACCTGTTTAACCCGTTTTCCAGGTCCTCGAATTCATTGTTTTCATCCCGGAAAGCTTCTTCCAGACTATCGTACTGGTGATAATATTCATGTAAAAAATGGACGAAATAAAGCGTATCGGGTGGTTGGAATGTCCGGTGTCTGAATTTTTCCAAAACCTTCAAATCCTGGTCAGTGTGATTCAATATAAAATCATAGGGTGCGTCATCCATGAGCCGCATAAGCTCCAGAGATTTATTGATAATAGTCTTCCTCAGGCCCCAGGCAAACACAGCAGCAAACAGACCGGCTATTTCAATATCAGGCAGGTATTGATACCTATGCGGTACAGATATGGGATCGCTTTGTATAAAAGCGGGTTGTTCAAAGCGATCAACCTCTCGGTCAAGCAATGATTTCAACTGGTTTTCGATGATATTACAGAATTACAGGGTTTGTTTTACCTCGACTACCTCGTAGGCCTCGATTGTATCGCCTTCTTTGATATCGTTGAAATTTTTCACAGTAATACCACACTCCATTCCACTTCGCACCTCCCGTACGTCATCTTTAAATCGCTTCAGGGAATCGATTTCGACAACCTGGCCCTCTTTGGTGGGATAGATCACAATTCCATCCCGGATGACACGCACGAAATTGTTGCGATTGACCGTACCTTCTTGGACAAAACATCCGGCAACTGTACCCACTTTGGAGACTTTGAAAGTACTTCGTACTTCCATTTGGGCGGTAATTTTCTCCTCTTTGGTAGGTTCCAACATGCCTTCCATCGCCATCTTGACCTCCTCGATCGCGTTGTAAATAATAGAATAGGTTTTGATTTCAACGCCTTCTGCCTCGGCTAATTTTCGTGCACCCAGGGAAGGTCTAACCTGAAATCCAATAATTATGGCGTCCGAGGCTGTGGCGAGCAATACATCCGATTCGATGATCTGCCCCACCCCTTTATGGATTACATTCACCTGGATGGATTCCACACTCAATTTAATCAAGCTATCGGAAAGTGCTTCTACGGAACCATCCACGTCTCCTTTGACGATAAGATTAAGTTCCTTGAAGTTGCCCAATGCCAATCGACGACCGATCTCATCAAGGCTGATTCGTTTGGACGCTCTGTTGGTCTGCTCTCTGATGATCTGGGCGCGCTTGTTGGCCAATTGCTTGGCTTCCTGTTCTGATCCCAGTACTTTGATAGTTTCACCGGCCTGGGGAGCACCACTCAAACCAAGTACAAGAACGGGCTGGGAAGGTCCGGCAGTAGTAACGCGTTTTCCATACTCATTGAACATGGCTTTCACTTTACCACTATGTTCTCCTGCCACCATGGGATCACCGATATGTAGTGTTCCGTTCTGAACCAGTACTTTAGATATATATCCTCGTCCTTTATCCAGGGAGGCTTCGAGCACGGTACCATAGGCGGGACGGTTGGGATTTGCTTTGAGCTCCAGTAATTCAGATTCGAGCAGGATTTTTTCCAGCAACAGATCGATATTGGTACCCTTAGTCGCAGAAATTTCCTGTGATTGATACTTACCTCCCCAGTCCTCGACAAGGAAATTGAGTTCGGCAAGTTCTTTTTTAATCCTTTCCGGGTCGGCACTTGGTTTGTCAATTTTGTTGATCGCAAATACGATAGGGACCCCGGCAGCCTGAGCATGCGAGATAGCTTCCTTGGTTTGCGGCATGATATTATCATCTGCTGCAATAATCACCACCGCGACATCGGTCACCTTCGCTCCCCTGGCCCGCATGGCCGTAAAGGCTTCGTGACCGGGTGTATCGAGGAAGGTAATCTTCTTCTGATCCTCACCGACGATCACCTCGTATGCTCCGATATGCTGAGTGATACCACCAGCTTCTCCTTCGGCAACTTTCTCCTGACGAATATAGTCAAGTAAAGATGTTTTACCATGATCCACATGCCCCATCACAGTCACAATTGGAGATCGTGGTTCGAGGTCTTCAGGATCATCTTCAAATTGATCTTCGATATCGATATTATCTTCGGCATCCACGAAGACGACTTCATGACCGTATTCTTCAGCCACCAGTTCGATAATTTCGGCATCGAGGCGCTGATTAATTGAAACGATGACCCCCATATTCATACAGGTCATAATCACGTCCGTGGCAGAAACATCCATCATATTTGCAAGCTCTTGAACCGAAATAAACTCGGTAACTTCCAGCCTGGCCTGTTCTTCTTCCTGCAGTTGCCGTAGTTCCTCCTTCTCGCGGATATTTTCTCGCTTGTCCCTACGCGTTTTCTGGCGTTTACTTTTACCTCCTGTATTGAGGCGGGCCATGGTGGCCTTGATTTGTTCTTCAATTTCTTTTTGAGTGACCTCCCGAATGTCCTCTTTACCTTTAGGTTTCTGACCCGTCTTTTTACCTTTCACTTTCCGATCGGGGGATTTTACTACTTTTCGACGTCGGCGTTTTCGTTTGGTTGCGCTATCTTCTTCTGCCTGCGGAGCAGGGGCTGGGGCAGGTGCTTCTTTCTTCTTTTTCTTTTTCCTCGTCAGCTGATCTGTCGAAATTTTGCCCATAATCTTCAAGCCCTTGAGCTTGGGTGCATCTGCTCTGATCACCTCATCCTCAGGCTTTTCTTCCTCTACCACCTCTGGTTCTTCCACCGGGGTCTCCTCAGCCAGTTCGGGAATGGTTTCCTCAGCCACTACTTCCGGTTCGTAGTCCTCCTTCACCTCCTCCTGAACAGGTTCCTCTACCTCAGGCTCAGGTGTGGGAACTACTTCCTCCACCACAGTAGGTTCAGGCGCAGGCTCCGGTTGCTCTTTGGGCTTGGGATCCAGGTCTATTTTACCCACTACTTTCAAACCTCCAATAGCGCCTTTCTTCCGAGGGCTTTCCTTTTCTTCCTTTTTGGCTGGCGCTGCTTCCTCTTTTTCTAAGTCGGGTACCACGGGTTTTTCCGTCGGTATTTCTTCGCGTGCGGATACTCTTTTCTCTTTCTCCTCCTCTTCCCTTTGTAACGCCTGTCGTGTGGTTCCGATAACCAGCTTGTTAGCCTGTTCCTTCACTGCCATGGAACCACTAAATTCCTGAACCAAAAGATTATACATCTCGTCGGTAACCTTAGCAGTGGGTTTATCATCGATTTCATGCCCCTTGGAGGCTAGAAAATCGACAATAGAACCGGTTCCAACGTTGAGCTCTTTAGCTATTTTTACTAATCTTTTTGACATTCAGTTTTTTATATTTTCTGCAAATTTACAAAAGAGAGGACTTATTCTATCATTCCTCTTCAAATACCTCCTCAAAATCTTCATCAAATTCTGCGCTGAGAACCCGAAGTACATGATCCACGGTTTCCTGCTCCAGATCGGTCCGACGCATCAGTTCAGCGGAGCTCAATTTCAGTACGCTCCGTGCTGTATCGCAACCGATATTTTTGAGTTCATCAATAACCCAGCTATCGATTTCATCAGAGAATTCATCCAGATCAACATCGTCTTCGATTTCAAACTCCTCCACATCGCGATACACATCCAATTCAAGATTGGTCAAACGGGATGCCAGCTTGATGTTGTGACCACCTCGCCCAATTGCCAGGGATACCTGATCCGGTGGCAAAAAGACGGATGCCCTTCGGTTTTCTAAATCGAGTTCGATATTGGAAATCTTGGCAGGCGTCAGCGATCTTTGGATGAACAAATTGAGATTGTTCGTATAGTTGACAATATCAATATTCTCATTGCGCAACTCCCGTACGATACCATGAATCCTCACCCCTTTCATACCTACACAAGCTCCGACCGGATCGATACGATCATCATAAGATTCCACTGCCACCTTGGCCCTTTCACCAGGCAGACGTTCTATTTGTCGGATATTGATAATTCCATCCTCTATCTCCGGAACTTCCTGCTCCATCAATCTCGCAAGGAACATATTGTCAGTACGTGAAACAATAACCACGGGATTATTGTTCCTCACATCCACTTTTTTGATCACCGCCTTGACCATATCCCCTTTTCGAAAGAAATCTCCTTTGATCATTTCGCTTTTGGGCAACACAAGTTCCACCCCTGTATTGTCATCAAAGATCAGTACTTCCCGCTTCAAAATCTGACTCACCTCTCCATTGACCAGGTCACCGATACGCTCGCTATACTGCTTAAATATATTATCTTTCTCAAGCTCCATAATCCTGGAAATCAGGGTCTGACGTGCTGCCATGATGGCGCGCCGACCAAAATCTTCAAGATATACCTGCTCATAGCATTCCTCATCGATTTCGTAATCTTCGTCAAATTCCTGAGCTTCGGTAATGGAAATCTCCTTCAGCGAATCCGTCACCTCACCGTCCGGTACGATATTTCGGACACGGAAAATCTGAAGGTCACCCCGGTCCGCGTTTACGATGATGTCAAAATTTTCATCAGAACCGTATTTCTTTTTAATCAGCGTCCTGACCACATCCTCGAGGATACGGATCATTTTGACCTTGTCTATATTTTTTCCCTGAGTAAACTCCGAGAACGATTCAGCTAATTTGACCATGTCATTTAAAATTTAATTTGTACTAATGCTGTTTTTATTTTCTCAAAGGGTATTTCAATTTCGCCGTCCGGCTGCTTTTTGCCTTTGGATACCTTTAGTGTAATCCGGTCTTCAGTGACTTTCACCAACTCCCCTTTCATCCGGGACTCATCGTCCAGAGTAACCTTGAGTTCACGTCCAACGTTGTTCTGATATTGTCGCTTGAGCTTGAGTGGTCTGCCTACCCCCGGTGAGGATACATCCAGTTCGTACTTTTCGCCCAGGACCAACGACTCATCGAGGTAACTTTCGATATGACGACTAAATGCCTGGCATTTGCTTAAAGTCATCCCCGAGTCGCTATCCAAATAAACGGTGAGATGATTTTTGGCCTGGTTGTACTCTATATCTACCAGATAACAATCTTTATAATCATCTTCGACCAGTTTTTGTTCAACTACTTTTCGTATTTTGGTCTCGTCCATGTACATATTCATTAAAAAAAGGGAACACAAATCGGTTCCCTCTTCCATACTGTGTTGCAAAAGTACTTAAAAACCTCATAAAACCCAAAATTATTATGATACCATTCCATTTTCGTATATGGGAAGCTGCAGACTTCATTCGCAAGCAAATAAATGATGTTCCGCGGCATGCGGTTTTCTTGGGTACGGGGTTGAAAGATATCACCAACGAGTTTGAAATTACCAACCAAATCCCTTTACGTTCTATCCCCCATTTTCCTACGATGACCGTAAAACATATGGATGCTACATTATATGTTGCCTTGATCAGGGATGTTCCCACATGGATCATAGGCGGACGTTTGCATTATTATGAAGGATACAGTATCGAAGCGGTCACCTTTCCGGTTCGGATGATGGCCGATGCGGGAACCGAAGCTTTCTTTTTTACCAATGCAGCAGGCAATGTCAATCCTGAATGGAGAACAGGAGACCTGGTGCTTATCCACGACCACATCAACTGGTCGTTTCCCTCCCCGCTTAGAGGAGAGAACCGGGCCGAATGGGGTGATCGGTATCCGATCATGGAAGACGTATACACCCCGTCGATCAATTCGAATCTCCTAAATTTCGCAACACAACAGGGCATTCGTCTTCACACCGGAGTATACCTGGGACTCACGGGACCCCAATTGGAGACTACGGCAGAATACAGACTCTTCCGCAAGCTGGGCGCTGATATGATCGGTATGTCCACCATACCCGAAGTTATCGTTGCCGGGCATATGAAGCGTCATGTAACCGGATTGTCCGTACTATCCAATGATGCTTCCGGCGTTCAGATCAGTCCTGCCCGTGTCGAAGATATGCTGAAGACTATTCGTGAAAAAAATAAGGAAGTCACTGCATTGATCAGGCATTGGGCTTCCCTTGACCTCATAAGTAATTAATATTTATTGACGTGATTGTTTTTTGTCGTACCGAAGAAACGAAACCGAGCCTAGGACAGGCCTACGTATGATTTTCGGTGATGAAGGTGCGGCGAAAAGGAAGCCGTCATAAGTGTGAAGAACATATGAAATGGAGCACTGGCCTATCTCCTGTCAAACTTCAATTTTCCTCCGCAAATGCAGCCCATAATCGGGCTCCATACGGGTTGACTCTTGCCACATCAATGGGGAGGATATGACAAAATCTGCCGTTACACGGTTGCAGGCAACGGGAATATTCCATACCATCGCAATTCTAAGCAAAGCCTTGACATCGGGATCGTGAGGCATCTGGGTCATTGGATCCCAGAAGAAAATCAGGAAATCGATCTCACCCTCCGAAATTTTGGCACCGATTTGCTGGTCACCGCCCAGCGGACCACTGAGCAACTTCGTGACGGGAATGTCCAGTTCCCGCTCGAGGATAGCTCCGGTAGTACCTGTGGCATAAAGATCGTGCTGAATCAGGGTGCCCCGGTTAAATTTAGCCCACTCCAGCAAATCTTTTTTCTTCATATCGTGCGCCACCAACGCAATTCTTCGTCTTGCATGAACTGGTCCCTGTGCCTTGTCGTGATGTTCCATTGAGCTTGATGTTGTGTTGTATTTTCGTCCGGTATGATTTTTCTTCCTTCACCATCCGGCTATTCCTTTGTCAAAAATACAATTATTCCAATCGATGGTTGAGTGTTACACGCTACTTCATACAAACTTATTCCCCTTTCACCCGAATGCTGTGGGTTATAGAGCATTAAAATTTAAACCCATTTCATGTTCAATGCCCCTTGTAAACAGCTCATCATTCCACTTTAAGTCATCCCACTATCAATCTGAAGCCGGCTATACTGCCTGCATGACATTTGTGGCAGGTAGTCCACCATCGCAGCGTTCTGATCTTCCTAGCACTGTAATCTGAACTAAGGACGCGATATTTTATTGTCGCATCCCCACACAACGCAGGAGATGGATAGTGAAGAAACTGGCGAAAAAAATATTTTAAAACGCGAATTCAGGGACTTGTTCGCAAGAGCTGAAAAAGCACCTCTCCACCAAAGCCTCAATAAGGTGAGGATATCGCCTGGCACATCTTGTGCATTTAAGATATCATCAATGATTCAGACTTTTTTTTAAATTTCTCATTGTGTATGGGATATTTTATTGAAATAATCTCCATATATTTGTCCTATCATTAAAACATCTACAATCATGTGTGGAATTGTATGTGCCTTTGAAGTTCAGGAACCACAGGAAGAAATGCGTCCAAGGATCCTTGAAATGGCAAAAAAAATCAGACATCGTGGCCCCGACTGGAGTGGGATTTACTCCAGCGATAAGGCCGTAGTTGCTCATGAGCGACTGGCTATTGTGGATCCCACCTCGGGAAAACAGCCCCTTTACAATCAGGATGGAAATCTTGTCCTTGCCGCCAATGGAGAAATTTACAATCACGCTTACCTACGCCAACAATTCCCCCAGTACCACTTCCAGACCCAAAGCGATTGTGAGGTCATATTGCCGCTATATGAAGCCAAAGGCCCTGCATTCCTGGATGACCTCAATGGTATTTTTGCCTTTGTCCTATATGATGAAGCACGCAATGAGTATTTAATAGCTCGTGATCATATTGGTATCATTCCGCTTTATACCGGATGGGATGTCCATGGGACATTTTATGTAGCCAGCGAACTTAAAGCCCTCGAAGGGATCTGTGTCAAAATCGAACTTTTCCCTCCAGGACACTATCTGTGGAGTCGCGAGGGAGTACTGACCCGTTGGTACACCCGCGACTGGATGGAGTACGACAATGTCAAAAACAATACCTCGGACATTGAAGAACTCCGTGAAGCCCTTGAAAAAGCTGTTCAACGCCAACTTATGAGCGATGTGCCCTATGGCGTACTACTGTCCGGCGGCCTGGATTCTTCCATCACCTCTGCCATTGCGAGGAAATATGCCGAAAAAAGGATCGAAAGCGGCGGAAAAGAAGGTGCCTGGTGGCCACGGCTCCATTCCTTTGCCATTGGACTGGAGGGCTCTCCTGACCTTGCTGCAGCCAGGGTGGTCGCCAAACACCTGGATACCACACACCACGAAGTCATCTATTCGATTCAGGAGGGTTTGGATGCGATTCGCGATGTTATTTACCACCTCGAAACATACGACATTACGACCATCCGGGCCAGCACCCCCATGTATATGCTGGCAAGAGCTATCAAATCAATGGGAATCAAAATGGTGCTGAGCGGTGAAGGCAGCGATGAAATTTTCGGTGGGTACCTGTATTTTCACAAAGCCCCCTCGGCACGGGATTTTCATGAAGAAACCGTTCGAAAACTCGACAAACTTCATATGTACGATTGTCTGAGAGCCAACAAGTCACTGGCTTCCTGGGGAATTGAAGGTCGGGTTCCCTTCCTGGACAAGGAATTCCTCGATGTGGCAATGCGACTCAACCCGGAAGATAAAATGATCACACCGGGTAAGATGGAGAAACACATCCTACGCCAGGCATTTGAAGATTACCTGCCTGCCAGTGTTGCCTGGAGACAAAAGGAACAATTTTCTGATGGCGTGGGCTACAACTGGATCGACACACTCAAAGAATTGGTTAATTCTCAGGTTTCAGATGAACAAATGAAACATGCTCATTTGAAATTTCCAATTCAGACCCCAACAAGCAAGGAGGAGTATTACTACCGTTCCATCTTTTACGAACATTTTCCAAGTGACGCAGCAGCGCGCACTGTTCCCAGTGTACCCAGCGTGGCCTGCAGTTCGGAAGTAGCCCTGGAATGGGATATCGCTTTCAAAAATATGAACGATCCGAGTGGCAGAGCCGTTCGCAACGTGCATGTCAAGGCCTATTAAAAATGGCATGGGGCAGGTTCGGATTCTCCTGGGTTAGACCCATGAAGATGGGACATTCCTGGACGGATAAGTGGCCGCTCTAAGGTCTGCACTACGGGTGCCAGGCAGATAAATAAAATTGGAACCTGACGGTGGAAGAGGCTCTATGCCCTGGATTGCCCGGATGACATCCGGACAATCTCGTAATATTCAAAATTTCAGTTTCTTTGACCCAGATATAAATTCGTGGTCAGAAAACTACCAAATGAAGGTACTCCCAGGGGGTTGCAGCCACCTGTCGCTACAATCCCCCCATATACCCTCTCATCAGACCGGCAAGGAATAACACATACCAATTCCTATTCCGTGCGTTCCATCCCATCAAGGCATCCCGGGCTTCTGGGGTTGCTTTCCTATCCTAACAGCCTCTTAATTGAACAGACATTTTTGGAATTATATTACCCTGGACATGATCGCATCCCGATATACCGACATTTTACAAAAATGAAGGAAACCAACCGCGTCACCGATCTTTCCATCGGGGTTTTGTACCCACTAACCACAACACTGAGGTATAATTGACATAAGCCACCTGAAACAGGCTGGCCTTCAAAATATCCTGCCAGCAAATCGGCACTCCGGCCCATTTCATCCCTTCAGAGATGATCAGATAATCGGTGAGAAATTTCCCAACCAATCCATACAGTAGCAAGCTTCCCAGTCTGGGTTGCCACAGTATGCCGACCAACAAAACCACCAAACTCACCTGGAGTATTCCAAATAACCCTACGTAAAGCCGGGTTGGAAGGTGAACATAGGCAGCGGATTTCCCGGCCCATCGAAGTCTTTGGTTGATAAAATCCGAAATAGAGCCGACCGGATTGGTGTATACCATGGCTTGTGGATGTCTTACATAACCTACACGCCCATTTTTCCTGACCAACTTTTGAACTAGAAAAACATCATCACCTGAAGATATATGCATATTATCTTCGTACGGGTCCTGTGACAGGAATGCTGATTTCCGATATGCCAGATTGGCACCACTGGCACTGAGTACCACGCCAGTCTTCCAACCTGCATAGGTCAGGACATTGAGGCCGGCCTGTTCCATTTCCTGATATGACTGAATAAAACTGGAAGGCTCAGCCACCATCCAAACTGGTCCCGTCACGGCATCCATGCTGACCGAACCGATGAGGGGAGATATCATCGTTCTCAGCCACTGGTCCCCGACACGGCAGTCCCCATCCAGGGTGATTATAACGCTTCCCCTGGCCAGGGAAACGCCAGTCCGGATGGCATTTTTCTTCCCTTTTTCCGCACTGGTCAAAGATACGACTTCTACCTGAGGAAACTTATAGGTTACCTGAAGCGTATCATCTGTGGAATGGTCATCCACCACTAAAATCTGAATGAATTCTTCGGGGTAATTCTGTTCTTGCAGAGATTGGAGACAAAAGGCGAGGTTTTCTGCTTCATTTCTCACCGGGATCACGACGGTGACTAAGGGGAATTCCGGCGATAAATCGACGTAATGGTCATCCGAAGATTTCCACACCCACCACAGCCAGAGCTGAAGGCCAAAATATAAAGTAAAAAGTAGTCCAATCCCGACAAAAATGATCATTCCCCACCTTCAAAAATATCGAGTCTGCGGATTCGTGTCCTTCGTTCGTCGACGACTTCATAATCGATATATTCACTGCCGTCAGAGGTCATATACGTTTCATAATTTTTCCTTTTCCTGTATTGAGACCATGCCCGGACAAACAGCAAAGCTGCGGTAACGGGAAAGCCCACCAGCATTATAAGAGCTACGACAATCCCCCACAGGGGTTTTACCCGGAAAAGTCCCCACAAATACCGGAAAAAATTACGGATGGTTTGAAAATTGAGCAAGGCAGCGGCGACAATCAATAAGGGGGATAAGAAGGCAAGACCGTACAATATCCATTTGGTGATATAAAATCCTACATAAAGGAAAACAAACAACATGAGAAATCCGATCACGATCTGTAAAAGTGATGGTCTGCGCAAGTAATTATTATTTATAAAAATCATATTATCTTATTGTCTAAGAACAGAACTGAATGGACTTACAAATAGTTTGTACATCGCCTTAAAATTCGACAAATTGTCCAAATCCCGGGATAACCGGAAATTTTGCAGCAATTTATTATTCGATTTCCTCGAACTGCATCTCGTATAGTTTGCGAAAATGGCCATCTTCTTTGTTCAGCAACTCCTCCATGGAACCCTGTTCTATAATCCTGCCATGATCCAGTACAATGATCTTGTCCGCATGCCTGATTGTACTGAGTCGATGGGCAATAATGATGGAGGTCCGCTGACTGATCAGTTTTTCAATGGCATACTGTATAATCGTTTCAGTTTCAAGATCAATATTGGAAGTGGCTTCATCCAGGATCAGAATATCTGGATCGAAAATTAACAACCGGACAAAAGAAATCATCTGTCGTTGCCCGGAGGACAAATTGGATCCGCGTTCGGAGACAATAAAATCATAATCCCCCGGAAGGTCCATAATGAGATCATGCGCTCCGATCATCTTTGAAAATTTAACTACCTTTTCCTTATCGATCGATTCATCCATCATCCGGATATTGTTGAGAATCGTTCCGGTAAACAAAAACACATCCTGCAGAACGATCCCAATCCGCTGACGCAGGGTGTCTAATTGATAATCTTTGGTGTTGATATCGTCGATAAGAATCTCCCCTCGCTGGATTTCGTAAAACCGCGTGAGAATATTGATAAGGGTCGTCTTGCCAGATCCAGTACTGCCGACCACCGCCAGCGTATCTCCAGGCTGGACCTGGAAATTGATATCTTTTAGCACGTCATTTTCCTGGTCATAGCTAAAGTATACATTTCGGAATTCTATTTTTCCTTCCATCCTTTCCACCACGATCTCCCCATGATCCTCGATGTGGTCTCTACGATCGATCAGGCTGAAAATGCGTTCCCCTGCCACGATACCCATTTGCAGGATATTGAACTTATCAGCCAGCATTCGCATGGGTCGGAAAAGCATATTGAGAAATATGGGAAAAATAACCAAGCTACCAAAGGTCACGCTTTCGTCCAGTACACCTCTTGTACCCCACCACACCAGCAAGGCCAATGCCAGAGCAGATATGATTTCCACGACGGGGAAAAAGACGGCATAATACAAAATAGAATCGAGGTTGGCCTGGGTATAATTTCGATTGATGGTTCGAAATTTCTGCTTTTCCTTTTCTTCGGCATTAAAAATCTGGACGATATACATTCCGCTCAACCGTTCCTGGAGAAAGGCATTCATATTGGCGATCTGCGCTCTGACTTTCTGATACGCTGCCTTGACTTTTTCCTTAAATACGTATGTGGCGATGACGATCAGGGGCATGGTCAACAATACGATGAGGGTAAGCCTTACACTGACCATAGTCATCGTTATCAGAACAGCCACAATTTGCAGAATATCAGCGATCATAATCAACACGCCCTGGGTAAAAACCTGATTGATGGACTCGATGTCGTTGATCGTCCGGGTGGTGGAGGTCCCCACCGGGGTCCGGTTGAAATAAGATAGATTGAGGGACATCACATGTCTAAACACCCTCACCCTCAGATCCCGAATGACATTTTGTCCCAGAAGATTGGAAAGAAATACGAAGAAATAGCGAAGGATAACTTCTATAAGGAGCACACCGATCATGACCAGCGTAATCACCATCAAACCATCAAAATCGAACTGCAGTATATAATCGTCCACAGCTCTATTGATCAGCAAAGGACGTACGACACTTAATGGTGCGAGCACGATAGCAAGAATCGATGACACTATAAACAGGCTCTTATAGTTGCCTCCGAGGGAAAGGATCCTTACTAGGATAGACCAGTCAAATTTATTTCCTTTTATTTGTGTCGCCATACGCTGGAAAGGCAAAGATAATACTGTTTAACTAACTGATGAAAAGATTGTTCGGGAAAGTTGAGGATCCAATTCATAGGGAGTCATTGCAGGCTTGACCCGCAATCTTGTAATTCCTCTTCACTTCTTTTACAACAGCCGCATCCACTCCAATCTCTTCACACAGATCAATCCATTCCGGGTTCCTATCTTTACCCATTTCATTCTTCCAGGCTCTTTTCCAGTCTTTCAATTGCTTCTACCGGCGGATTGCCCTAATTATAGAGGGATAAACTTCAAAATAAACGAGTTTATCGCAATTATACCATTATGTAAATCCTTTGGTGACTCGAGCTTTATGTTCTGCCACTCTGCACAATAAATTATTTGTCACGCCTATGTAGAGCACTTTGTTATAAATATTGGTCATCAAATAAACATATCCTGATTTCATAATTTCTATTATGAGCCTACGGATCAAGTCCGCAATGACGACCATCTACCATGTGCATGGCAACCTGCCTCAATTTCACATCCTACCCTCATCAGAAAAGCTATAATACCCGTGGGCTGTGATAATCACATGATCCAATACAGTGATATCCAGATTTTTTCCTGCCTGAATAAGCTTTTTGGTGAGACTGATGTCCTGCAAAGAGGGGCGGAGATTACCAGAAGGATGGTTGTGACTGAGAATTATATGACTGGCTAATCGATCAATCGCGGGTTTAAATACCAGCTTAGCATCAACCATGGTGCCAGATACACCACCACGACTGATCATTTGATGTCCGATAATCTTATTGCTTCTATCGAGCAGTACGACCCAAAACTCCTCGTGATTGAGATCTTCAAGGCGTGATCGAAGATATTGGTAGGCATCATCACTGCTTCCGATCTGGAATCGCTCCCTTTTGTGCGCGTGATGTCGTCGACGTCCCAGCTCAAGCGCTGCCTTGATCGAAACCGCCTTGGCTTCCCCGATCCCCTTAAACTTCATCAGGTCTGTCATGGTTAGTCTACTGAGATTCACCAGATCGTGATCGACGGTGTGCAGTATGCGCTGACAGAGTTCCACGGCGTTTTCCTCTCTGGATCCATGACCAATGAGAATGGCCAGTAATTCTGCGTCGGTAAGATAGGAACTCCCATGCTCGATCAACTTCTCCCTGGGCCGGTCGGCTTCTTTCCAGGTTTTGATCTTGAAAGATTGTGGACTTTCCATCGTCATGGTATTCTTGTCTCGCAAAAGAATTCCCCAATATACGAAAAAACTAATAATTCACCATCAGTCCAAAGTTGACCCGACTTTGATCCAGGGACAAAGGATCATTTCGCTGTCCTCCCACCGCGTAAGAAATACCAAAAATTCCGGCTCTGGTTCCGAGATTGAGACCAATCCCTACGCTATAGGGAAAATTCCAGTTGGGCTCTGAACCCGGATGGTGGAGGAAGCCCGCATCCGCAAAGGCATATATATTACTCTCTTCGCCAAATAAAAATCGATATTCCGCTGTGGAGATTGAATAACCGTCCGCATGAAACGAATTTTCCGGAAAACCCCGCAGATTCTGGAATCCTCCGATCCTTCTCAATTCATTTTGAAACAAGGATTCTGATGACCAGATCCCTCCCCCCATCGTCCGAAACCGAAAAGCACTATACATCCCCACTGGAATGAATTTTTCCCAATTGACATCCACACCCACCTTGACTGTTCTTTCCGGTAAAGCCTGATATTGTGCCCGGAATGTAGTCTGATCTGGTGGAAGCTCGATGGCAAGGATCTGTGCATTCCAAACCAATTTTCGCAATCCGACGGTCAGGCTGGTTCTTAGCATACTTCCCTTCCTGGGATTCAAAAGATGATCGAGTTTTTGTAGGGTCATACTCAGCCCGGCAGCAGAATAGTTGAAATCCAAATCCTCCGGGAGTACTCCCTGTCTTTTCAGACGGCTGGTGGATATGCCGGTCAACCTGGATTGGTCTCTTTGAAGAAAGAATGCATATCGCAAGGCAGGTTTCCAATTATACTGAACACCCAATTTGCCATGCACATCCAACACCGTGGAATCACGCCGGTCTATCTGACCTGCTGCCAATATTCCCGACCGTATAAAAGGTAGGTAAGGAAAATCTACTTGCACATCAAAGGCCTGGCTGGAATGGCCGTATTTATCAAACTTCACGAACATCCGCTCCCCCATCTTGAGTTGGTTGCGCACATCCAAATAACCATTCCCTGTAATTTCGTACTGACGGTCAGGAAGATTGCTGGGCACCAAACCGACCAACAGGTCAAAGCGCGAGGGTTGTCTGTTCCGTAAATTATAAATCAGATTCACCCCATAGGGATTAAAATCATATTCTATATTTTCAAGTTCGGCAAACTCCCATTGACGGATAACTTCCCGGCTCTGCTCGATCCTGTCCATACTAAACACCTGATTCCCGGATATCCCGGTCATCCGGGAAAACAATAAGGGATTCATCTCAAATTCCCCTTTCAACTCCACGTCCTGCACGAAAACACGGCGAACGGTATCCAGTGTGTGCTCCATAACCAAAGTGTCCCGCTTTAACATCTGAGGATGGGTATATACCCGGGAATAGGGGTAGCCGATATTGGCCAGATGGTTGAGAATCTCCGTCCGGGGAAGCATGACTTCCTCCCAGGGATACACATGGTGCTTGCGTTGGACTATCTGAAGGCTGTCCACCAATGATCCCACCCAGTGAATTTCCACAAAACGAAATTGAGGTCCGCAATCGATACGATACCGGACCTCCCCCTCGTCTGTAATCCCCACACTGTCCACCACCGGATAGGCATATCCATACAAAAACAACTGATCCAGAACCTCAGAAATATCGGACAAGGTGTCCAGACTATGAACCGATAAATCCCCGCATCCATCGAACAGTATATCCGTGAAGGTGTTCTGTTGGCAAAATGATACCTTTACCATCATAAAACCAAACAAAAGCATACTATGTATATATCGGAGTGTCATCGAGTTCTTCCATTAACGTCGTTCCTTCCATAACCCCTATACTGTGGCCGGAATTTATATCCATATTCCCTATTGCAAACAAAAATGCAGTTACTGCAATTTCCATTTTTCGACCAATTTAAAGGGTCTTTCGGAAATGCAGCATGCACTGTTGGAAGAAATCGAACTGAGAGCAGAAGAAATAGGAGCACAGACCATCGAAACCGTCTATCTGGGCGGCGGCACACCCTCTCTCTGGAGTCCGGAAGATATCAATACTTTGTATACCAAAATCCTCGCGGTTTCCAGTCAGATTGATCTCAAAGAAATGACCATCGAATGCAATCCGGATGACCTGACCCTGGAATACCTCACCGATTTAAAGAATCACACTCCGGTCCGACGCATCAGTCTCGGCATACAGTCCTTCCACGACGATGACCTTCTGTTAATGAATCGGTCCCATAATGCGCTCCAGGCCCGCAAAGCACTGGAAAATATTTTTTCAGTGGGCTTTTCCAATGTCTCTGCAGATCTTATATTTGGTTTGCCACATTCCTCATTATCCTCGTGGATGAACAATCTCATTACCCTACTCCATTACCCGGTGGATCATATTTCGTGTTATAATCTGACCGTGGAGGAGCGAACCGCGCTTCATTATCAGATCCATATGGGTAAAATCATACTCCCTAATGACGAGAAAGTGCTGGACCAATTCTTCGCAGCCAGGGACTTTCTTACGGAGCAAGGATTTATCCACTATGAAATATCAAATTATGGTCGGCCCGAGAGCCTGGCAGTACACAATACCAATTATTGGAAAAACAAACCGTATGTGGGCATCGGTCCATCAGCACATTCCTACGATGGATATCGGAGGCGGTGGAATATCGCTGACAACTGGAAGTACATAAACCGAATGCGTGATGGTGAGGTATTTTGGGAGTCGGAGGAGCTCAGTGAAGCAGATCGATACAACGAATACATCATGACGGGTTTGAGGACCATGTGGGGGATTTCCCCCACGCGTATTCATGATTTTAATGTCCATATTCGACAGGAGTTTGATAAAACGCTGAACCGGATGTTTCGCGAGGGTTATATCATGAGTCAGAATGATCATATTATCCTTACCGCTGCCGGTAAAGCTCTTGCAGACCGGGTGATCGCTGAATTCTTTTATGTGGATTGAGGTAAAGTAATCAGCGGTATAAATTGCGGCTCATCACGAATTCGCGCGACCAGATCGCTTAGCGGTCACGAATCGCTTCCCTTTTGGTGAACTAATAGCTTTTTCTGACATGACTCCCTTTCTCGGGATCATTTACGATGTAAAGATGGACATCCATCTCCTGCTGAAGGGATTCAACGTGCGAGATCATGCCGATGACCCGTCCTTCCTGACGCAAGGATTTCAAGGTGTCCATAACCATATTGAGCGCATCCCCATCCAAAGTTCCAAAACCTTCATCGAGAAAGAAAAAACTCTGTCGGGAGCGGGTCCGGTTTTGAATACTTTCGGCTAAAGCTAGCGCCAGGCAAAGCGATACCTGAAAGATCTGGCCGCCGGACAACGTTTTCACACTCCTGATCTGACCATCGTGCAAAAAATCCCGAATCTGAAACTGGTTGTCCTCGCCCAAAATCAATGCATAATGATTGTTTGTCAACTTCCGAAACCGACGGTTCGCGATTTCGCAGATTTCACGCAGGTAAACCGTGCTTACATAATCCACGAATTTCTTCCCTTTAAATAAACTCTCCAAAACCTTCAAATTATCGGCACGGATCTGCAATGCATCGCGCTCCTCCTCCAATTTCTGCTTTTCCTTCCATTGCTTCCTCAATTCATCGAGCCGCTTTCCCTGATATATCATCTGTTCTCGAGCCCTGTTCAGTTCTACCTCTTTCTCAGCTTGTTGCCTGACGAGCTGTTCATGTTTCGTCCCATCAAATATACGGCTGCCTATTTGATTATTCAACTCTGCCAGGGTAACTTCCAACACATGTACATCCCGTTCGTACCGGGCAATCCGCTCCTGTTCTGCAGGCACATCCAGGTCGAACCTAAGTATTTCACGTACAGAATCATAAGAGTCAAAACTGGAGGATTTCAAGGTCTTATCCAATATGCCCTCCAATTCATTTAACTGATTCATTTCCCGCTCCCTAAAGGCTATATTGCTTTCCAGGTTTGTTTGGCATTGGGTATATTCCTGTGATATGCGGTCCCGCTCCATGGAAATTTTTCGGAATTCATCTTTTTCCCGGCCTATTTTCTCCATCAACGCGTTTGATTGGGCCTTCCATTCCTCTGGCGTGCGTATACCCAATTGCGCTTTCACCACTTCTCCCAATTGGGTTTCCACCGATGCCAGCTCGCCACGCTTTCTTTCAACCAACTGTCGGATTTCATCTATTTTGGACCGATAGATATCTAGTTTATCCATCTCCTCCCGGACCGACCGTCTGAGTTCTTCCAACCAAGCCTCCCGGGATTTCAATTTCTTCAGCGTCCGTTCACTTTCTTCCAACGCTATTCCCACCTTAGCCGCATCAGGGTATTTTTCCCTGTGCACATGAAGGATATCCTCTATTTCAAGCTGATTGGATTTCAGCATATTGAGTTCTTCCTGGTTGTGTCGCTGGTTTTCAAGGTATTGATGTAAGTTTCGCTCCAGACCTTTCCACTCCACACGTGCTGCTTCGAGATGCCTGATCTCCTTTTCCGTAATATGGATTTGGCGCGTGATATCATCGATCTCATCCTGAACAGATTCGAAATGCGCTGGTGCAGGGTGTTCCCTGGAGCCACAAAGGGGGCAGGATTCCCCGGAAACAAGACCGGAAACGTACCTGGCTAACTCCGATTTTATATTTAGTTCGTTCGACTGGCGATTGAAATTCGAAATTTGTTGGTGTAAATCATTCAGTCTCTGATCCAGTCCCGAAATGTCAGGCAATTGGTTTTTTCCGCGTAACGGCACATGGTACTTGTTACAGAATCCCATTAGCTCAGATTCCATCTTTTTCTGAGCCTGTCGGAGTCGTACCTCTACTTTGCTATAATGGGCCTCTACTTCCTTTTTGCGGGAAAAACCATTTTTCAATTCTATAAGCAATTCCCGATCCTGGGTAGACGCAGTTAGAGCCTGAAGTTCCTTTTCCACCTGACTCATTTCGTGTTCCTTTTCCTGGATTTCCTTGCGGAGCTGTCCGATAAATGCCTGTCCTTTTTGCACCCGCTTCAACGCGATACTCATTTCTTCATTCAATATGGACCAATTCGCCGCTGTGGCAAATTCTCTGGACTGCTCCATTAACCTGGTATGGCTGTCCACTGCCTTTTCCAATTCGACGTATTGTCGCTGAATTTCTTCAGATCGCTTCCCGATCACTTCCACGCGTTGGGTAAGATCTTTTATTTTAAGCTCTGTTTGAAGGATGGAACGTCTAAGGGCATCTATCTGTGAAAATCTGTGGAAAAATTGCGCTCGGGCTTCCTGCAATAGTTGAATCCTCTGCCGGGTCTGTCTGATATCATCTTCCTGTTGCTTGAGTACGCTTTGCCGGGTTTCACACTCTTCCTTCCGCTCAAAAAGCTGTTTGAGACTGTGGGAAGACTCCAGTTCCCGGGCTACATGTTGCAGGGCAAGGGAAATCGTCTGAAGTACTTCCTTCAAACCCAGCCACTCTTTTTCTACCAGGGCTATATTTTCTTCGGAAACAAGCTCATAGCCCAGCAATTGCCCCTGGATTTTGTGTAGAGCTTCCGTGGTCTGATCCGTTAATTTCTTTGTGGGTTCCGCCAGATCATATTTATCCAGATGAAAAAGCTCTTGCAACATTTGGGAACGATCACCTGGTGTCAAACCCAGGAAATCCTGAAAATGTCCCTGAGGCACAATGACCGTTCTTTTAAAATTCTGGTATGTGATACCGGTAATTTTTTCACCATCAGCATGATCGAGCGGTACCCACTCGTCACCCTCCCATTTCGAGGCCCTTCGTCTGTACGTCGGAACATCACGGAAATTTTTGCTATTCCGCCTTCCTTCGCACTCAAATCGATACAAATCACCATCGTGGTTGCGAAACTGGAAATCGATGATCAACCGATCCGACTTGAGGTTCATCATATTGTAATTGCGATCTTCTCTTCTGTTGAGCCTCTCGATGTCACCGTACAATACGAAACTAATTGCCTCCAATATCGAAGATTTACCCGATCCCACTGCACCGAAAATGCCAAAAGTCCCAGCCTCCAGTAAAGGCCCGAATTCGATCGTTTGGGGGGTTTCCTGGTAAGAATATATGCCTTGAAGGGTAAGCCTGACAGGTATCATAATTCGTTTTGTGCCTGAATCTCACGAAACAAAGCCATCAGCTCCTCTGAAGGTTCCTGTCCGTGACGAAATTGAAAATAATCTTTGAACAATCCGGTCATGGATTGGTCCAACCGAATCTGCGGTCCGCCGGCTTCCGTGAAGTCCTCTTCCGACCGTACGTCCGGAATGATGGTGACAATGCCGGGGTGGGCGTCATACAACCGCTTCTTGTCCGATGCATTGAGATAACGCTCTGTGATCAGGGTAAGTTCGACCAGACATTCCTGATGGTCCTCCAGCCATTCCAGGGCCTGATCCACCGATTCAAAACGCACCCGATGCAACTCTCTGCCACTGGTCAGGGCATGCTTTACTACCCGAGCCTCACCACCTGGTCGGGCTTCCACCACAACAACATATTTAGTCTGACCACTCTCGGCAAAGCTATAACTGAGGGGACTGCTACTATAAACAATGGGATAATCCCTTCCCCCTACCATTTGATACCGATGCAAATGACCCAGGGCAGCGTAATGCAAGCCTCCAGGCAAATTGTCGGAATATATAACCTGTGCATTTCCTATTACAATCGGCTTTTCCCCCTCTGGTTCCTCCGGAAAAGGTCGATTTCGTTCGACAACAAAAAGGTGGGAAACCAGCACATTTACCCCGCTGGAGTCACAATAAGTATCTACTAAGGATTGCCAGTGCTGCTGAAGAACCTGACGCAAATCCTCCTCCAGATTTTCGGAGCCCAAATACGTCTTCATCCGATATTCATTGGCAAATGGCGTATGGAGGATACGAAGTGGAGGTCGACTATCCTCCCAGGTAATTTCCATAAATCCCGGGACCGATTTCGATACATACCAGGATTCCGGCATTTCAAATGGTCGCACGGTGGCCTGAGGATGACCTATGAGAAATATTCCACAGGCTCGTGCCAGCGGATCGGAGACCTGAATCCTGTCCGGTGAGTCATGATTCCCGGCTATAACAACCACAGGCCGTTCTCCATCCCGGGACAGTCGTTTCAAGGTCGAATAAAAAAGTTCGGATGCCTCTGTAGAGGGATTAAACTGATCGTAAAGATCTCCCGCAACCAAAACCACATCGGCCATCTCCTGGTCAGCAAGATGCACCAACTCATTCATGACAGCCATCTGTTCGTCCAGTCGGCTGTACGGTCCGATTTTTTTCCCCAGGTGCCAGTCAGCAGTATGAAATAATCTCAGCATAAAATGTTTTTCATTCCAAATTTAGGGACTTTAAATGGGTTTGGAACATCGACGGAGGAATATATCCGGAATATTCCAAATATGTTTTGAAAAAACAGTATTTGTTTTATGACCCTGATTTGACAAGTTTGTCGTAGGTGTTTCAGGGCACCACATACATTTGAAAAAAATCCTGTTATTCATTATATTTGATTGTAGCAAGTCAATGAATGCCAAATTTTAGTTTTAAAACAATCAATCATGGTTATCATATACATCTTACTGGGACTCGCCTTATTGATATTCATATTGAGTAGCATAGCACCGAGGACGTACCAGGTGGAGCGTTCTATTGTAATCGATCGCCCCGTGGAGGAAGTCTATGATTTTGTAAGCAAACTTCGCAATCAGGACCACTGGGTCAAATGGAATCAAATGGATCCCGAAATGCAAAGGACCTACCAGGGCGAAGATGGGAAAATTGGTTTTCGAAGCGCATGGGAAAGCACGAAAAAACAGGTAGGAGCTGGGCAGCAAACCATTACCGCTCTTGAACCCCATAAAGCTGTTTATACCAAACTTGAATTTTTCAAGCCCTTCCGATCTGAATCGGATGCCTATATCCTGACTGAAAGGGTCGGGGAATCCACCACTGATGTTCGGTGGGGATTTACCGGACACATGAAGCCCCCTATGAATGTCCTTTTGCTTGTGATGAATATGGAGAAAGTGATGGGAAAGGATTTTGAAGAGGGGCTGACAAATCTGAAGTCCCATCTGGAAAGTAGGGAGCAAGGGTAGAGATACCGTACTTTTTCAACTATATCAGAAATCAGCTGTAGTCTCCACTTCTCACACCTTTGGGTACACTATATAGTACTTGGTAGTCAGATGTCGGGTATCCCCCAGATCGGACACCTCCTCGAAGGATTTGGTACTGCCATCTTTCATGAGGAATTGGATTTGATTGGGTTTCCAGTCATAAAACCGGGTAGTTTCGGAACCTGAAAACAAAAGCTGACGGGCTGTGGACTCATCGACGTTGAGACCGGCCTTGATACGTTGTAGAATTCGCTGGGGTTCATCGGCCGGAAAAGGTCTGGTGCTCAACTGACTTCGGAATAATCTCCGGTTGAGAATCCCTTCACTGAGGTACGATAAAAGTGCATCCTCGAAGGGCTGGTGGTTTTTGAGTGCCTGTATGACGTCGCTATCATCCAGTTTCAGAAACAGATCCAGGGATTGATCTCCCTGGAGCAGGTGATGAAATTGCTGTGGGCAGGGAGGCAAGCCAAAGGTGGTGACCAGATATTTCATCCTCGCGATAGCAGAGATGAGCATTTTCTCTACCGCCAGCACAGTTTTGTGCATATACACCTGCCAATACATGATTTTCCGGGCCATGAGAAATTTCTCGATAGAATATAATCCTTTTTCTTCGATAACCAACTCATCATCCACTACGTTCATCATCTTGATGATTCTATTGGTCCCAATCTTTCCTTCCACCACGCCAGTATAAAAACTATCACGCCCCAGGTAGTCCAATCGGTCCACGTCCAATTCTCCTGACACCAACTGGTGCAAAAAGTGTCGCGGATAATCCCCGGTGAAAATTCCGATGGCCAGATCCAGTGCCCCCCGATATTTTTCATTGAGCCGTCGCATGATTTCCAGAGAAAGGTCTTCGTGGCTTACCGTGATTAGTTGTCCTTCCAGCGCGTGGGAAAATGGTCCATGCCCCACATCGTGTAGTAAAATGGCAATGCAGGCTGCGCAAGCCTCTTCGTCACTGATATCCACTCCTTTTGCCCGGAGCAACCCGATCGATTGCCACATCAAATGCATGGCTCCCAGGGCGTGGTGAAAGCGCGAATGGGTAGCCCCAGGATAGGTCAATTGGGTGAGTCCTACCTGACTAATCCTCCGAAGTCGTTGAAACCAGGAATCTTCCATCAGATCGAACAGAATTTCGTATGGGATGTTAATAAACCCGTAAATGGGGTCGTTTATGATCTTCTTTTTGTTCATTGGAGGATATATTGTAATAATAAATTTAATGAAAACGTTTGTGGGATCGGAATAGTTACTACACAAAGTCTATCTTCCCCCGGAGTCCATTGGAATGACAAAGATAACTGATCATTATTCAAGACCATTTATTAGGAGCTTATGGTAATATCGACATTGAATTCACAAAACTTCACATCACCGTACACACCAGTAAAATACCCGATTTTAGCCCTAAACCCGAATCCCAAAATTTCATTTAACTTAATATATACTCCACCCTACAAAATGCAAACATCCAAACGCCATTCTCAAAACTCAACTTCTAAACAAAAGCACAAAATTCTAACTACTAAACTCTAACATATGACCAACGAAATACGACTACTCTGGGCCGATGATGAAATCGACTTGTTGAAACCCCAATTGATGTTTTTAGAAAAAAAGGGATACGAAGTAGTCACTGTATCCAATGGCCATGATGCCATCGAAGAGGTTTCTGAAAATCCTTCTTTCGATTGCATTTTCCTTGATGAATCCATGCCTGGGCTTACCGGACTGGAAACCCTGGATGAAATAAGGCAGATCGATAAAAATGTTCCCGTTGTCATGATCACCAAGAACGAAGCCGAATCCTTAATGGACCAAGCAATCGGGTCAGAAATTTCCGACTTTTTACTCAAGCCGGTCAATCCCAATCAAATATTACTGAGTCTGAAAAAAATATTGGACAATCGTCGGTTGGTCCGGGAGAAAACGGTTCAGGATTACCAGGTTGAATTCCGGAAGATTCTTATGGAAATTAACAGCAATCTCAACGCTGACGAATGGGTTAATATTTATCAAAAAATCATCAATTGGGAACTTCGGTTGAGCGATTCTCAGAGCGATCAGATGCAAGACATCCTTTCCATGCAAAAAAGCGAGGCGAATACGGAGTTTTCCAAGTTCATCGTCAAGAATTATATGCGATGGATGAAAGGGGAGGACGCTCCGGTTATGTCCCACAATCTCCTGAAGGAAAAATTGTTTCCCCGTATGAATAAACGTCCCACGATCATGTTGCTTTTGGATAATCTGAGGTACGATCAATGGATGGTATTGGAGTCCATATTCAATGACAGTTACCGGAAGGAGGATGAAGATTACTTTTATTCCATCCTCCCCACCGCCACCCAATACAGCCGAAATGCCATCTTTGCCGGGATGATGCCCGCGGATATTGCCAGACATTATCCTCAGGAATGGAAGAACGACAATGAAGAAGGAGGAAAAAACCTATATGAAGAGGTATTCCTGGAAGGACTGATCAACAGGACATTTCAGAAAAATATCAAATGGGAATACACCAAAATTTCCAACGCCTATCAGGCCGGGGAGATGGAATCCAAGGCTCTGAATTACCTCAACAATGATCTGACCGTCATCGTGTACAATTTTATCGACATGATGTCCCACGCCCGGACTGAAATGGAAATGCTCAAAGAACTTGCAGGCGATGAAAGAGCTTACCGATCGCTCACGAGATCCTGGTTTTTGCATTCCTCCCTGTGGAACACATTGCAAAAGTTGGCTGAGCACGATATTCAGTTGTTCGTAACCACAGATCATGGTACCATCAGGGTCAATGATCCTTCCAAGGTGGTTGGGGATCGGGAAACCACTACCAATCTTCGTTATAAAGTGGGAAGAAATCTCAAATACAATGAAAAGGATGTACTGGAGGTAAAGAATCCCGATGAGGCGCACCTGCCCAGGCCCAATGTGAGTTCGACCTATATCTTTGCCAAAGAGGATAAGTTTTTCCTTTACCCTAACAACTATAATTATTACAACAATTATTATAAAAACACATTTCAGCACGGTGGGATCAGTCTGGAAGAAATGATTTGTCCATTTGTGTATATGACTTCCAAATGAACCAGGTGAACTATTAAAGTATTCAGGGAAATTTAGTATATTGTTTTTCGTTTAATAATTTGAGTTGCTCCTACACGACTCATTCTGGTGCAGGCAAAATTGAAAACAAAAACACATACTATGAAAACTTCCCTATTTAGTTTATTCAATCTGGTATTTCTGTTGATCACTTTTGGCTGTGGTAACAACAGCGAGTCCTCCACCGACACTGGTCAGGATGAAATGGATACCATGGTCACAGAACCTTCAGTAACGCTTTTGTGGAAAACGGATACCTTGTTTTCCGACTCTGAATCCACACTCTATCATGCGGCCACCAATACAATTTATGTAACTTGTGGGAACAATTCCATTGAAAAAGATGGGGATGGTTATATCGCTACCCTTAATCCTGATGGTTCGGTCAAACAACTGGACTGGGTTACCGGTCTTCACGCACCAAAAGGTATGGCTACCATTGGCAATAGTCTTTATGTATCCGACATCGACGAAATTGTGGAGATCGATTTAAAGTCTGGCAACATTATAAATAAATATCCTTTGGAGGGCGCCCAGTTTCTGAATGATGTAGCCACAGATGGTTCTGTCATTTACTTTAGCGATATGCGCGATAACAAAGTTTATACGTTGTCAGATGGTGAATTTGAACTGGTCGCCGAGAACGTGCCGAGTATCAATGGTCTGGAATCATACAATGGCACTTTGTATGGCCTCAACAAAGAGGGGTTGATCAAGTTTGATGGAGACGGGGGGTACGAAATTCTCACCGACGAAGTGCAAGGCGGTGATGGGTTGATTATTCTCGACGACGATACCTTTATAGCCAGCCGTTGGGCCGGTCAGATCTATTTCGTGGACGGCAATAAGGTTACCTTGCTCCTGGACACATCTCCTGAGCAATCCAATACTGCTGATATTGGCTATATCCCTGATCAGCAAATTATCATAGTTCCTACTTTTAAGAAAAATGAAGTGGCAGCGTATCAATTAACATTGGGGGATTGATCGAAGGGGAAGGATCAAAGGGCACTGCGTCTTGACCGTTGGAAAAAATATATTGAAAAACATTGATTGCTATTTAGATTTCCGCCCACTAGTGCTCTGTTTCATAGTGGATCAAATTTGGCTAGCAGGTACAGAATCCTGAAGGGTAAAAACCGATTCGGTCAGCTTTACAAAGCATGGCTATAAAAATTTTATCGATATTGATCCTGGGAAAGTCAAATACCTAACCGGGACGAGCCTGGATGAACTCATTCGTAATGGGTACAGATGAAAACATGAAGGCACTAAGAATATGAAGGCCAAAGCGCCACTCAGGACATTAAGATGATCAATACTCCGCATTTAAAAAACTACAATGTTTACTTTTTAATTTTTAAACTGATATTTCGAGGTCGATGAAACCCCTTGTAAACGAATATCCCAATGAACGGCAGGAAGAATCAATTCCAAACCAGACATTCCGGAAATTTGTGGGCAAATTTAAGCTAATTGAAGGGGGCTAATAAATGCAAGGTATGCATGGTATGACCCAGGATTGGCGAACTGTTGGACTTCCCAGGAGCGCTGGCAACGGGGGAGCTCCTGCTCCGTCCTAATTCCTTGCCTTTTTCTCCGTATGGCCCCCATCCACGCTTTGTGACTTCGCGACTTGTGGTCTTGTCTACTTATTACCTTGGAAAATTTAATTCACTATCGGATTTTCCTGCTGGATCTTGATCAGCATGGTGGTATCGATACCAGATATAACCTCTGTATTCAATCCATCGGAGATTCCAATTTCGATCTTCTTTTTCTCGAATCCATCCCCGGTCTTTACTTCCACAAAGCTATCCGAGCCTTCATAGAGTATATCCCTTTCTTTGATCGCCAGGACGTTATCCCGTTGATGAATGATGATATCACCATTGGCGCTGTATCCCGCACGAAGAAACATATCATCGGTAGGTTTTACAGCTGCCCGTACATCAAATTTGACGGTACCCTCTTCTTTGATTCCTTTGGGTGAAATGTATTCCAGAATAGCATCAAACTCCAGATCCGGGATAGCACCGATTTTTAATTTAATGGGCATACCCACATCGATAGACCCCACATCGGCTTCATCCACCTTGCCTTCAAAAATCAGATTTTCCATATCAGCGATGGTTGCGATGGTAGTTCCTTCGTTGAAGTTGTTGCGTTCTATCACAGAAGCACCCACCTCCAGTGGAACATCCAACACCATACCCGACACGGTAGAATACACTTCATTGGCCACCTGTTGGGAGTTCTGGTCCACGCCTTCCCTCAGCAACCGAAGATTGGAAATTGCACTGTTCAGTTCCTGTTGGGCAATATCAACCTGGTTCTCATATTGGGAAAGACTATTTCTGGAAGTGATTTTTGCATTGTCGAGTGCATTGCGCCGCAATTCAAGTTCCAGTTTATATTGGTTGTATTGTTGTTCCGAAATTACTCCGGCCTCAAAAAGCTGCCTTTGTCGTGCCTCTTCCGTCCGGGCATTTTCAAAATTGGCTTCGGCGGTTTCCACATCCAGATTTTGGCTGTGTATGGTTTTCTGACGTTCCAGTTCCCGTTGTGCATTTTGTAGTCTCAATCGCGCCAATTCCACCTGGGATTGAGCCTGGTTGACATTGACCTGGCTGGGCACGAGCTGGATCCGGGCTATGATGGTCCCTTTGGAAATAGTATCCCCGGCTTCCACAAAAAGTTCATCGATCACCCCCGAAACCTGGGGTTTGATGTTGATTTCCTGTCGGGGAATGATGGTACCCGTGGCGACGACTTTGCGAGCTATGTCCAGATACTGTGCCTGAGCAGTATTCGTGTTTGTTTTTGCAGCCTTGTTCTGATTGATAAAATAAAAAATCAATCCTGCTGTCAACAAACCAATAATCACTGCTGTACTAATGAAACAACCTTTTTTCATTGAATTTACAATTTATTCGTCCTTTAAAGCTATTACCGGATTAACGCGTGCCGCCATCATAGCGGGGATAAGGCCGGCCAGAGTTCCTGCGATCACCAATACGATCAACGCACCAAGGGCAACCCACAGCCCAACCTCAGGATTATAAAACATTTGGGCTTGAATATCTGCAGCCTCCATGATGGCATCAAGACCACCGATGACCAACACGCCGGCCAATAATCCAAAATAACCGGATATGAGGGTGATAAAAACCGATTCCGTCAAAATACTTCGGATAATCATCCTGGGAGTCGCCCCCAAAGCCTTTCTTACTCCGATCTCTTTTGTTCGCTCCTTGACTGTAATTATCATTATATTGCTCACACCTACCACACCCGCCAGCAAGGTTCCTATTCCCACCAGCCATAGAAAAATTCCAATTCCTGCAAACAAGCCATTGATCCGGTCAAACTGTTCCTCCAGGTTGAAACCTCCGATACCCCGTGGGTCGTTGGGTGCCACGTGGTGCCGGCCCTGAAGTATGGTCTTAACTTCTGTTTCAATATCACTCACTTTGTATCCTTGCCGGGCGGAAGCTGCGAAGAAATGGATCAAGCCCCCGGTACCAAATGCCTTATGCATTGTCGTAAGGGGTATGACTACTGTTTCAAGAGCGCTTTCGTTCCACGGTTTGATCAGATCGGGACCAAAAATCCCGACGACAAGAAATTCTACCCCATTCGCCGTAACGTACTGTCCTATGGCCTCCTCCCATTTTCCGCTTCCAAATAACACTTCTGCAACTCTTTTGCCGAGGACAATCACTTTTCTGGATTCCTCCACATCAGATGGTTGGATATATCTTCCCCGATAGATTCGATAACCTTCCACCGAAACCATGTCGGGCAACTCTCCTCTTATTTCGTAGGTTTCCGCAATTTCCGCTTTGGTTATGGTACCGGAAATGGATGTTCGGGGGGCGATATAATCTATACCTTCCACGTTGGAAAGCAGGTAATCCACGTCGTCCATATTGAGTCGGGGCACACGTCCGGGCTGGAAGCCCTGATAGGGCAATGAAGTAGCATTGGTCCAAACGTACATTACATTTTTGGCCTGGCTCCCGAAATTACTAAATATGGCATTTTGAAGTCCCGAACCCATCCCCAGCATGAAGATCAACATGAAGATACCCCAAAACACCCCCAAAGCTGTCAGGGCAGTTCGCAATTTATGTTTGCGGATAGATTCGAAAATCTCTTGCCAGGTATCGCGGTCAAACATGGTGTATCCTCATTATGATTTAAGTAGATCTCATGGCTTCAATCGGATGAATTCGAGCAGCCTGGCGAGCAGGAATGAGTCCCGCTAGTGTCCCGGCCACCACCAGGATCGACACCGCCGAAATCCCAACCCAAACATTGATCTCCGGGCTTCTGAAAAAATCAGATTCGATTCCACTGATCCCATACAATGCCATCGCGCCAAAAAACAGTCCCGCATATCCTGCGATGGATGTAATAAAAATCGACTCAGAAAGCACCATGGATACTATTGACGATGGAGTAGCTCCCAATGCTTTCCGAATACCGATTTCTCTGGTTCGGTCTTTTACAATAATCAGCATGATATTGCTCACCCCGACGATTCCGGCCAGGATGCTTCCTACTCCAACAAACCATAGAAATGCATTGATACCCCGGAAGAGATTTACAAAATTTTGATAATCCTCCAATCGATTATTGACCCTGATAGCGCGGGCGTCAGTGGGGTCAAACTGGTGATTGGCGGCCAGAATTTCTGTAATACCCGTTTCGAGCTCCTCAATCTCTGCAGCATTCATATCACCGGTCAATACCCCAAGGTTGCTGATATTTCTATTACCCTGATACACCACCTGCCCCACACTGACCGGAATAAGGATCTCCCTTTGGGCCTGATCACTTTCCTTATTATAGGAAACCCCTACTACCCTATAGACCGTTGTTCCAAGAATAATTTCCTTGCCAATAGGGTCCTCCTCTCCAAAAACATCCTTCCGGACGATTTCACCTATCACTGCTACCTTCCTGATCTCTGCCTGATCCCGGTCATTCAAAAACCGGCCTTTTATGATATTTGGATCCTCAAGGTATTGCATGGCAGGATACACAGCTCGTACGGGATAACCCAGATTTTTGTTTTTGTATTTCAGGATCATATTGCCGCTCAGATAGATCCGTCCTGCAGCATGTGGGATCTGAGGAAAACGATCTTCAATTTGTTCCACATCCTCACTCGTGAAAATGATTCTCCGGTTGGCCGGCAAGCCGTTGAATTCTTTGGATGTCCAGCCGCTATAAAACCATACGCTATTGATGGCTGAGGATCTGAAATTATAGGCTATACCATTTTGCAATCCTTTTCCGGCACCGAGAAGGATGACCAACATAAATATGCCCCAAAACACGCCCAGAGCAGTCAATGCGGTCCGCAATTTATGCTTACTGATCGAGATAAAAATCTCATTCCATTTTTCTATGTCGATCCAATTCATACTTGCTCTGGCGTTAAAATCACACCATCTTTTATTTCGATAATTCTTTTGGTACGTTCCGCAATATCCTGTTCATGGGTAACAATCAGGACCGTTTTTCCCTGGTGATTGATCTCCTCAAACAACATCATGACCTCGTGGGAGGTAGCAGTGTCGAGTGCACCTGTAGGTTCGTCAGCCAGCAATACCTTGGGTTCTGTAACCAAAGCCCGGGCAATAGCTACCCGTTGTTGTTGACCACCGGATAATTGCGTGGGCAGATGCTCTGACCACTCAGCCAGCCCTACCATATCCAGATAATGCATAGCCTTTTCAAGTCTGGATTTTCGATCGATTTTGCGGTAGTAGAGCGGAAGTGAAACATTCTCAACCGCGGTTTTAAAATTGAGTAAATTGAATGACTGGAAGACAAAACCGATGAATTGATTGCGGTAATAAGCTGCTTTGCTTTCGGAGAGATTTTTCATTAACTGACCAGCCAAAAAGTATTCGCCGGCATCGTAATCATCCAGAATCCCCAAAATATTGAGCAAGGTGGACTTTCCGGAGCCTGATGAACCCATGATGGAAACGAATTCACCCTCGGCGATATCCAGGTCAATCCCTTTCAATACTTCCAGACTGGTGTATTCGGTCTTATAAGCTTTCCTGATGTTGCGCAATTTGATCATGTGTTCCAAAGACTTGAATGCATCGAAAATCCAATATGTGAACTATACACGGTGCTTGCCCCAAAAGTTCGGCAAGACGATATCTTTTATCGACCAAATGGGGAGTACTCCCTCATTACAAAGAAAAAATAGTTTTGATTTCATCATCATATTCCGGAATAGCCCCCGAACAGGATGCGACATAGGCTCCCAGCTTGTTGCCATATTCCAGTGCCTCACCAACTTTACCTTCTGCAATCCAGTGATGCAGAAATCCGGCATTGAAGGCATCACCAGCCCCTATCGTATCTTTCACTTTTACGGGCTCAGTACCCCTGGCATACATCCTTCCCTGATACCAGGCTGAAGATCCTCTTTTCCCCAGGGTGTATACCACCAACTCAATATGAAAATCCTGGTTGATTTGGGTGGCAAATTTTTCCGGATCTATGATTTCACCATACAGTAATTGGGAACAGATTCGTAGCTCAGCTTCATTGAACTTGCATATGTTGGCCCATTTCAGGGAGCGCTCTATTGTATTCCGATCATAATATTGCTGTCGGAGATTGCAGTCAAAAAACCGCCATTTACTCTTTATGCTTTGAAATAATGAAGAAAAGAATTTTTGGTTCTGAAGACTACGCTGTGCCAGAGATCCAAAAACGACAACCTCCCACTGTACAGAAATGATCTCCCCTAGGTCGATTTGGAGAAAATCCCAAGCCACGTTCTCAACGATTTCATACTGCGGTTCTCCATCCTCAAATGTCACAGCTACGGTACCTGTGGGTGCTGTGGCATGCTGATGAATCAGCTTTGTATTCACATTGAGGTGGCTCGCTTCAGTAAGGATCTGCCTTCCGAGATCGTCTCGTCCCACCCCGGAAAGAATGTAGCTCTTGTGCCCCAGGTTGGCCAGGTGGGCTGCCACATTAAAAGGTGCACCTCCTAATCTATATTCATTTTCGATAACATCGAAAAGCACTTCACCGATGGCCAGAATTGGGTAATATTTCACGGTTACTTTTTATTTAATCGGATTGATCTTATGAATTTTGAATCCCTTGGTCAAATGTAATTGATATATCCCGCTTTTTCAAATGGGAGTGAAGTCAAATTGAAAAGGGAAACGAGTGAAAAAAAAATCACGCCGGTAACGTTCTAAATTCAACTTTAACAAAATTCATATATTAGTTTTAAAACTATGTCGTTATTCATTAGTATTTGGCCGGAAATTGGCCCTCTTCTTTAATCTATAAAAAACACATCAATGCACAAACTCATTAAACTTTTATTTGCAGGAATGCTCGGATTATTGATGGTCACCGGTTTGTATGCACAAAACCAGGAGCCAGCCAGCCCGCCCAAGGAGGCTAGCGGAAAAATAGGAGACGCCATGATTACTATCAACTACAGCAGCCCTGGAGTCAAAGGACGAACTATTTGGGGTGATCTAGTCCCATATGACCAGGTGTGGAGGGCAGGTGCCAACGAAGCCACAAAATTCAAAACGGACAAGGATTTGATGATTGAAGGTCAGGAACTTCAGGCAGGCACGTACAGTTTGTTTCTCATTCCCCGGGAGAACGGTCCCACTACCGTCATTTTCAATACCGTGGCGGAACAGTGGGGATCCTACAATTACGATGAAAGCAAAGATGCGCTCCGGGTGGACGTAGAACCTGCTGAAAATTCCATGACCGAACGATTGGAATACTCCGTAGGAAACGATGGCATAGTCATTGCCTGGGAAAATTACAAGCTACCCATTAGTGTTTCGGTAAAATAATAAAATCAATTCAACCCTTGGGTTATACTATAAAGCGATGGCGTATCGACGTCATCGCTTTTTTTTTTTGCCCAATTCTATCGGCTATCAGCTTTGGGATATCAGCAGTGCAGGGTGGTGTATGGGTAACTTCGCACCACCACTCTGATCAGTCAGAAATCGATGAGTAGCCGATATTCAACTATTCATCTAACCTGGGCGTATGCACCAACAGGGAAACTTCATTTTTCAATACCTCGACGAAGCCTTGTTCGATCAGGAAAGATTCCGACTCTCCATTTTTCTTGCGAATTTCTACTGTACCGCGTGTCAATGCAGAGACGATGGGTGCGTGGTGTTCCAGAATCTGGAATTTACCGCTCACTCCAGGAACAGAAACCGATTCGATTTCTCCTGAGAAAAGCTTCTCATCGGGTGTCAATACTTCCAATACCATTTATCAGGCTTTTTCTGCTTCGGCGATCAATTTCTTACCTTTTTCAATGGCTTCATCGATGGTACCCACAAGGTTGAAAGCTGCTTCCGGATATTCATCTACTTCACCATCCATGATCATATTGAACCCGCGGATAGACTCCTCGATTGGCACCAATACCCCTTTCAGACCGGTAAAGGCTTCAGCCACGTGGAAAGGCTGCGACAAGAAACGCATAACCCGACGAGCCCGGTGGACCACAATCTTGTCTTCATCACTGAGTTCTTCCATTCCAAGAATTGCGATGATATCCTGAAGCTCTTTATTTCTCTGTAAAAGATTGATCACTCGCTGTGCAGTATTATAATGTTCTTCACCCAATATTTGAGGGGAAAGAATTCGGGAAGATGACTCCAATGGATCAATGGCAGGGTAAATACCCAGAGACGCCAATTTCCTGCTCAACACCGTAATGGCATCCAGGTGGGCAAAGGTAGTAGCCGGAGCTGGATCCGTCAAGTCATCTGCAGGAACATACACCGCTTGAACCGAAGTAATGGAGCCTCGTTTGGTGGAGGTAATACGCTCCTGCATAAATCCCATTTCGGTGGCCAGGGTGGGTTGATATCCCACCGCTGAGGGCATCCTTCCAAGCAATGCCGACACTTCAGAACCTGCCTGCGTAAATCGGAAAATATTGTCGACAAAGAAAAGAATATCACGACCACCAGCAGGGTCGCTCATATCACCATCCCTATAATATTCCGCAATGGTCAATCCGGACAAAGCTACGCGGGCACGTGCACCAGGTGGCTCGTTCATTTGTCCAAATACAAAAGTGGCTTTGGAATCCTCCAGTTCTTTGTAATCCACTTTGGACAAATCCCATCCACCTTCCTTCATGGATTCCATGAAATCTTCACCGTACCTGATAATTCCGGCCTCGAGCATCTCCCGCATGAGGTCATTCCCCTCCCTGGTACGTTCTCCTACGCCCGCAAATACCGAAATACCGTCGTATCCTTTAGCAATATTATTGATCAATTCCTGGATCAGAACCGTTTTCCCTACCCCTGCTCCGCCAAACAATCCGATCTTACCCCCTTTGGCATATGGTTCGATCAGGTCGATTACCTTAATTCCTGTGTAAAGTACTTCAGTCTCAGTGGACAAGTCCTCATAGGCCGGCGGATTGCGGTGTATGGAATATGCGGTATCTCCTTTGTCCGTGGGGCGTAATCCATCAATCGGCTCGCCTACCACATTAAACAACCGTCCTTTGATCTGATCCCCTATAGGCATCGTAATGGTGGTACCGGTGTCCACGACTTCCTGACCGCGTACCAGCCCATCGGTCGCATCCATGGCTATAGCCCGAACACTATCCTCTCCCAGGTGTTGTTGCACTTCCAGGATCAGGTCATCCGCCCCGTCCCGTTGGATCGTCAATGCATTGAGAATTTCCGGTAATTTGGAATTCTCCCCCTGAAAACTAACGTCAACTACCGGACCGATGACTTGCTTTACTTTACCTATATTTGCCATAACAATGTATTGGATAAAATGAACGATAAATTTTGCGCAAAGATAGGCTTTTATATGGAATGACAAAAGGAAGAATGAATATTATGGAGAAATTTACCGCATCGTGATGCCCACAACTTTCTACCCCTTTCAAGGCTTATAACATCATGAAAACCAAAGGTGATTTGCGGAGAATCCAATCCCAAATTTTGTTGAAAAACATCCATGCCACCGAGGAGGTTCTGAGCACATATCACAATGATCTTATGCGCTTCAGGTTTAACACCCTCTTTCAATTCTACGGCCCCCTTGCCAACCTCTTCATCCGAACCTCCAAGGAGGTTTCACCTCCCTGTGAAATGGAAATACTGGAATTGCTGGAGCAAGGTCATCCGGATATGTTTTTACAAAATATTCTTGACCATCTCGATCGCACTAACAGGCTGTTTCCAGGATCCATACTTCCCATGGTGTTATCACGACTGGGAAGTCATCCGGAAATATGGGTACGGATGTACCATCACCACCCAGATCTGTGTCTGGCGTTGGCCCGTAACAGGAAAGAATGGGGATATATATCCGAAGTTTTTGATCCTGAAATTAGGATAATAAAAGGAAGTCCGGGCTATTATGAAGCCCTGACTACCAGGATGAGAATTTTCCCGCTACGCACATCTGCTTATATAAGAACAGTATTTGAAAATGCCACTCCAGAGCAGCAAGCCCGATTGATTGAAATTCTTGGATGGGATTTTTCCCCGGAGAATGAGGATTTAATCACAAGGCAGATCCATCATACGCGAAAGCCAGTTCGCCAGGCTGCGCTATCAGTGTCTCTTCGCCATAAATCTACTCCGATATACGGACCCCTTCTTGAAGCTATGATCCAACATGTTTCCTCTTTTGATCCGAAAAAGGAATATTCCGGACCCAAAGACCTTCCGGTTACATGGAAAGAATTGGCCGCTTTTTCCAATCAGGTATCCAAAGTGGATATTCTGACCGCCATCACCGATCCGGATGATTATCTGGAATGGGGTAAACGGTTTGAGGGGACGCTCCATCGATCCGTTGTAGTTCAGGCTGCCATTTTTCACCGATCGCAAAAGAGCCTGTACGCGTTGGCGAGGAAAAAGCCTGAATTAGTCCGGAGTCCATCTGTACAAGCAGCTTTGGAACCCAATTCCGCCAAAGCACTTTTACGTCATTTATCGCAAAGTCCGGGTTTTGTAATAGATGAGACAACGATCACACTCCTGAAACGGGCTCATCCGTTTCTCGATGAAGAAGATTCCCGAAGGATCTGGAAAAAATTTGTGGAGCAGTGGGGGCATTTGCCCTTTACCCTGGAGGATCTGGACCTGGAAATCCTGGCC
>CAYRRD010000001.1:0-160274 GCA_964426625.1 uncultured Saprospiraceae bacterium | reverse complement strand
ATCTGGACGTAAAAGAGGAGAGCAATTCTATGACCACATCCGGAGCTCCATGAAAACCATTCTGCTCAATTTTCGATAGATTTTCATTTTTGATAAATATAATATCTGGTTGGAATACATTATCGACATCCAGATGAACATCGTAAGGAGCGATCCTCAACTCTCCTTTCGGGTTAATCTCCAGGTATTTTAAGATCAAAAAAACTATACTAATCAACATCTTTTGGTGTTTGTCTGTAGGCGAAGGAGACATGATGAGATGATTTTCGATGAGCTGCGCCAGGGTTCCTTACGGAAGTGCATCATAGACCTCCCGGATGGTGCGAGGCGGCCGCGTGGTGATCAAGGTTTCCATGGAAAAAATACTTTGTTTCAATATAACGAAATTTGTGAAATTTCCGTTCATCCTACCTGGCCTGTCACCAAAGACGTAGTGGAAAGCAGGATGGTGAAAAATAGGAATTAGTACAATCGTAGATCGTAAATCTAATCCGGTTTACTCTTCCTCATCCTTTTCTAGGTTCCGGCTATTCTCCAACCAAAATGAATTTCGTGACTCGCCAGTATGGATAATTACCTGTTGGTTGTTGATCAGTTCCAACAAAGCCAGAAAGGTGACAATGGCATGCAACCGGTTTTGCATGGATCCAAAGACCTGATCGAAAGATACCCGGGAATATCGCTGAATGGTGCCCAAAATATAAGTTCGTTGATCCTCGATCGTGTACGGAATAGACACCACCTGATGCATTACACGACTCTTCTCTGAATCAAAACGATCCATAGCCGCCTGGAACAATCGAAACAAACGGTACAAATCGATCGATTCCCATTCGGATTCCACCATAACTTTTCCCGATAATTGCTGTAGTTCAGCAGCTATATTTCCACGCTGATGTCTTTGCATTCTTGCCTCTTCCATATCAGCCAGTTCCTGGAGCACGGATTTGAAGCGCTTGTATTCGATCAGACGCTGGACCAATTCCTCCCGGGGGTCTATTTCATTCCCCTGATCGTCCACTTCCTGCCGGGGAAGCAACATCCGGGTTTTGATCCGCATCAATGTAGCCGCCACGACGATAAACTCTGAAGCCAGCTCGATATTGAGCCGCTCCATGGATCGCATATAATCCATAAAATCAGTAGTGATTCTGGCGATCGGTATATTGCTTATATCAAGCTCATCCCGCTCTATGAAAAACAGGATCAGATCGAAGGGGCCTTCGAACTGTGGAAGCTTGATGTAGTATTGATCACGGGTGTTCTGAAACATGGGGTAAAGATAGGGATTTTAGGTTGAGATTGAGCTGCGGATCAAGTCCGCAGTGACGAGGTTGAGGTTGAGGCTGAGGTTGAGGGGGAGGTTGAGGGGGAGCTGAGGATTAAGCCCGAAGTGACCAGGCTGAGCTGCGGATCAAGTCCGCAGTGAGGAGGGGGTGGGAGAGAAACTAAATGCTTTATAACCGAAATACTCTCATAACTGGATGAAAAGTTAGCATTCACGTTTTCAAAGCTTATCATGAATGTTAAATTTTTTCCGACTTAAAATATTTAAATAAAGTTTTTTTGAAATAACTTTAGGCTCCTCATTGATCGTCAAAGGACTTCTAAATATTTTGTATTAAGGGAGTTATGGATAACAGACTCGAATGTAAATATTGCAAACAAACCCTGGTAAAAGAACTTTTCTGAGGTGTAGAAAATTGACTATAACTATGACCACCAAATAGAAATAAATACTTCCGAGTAGGGATATTGCTGATTCTCTGTACACTTCCTGTGTTTTTGTGTCGAATTTCCTGGAATTTGAGCAGAACTATATCTCAGTAATGTAAATCTTATTTGGGTACTGGTGCGTTGGTTTGCAAGCATACTCATTTTCCTGGTTATACCATCAAATTTTGACCTTACCCTTGCATTAGGCATGGGAGATTGCCGGACAAATTTTTATCGGATTAGCATCAATATTGTCACCCTATTGGGTCAGCCAATCGTTCTCCGTTTTGTGTTGGTAATAGACGCCTCCCAATCCGATCAGCACAGCCGTGACAATGATCAATTATCCAAAATGCGCCTTGACTGCCGGAATAACCTCATTTCCATATAGCTCAATAGTCTCCATCAACTGATCGTGGGTGGGACCACCCACATCGATGTGGGCTACAAAGCGGGTCAGACCAAACATCTCTATGGTCTGAATGATTTTGTCAGTCACCTCTTCTGAACTCCCCATATACAACGCCCCGTATGGGCTCATGCCCGCCTGAAACTTGTCCCGCGTGTAATTCCCCGGCCATCCGCGTTCCCGACCGATTTTGTCCATGGAATAAGCATAATATGGATAATAATTGTCCAAAACATCTTGCTTCGACTGCGATATGAAGGTATGGGAATGAACACCTACCTCCAATTTTTCGGGATCATGCCCATGTGCCTTATATTGTTCTTTATAAAAATCGATCAATGGCTTAAACTGTGACGGCATACCTCCGATAATAGCGAATATGATCGGCAAGCCCAACCGCGCCGCACGCTCTACCGATGCCGTGGTTCCTCCCACTGCTATCCACACAGGTATAGATCTGTCAGGGACAGGAAAAATGGTTTGCTCGCGTAAAGGAGCGCGATATTGCCCCTCCCAGGTAATAGGACCTTTCTTCCGAAGTTGCAGCAGCAACTCCAGCTTTTCTTCAAAAAGCTCGTTATACTCACTCAAGGCATACCCGAACAGCGGGAAAGATTCGATAAAACTCCCCCGACCGGCGATAATTTCCGCTCTGTTGTCGGATATCAAATCAATCATAGAAAAATCCTGGTACAGCTTAACCGGATCCGCCGAACTGATGACATTGACCCCGCTGGCCAGTTTAATCCGCCTCGTCACGGGTGCCAGGGCTGCCAAAATTATTTCCGGAGCTGCTATGGAATAATCCTCCCGATGATGTTCACCCATCGTCACGAGATCAACCCCCAGCTCATCCGCCCGTTTGACCTGCTCGATGATCTCTTTCATCCGGTCCGATGCCTTCTGGTATTGCTGCGTCTCAGGATCATACGTCTGATCCCCGAAATAGCCTATCCCCAGTTCCATATGATATTGTTTAGGTCTTTGAATTCCTTTTTCAACACCTTAAGAAGCATAAGGTTTTTACTCCCCCTGGTGTCCTATTTTCACAGCCTTTCCTCTTCGTCATGTTTCAAGCCTCTTGCCTGTCCGTACCATCACGGTACACTGCTGGATTTTGAAAAAACACAGCTTCCATACGCCCGGATGTAGAATCTGAATTACTGTTTCCATACACCCCTCTTACATCGAATTTTTATTATCAACCACATTTTTCTTAGTTTCACATCATGCAATCGAAAGCCGTTCTCTACCTGATCCCCACCCCCATCAGTACCGAAGATACTTCCCACGGACGCATCCTGTCCGTACTACCCGATATCGAAGTGTTTATTTGTGAACGGATCCGCACCACCCGTCGCTGGCTGCGATCCATCATCCCGGATTTTGACATCGACAGTCGTATATTTTTAGAATACGACAAACACACTAACCGGTTCCCCTGGAAAGAGATTCGCCAGTACTGGCAACAAGGCAAAATATGTGGCCTCACCTCCGAAGCCGGGATGCCTGCCATCGCGGATCCGGGTTATCAGGTGGTTGCCTCAGCCCACGAAAATCAGATCCTGGTACATCCTTTACCGGGCAGCAATTCCATTGTCTTGAGTCTCATGGCCTCCGGCTTTGACGGGAACCGATTCACCTTCCACGGCTATTTTCCCATCAAAGACCAGGAACTGCGACAAGCCATCAACAGAGCGACAGCAGCGGTCCGACAAGGGTATGCTCAGATTTTTATCGAAACACCATACCGGAATACCAAAACCATGTCCGCTCTGCTGCGACACCTTCCACAGGATATCCATTTATCCGTATCATCAGCCATCGGCTCATCAGAAAGTCGTTCTGTTACACAGTCCGTCAAACAATGGAAGAGCACCGATTATCGGTATCTGGATAAAGTGCCCGCCGTTTTTTCGCTGGGTGCGATGGGGAAACGCACATGACACACCTCAATTTTTAATTGCAAATAATTATCTAACTCATATATTCCTTAAAATGCATCCCTACTTCAAACAATGCTCCCCATTCTCCCAGCCCCGAAAGAGAATTGCAAAGAGAAGACCTATGATCTGATATCGCCATGAGTACTTCCTGGAGGTCCGGCAAAAAAATTCGTTGAGAAAGAACCGGACATCCCCGGTGTGTGTTAATGGGTTAAATTCCGATACCCGGTTGGTACCAGGATTGCGGCCAAAATTTTATACATTTGACATTTTTACCACGGACTATGATCACAACTGAAGAATTTGCATTAGCTACCAAAAATCTCGAGAAAAAAGGATTTTTGGATCTGGACATCGATCCCTCTCTCGATCTGGAAGAAGAAATTCAACGGATGAAACTAGAGAAAAATGCCATCATTCTGGCCCATTATTACCAGGAGTCGGATATTCAGGATATTGCAGACTATATCGGCGATAGTCTGGGCTTGAGTCAGAAAGCCGCCAGCACCGAGGCCGATATCATCGTATTTGCGGGCGTGCATTTCATGGCTGAAACTGCCAAGATGCTTTCACCCGACAAAAAAGTCCTGCTGCCTGACCTCAAAGCCGGGTGTTCTCTGGCAGATTCCTGCCCGCCGGATCTCTTTAGAAAATTCAAAGAACAACATCCGGAAGCTGTAGTGGTGAGTTACATCAATTGCACTGCAGAGCTCAAGACCCTCACAGATATCTGTTGTACCTCGACCAATTCGGTGGATATTATCAACAGTATTCCCCGTGATAAAGAGATCATTTTTGCTCCGGACCGTAATTTGGGGGCGTACCTACAGAAAAAAACCGGTCGCGATCTTATTCTTTGGAACGGTTCTTGCATGGTACATGAAGTATTCAGTAATGAAAAAATTACTAAATTACAACTGCAATATCCAGAGGCGAAATTTATCGCACATCCTGAATGCGAGGAGCATATTCTGGAGAAAGCTGATTATATCGGGTCAACAAGTGGCCTGCTCAAGTACACCAGGGAATCTGAGGCGGATACATTTATCGTAGCAACCGAGCCCGGGATCATTTATCAGATGGAACTCGCGTCGCCCGGTAAAACATTTATTGCCGCCCCACCATCGAATATGTGTGCATGCAATGAGTGTCCACATATGAAAAGAAATACGATGGAAAAATTGTATTTGAGTATGAAATATGAAAAACCTGAAGTAACTTTGCCCCAATGGGTAATTGAAAAGGGTGTAAAATCGATCGAGCGGATGTTGGAAATATCGGAAAAAGCAGGACTGGGCTTGAAAGATTAAATTTTGGATTCAGACTGACGTTATTATACAGTTACTTCGTTAGTGGCCTTGCCTTTCACGAAAATGATGGCAAGGCTTTTTTTATGTTAGCTACTTATGCAATTTCCTGTTGAATTATTGAACGGATTGGAATAAAATCATATTTATGAGTTTAACGATTGTCGGGACGGTAGCTTTTGATTCTGTTAAAACGCCCTATGGGGAAGCCAGAAAAGTCATAGGGGGTGCCGCGACCTTTGCAGGATGGTCAGCTTCTTATCTGCATTCAGAAGTCCGGCTCATTTCCATCATCGGGGACGACTGGCCGGAGGAAGAATTAAAAAAAATGCAAGCCCGTGGCATCGATACCGGTGGAATCGAAATAGTACCAGGGGGTAAGTCCTTTTATTGGGAAGGAGAATACGATAAAAACATGATCGACAGGACAACCCTACTGACCGATCTCAATGTACTCGATGATTTTAACCCCGTCCTCCCGTCCAAATACAAGAATACAGAATTTCTTATGTTGGGCAACCTCACTCCTGAAATACAGCGGACGATCATCGATCAAATGGAGGAACGACCCAAATTGATCGTGATGGACACGATGAACTTCTGGATCGACATCGCCCTCCCATCGCTTGAGGATACCATTCGCAGGGTCGATGTTCTGAGCATCAACGATGAAGAAGCTCGATTGCTCAGCGGTGAATACAATTTACTACGGGCTGCCGACCGGATCCTGGACTACGGCCTTCGATACCTGATCATTAAAAAAGGAGAACACGGAGCACTTCTTTTCAGCAAGGACCAAATGTTTTTCGCCCCTGCTCTGCCCCTGGCCGAAATTACTGACCCCACCGGTGCTGGCGATTCGTTCGCAGGCGGTCTAATGGGTTATCTCGCAAGTCAGTCGGAAATCACTTTTGAGCATATGAAGATGGCCCTGGTGCACGGTGCCGCTATGGGATCTTTTTGTGTGGAGGATTTCTCCCTGCGCAAACTTCAAAATCTGACCCGGGAACAGATAGACACCCGGGTGAACGATTTGATTGAATTGGCCCGGGTGGAAAAATTGTAAACCCATCTATCTTCATACAGGTAAGAATTACCGTGCCCCGATATTTTGCTGCACATCAAAATATTCCGGGACTCCCCAACAAACCTGGTCATTCTCTACTATCCCTGTGGGCCTGTGACTAAGGAATACCGGAACTGTGACACCATCAACTGGCCAAGAAAAAAATGTACAATATTTCATATACACTCCACCCCACATCAGGTTATTCACTGGTCTTGTAGTGACTGCTCTGCCAACAGGTCTATAATACCAGCTCTTTTTGATTCATTCTCCGTTTCGATTGTACATAACCAAACCATACTCTTCTGAGATTAACATCAAAAAGGGTCTATCCGCCCAGTTCGTCTGAGAAGCCGAAGCGCCAACTATGGGAAAAAAATTTTACAGTTTCCGAATTGATAATATGGGAGCTTATGGGACGGCATATCGTTTCCGACATTAGCAAGTCATCTGTAAGTCGGAACGGAGAATAAACGAACTATTTAGGGTCTACTCATAAGTACAAAAATTGAAATCAAGGAGTTCCGCATTTTCATCAGGTGGGTTAAAACCAACTTGTATGGGTGCTCCCATTCTCTGATTGACCAACTTTGTGACCATTTCGACATATCCGCACCGGTCAACCCACCCCGGGGCCTTTGGCCTAGGGTTGAATATCAATAGCCCGGCATGGTAACGGGAGGGGATAGAGATCTCGCGATCTCCACTCTGAATGAGTTGAACTATTCAGACATAGGGTCTAATCAGAAATACAGAAAATGTTTCCTTGATGTTCTGCAAGTTAGAGCATGTTGTTGGCCCATTCTTTAATTTTAAGTTAATGATGAGAAGTCCGATGTGCCACAGGCAAAGTTATGGCACACATACATCAATAACCTTTCCCTAAAACAAACAAATTAGAAGGTGAATACGCTCAATTTCAGAACTATATGAGATTATGAGGAAAACCTATTTAACTTATTCTCCCCACTAAGGACCAGCCAATTACTGCTTACGTCGTAGCGGCTGCTTTAGCAGCCGAAAAACTTGTCCATATGGAAGAGAACAATAAGGGCAATTATTCGATGGATGGGACATTCCGTAAAGATAAACAGGGAAAGAAAATGGTGAATATTTCTTCGGCGATTAAAACTGCTGCTATCGAAGGATGTCGGCTTTAGTCCAAATACTAGCTGGTTAAATTCACCTTTCCAATTCATTATAGTTGATGGGAACCGATATGCGATACACAGGCCGGGCATGACCGTTGTGACATGTGTTGCAATTGACTGGATACTCCTGGTATATATAGTTGTCCTTAAAATCGCCATCCACATCAAAGTATTGCTCGTTGATTTCTGCTGTCATTCGCATCATATAACGAGTGATATTTTTATTGGGATGATCATCGGACTTAAAATCCAGCTTGGAAGGATCTTTCTCAGATTTGGCGTGACAATCATTGCAGCCCATACCCAAGGCTACTTCAAAACTTTGCATGATGGCTCCTAATTCATCATCACTGATGTCATGGGGTAATACTTCCAGGTTTCGCTCATTGTCCTGGGTTTGTTTAACGGGATTGAAGGCCGATGCTGCAAGAATTACAATAGCAAAAATCAATAAGGCTCCAACTTGCCTCCTGAAGGTTTGAGTTTTCATACGTAGGATTTTCATGCGGTTATTAAAAATATTTTACAAAATATAAAATTATTTCATAAAATTCTCCAGGATGGTATATATGAGCCTGTAAATGGTCGGTTTACGTAGGTATGATCTGTTATGACTATAGGAATCCACAGTATCGCCATTGATTCGTTGTATCTTTGGAATAGTGGTGGAGGAAACTACCCAAGCCAGGAAACGATTTATTGGTGAGTCAAGGTCGGCACCAGGGTCGCTTTGGTGTGTCCGGCCCATATGGTCCCATACCGCTGATGAGTAACCTTGACTGAACGTTATTCCAGCTTGCATGGAATCATTCGTACGGACGGCGAAGGAAGTCAAAGGAGTAGGTAGGTTTTTCGGGTGGGCTGTAAGACACCCCTATGTACGGCGAGTATTCTCGATGAAGTGAGCGGCAATTTTTCCGCCCAGAAACCGAGTAAATTAAATCAGCTAGGGTGAAGTATTAGGTAATATCCAGATAATATGAAAATCAATTACAACAACAAAAAATTTCAACCTGTACAGAATACAGAGAATGGTGAAACTTCTTCCCAAACCATATTCAAATACAAACAGAGCGGAAACATACTGACTGCCAAATACGAAGGTGGCAAAATCTTACGAGGCCATTTAATTGGGGTGGTGAGTCGGAAGGGCGAAATTGAAATGCGCTATCATCATGTCAATTCCATGGGGCAGCTGATGACGGGCAAATGTTTTTCCGTCCCAGAGATCATGGAGAATGGTAAAATCCGGTTACACGAATCCTGGGAGTGGACTTCGCATCCCCAAACCAGGGGCCATTCTGTTCTGGAAGAAATTTAAATTCTATACAATAAGCCACCATGCGATTATGGTCCTTTCATCACCGGTATATGGATTGCAAAGCTCTACTTCCGATGTAGCGTGAAGCTCTGCTGGCGAAGGTCCTGGAAGGCAAAAACAACCGGGAACCAAAATCACCCTCAACTACATCGTTTCCGGAATGCTGTCATACCCATCGATCGTATCCATCAATATCAAACAGTAGTGTATCGGGAATCACACGTTCGTGGGTACCGATTGATGAGGGAAAAATCGATTTGAATTTTACCAAATCCGTGCTGAGGGTTTCCAAAGGACAATTGCAATATGGAAAGGAACGTTTGGTGGTGATAATACAGTTTCGTGATCCACTGCGATATGAGCAAGTACTTACCACCAGTGATATTCAACTATATCTTATGTTCCGGATTGCAGAAGGAAATGTGGAAGATAGGGAAGCAATCCATTGAGAGCCTGTATTCTGAAGGGACTACAAGGATAATTATAAATTGGAATTTCAATTCAGGTAACGTCGGATTTTGCAAGTATCCTTCTAAATATTCCGGGAACAAATCTTTTTAAATAAACGGCCAGAATCTCGTATTTACCAATATTCACCTCCTTCTTCTTGTTGTATATAGCACGCAATACCCTGGAACTAAAGTCTTCCGGTGACAATCCACGTGCCTGTTTATCATCCATGGTATTCTGAGGTTTGCCATCTGCGGTAAGGGCATTTTTTGAGATGTTGGTGCGGATAAAACCCGGGCAAATCAGGGTGACGTCAATATTATCATCCTGTACTTCAAACCGAAGGGAATCGAAATACCCGTGTAAAGCGTGTTTGCTGGCTGAATAGGTAGATCGTTTTGGACTTCCAAATTTTCCAACGATACTTGAAATCGTTACAATGTGACCTTCTTTTCGTTGGATCATGGAGGGTAGCAGCAATCTGGTAAGTTCGATGGTCCCGAAAAAGTTGATTTCAAATAATGTTCTCGTAACTTCCGGTAAAGTTTCCATCGCTGTTGCACGTTGACTGATCCCGCCATTGTTGATCAGAATATCGACCTGACTCCCAAAGCTCAGCGCGCTCATTACTTTATCCTCCAATGTATCACTTTGGGATAAATCCAGGGGGAGGATGTGCTTCTCTCCCTTTCCGCTGCACCGGGCCGCTACGTCTTTTAATTTTTCTTCATTCCGTGCAGACAAAATGAGATGGGCATCCTCCCGGGCAAAGGCCAGTGCCATTGCCTCTCCAAGACCCGCTGACGCACCGGTTATCCATACCCATCGATTCGAAAATCTTTTCATGCGTTTTTGACTCTGTTGAAGGATAGTGCCCTCAGCATATATTTGGGAAGTTTTTTGGTTCGGTTGCGTTTGAGCAAATTAAGATACCATCGTAGCTTTTTGAGAATGGGTATTTTATGGGTTTCTACAAACTCAATAAGAGTCCCATCCGGATCTTCAATATAACTAAAATGTCCTGCCGCTTCCCCCATATCAAACTGATTGCTGCTATCGACGGTAAAGGGAGACCCAGATTCCTGGCATTTTTCACGCATTTCGTTCATACCCACGATATCAAAACAGAGGTGAATATAGCCCAGGTCACCCCAGTATCGATTTTCAAATATTTTCCTGGGTTTTCGATCCAGGGTTTGAATGAGTTCTATGACCGAATCTCCAAGTAAACCGGAAAATGGGCCGGTAACAGGCTTGCTGTGGCCAAGAAGTACACGGCGGATTTTTTGCCCGGCTCTGTCAAAAGCCTCCATATCATCGTGTACATCAGTCTGATCGTAAAGAACCGTATCATAACCCAGAATGTCTTTATAAAAGGCTATTGAGGTATCCATATTGCTTACACCGATGGTCACTCCCCCCACACCGCCGTTGGGCTGACGAATTTTATTGAACCAATGGTTTTGCTCTACCACCTCAAATGCATTACCATACGGATCTGTAAAGTAGAAATGATCTTTCCCATTGGGGTCTTTTGTGACTTTGGAAAGCATATTTACCTCCCGATATCGCAGTGTATCGTACACAGCCGGCACATCAAAAGATTTGATCTTTATTGCGTTAATTCCCAAATCACCGGGTTGAATATCAAAATCGGCACCTACTGGAGTTCGATTGACGTATTGCCATATCTCAAAGCCCCCGCCCCCATTTAGATTGAGGGCCAAAATGGCATGACGAGCTCGTGGTTTGCCTCCTGTATAGGGCAACATCAATTTTGCTTCTGCCTGTTCTTCAAAGATAGGAACATCGACCTGGAGATGCTCGCGGTACCAATCCCATGCTTCGTGAACATTGGCCACGCCAATGCCTACCTGCTGGATCCCACTGATAAAAGGTCTCTTCATGAAACTATGTGTTGAATTTATGGTCAAAAAATCTTATGCCGGAATTTATCCGTCGGAACCGGAAACGACCTGTCAAATTATGGGTAATTTATTACGTTGTCGTACTCACTAAAAAGCAAAGATATAAATATTCCACAACACGGGGAGTACATGGAAAATTCCCGTCCTACCTGAGCGTAGAATTCCCGGACTATACTTCACAAAGACAAAGGTAGAAATACCCGTCTTAGATCAAGGGGAGAGTCAATCCAAAATAACCAGGGTCTACTCATAAGTACAAAAATTGGAATCAAGGAGTTCCGAATTTTCATCGGGTGAGTTATAAACAACTTGTATGGGTGCTGCCATTCTCTGATTGACCAATTTTGTGACCATTTCGACATACCCCCACTGGTCAACCCGCCCATACGGGGCCTTTGGCTAAGGGGTGAATATAAATCGCCCCCTGTGGCAACGGGGGGGATTGAGATCTCGCGCAATCTCAACTCTGAAGGAGTTGAACTATTCAGACATAGGGTCTGATCAGAAATTCAGAAAATGGATCCTTGAAGTTCTGCAAGTTAGAGCATGTTGCTGGCCCATTCTTTAATTTTAAATTGATGTGGAGAAGTCTGATGCGCCACAGGCAAACTTGTGGCACACATACATCAAAAACTTTTTCCCTAAAACAAATTAGAAGGCTAATATGCTCAATATCAGAACTATATGAGATTGTGAGGTAACCCTAACTAGTGCTCTGTTTCATAAGTAATTTTAACTAATTACCTGATTATTTTCTGTCGTACCGAAGAAACGAAAACGAGCATAAGACAGGCCTACGTGAAGCTTTTGGGGAAGAAGGTACGGCGAAAAAGAAGCCGCCATAAATGTGAAGAACTTATAAAATGGAGCACAAGTGGTAAGTACAAAATTGGACAGGTGGATTATGAAGTTCAAAGCATACGATGGTAAAGAAGCTGTTCGGTTAGTTTTTAGAAAATGTCAAGGGAACTGATCCTGTACCAAAACAAACCGAACAGCCGAAGCAATCTCATGATGATCAAGCGAGAACCTTTTCCGCTCGTTTCACGGCAATCTCTTCCTTAAGGTGCTTCCATCGTTCACCGATGAGACGGTTCATCCCTTTGTCCACGATAAAATGCCGGGAAATATTCATCAAGCCTTTTGCCTTGGTAGCCAAAGAAGCGTTAGCTCTAAGACTCAAAGAATAACCACCCACCACATAGTGCATAAAATGCCAGCATCCCATAGGCATAAAAAGTGTTTCCCCATGCTCCAGGATGGTCCGATAACCCTCGGCATATCGTAGTGCAGGAAATTTTTCATAATCCGGATTGAGTACATCTACGTGGCTCTGGACGGTGAATGGATGGTTGTATAAATATACTTTTTGATCCTCGTCAAACAGGATACATTCTTTTTTCGTCTGAAAATGAGTATGGAATACGCATGAATAATCAATGTCATAATGAAGGGCTACCTTGGAGCCAGCACCACCAAAAAACATATATTTGTATTTCTCCATAAAACCATCCATGATGTTGGGCATGGTAAAATCTTCAACCATAGCCGGTGCATGTTCAAATATATTGTAAAGAAACATGCGCAAATCCGTGGGTTCTCTTTGGATGATATCCAGATAATCCCCCAGTTTCATCGTTGTGGTGGGGGTCATATAACCTTTTCCGGCTTTGTGGTAATCTTTGCCGTACAAGGGTACTTGAAGATGTCCATATTCAGATTTCAGATAATCCCAGGTCCACTTTTCTGTAGCTGGCCAATCTGCGGCCAGATCCGTGAGAACAACAGGGGTTTTGGTGTGTAAAAAACGCTCCTGAAATTCTTTTGGACTGATACCACTTACTCTTTCAATGGGTTTCAATTTCATAGCTGTTCGTTAATGTTAAAAAATTACATTCAACTTCTCCCGATGAATGCATTGGTCAGATTAAACTGGCACTTCGCGAATACGATAAAATGACTATTACATTCAGCCAAATAGGTAACGTAAAATTACAAATTTTTGGTTACATTGATCTAAATAATATTTTGATATGAAAACCAAAAAGGAAATAGTGACGGATTGGTTGCCCAGGTACACCGGCACGATGCCTGAGGAATACGGGAAATATATTTTACTTACCAATTTCACAAGGTATGTAGAGTTGTTTTCCGAAAGATTTGGTTGTGAGATCCGTGGTATGGGTCGGGCAATGCAATCTGCTACCCATGGAGATATCAGTATAATCAACTTTGGCATGGGTAGTCCCAATGCGGGAACAGTTATCGATTTACTAAGCATAGTGGAGCCGAAAGCGGTGCTTTTTCTGGGGAAATGTGGTGGCCTGAAACCGCATACCAACAAGGTTGGCGACCTCATACTTCCGATCGCAGCAATCAGAGGAGAAGGCACCTCGGATGATTATCTCCCACCTGAAGTGCCAGCGCTTCCAGCATTTGCTTTACAAAAAGCCATTTCCACCACCATCAGAGATTATGGTCAAGATTACTGGACGGGGACCGTGTATACAACCAACAAAAGAGTTTGGGAGCACCGCGAGGATTTCAAAGATTATTTGAGAGTGCTCAGGGTAATGGCCATCGATATGGAGACCGCCACCTTATTCACTGCTGCATTCAAAAATCAAATGCCTGCGGGCGCATTGCTCCTAGTGTCGGATATACCTATGTTACCGGAAGGGGTCAAAACCGAGGAAAGTGACAGAATTGTGACGGAAAAATTTGTAGAATTGCATATTTCCATTGGCATCGACAGCCTCAAGCAATTGATCAACCATTCACTTACCGTAAAACACCTGAAATTTTAATGAGGACGGGGTATTCGGAGAAAAAAAAAGACCGGTTCGCAAAATCCCCCTATGTAAGAACCGGTCTAGACCATGAGTAAAGTTATCGCATAAGTAAGCTGTCTTTGGGCGACAGATGCATACACGACCTCGTTTACAATAGATAGAACTTCATGTATATATAATTTATTTTACATAGAGTAAAATTTTTTTTACTTGACACAATATGACTTATATGCGGATAATCAGGGTTGAAATTCCTGGATTAGGAAGCAGGAAAAACATAGTTCTTCCAACCAGGCGAGGACAATAAATCGGGCATTTTATTTCTCCATTCGGCGGCACAAAACCACATCCCTGTCGGTATCTAAAGCACTTTATACTAATCATTGTCATTTTGTCAGCTAGTCTGGCAATGGCATATATTTTGAACTAATCTTGTAAACGAAAAAATTGGAACAATGAATAAAGGACAGATCTCAGTACAATCGGAGAATATTTTCCCTATCATCAAACAATTTCTGTATTCTGATCAGGACATATTTTTGCGGGAATTGGTGTCCAACGCAGTTGATGCCACACAAAAGTTGAAAACGCTTGCCCGAAAGGGGGAGTATAATGGTTCTACAGACAACCTGCAGATAACTATTTCAGTGGATCCTGACAAAAAGACACTTACTATTTCAGACCAGGGGCTGGGAATGACGGAAGAAGAGGTAAAAAAATACCTCAACCAAATGGCCTTGTCCAGTGCCAACGATTTTCTGGAAAAATACAAAGACGAAGGTAGTGGAATCATCGGCCACTTTGGGTTGGGATTTTATTCTGCGTTCATGGTAGCCAAAAAGGTCGAAGTGATTACGCGCTCATGGCAGGAGGGAGCACAGGCCGTAAAATGGACCTGCGAAGGGGATCCTGAATATACCATCGAGAACGCTACACGGGATGAGGTTGGGACGGATGTCATCTTGTATATTGAAGGGGACGATGAGGAGTATCTTCAGGAAAGTACCATCACCGAACTTTTGGAGAAATATTGTAAATTCTTACCTGTCCCCATTCAGTTTGGAACCAAAAAAGTCCCGGTAGAAACCAGTGAAGATGGCGAAGACAAAAAAGAACCTAAAACAAAAGAGGTTCCCAATATCATCAACAATCCCCACCCCCTATGGAAGAAGAATCCCAACGATCTCACTGACCAGGATTATCTTGACTTTTATGATGAACTCTACCCCTATAGTGATCAACCCCTCTTTTGGATACATCTCAATATCGATTATCCATTCAACCTGACGGGGGTACTTTATTTCCCCAAGATCCACAACCAACTGGAGATACAAAAGAATAAAATACACTTGTATTCCAACCAGGTGTATGTGACTGATGAAGTAAAGGAAATTGTTCCGGAGTTCCTCACCCTCCTGCATGGTATTATTGATTCACCCGATATTCCGCTCAATGTGTCCCGGAGTGCCTTGCAGAGCGATCGTAACGTGAAGAAAATCACGGGGTATATCTCCAAGAAAGTAGCGGACAAACTCAAAGAGCTGTTTAATACAAACCGGGAACAATTTGAGAATAAATGGGAAGACATCGGTGTATTTATCAAATACGGGATGATCAGTGACGACAAATTTTACGATCGGATAAAAGATATTGCCCTGCTCAAAAATACGGAGGAGGAATACTATACCATCGAAGATTACATTAATAAAATCAAGGACAATCAGACCGATAAAAATGAGGTAAGGGTTGCCATTTACACTTACCACAAAGATGCTCAGGATAGTTACATTTCTGCTGCAAAAAATTATGGGTACGATGTGTTAGTGCTGGATCAGGTACTGGACAATCATTTTATTCAGAGCCTGGAGTACAAATGGGATAAATTGAGATTTGTACGGGTAGATAGTGAAACCGTGGACCAATTGGTGCCAAAGGATGATAAAAATGAAACCGCGCTCACTGAGAAGGAACAGGAAAAGATCAAAGCTTTGTTTAAAGATGTGGTGGGTGTAGGAGACCACCAACTGGAGATCCGGGGCCTACCCGTGGATTCCGATCCAGTTCAGATTGTAAAACCCGAGTTTATGCGACGAATGGAAGATATGCAGCGTCTCCAGTCCGGGAAATTCAATGATCTGGGGTTGGGAATGCATCAGGTCGTAATCAATGGCAATCACCCTCTGATTGCTCAGAAACTCAACAATATGCGCAGCGAAGAGAAGAAAGCAGATTTTACAAAATATCTTTACAATTTGGCTTTGCTCAATCAAAATATGCTCAGCGGTAAGGAATTGACAGAGTTTATAAAACAGAGTCTTGATTATGCGAATAGCTAATTTTTGATTTCTGATTAAAATTCTGTTCAAAACATCAATGTAATTGATGTCCTGGAAGGCCGGTTTGCTCTTCTGAATTGGGATGACAGCATAAATATCGGAAGTAGTTCGAGTTCCTGGAATTCGAGTTGCAGAATAGAATTTCAATCTTAGAACAAATGAATTCCTCCACCCCATACAAATCGGGGCTGGAATGATTGATGAAATTGTAGAAGGGGGTGATAGTAATGGGGGACCGCTACCATCACCCTCCATCTTAATTTGGGGATTGTCCTCCAACTTGCGATTTAGAAGTTGATTTTCACTCTGGTTAATGACCGGTCAAATTTTATTCCTGGCCATTAAATCCTTTTCAAAATCCTTTACTCCTTGCATTGGGAAAGACCACTCTGTCTAAATTCATTTACCCAAATCTGCGAATCCAATTCACCTGGTTATTCCCTCATCGCATAACTTTGTATCCGGGCTTTCAATGTCATTCGAGTGCCCCAGACTTGGTGGCTCCCAATCTAGCTAGGTGGGGACACGGTACTTTATCCTCCCAGGAAATTGGGAGATAACGTATCGTTGATTATAATGCCCTTCATTTCTCGAAACGACCTGGAAAATTAAATACATACTCAACGACAATGCAGGCTGTCCAAGTTGTGGTCAAAAAGAATCATACGTATTTGAATAAAGAAAAAATAAGGGAGTATTCCTCTTACCTTCCAAAACCCTGCTCCCGTAGCCTTTTCAAAAAAGGAGAGGCAAAGATAAAATCCACCAGCTCTGTGTTGTCAGAAGTAAGAACCTCATCTTTTGAACCCTGCCATGCTAATCGACCATCATGCAGCAGGTTGATATTGTCACCGATTTCCAGCACGGAGTTCATATCGTGGGTATTGATGATGGTGGTAATCTGATCGTCATAAGTGATATTACTAATTAATTCATCAATTACGATCGAGGTTTTGGGATCGAGTCCGGAATTGGGTTCATCACAAAAAAGATATTTTGGTTCCATCACAATGGACCGGGCAATACCAACCCTCTTTTGCATACCCCCTGAAATTTCAGAGGGATATTGATGATTAATCCCAGCCAGGTTCACCCTTTCCAGGCAATAGTTGACCCGGTTTTGTTTTTCTTTTCGGGTCTTAGTGGTAAACATATCCAGAGGGAATCTGACATTTTCCTCCACCGTCATGGAGTCAAAAAGAGCGGATCCCTGAAACAGCATGCCTACTTCATTTCGGAGTTTTTGAAGCTCTTTTGGTTTGAGACTGAGGAAATCTGTATTATTGTACCAAATCCGGCCACTGGTGGGTTTCAGCAAGCCTACCAATATTTTAAGTAAAACGGTTTTACCTGCTCCGCTTTTGCCAATGATCAGGTTGTTTTTTCCAGCTTCGAAAGTGATGGAAATGTCTTTCAACACTTCCTTCTGGTCAAAACTTTTGAATATATTGTCACACCGGATCACGCATTTAAAGTTTTAGGATTTAAAGGATTAGCTAGTCAGGATCAGTACAATAATATAGTCGGCCAATAATATCATAACATCGCTGACTACTACAGCATTGGTGCTGGCTTTTCCCAGTTCTATAGAACCTCCTTCTACAAAATAGCCCTGGTAACAGGAAATGGAGGTAAGAATAAAAGCAAATACGAACGATTTGACCAGCATCATGACTACATTGAATGGGTCAAAAAAGGAACGTAATCCTTTGATATAATCCAGGTTGGTCAGATCACCAAAAGGTACAGAAGCAATATAACCTCCCACGATACTCACAAAAGCTCCAATGCATACTAGAATGGGAATGATCAGTACGGCAGCTATAATTTTGGGCATAATTAAATAACTGGCCGTGTTTACCCCCATTACCTCCATTGCATCGATATGTTCCTTTTGTCGCATACCCCCAATTTCTGAGGCCATATTGGAACCAACCTTTCCGGCCAGGACCAGCCCGGTAAAGGTAGGTGCCAGTTCGATAATGGTCATGTCACGAACGATATATCCTATATAATATTTGGGAATGAAAGACCCACCAATCTGATAATTGAATTGGACGGCGGAAACCGCCCCAATGAAAACAGAGATTAACACGACAATAGTTACCGATCCCACACCGATGTCGTACATTTGACGCACGGTTTCTTTCCAATACATACGGAAATTGGAAGGTCGACGCAGCGTAGCTGCCAGCATCATAAAGTATCGGCCAGTATGAAACAATAAGGGTTTGATCATCGGGTGTAAATATGATAAATTAATCTATATTGAGCCACAAACGTAAACCAGAATCTAGTAAAAAACGAAGAATGGTTGTTGTTATTACGGGAGCCAGCCGCGGAATTGGCCGGGCAATTTCGGAAAAATTAGCAAGCCAGGGATATGATCTGGCACTTTGTGCCCGGTCTCCCAGTCCTTTGACAGACTTGCATGCATCCCTCGCGTTAAGCTATCCCTCTCTGAAATTTTTTTCGAAGAGTTTTGATCTTGTTGATAGATCGGCGATTGACCAATTCGCCCAAGGGGTTTTGGAGTTTTTCGGACGGGTTGATGTTCTGATCAACAATGCCGGTATTTTTCAACCCGGCTCTATTTTAAATGAAACACCAGATATTTATGACCGTGTGATGCGCACCAATGTAGATGGTCCCTTTTTTATGACCAAAGCTTTTTTACCTCATATGATCGAAGCCCGAGCAGGACAAATCATCAATATGTGTTCCGTATCCAGCATCCAGGCGCATCGGCACAATGTTAGTTATACCATTTCCAAACACGCCTTGCATGGATTTGGCAAATCCCTCCGGGAAGAGGTCCGTGAATACGGTATCCGGGTGACCAATATATTGCCCGGTGCAACCTGGACGGATAGCTGGGCTGGTGTACAACTGCCTGCCGATCGGCTTATGGAAGCCACTAATATTGCAGAAGTAGTAACTACTGCAATCCAACTGGATAAAAATTCGGTGATGGAAGATGTCATTATTCGTCCTGCACTTGGGGATCTGCCCTAGTGCTCTGTTTCATAAGTTCTTCCCACTTATGACGGCTTCTTTTTCGCCGTACCTTCATCACCGAAAGCCTCACGTAGGCCTGTCCTATACTCGGTTTCGTTTCTTAGGTACGACAAAAAATAATCGTGTCATTAGTTTACATTACTTATAAACCAGCCCACGAATGGTTAAAAGGTTAAAGCGGCTGACTTTAAAGATTTTTTTGTGATATTAGCCGTTGAAAATCAACTACTATCTGATGGATACAGCACGATATTTCCTCAAAATGGCATTTCTGTGGTACCTGTTCATTGCATGTAATGATGTCCCACCGCCTTTACCAGTCATGGAAAGTGTCCTGCAGTTGATCGATACCAGCAATGGTGATTTTGCAGTGGCCTTTCACGATCTTCAAAGTGGTGAAAAGGTCATGATTCGTGAACAAGAATCTTTCCATGCAGCCAGTACGATGAAAACCCCGGTGATGATAGAGGCCTTTAAATATATGAAAACCAATGGCCTGAAACTCACTGATTCACTTTCGGTGTACAATAGATTCAACAGCATAATAGATAGCAGTGAGTTCTCGCTCACTCCAGATCAGGATGGCGATAAGGCTTTGTATGATAGTATAGATATCAACATTACCTGGTACGATATGATACATCGCATGATTACCAGAAGCAGCAATCTGGCTACGAATATTTTGATTGATATGCTGAATGCTCAAAATGTAACGAAAACGATGCGCGATCTTGGGGCACCCAACATCCAGGTTCTCAGAGGTGTGGAAGATCTCAAAGCATTCGAGGTCGGGTTGAACAACACGACTACTGCATATGATTTGCTGGTCATTTATGAGAAGCTGGCCAAATATGAAGTGGTTGATTCTGCTAGTAGTCAGGCCATGCTGAATATTTTATTTGATCAGGAATTCAACAGCCTCATTCCTTCCCGGCTTCCACGGGATGTACGGGTGGCGCATAAAACCGGTTCAATTACCGGTGTGCATCATGATTCCGGTATTGTATTTTTACCAGATGGTCGTAAATATGTGCTGGTCCTTATGTCCAAAAATGTGCAGGACATGGAGAAGGCCAATGCATCGATGTCCGCGATATCCCGATTGTTGTACGATTACGTACAAAGGAAGAAAATTGGAGAGGAATACGTCTCGGAATGGGAGGATGGGAGATAAATAATGATTGATTCCCATATATAGTGACCGGAGAATAAGTCAGACTTTCGTTCTTAATACAACTTTCCAAGATATCGAATTTGATTTATTTGCACTGAGGAATTTGTTTTTATGAAGAGAACTTGACCCAGGATGGCAGGAACATACTCCATTTCAATTGTGTCAGATCCAAAGCTTATACGATCGGGACAAAAGCGCTAACCTCCTTGTACCCATCTCCAATCTGGCCGGGTATTACGTTCGGTTTCAGCAAAGCACAAACAATATAATACCATTGCTGAAAATCCCATTGTGGAGCCATTAGTAATCATCCAAGATGACACATGAATAGGGCGTTTTTGAATTTGCAGGTCGCAGTTATCAAACCATCGATGGAAGTAAGTAAGATACCAATATTCAGGTGGTAGTGACTTGAATATTTTCACCGATGAGGCCGTGGTTTATATCGGGATTGGTCCATTATTTTCTGAAAATCAGAGTCTGCAGCCAGTTCCTGCAGGGTAATTTCCGGATGACGATCCATATATTCCTCCACAATCCGGTAGCCGATCCAATTAGCAACCCTTCCAGGTGCTTGTTCGGGCATCCCGGGTGTAGTAGGACCGGGATCTACAAACTTTCTAAATTTACGCGGATCGTTCTCATAAAAGTTATTCAGATCCAGAAAATAGGCCCAGATTTGAAATTCATTGTCCTCTACCCACCCCATCTGATCGGGAGAGTAGAGGCAAATTCGATTCATAGGAATCCAGGGTAAAAGCCGGGAGGCTATGTAAATGGTTTTTCCGTTGTATATCATGTGATCCAACATATTACCCGCGGTGGTGGGGGAAAGTAAAGCCTGCGACAATGCCTGAATTGCGGTTCCCGTGATATATTCGGGAGTCATCGTCCTCACCATGTAATTGGGAAAAACAGCGGGATCATAATAGGGGTATTGGGCACCCAAAAAAAAATCCAATCCAATACCCAGAACGCGTGTATCGATCGTGAATGTGCCAATACCAAATTCCGAGACATACGTATACACTTGCGGAATGGGTAAATCGGGGAAATAAAATTGGAAATACCCGAATGCACGGCCGAGTTCTTGTTCGAGTTGATCAAGGTTGGGGAAAATAAATCTTGCGGTATCTCTTAAATGTCGGATCGCCGGGGCAGTACAAAAATTATGGACCAATTGGTTTAAATCGATCGAAGGTGTATTTTGAGGATAAATTATTTGGTGAAAGTACACATCACTGAAGATAGGATGATCCTGCATCATTTTTTCGGTGGAAAATGGCCCGTTTGAGTCACATAATAATTGGTCTATTCGCACAATATCAACTTCCACAGGCGAAACATCAGGTATAGGCCTTGCTCCGTCGCGATCCTCCCTGCATCCCCAGAAGAAAAGCACACTGATCATGATCAAAGCAATCCAAATCGTAATGGGAACAAGACGTTGTATTTTCATATCATAATGGTCGATCGTGGAAAAATACTTTCTTATCATTCCAAAATATTTAACTGAATCCAATCCCCTTACTACCTGAGATGGAACTGGTAGGACTCCGGCAGGGCATCTCCTTTTGCATCAACAAGAAATATTCTGGTAGCAGGATTTGAAAGCAACACTGCCAGGTTAGTCAGACGTTTCCAACGTGCATCTGTTCCAGTCCATGTTTCAGATTACGTTCAAAACGCCTTGCCAGTAAATTGATTGTAAAATTAACTCATTAATTTGGAAGGTAGTCATCGAACTTACCCCTCAATCCGTATCGGACCCTGGATGACTAATTTGGATGACTGTCAGAAAGGAGTCATATATAGGATTTTGTATACGAGGCAGGTATGGGAAAGGTTGAAATTTAGATAAGCTTTACGTGTTATTCAAAGGTCGATCAGGTCAAGTCTTTCGGTTCGACAGGGTCCAGGTGAAAACCGGTATTCCCCTGAATATGACCATTTGGATTGGAAAGAAATTTTTATATTGTCTGTCAATTCAAGTATGACAAGCGCATGAACCACAAATTGATCCTGGGATTTTTACTGGTAATTTGGTTGGGATGCCAACCTGCTTACGGGCAATTGTGGCGGGAGAAAGAACTGGATTTTCATCTGGCACCCACCTTCAGTCGTCTCAATAGCTCCAGTGAGTATATTGACCCCAATGGGGTGAATCTGGGAATAAAACTGGGGGCTACGGTCAACTTCAAAATGGCAGAATGGGTGGGTCTGGTTGGAGGGTTCGACTTCACCTTGTGGTCGGGAGGTAAATTACTCTACCGCGAAGGAGGAAATTTCCTTCCCCGGTCCAAATTGTCTGATCCTCAGTACAACACCGGAGACCAGCCTCTACCCGATAATACAAACATACGTTACACCCTCAATTACTTTGAGATCCCCGCAGGAGTCCAATTTAAGTTTCCGGTCAGTTATGATGTAGAGGTTTTTGCCAGAATTCCGGTTCTTACCCTGGGTATCCGGAATCGGGCAAGAGGCCAGATAGAAGCAGGGAGTCTGCTTCTGGAGAAGGAAAAAATTGGAAAAGATGTGAGTTTTTTCAATTTTATGTGGGGGATGGCATTGGGTGCTGATTTTCAGCGGTGGAATCGGGATGTCAGTATGATGATGTTTCTCAATACCGGACTGACCGATGTGACGCGCAACAAAGGAAAGCAGGTGATTAGTATGCCGGGTGGAGGAAATCAGGTCATCACTGAAGACTCCAAAGCCGCCTTAAGCCAATTTGGTGTCCAATTGGCCTTTAAAATACATTAATATGCAACACACTTATAGTTCCAAAGTGGATATTCAAGAATTACGAACCTTTATCGAGCGGGGTTTGAAGGAGGATTTAGGATCAGGCGATCATACCTCTCAGGCGTGCATACCAGAGGATCAGATTTCGAAAGCTCAGCTTCTAGTCAAACAGGTCTGTATTCTTTCGGGTATGGATGTGGCCCGGGAAATGCTGGAATACGTGGATCCGGACGCTAGAATTCAATTCCGGATGGAAGATGGTCAAAGCGCGCGACCTGGTGATGTAGCGTTGGAAGTACAGATGAATACGAGAGCGCTTTTGAGCATCGAGCGGTTGATGCTCAATACCCTTCAACGGATGTGCGGAATTTCCACCATGAGTCGCCAGTATGCTGATTCGGTACAAGACTATGATGTAAAAATACTGGATACGAGGAAAACGACACCTCAGATGCGATTTCTGGAAAAAGTGGCTGTAGCCATAGGGGGTTGTGTGAACTATCGACATGGGCTTTATGACCGGATCATGATCAAAGACAATCATGTAGAGGCTGCGGGATCTATCCGGGAAGCATTGCATTTGGTCAGGGATTATCTTGAAGACCGCAACCTCCAGTTGGATATTACGGTAGAGGTGCGAAATTTTAAAGAATTGGAGGAGGCCATTATGATGGGCGGATTTCAAAGGATCATGCTCGATAATTTTAGCATTGCTGAAATTCGTGAGGCAGTGGTATTGGTGGATGGTCGGTATGAAGTCGAAGCTTCTGGAGGAATTACGCTTCCGGATTTGGTCAAGGTAGCCAGCACTGGAGTTGATTTTATTTCTGCGGGAGCTCTGACCCATGGTGTAAAGGCAGTAGATCTGAGTCTTAAGATTGTAGGCTAATGGTCGGATAAGAACAGGGTAGATAGGTTTTCTCAAATTCCGAGAAATGACATTATAAATACTCCAATAACGTGTTTTTCTCCAAAGCAGGAGCCTTGGAGTTCCTAGAGGGATATCTTTTTATAATGGTTAAATCTAACACGGATGCCTTTTCTTTTATGCCAAAGCAGGAGCTTTTAGGTTCCCGAAAGAAAGAATGGTAATGTGGACTTCGCTCCTGCCCCATTTCCTTTCCCCAAAGGAGAATATTGGGATTCCCACAGGGATGTGTGGTGATAGGGAATTCTGCCTGGACACATTTTCTTATTTCCCAAATCAGGTGCTGGGATCCAAAGGGTTTATTCTACCATTACCCAGCAGAAGGTAAAATTATTACATCTTAACCCAAAACATCTGGTGGTCATCAACCTATCCCGGATTATTCATGGTATTTGCTTTATGTAGATGTGAGGCGTCGGACTCCGTAGACATAGTAAGCTATTTCAAGGGGTTCGCAACGAAACAGATGCATGAAGCAAATACCAAACATACCCAAAATTGAGGAATGAAATTTCTCAATTTTGTACAAATAATAGATTGACAATCAAATACATACATCGTTTTTGAACTGTATGTGGTGAATAGTTCGGGCTATGCAGGTAGACAGATATATGGAATCATCATGAACCGTACGACAAGGGCTGCATAGGTCGGTCCTCAATGGTCTGTAATTCGCTCGTACGGAACAGGGGATGAAATGCAGTACATGAATTCAGTCTTTCAATTCCTGACTTTCTTTCAACAGGCGAAAAGATTTCAACCTGCTTTCATGATCATAGATGTGGGATACGATCATAAGTTCGTCTGCCTGGGTAAGTTCGCAGAATTCGGCCACCTGCTTAGCTACGGTTTTCTGATCACCTACAAAAGTATATCTGGTCATCTGGTCAAGGGCAGCTCTGGCCTCGGGAATCATTTCAAATGCGGGATCAGGTGGCTGGAGTGGTCCCCTTTGATTGGTGATAATTCCAAGGAATAATTTTTGCACCGAAGTGGCCATTAAATGAGCTTCTTCGTTGGTGTCCGCAATGATGACGTTGACACATGGCATGAAATATGGTTCACTTAATTGATTGGAAGGCTTAAATTGATTGAAGTAAATTTCTCGTGCTTCAAACAGCGCTCGCGGTGCAAAATGGCTGGCAAATGCATAAGGAAGTCCCATGGCTGCTGCCAGGTGCGCACTATCGGTACTCGATCCCAAAATCCAGATTGGGATATCCAATCCCTCTCCAGGGATAGCACGAACCTTGCTGTCCCGGTTTTCAATAGAAAAATAGGTTTGAATTTCACGAACGTTCTGGGGAAATCGAAAAGCAGCTTGTTCGTTCCGTCGCAAGGCATAGGAGGTGACCGCATCCGTTCCCGGTGCTCTCCCCAAACCCAGATCAATCCTTCCGGGATATAGTGATTCCAAAGTTCCAAACTGCTCGGCGACAATCAACGGAGCATGATTGGGAAGCATAATACCTCCTGACCCCACCCGTATAGTTTTTGTATTTGCCGCAATATATCCGATAAGCACAACTGTTGCGGAACTTGCCACGCTTTCCATGTTGTGGTGTTCAGCTAACCAGAACCGGTGATATCCCCATTTCTCAGCATTCTGGGCCAGTTCGCGGCTCCATTGGAAAGATATTTGAGGAGACCCGCCTTCGGTGATGGTTGCGAGTTCCAGGATGGATAATGGAATGTTTTTGAATCGGATGCTCATTGTAATTATTTTGTCTTTGGATAGCCCGGTGATGTTACCAGATTATCGGAAATATATATGCAATGATCAAGAATCAAACTTGTTGAAGGAATTCATTGATTTTATCGGAAATTAGGATAAGATAGAAACTTCGGGTGAATGAATGGGGAATGATAGAGAAAAGTTCTGCTAAATTGTAGAATAAAATTGCCCTGGGCAGTGATGAATTCGACCGCCCACCAGCCGAAAAAATAACCACCCCCTCAATATCCAAATTCCTAGGGCGGAATGTACCATGATCATACCTTTTTGATGCCATCATACAGTCAATTCCACACGGACTGCTAAAGAAGTCGACTACAACGAAAGCCCTAAAACACCTTGTTTATAGAGGGCAGTGTATGAGGTTTTACTCATCGTCTTCCCTTCTTTACCGGCTGGTCGGATGCCTGATAACCCCTACCCCCGATAAAGACAGACCTTCGCACGTTCACCAGCCCTATTTACATTACGGAAACCAGGAATTATTTTCCCACAACATTGGCTGTGGAACTGGCAGATAGCTCATAATCCAAATCCTCACCCTATCACTACAAAAAAACTTTCGACTGATGCTTCCACCACAACAGCCCTTTGTGCCAGAAATTTCAACCGCCGAAAATCAACTCCAAAACAGCACCAATTTCTCTTTATCCAACCACCATTCCGAATTTAACTTTTATGTACCTCAAGCGTTACACGTATAATCTTCAAAACCTTGTTGAGGAGTAATTATTTTGTACAACGAATAATATGCAATGTAATTTAGAATAATATTTGGAATTCATTGCTATTAACAGATTTTATATATAACAGGTATGGAATTGATAGAGCAATTGAAATGGAGATATTCCGCCAAAAGGATGAATGGGAAGTCAGTTCCAGGGGATAAAATTCGCTTTATTCTTGATGCCATTGCTCTGGCACCGTCTTCCATGGGACTACAACCGTTCCAGATTATGGTCATTGAAGATCCAAAGGTGCGTCAGGAAATTTATGAAAAAGCTTCCAGACAGCCACAAATACTGGAATGTTCCCATTTGTTGGTTTTTTGTGGATGGACATCGGTCCAACCCCAACAGATCGACGAATATATAACCACCATCTCCAACACGAGGAATATTCCTCCAATCAAATTGGAAGATTTCAAAAATAGTTTGTTGAAGTTTGCGACTAGCATGACCACAGATGAAATCAAGGAATGGACTGCACGACAAAGTTATCTGGCTCTCGGCACAGCGATAGATGCCGCCGCGCTTTCGCATGTGGATGCTACACCTATGGAAGGATTTAGTGCATCTGCTCTGGATAAATTGTTGGGGTTACCGGATAGACATATGCATTCCTGCGTTCTTCTCGCCCTGGGTTATCGGGACGCACAGAAGGATGAATTTGCTGCTGCTCCCAAAGTTCGAAGACAGTTTGAAGAATTATTTGAGATGATTTAGTGGATAGAATTTGGAGGCCTGAAGTTTACGATGGGAAGGAGACCAGGCTGATTTCACAATACGAATAGGGGGAATTAGAATTACGCTATAGAGATACTATACTTTATATCTCTATTAGAAGAATAAAGGCGGAAGGCACTTCCTGGTGGCTTCCGCCCAGCTTTTCTTAGCATTTACTATATCCACAGCTTTTACAAGTCAGACAACCTTCCTCGTAGATCAGGCCGTGTGGGTCATCACAAGATGGGCATACCTTATCCCCTGCCTCAGTTCCATCGGCAACATATTTTTTGAGTGCCCGTGCTACCCCGTTTTTCCAGGTATTGATATTGTCGTCATATAGGTTGAGTCCATTGATCAGATCAACCACATCATTGATCGGCATATTGTGTCTGAGTACACCCGAAATCAACTTGGCATAGTTCCAATATTCCTTATCAAAGGACCTGGACAAACCTTCGATGGTGGTTCGATAGCCATCTTTGTCGATGTATTGGAAATCGTATCGACTACCCCGATCCGTCTTGCTTTTAATCACCCAGCCTTTGTTGACGAAGGAGGGGAGATTAAAAGAATCTTCCATTTTCCCAGTAAAGATTTCATAAGGTTTGTCGTTCACAAAACCGACCACGGCAAGCCACTTCTCATATTCATTCTGGAAACGGATCACATCTGCTTCGATCTTTTTTGGCCTTTTGGGAGGATTGTAAACTCCACTCAAATTCACCACGGTCTCTTTGGGTGTTTTTTCAGATTTAGTTTCTGTGGATACCAAAACCCCACTTCGTGAACCATCACGGTATACGGTAATTCCCTTCAATCCCTTTTTCCACGATTCCAGATAAATTTCTCCCACAGCTTCCATCGATACATCAGAGGGAAGATTAATCGTAGAGCTGATCGAATGCGTTACATATTTTTGGACCAATGCCTGCATTTCCACACGTCTGGACCAATCAATTTCAGGTGCAGTGGACCCGTGATATGGACTTTTTTTCACATCCCTGCTCCCCGATATTTCCATCCATGTTCGTAACTTGGGATGGAAGACCTCAAATTCTTCCCACGAATCACCCATATCATCCACATAGGTAATGTTGGCGTTCTTATCACTTTCATTGACTTTTCGGCGTCTTTTGTATGAAAGCAAAAAGACCGGCTCTATGCCTGAGGAAGTCTGCGCCAGCATACTCAAAGTCCCTGTGGGTGCCACCGTACTTATCGAAATGTTACGACGGCCATATTTCATCATCCGTTTGTACAAATCCGGAAACTCCTTTTCCAGCATCTGAACAAATTCAGAGGTGTTTTCTATTTTTGGATCAAAATCCTCGAAGGGACCACGCTCGATAGCCATATCAATAGAACTGTCAAATTCTCCCATGAGCTTGGTACGCATGACCTCATCCACCACTTTCATCGCTTCTTTACTGTCAAATTCGAGCCCCATGGCTGCAAGCATATCTGCCAGAGCGGTAAACCCAAGCCCTGTCCGTCTTCCTCTTTTACCGTATTCGTACAATAGCTTCCACGTATCGATTTCCACTTGTTTGATAAACTGAGGCTCAGGATCCTGATCGATTTTCTCCAGTATTCTTTCGATGGCCTCTAGCTCAAGATCTACCAAATTGTCCATTAAATGCTGGGACTCATACACCACCTGGTAAAAATGATCAAAATCAAATTGTGCTTGAGGGGTAAATGGGTTTTTGACAAAACTGTACAGATTTACTGCGATTAACCGGCAGCTATCACCGCCCTGCATTGCGATTTCAGAGCAAGGATTTGTGGAACTATTTTCAAAACCGGGATAAACTGAAGAAGTACTATAATGGTGTTGGCGGTCCCAGAAAATCAAGCCAGGTTCTGCTGTTCTATGGGCACACTCGATAATGGTATTCCAAAGTTCACGGGCTTTAACTGTTTTTTTGTACTGGGGGTCATCACTATCGATCGGCCAACGTAATGTGAAATTCGCATCCTCATCAACCGCTTTCATAAATTCGTCGGACAACCTGACTGATATATTTGCCCCGGTCACCTTAGTCAGATCCTGCTTGATACGGATAAAATCTTCCACATCGGGATGCGCAATATCCATGGTCAACATCAGGGCACCCCGCCGACCGTTTTGGGCTACTTCTCTGGTGGTATTGGAAAATCGTTCCATGAACGATACTGCTCCGGTAGTGGTTCCGGCAGCATTGGAAACTTCAGCATTCTTTGGCCGGAGTCCGGATATGTCGACCCCTACCCCACATCGCCTTTTAAAAAGCTGTACCAATTGCTGATCTGTATACATGATCCCACCATAAGAGTCAAAAACCGGGGGAACAACGACACAATTGGATAGTGATGCGATCATTTCTGAATTCCCCAAAGCAGCCATAACACTACCCTGAGGAATAACGTATTCGAAATTTTTGAACAACTTGTAAATCGCATCTTCGTCCAATACTTCCCGCATTTTGCCATATTCAGACAAGCCTTTGGACCGGGGTTTGGAGAATGGATAGTTCCTTTCAATGCGGGCAAATTCCCGCGCCATCCTCCAATGCATATCATCAGGGGATTTTTCCAGGTATTTGCCATCACTTGTTTTTACAGCATACTTATTGATCCACGTTGTGGCAGATAACTCATCATCCTGAAAATAGCGTTTGGTTTCCTCAAGTACCTGGGCGTACTCGAAATATCTTTTGGTGCTTTGTGTCTGGGCAATTTTCATGATTGTAGATTTGCATATTATGGGGGAAAAAGATTCCTGGCGTTCGTGTGAATTCTAAACTGCCAGGCTCCAAATTTAGTTCAATTTTATTCGAAAAAAGACTTTGGTATTAAAAATTTCTCTAACATAAAAGTTTATATACGAAATTTAACATTTCGTCCATTTACCACACACTCAAGATACACTTCATTGTTAAACATGCGTATACGTATATTCAATAATACATATTATTATTTTTCATAATAAATAATCATCATCTGGTCAGCATATATCTTTCATTTGAAATGATGTCTGTCCTCACCTCGAATTGAAAGAAGGATAGATGAATTGAAGCAAAAATTTCATCCTAAAAGGACTGCTGTTCATCTCCGATGACCTTCGATTCTCCAGCTTTGTATAAAGGCATTTGATTGAATTCAGCAGTCATGCTTATCTGTACTACCTTCAATTACGATCTAAAATTGACAGCACGCTGGAGGTTTTTCTGGTGAATAAAATTTCCCATCCACCTACAAGAGTATGCAATGATGGATGAGAGAAGTTAAAAGAGGATTCTTCTCCCCATTTGGCATCAAATCCAATAATATATGATTAATTATAAATTATGCGGTCTGATCACTCTGGTGGGATAGCAAATTCAGAACTTGAGCTCACCCGTTGTTCCAATCCCGATGGTATTCTGGGAGATCAAAGTTATATTCACTTCTTCCTCGAATTCCAATAATGACTTCGGTAGAATTGAATTTTGGAATTCCAACGACAAATATTTTCACACCGTCGCTGGCCAGGAGAAATTGAAAAAGCACTGTCTTTGTAACTCAAACATCATTACCAGGTCTTTGAGACGTAGAATCGATCAGGTCAAATCAAAAAGAGGATTTAGTTCTGTGGATATGGCCCGGTGGACCTATCCATTCTAAATCCTCTTTGAATCCCTGTCTACTAACAACGCCACACAAGCAGTCTATTGCATAGATAGCTTATAATTCCTTGATTCTGATATTCCTGAATTTAACTTCTGATCCGTGACCTAAAAAGCCGATATGGCCTTTCGTATTTTTTAAGCCCGGGTGTTCACGGCCATCCATGGCCCCATTCTTCATCGCTTCTTTTGCGTCCACATCGAGGATGGTCGTTCCATTGAGTATGACCTTGAATCTGCTCCCTTTGACGATAACTTCCTGGGAATTCCACTCGCCCACGGGTTTCAGAAAACCACGTTTTGCCGGAGCTACTCCATATAATGAACCGTGGTATTGATATGGTTTGAGATTGGCATAAATACTTGCTGTATTATCGAGAATTTGCAGTTCCACCCCGCCATATGCTGCATCACCTTCCAATGGGGCCCGGACACCCAGACCATTGTTGGCCCCCGGGGTAAGCAAAAACTCAAACCGGAAGTTGAAATCTGCATATTCCTTTTCCGTGTAAAGGTTACCCGATCGACCACTTGCTTCAGGATCCACCACAATCATACCATTCTCTGCGCGGTACTGCGTCTTATTTCCTCTCCAGCCATCCAGGTTGTATCCATTGAACAAGGGGACAAAACCCTCGTGCTTCTCCTCTTCAGTCAAGAGGTCTTCACTGGAAGGAATCTCTTTAATATAAATATTTCTGAAGGCAATATCCGTTCCATGGGCTTGCAATTCGATAGGCCCGGTGGGAAAAATTGGAACTGATCGATCCCAATAGTTTTCCAATACCACATTATCCACCACCAGATCTCCGTTGAGCCATACTGAAACTTTCTCTCCCATCATGACTATTTTCATATGGTTCCATTCCCCAATCGGCATGTCGGCTACTTTGAGCGGTTTACTTGGATGCTTTTGATTGTTGTACAATCCACCCGAACCGACTTCCGCACCCACATCTACCCGAGAAATATCCCATATCTGGACCTGTGGCGTTCCCCGTAGATAGATACCACTGTCACCTTTATCTCCAATTCTCCAATCTACGACCATTTCAAAATTGCCATAATCTTTGTCCGACACTAAGTTCTGACCATCTCCTTTAAAACGGATCATTCCATCTTCCACCCACCAATGGTTGCGCATACGTTGGTTGGAGGCCTGGAGCTTTTCCTGTATCTCTGTCTCTGACATTCGCTGTAATTGGAGTGGATTGGCCACAAAACCATGCCATCCTTTCAGGCTCTCACCGTCAAACATAGAAACATATCCCCTGGGCGCGTCCGCGGGAATGGAATTGATATACGTGTTGATATTCTCTTTAAAATATTCAGAATCAGGACCCTTCACAATTTCCTGTGCCCGCCTTAGATAGGAAATAGCGAGTGAGTCGGTCATCCCGTCATTATTTTGTGGACCAGGCATCACTATATTCATAATCGCCAGAGCAGCAGCATTCTGAACACTACCTGCACTTTTCTTCATATAATCTCCTACGGTAAGCAATGAATAAAAGTTGCGGTATTTCCCCAATTTTTCAATCACTGTAGTCTTACTGCTCGGATAATTTGTGAGTTCGTATACCTTTTGGAGACTGAGAATCTTTCGTTCTGCAGGCCATGGCGATCGGTCGATCATACCCATAGCTGCTTCGAAAGCTTTTTCTGTTGTAGCTGCGTTATCTATTAGAGGAACAACCAGGTCCACCATGGAGGCCTCTGCCCAATCCCCGGCAGAGGACAACAATTGATTGATGGTAGAATCCACACCCGACTCCAATATCTTCTGTGCCATATCCCTGGATTTGTCACCGGATAAATGCCCGATCAGCGGGAGGTACCGCCCATTTTGAGGTCCTTCGATAGCTTGTTGAAGTACGGGTTCCCAATTTCTGGATTGGCTTGTCTCCATCATTTTATTCAAAGTGGCTTGTGTCACGGCAACCTGTTCAGCAGAAACTGATTTTAATAGCTCCAGAACACGTGGAATATGCTGATCCTGGCCTAATTTGGACAGCGCATTGATGGCAACTTTCTGCAAATCCCCCTGTGTATTATTTGCCAACTCAAAGATCTGATCAAAATAACTGTTGTTCCCCCGGTCCGCAACCAGCGATATGATGGACTTTTTCAAATCATCATTCACCTCAGAAATAATGGAGGCCACTTTGCCAATATTATTCTTGTCGGTAGCCATCCCAAGCGCAGTGATACCGGCTTGTTGTATATAGGGCGATTCCATAGTCTGAAGCCTGTCAATAAGTTCTTGCTGGGCATCCTTTCCTTTTATCTCTGCCAGGCCAATGAGGGATTGTGCTACCACCAGTGAATCCAGGCTCGTTATGCCTTGACGTATAAGCGGTTCTACGCCTGCCCATCCTTTCCTGCTCAGTATACGGATAGCATTGGCCTTTGCCAATCCGGGAGCTTTCTCAATAGACCCGATCAAGGATTGATAATGACGCGCTTCCATGTGAGCCAAAGCCTGTGAGGCAGAAGTAGCCACTGTGGTATCCCCTGACTCAAAGGCAGATGACAGTTGATCCAAAGCCTGATCGGGTGCAAGCCGTCCCAGTTCCCGAACGGCCAGGGCTTTCAAATCCGATTTGTCCTGCTTGTAAACCTGCTGAAAATAAACTACAGCCTCGTTTCCATGGCCCTTATCAAATAAAGATTGACCGTACTTCATAATTGCATCGACCATGATCGGATCCGGATCACTTGTCAGGACTGATTCAAAATACTCCCTGTATTTTGGATCTCCACTGGCTGCCATCCCATCCAAAATCAATTGCCCAAACTCGGACACAGAGTTTGCCTGACCGGGATTGAGAACCTGATTCTGATGCCCGAATCTGGGGTCGCTCAGGATCTTATAGATTTTAAATCGGGCCCGATTATCGGATATACTCATAGCAGACCATATCATTGCACCACTTTTCTGACCAGGCCGCATTTCCAGGATATCGAGTACGCGCATAAGCTGGGATCGTTCACCCATAAGTGGCTGTAACAGACCGACCTGGTCGTCGGGAAGAAATAACGCCAATTCTTCCAGAAGGACTTCACCCACCTCAGAGGAAGGATTGTCTTGAATATTTGCCATGAATCGCTGAGCAAATTGGGTCTGTACACTGGAATTTGCAGAAGACAGGTATTTTCCAATTCCCGACAGAGCATAATCCATCTTAATGTTATCAGCATCCTGATCTCCATACAGCCTAACCAATTCGTCGATCACATCCGGTCCCAGATTAATCAATTCCTGAATTGTATTGGTCAGAGTATTCTGATCATTGGCTGGTAGCACATTCAGGGCATCAGCGACTTTGGTTTCGAACGTCCGGCCATCCTGGGCCACAACTTGTGAGACCATCCACAGCGACATGAAAAAAGTAAAAATATATTTGAAATTCATGGTTTATTATTAAATTTTTGAAATGTCGTTTCTTCTGCTTCACTGAGCTTATCAAATCCTCCAGTGTCCACGCATTGGCTGATGAATCAGAGCGTTGGCCCCTGGGTCATTAATAAATTCCTGTTTTACAGGATCGAATTTCAAATTACGCCCCAATCTTAAAGCAATTTTCCCCATATTGATCAAATTACAACTTCTGTGTCCATTCATCTCATTGAGTGAGAACTTTTGTCGTGTCCGCACAGATTCGCTAAACAGCTGAATTTGGGGTGCAGGATCAGGTAAACTATCAATGAGTCCCAGAACATTGGGAATCGAAGACTCCATTCCTTTGTTCAGCCAACCATCTGGTCCTTCCAGGAATTTGGCCTCTTTATCCTTATTCTCACCGTCCAGGATTATTTGACATCCATCGTCATAAGTATATGTAATTCGACGCCAGGTACCTACAGCTTCGGGATGTTGTTGGGGTGCATCGATCTCCACGCTTATCGGACTGGTATCATCTTTTTCCAACAGGTACTGGACCGGATCCATATAATGTTGGCCCATATCTCCCAGGCCTCCCCCATCATAATCCCAGTAACCCCGGAAATTGGCATGTACTCTTTCCTCGTTGTATGGCTTATATGGTGCTGGTCCAAGCCACATATCGTAATCCAGCTCTTCAGGTACCTCCTGGGCAGGAAGATTGGGTTTACCACTCCAGTAAAACTTCCAGTTGAATCCGGTCGTACCGCTGATCGTCGCCTTCAAAGGCCATCCTAAAACCCGGTTCTCCACCAATTTTTTGATGGGTTTTACCGGAACCCCCATACCATAAAAATTGGAGGTAAACCGAAACCAGGTATTTAAACGAAACATACGATCATGGCGTTGAACAGCATCGATCACGGCCAATCCTTCACCAATGGTCCTGGTCATTGGTTTTTCACACCAGATATCCTTGCCTGCCTTAGCTGCTTCTACTGCCATGATTCCGTGCCAGTGCGGGGGTGTGGCAATGTGCACCACATCAATATCTTTATTCATCAATAGTTCCCGAAAGTCGGTGTAGGTGGTGACGCCACTACCCGCAGCTCGCTTAGCCTGATCCAAGTGCTTACTGTCCACATCACACAATGCGATGGTCCGCCCCTCGTACCTGAGGTGCCCCCTTCCCATTACACCTGTTCCAATTATGCCTTTGGTCAATTGATCGGAGGGTGCTGTAAAATTGGGACCCCCCAGGACATGTCTGGGGATAATGGTCCATGCCACCGCAGCCATACCCGTGTTTCTGATAAATTTCCTTCTATTGGTTTTGCTCATTTTGTACAAAATTGAGGGTCATAAAATTGAAAGCTCAATATAAAATTTTAATTCCACCATGTCGAATATCGATAGTCCATGGTCCACATTTAATATAACTTTAAAATTCCTCGAACCGATATAAACCACACCGGATATAGATCAGCCCATAATCCGGAGAACGATTTTCCGCATTTTTTTTTAAATTCAAAAGGTAACGTAGCGCACTTTCGATGGAACCAGTTTGGGGTGCTGAAACCCGAATAGTGTCTTCGGACACCCGTATTTCATATCGTAAATCGTCTTTTGAGTTTTTCGATATCAAAACCACCGACTCCGGAGATTCGCTAAAATCCACGTTCACATGGTCCAGTATCTCCAGGTAATGAACGATGTGATCAGACAAGGAAGAACTGGTTTGTACCACCGTCCCTTCGTCCCACTGGAAAAAACCAGGAAAATATATAATAGTATCCTGCTTCAAACTATTCCATGAGCAGTGTGGAGGAATTTCGGACCAGGACCACCAACATGGTATGAAGATGAAGAACATCATGAAAAACCTCATAATCACAATGTTTTAAATTACCTCAAAATCCTATTTGTCATTCACAAATATCAAATTTAGCAAATCTTATGGTTGAATTGCTCATCTTTGCATGGACTAAGATATCAACGCAAAATGCAGGGGCTCAATCGTAGAATAATCAGTGTGGCTATTCCCATTATTTTGGGAAATATGACCCAGATCTTTTTGGGCATCATTGATAGCGCTATGGTAGGCTCCATCAGTTCTGTTTTACTTGCAGGTTCGGCACTGGTCAACAATCTCCTAAGCATACCCTACGTTCTGGGAATTGGATTATCCTATGCGGTGTCGCCTTTGGTAGCCACAGCCAATGGCAATGGGGAAAAGGCTCATAGTTTCCATATAGCCTTCAACGGTTTTATTTTGTGTTCCATATTTGCATTAATGCTGGGTGCCGGGATTCATTTGGGTTCAGATATAGTTTTCCATCTCGACCAGGATGAAGCGGTGGCCGAGGTTTCGAGGGATTATCTTATTATCATGGGATGGTCAACCGTGCCTATGTTGATGTTTCTGACTCTGAAGCAATTTACCGATGGATTGGAATATACAAGGACAGCCATGAATCTTGCGTTACTCTCCATTCCACTCAATGCGTTTTTGAATTATATATTTATTTATGGGAAATTCGGACTTCCTCGCTACGAATTGTTTGGAGCGGGAATTGGCACCCTGATTACCAGGATTTTAATATTTCTTGCCTTGTTGTGGATCGTGTTGAAATCACCCAGATACGCACCATTTCGCCAAAACATCCATCATTCAATGAAGGTCAAAAAACGTACATGGAAGCGATTATTAAAAATAGGTATTCCATCCAGCATGCAATACGCCATGGAAGCAGGAGCTTTTTCTGTATCGGGCATTATCGTAGGGTGGTTTGGGGCCATCCAACTGGCTGCCCACCAGATTGCGATCAGTCTGGCTTCTTTGACTTTCATGGTATCGATGGGGCTATCCGCCGCAGGAAGTATTTTGGTGGGAAATTATCTGGGAAGAAAGGACCAAAGAGGAGCCCGGGAAGTGGGTAAAAGAACCTTCATTATGGGCGGCATTTATGGCGTAATATGTGCGATTTTCTTTACCCTAATGAACCATAAATTACCTTTTATATTCAATGACGAAGCAGAAGTAGTTGAGTATGCAGCTTTATTGCTGATTCTGGCAGGATTGTTCCAGATTTCTGATGCTATTCAGGCTATCGGAGTTGGGCTGTTGCGCGGGCTGTATGATGTAAAAATTCCTACCCTTTTTGTATCAATCGCTTACTGGGTAATCGGTCTTCCCTTCGGCTATTACCTCGCGTTTTACCGATCCTGGGACGTTCAGGGTATATGGGTTGGATTGATCGTCGGACTCACCATTTCCGCAATGCTCATGACCACCCGCTTTTTTCTCATATCCGGTCACAAAAGAATATTTCTCAAAGTGGACTAACCGTATAAGTAGTCCATAGTTGTATGCACGCAAATTGCGATCTATAGCAGGTAAATCAACCGCTATCTTGTCACTCCAGACTTGATCCGGAGTCCACCTCTGCCTCTGCTTCCGCCTTTGCCTCAGCCCTAACCTCTGCCTCAACGACCAACACTCTGGTTCATCCTGCTCCTCGGCACCGAAACCCGCAGTATGATAGTGCCTATTGCAGAACAAATAAGCATAACGACCAACATAGGAAGGCTTGAATTACCGATAATCATGCTAACGATTGCCGAGATCAACGCCCCCGTTAACATTTGAAGTGCACCAATGAGAGCAGATGCGGACCCTGCCAACCTCTCAAACGGAGCTAAGGCCTGAGCAGTGGTATTGGGCGTTATAAATCCGAGGCAAAATAAATAAAACCAGATACCTGCTACCGTCATCATCCAAAACATAGTCGGTATAAAAAACCCAACTACCATGATGACAGCCACCATGGTCTGAAAAAGAATAGTTCTGCTGCTGACCAAAGTACTTGACCATTTCCGAAGAAACAGATTGTTGACCTGTGCTCCAAATATGTATCCTCCGGCATTGATCCCGAAAGTCCATCCAAATTCCTGCTGAGTAAATCCCAACTGATCCATATATAAGAAGGATGCTCCGCTGATATAAGCAAACAGTCCGGCATAAGCCAGTGAACCCGCCACACTATACTTTAAAAACCACGGATTTCGAATTATTTTGAGATAATCACGGATGACAGCTGGAGGGCTTAGTGAGATGTCGGGATCGGGTTGTTTGGTTTCCCTAAGCAGAAAACCTACGGACAATGCGATCAAAATGGGATAGATCGTCAAAAACAGAAATAGGGAACGCCATCCGAATTGGGCTACCATGACACCCCCCAAGGTGGGAGCAAGAATGGGAGCGATACCCATGATCAGCATCAGGATTGAAAATATCCTTGCAGTTTCCTCTGGGGGAAAAAGATCCCGGACGATCGCTTTACTGGTAATCATTCCGATGCACCCTCCCAAAGCCATAAAAACCCTGATGACTATGAAAGCTTGAATATTCGGGGTAAAATAAATGGCCAGTGCAGAAAGTGAAAAGAGGATGAGTCCTATGACCGTGGGTTTTTTCCGGCCATATCGATCCGACAAAGGGCCAAACAGCAATTGTCCAACCCCGATACCCAGAAAGTAACTCGTGAGGGTATAGCCAACCTGATTCTTATCTGTCCCCAGGGATTGGGCAATATCATTGAAAGCTGGGAGGTACATATCGATGCTCAGGGGGCCTATTGCAGCCATAGAACCCAGTATCAACACCAAGCTAAATGTACTATTTCTACGTTTTCCCAAATGGATGACTTTTGTGAATGAAAGTGAAGAGCAAGGTGTTTTCCGATAAAACAATGGCTTTGTTTTGAAAATCGATCCGGTATGCTATCTCTATTCCACAACCAATACGAACATCCATGATCGACTTAAAAAAATCATTATTGGGAACGGCATGTCACGCCCTGCCACATAGAAGCGATCCTATTTTATCACATTCGACAATGTGCGGTTTGAAGTATACCTACCTTGTCTTCATCTTATCCTATTTTCAGGACACCCTTACTGGTAGTCCTATAATTTCCAGATCGATTCCAACGTATTCGGACTCCCGGGTACGGTCCAGGTAGTCCCGTCAATGTACCTCAGGTCTTGATTTAATTGAAGAAGTCGTTGTATCTGTTCTTCCTTCAGATGCACATTCAATGTTTCAAAATTTTGACGAAGCCGTGCGGGGTTGGAAGATTTGGGAATGGCAGCTACCCCCCTTTGCAAAATAAATGCAATCAAAACCTGCGCCGGTGAAATTTCCTCTTCCTTTGCAATATCAACTACAACTTCATCTTCCATAAGCACAGGCCTCTGACCTCTGATCCTTGCGGGACGGTCGTTACTACCAAGAGGCGAGTATGCTGTCAACCCCATACCCATTTCCCTGGCAAAATTCACCAATTCATTTTGAGTAAGATATGGATGCATCTCTACCTGATTCATTTCCGGTTGAAACCCGGATTGCTCTGTCAGGTGTTTAATCTTGGGGACATTGAAATTTGAAACTCCTATATGCCGGGTTAAACCACGTGAATGTAAATCGATCATAGCTTCCCAGGTCTCGATCAGAGGGACCTCTTCCAGGGACACAAATTCTTCGGAGGATTTGGGGAATCCGACGCCATGCTTGAGTGCTACGGGCCAGTGAATCAGATACAAATCAAGATATTCCAACTGCAAATCGTCAAGAGAGCGTTGAATAGCAGGCAATACATGTTCTTTCCGATGAGAATCGTTCCACAACTTGGAAGTAATCCACAGTTCTTTACGTCGGATTTCTCCCGCAGTTATCATATCTGCTATTGCCTGACCAATTTCTCTTTCATTCCCATAATTAAATGCACAATCGATGTGGCGATATCCAATTCGAATCGCTTCCTGGACGGCTTTGTAGGCCTCTCCTTCATCCGATTTCCAGGTTCCCAATCCCAACAAGGGCATTTCATCTCCGTTTTTAAATTTGATAGATTGCATGAATCAGGTCTTTTTGCTTGTGTAAGGTTTCAGTATGTAACTGCAAATGTGAACGATAGTTTAAACCATCTGTTTATATTTTATGTCAAAAAAGATTTATTTAAGCCTCATGTAGGATTGGAAGGTAATCATGTACCAGGAGAAAGAAAATTGAAGGGCTGAACCCCTACCGTACCAAATATAGTTAAAAATATGACCAAACGGATGTCGCAAAGCAGAAATGAGGAATTGCTCAATGGATGGAGCCATGCCCTTGGTTTGTTGATATTGTTGGTGGGGATGCCAGGACTGTTTGGAAAAGCTCTATACGAACATCAAAGTGGCCTTACCTGGACACTGATACCTTTTGGTCTTGGTATCGTCATGTCCTATTTTTCGTCGTCAGTGTATCATTTTTCACCTCAAGGAAAAAATAAAGACCTCTGGCGAATCTTAGACCATATCAGCATTTTCTTTTTAATCGGAGGAACTTATACCCCTGTGATTATGATGTACATCCAACGTCCTACAAGTGTAATATTTCTGGGTGTGATGTGGGTAATCATCCTTCTTGGATCCATTCTCAAATTTTGGTATACCGGCAAATACCATAACCTAAGTACGGCTCTGTATGTCATTTTGGGCTGGATGGTGATTCTGGTAATATGGCCCCTGTGGCAGAACGCACCCGTTAAAGTGTTATGGTGGATTGTTGGTGGGGGCGCTTTCTATTCATCTGGGGTTTATTTCTACAAAAAGTCATACAAGTTGTATTATCATTTCATATGGCACCTTTTCGTACTTCTGGGCACGGTCTGTCATGTGATTGCGATCTACTTAGCTTTTGGGGGATAAACCCGGGGACCAGCCTGCGGTAGTGTGTATCTATGGCATGAAACCCCAAAATAACCTCCAATTACTAACCACCTTGCCTACTTCCAAAGCTGATAGCAATATCCAAATTCAACCTTCTAATCCTGGTTCCCAACTACTTTATACTAAAAATCATACCCCAGCGAAATATGAATTCTCGGCTTGAGGACAGCCCCTGAATCAACACCCCATGCATAATCCCCGCGTAAAAAATAGCCGAGAAGATTGATACGCACACCAGCACCATATCCCATCACGAAGGGATCACGGAAATATTGAACCCTGGCGTGTAAAATAGGCGGGCGATCTATTTCCACAAAATTGATCGGGTTGTTGGGATCATAAGGATCTCTTCCTTCCCAGGCCATACCAAAATCAAAGAAACCTACAAGTTGAAAGTCCCTCAGGATTCTGGATTGCATATTCTTGCCAAATAAATACTGGAAGGGTGGAATACGAAATTCGACATTTGATAGAAGGTGGTTGTTTCCGCTACGAACATTGCTTTTAAAACCGCGTAAACTAGGTGCCACGGTTTGATAAGCATAGGTATATCGATAGTTGTTGCGCCCATCTTCATTGAATTGGGGAATGATTTCGTTGTCAGCTCCCCCCAGATAGAATAATATCTTCTCAGTACCCATACTGATACCAGCACCTACCCGGAGTGCAAGAACACTGTGTTTCAAAACCGGAAGATAGTGACGCGCATCCACACCGAAGGTAGTTAAGTATCCATCACCGAGTTGAAATTTAAAATCCTCAATAAGTTGTAGATTGAGTTTTTTCATGACCTCACCGTAGATCTTTGCACGGGTGCCATTGCGAATATTGGGATTGTATATATAGGAATTGTCGTAAACATATTCCAGTTTGAGTCCAATCCGCTGAGAAATATCTGGGGGGAGATTGAGTTCATCCACCGTGGTGGGTTTTACTGTATTCCGATCCTGCCTGAGCGTAAATTTAGCTCTCACGCTATTATAAAAGTCGAGGGCGTAGCTCACACCAGCTTGCCCCAATAAAACCTCATATTTTTCTCCACCTTGTAGTCCACTGGCTGTGGGATTTCGTTCCGTTTGTACTTTTCGATATAGGCTTAGACTTTTGTCCAGTCTGTGTTTATTATCGCGGAATATACCGTAATACTCCGCTCCATTGAAATTTGGGGGAAATCTTACGCCACCTTCAAACTCATAATCTTCAAAAAGATCTTTAATTACCACTTTACCCAACAAACCGGTTGGCGCCCTCCGATACGTACCACCCTCCGCTGCATAGCTATCCAGACCATCAAATAATATTTCGTTACTTACATCAAAGGAACTTTCAAATACAGAAAACTGCCACCTGTATGGAACGACCTTTGTCCGCTGGATTTCCATAAAATCACCCCGGGCAGCCACCTGGTTCTGTGTGGTATTGTAGGATAGGTTTGTGAAAATTTCTGTTTTTGATCTAAAAAGGCTATCCAGATAAGTATTTGTAAAGACGTTGGTATAAGGGGTTTGAAATATCTGCGTGGTATCCAGGGTAGCCAGAGATATACTATCTGCACGTTTCCTGCTTTCTGCTTTTCTATCCAGATATTGATAATAAGCGATAGGTTGGATGCTATCTATATTAGAAAGCGTAGGCTCTTCAAAAGTCACAAAACGATCCTTCATATCGAGATAGGTCATGGTCGCCCGATCTCCCTGAGCCGATACAAAAGCCGATTTCAGATGCCGGGGAACATTGGAAAGAAAACTGATTTCGGAAGTCCTTACCTGGTATCCAGGCACATGAAAAAGTAGTCCCGGATCTACGCTATCCACCTCTGTATCCGGAACTAGAAAATAATCTTCCCGGTATCGTCGCACGTAGATAGAATCGTCGGGGATAATTTCGTAGGCGATCGTGGCCAGATTGGTAATTCCTGTCTCGGTGGTCAAAAAAAATAGTTGTTCGGGCGTGGATTTCACAAGCCTTTCGTTGCTTGAGGAAGTTTGAATGACTGGAAATAACTGGATTGGATTGTTAAGATCCATCATCCACAGATCTGCCGTCTGAATGTTGGTAAGACTATCCGATTGCCAGTTCGTCCAGGAATTGCGATCTCTGTTGGATTGGAAACTGATGAAAGTTCCCAGATCATTTCTTACAATTTCCGGATACATGTCCGCAAAATAATCATTCATAAATCGATCCGATTGGCGTGTACGTAGATCATATCGGTACAAATCGATATTACTCATACTTTGCGCTGAAATAACAATATATCGGTCATCGATCACATCAAAGCCGTATATGCGTTCGAATCTTTCAGGAAAAAGCTGTTCGAAAACTTCTTCGGTTTGGGTGTTGTATATTCGTATGTACAACTGGTCCCTTCGTTCGAAAATTATGGCAACATCCCGATTGTTCATCCATCGCATGGCAGGATATTCCACATCGATGGGTAAAAAGGGATTTCGGGTGCCATAGGTAAAGATTCTTTCAAGCTGATTGGTTTGTAAGTCTTTGACATAGACCCGGTACTTTCCCAAATGATTAATTGAATAGGCAATTTTATGACCATCAGGGCTGTATTCTCCGCCAGTCACCTGCGCCCGGCCCTTTTTCCACAATTTCCATTGGTTTTCCTGGATGGGAATTACCCGATCCGTTTCACCCTGGGTGTAAATGGACTCAAAAAATCGTTGCCATTGAACTATCATTTGGTCAAGTTCTACCCCAAATACAAAATCGAAAGCCTCTTCAAGATCTCTGTTGATCTTGGTCAGATAAAGAAGATTGGGAATGACATCCTTGCTATAAGTGCTGGCCAGATAGTACCAAAAACTGTGACCTGCAAGAACCGGATAATCCCTGGACATTTTTTTAAAATTCAACTCCCCTTTCTCTTCGTAATATTTCCGAAATGCATTGTCTTTCTCCGCATTCCATTCACTTCCAGCGAAAGAAATCATACCATCCAGGTACCATTTGGGTAATTTCTTGGCATAATTAACCTGCAGACTTACATCGAGTCCTCCACCAAAGTACATATCATGAAGTAAAACACCACACATCCCTTCTCTCACTCTCTGCCTCAGCTGGGTCTGATCTCCGTTGTAATGGACGAACACTTTATTCTCATGGATTGGGACCAAATCCGATTCATTATACAGCAATTCATCTTTACCGATGTTGCTTTGATTCTCATCAGTAACATCAGAAAAAACCAGAATTTGAATCTTTTGATTGATTTTGTGCTCCAGCAAATCAAGGATCTCAGGGTACTCGTTTTCAGCTACTTTAGCTACAATAAATCCGATATTTCTGGATTTTCCATACCAGAAAGTGCGGATGTTTTCGCTTTCATAGGAAGACCACTGATCAAAATCATCATGGTATTGGACCCTGTTCTTCCCAAACTGGACGCTGGAAACTTGTCCGTACCCAAAAAAGGTAAACAATAACAGTAGCGATATGTATATTAATTTAGCGATCAACCTCGGAGTATTTACACTTAAACCCATGCTTAATCTACAAAAAATACCGAAGTAATAGTATATTTTATGAGCAATATCCGTATAAAAAAGTTCACATTCAATCCCTTTCAGGAAAATACCTATATCGTTTACAACGAACTAAAGGATGCCATTATATTTGACCCGGGTTGTGCCACATCTGCAGAAGAACGAATTTTGTTTGATTTCATTGATCAGGAAGATCTTCAACCCAAAATTTTGATTAGCACGCACTGTCACATCGACCACATCCTGGGAAACCTCGCTGTAATTGAAAAATACAACATACCATACTGGGCACCGGATGGCGAACAAATGATCCTCGAGTCTTCAGTCATCACTGCCCAAATGTATCAAATCCCCTATCATCCCTCTCCCCAACCCAATCAATGGATCACTACAAATCACCATTTATCCCTGGACAATGAGGAGTGGCAGATCATTTCCACCCCAGGGCATTCCCCAGCCAGTCTGGTATTTTATCAACCCAGTTCCGGGTTTGCTATCGCTGGTGACGTACTTTTTCGTGAAAGTATAGGCCGGACTGATTTGCCGGGTGGAAATCATCAATTGTTGTTAACCAATATCCGTGAAAAACTTTATACACTCCCTGAGGAAACCATTATATATCCAGGACATGGAAGTGAAACTGCGATCGGATATGAAAAACGGAATAACCCATTTGTACGGGGGTAATTAGGGTATACTTATAAATACAAAAATTGGAATCAGGGAGTTCCGCATTTTCATCAGGTAGGTTATAAACCACTTGTATGGGTACTGCCATTCTATGATTTACCAATTTTGTGACCTTTTCGACATATCCCCATTGGTCAACCCGCCCATACGGGGCCTTTGGCTAAGGGTTGAATATCCATAGCCCCCCGTTCGGGGGGATTGAGATCTCGCACGATCTCCACTCTGAAGGAGTTGAACTATTCAGACATAGGATCTGATCAGAAATTCAGAAAATGTATCTATGAAGTTCTGTGAGTTTGAGCATGTTGTTGGCCCATTCTTTAATTTTAAGTGGATGAGGAGAAAACTGATGTGCCACAGGCAAAGTTATGGCACACATACATCAACAACCTTTCCCCATAACAAACAAATTATAAGGCTAATACGCTAAATATCAGAACTATCTGAGATTATGAGATAACCCTAAGTATTTTTAACGCAGCGTCTCCTGCAAAGTTAATTTGCATTGAAAATACCCTCCGTAAAAGCCCTATTCAAATTGAGGAAGTAAATTTTTAGGGGTAGGTAAGGATCCATGGAATTATCAGGTCTCAAAGTCTTAATTAGAATAGAAAAATAGGTACTAAAGGCAACGAAAATGGAAGCATGAACGAACTATGAATTCCACCATTGAAAGAGATTCTTTACCCCAAGCGGAAAAAAAAAGCAGGAACTGTCCCAATATTTTTGGTGCCAGTTATAGCACACTGCGGGATCCGTTCCTGCGATTTCTTATGTGGTAAACCCCATTTTTGGAATGATGGTTCCCTCGATTGACAAAAATAGCCCCAGAAAAACATCCAGGGAACGTTTTATATTTTAAACCCAATGGTCAGACCTACATCGGATATCCTGGTTTTTAGATCTACAGCGGGTACAACAGCTTCCAATAGTGCGTATGGACTATAATTATAGGAGTGGCCTCGATTCATGTATGCCAAATCCAGATACCATCGATCTGCTCGGAAGCCAAAACCCAGACTAAAGCCGGTGGTATTATCCAGCTCAGCCAAGGGTGAGGAATACATAAACACCCCGCCCCGGATTCGGAACGCCTGGAGTGCATATTCTGCTCCCAGACGTACATTCAGAGAATTACCCAATTCATTATCGATCTGACGATTGAGGTCATTCTGAAAGTTTTGATCGGATATATTGTTGCTCTGAAAATCAAACTTTGAAAAGCTATACCCTACATAATCCAATTCACCATTGATGAATCCACTGTTCCCGAATTTATAACCCACACCGGTCGAAACCCGCCAGGGATTGATAAATCGATATTCGAACTGATTTTCATCACTATCTGCTGATGCCGAACTGGGTGTATTATTCTCTGTCCAACGATACTGCATAGTATTTCGGAAATTATCCGTTAGGCTAAATACCGTGGGGCTCGCCATGGCGACACTCCAGGAAATTTGCGGGGTAAATTTCACGATGGCACCAACCTTGGCATTAATTCCAAATCCTGAAGTCGAGAGATACTCGTTGAATTGTAAATGGTCGAACTGAGGCACACGATTTTCCTTGTCTTCCTCCACATAGGTTTTATTGCTTTGGAAATTTATAAAGTTGAAACCGATCGTACCTCCAATCAGGAATTTGTTTCGGTAATTTCCTCCAAAGGTGACCGCTGCTTCACTCCATCCCCCCTCAGTATCCAAAATCTGACTCCTATACAATGTTTTGTCTTCATGTCGGAAATAATCGTACTCGTAGAGACCATCTCCTTCAATATCATAGATCACCCCCGCAGAATAAGCAGGTCCAGATTCCAGAAAATCCAAATCGTCGGGATGTAATCCTGTTCCAAGAGCAGCCCAGCGTTCGCTAATACTGCCCAGGCTCGTTCCCTCGTAAAATATCTCATTATCAAAATTGGCCAGATTGTTATAAGTAATACTAAAACTTTTGGCCATCCAGTTTTTGTTGGGGCTATAGGTGGTAAATACGATACCACCCTGAGGAATATTCATCTCAAAATCCGAAGACTTCACATTTCCGGTTCCCCCATTAATCAATTGGGCTGTATTGGAAAAAACTGACACATTGACTGTTCCAGCTATCTCACTTTTCCAGAATGCGGCTATACCTGCAGGATTGTGGCTGGCTACACTTAGGTCAGCGCCTATGGCACTCATCGAACCACCTAATGCATTGTATCGGGCTGAGCCGGTTGGTGTTTGAAAAGAGTACCGGTAAGCATCCAGGATGTTTTGCCCATATCCTTGTGCTGTGCACACGAACAAGATAAATCCGATTACTATATTTCTAATATTCATTCAATCATACTTTATACTCAAAAAAAAGGCTACCTAAATTTTCCAATTTACTAGGTAGCCCATTATATATTTAATACCTGATCAACCAGGTCTCCCTATTATGCTATCCATTGGCCATAATCCTTAGCGCGGAGATGTCCTGCCCGAAGAAGAAGATGAGGATCCACTACTTCTGGAGCTGGAAGATCCCGAGCTGCTGGAGGGTGTATAACTGCGTTGTGACGGAGTACTTCGCTGAATCGAAGACGGTCTTGTAGCAGGTGTATAATCTCTACCGGAGTTTCTGCTCGACGGTGTGTATGTCCTGTTTGTGGGCGATTGTGCTGGCGTGTAATTCCGACGAGGTGATTCGTTGGACGGAGTGTAATTCCTACTTGGTGGTGTACTTCGTGGAGTATACGTACTGCGGTCCCCTGACTCCCGACGCTCAACCCTTGAAGGAGTGGTATACACTCTGTTTGGAGTTCGGTTTTCATCCGGAGTATAGGTATTGGAACGAGGAGAAGGTGTAGTAGCATTATTGCCAGATGACCGTGGACTCACCACTTTGCCTTCATTCCGATCAGGCTCCTGAACAGCCCTGTTGGACCGGTCTTCGCCTCTTGGAGAAGTCCTTGTTGTAGGAGCTACATACCCATCATTGCTACCACTTGACCTGACCTGAATGCGACCATCCCGTGCTACAGGAACAACACCTCCTGATCCACTGCTTCGTGGACCATTGTAGTAAACAGGACGCTCTCCGTGATTCACATTGTTGCGATATACATATGGATACCTGCTACCATAGTATCCTCCGTATCCGTATCCATACCCGTAATTATAGGCAAGAATAGGATCGTAGAACCCATAATGGTATGGATTGTAAAAACGACCGTACATATTTCCATAATACATGGGATGACCGTACCCAAAATAGGAGCTATACCCATACGGAAATCCAAACCCAAAGGTCAGACTCATTGTGGGTCCGTAGAACGGGCTATAAAATCCTGCGTATCGATACGGATTATAAAACCGATGTGGTCCATGCATCATCCCCATCATATAGAAATCATCGTAGAAAAAAGGGTCGTAGAAAAATCGGTTCCGGTGGAATCTGTTGATCCGACGCGTATAGGCGTAGTCATCAAAGTAGTAATTCCCCAGGGCATAATCGTCGTTGTAATAATCGTACGCATCATCGTCGTAGGAATACTGTCCGTCATCCATCCGTGGTCTTTCACTTCCCCGTGCATAATTGTATGATTGGTCGTCATATGCACCTACAGCTGATGAGGTACGATTGGAAGCCAGGCTGGTATTATACTGGTCTTTTGACGGGTCAAAATATACATCGTCAAACTGTGCGTATGTCGCTCCAATATAAGCGATCATCGCAGTTACCAGCAGGCCGATATGTCTTATAAACTTTTTCATAATCTGTTTTTTATTCTTAGTGATCTCAATTTCTCACGTCTAATTTATTACTTTTGGGGCGAAATTTTAGTTAATGTCCTCTAAATCTGGATATTTCCTCAAATTTCGGTGGGTTCACATTTATTCCCTTCATTACTATGACGTTACAGAGGGCAAAATAGTTTCACGATTAACAAAAAATTAGTTGAACACACTTTTGTTGAACTTCTATAATCTATAACGCATCAAATGGCAAAATCGATAGTCTCAAGGACAGAAAATTATTCCCAGTGGTATACGGACATCATCAAAAAAGCGCGCTTGGCGGAACATTCCGCAGTCAGAGGCAGCATGGTCATACGGCCTTATGGTTTTGCGATCTGGGAAAACATGAGAGATCATCTGGATCAGATGTTCAAGGAAACCGGGCATGTGAATGCTTATTTTCCTCTTTTTATCCCCAAATCATTTCTGAGCAAGGAAGCCGACCACGTGGAGGGTTTCGCCAAGGAATGTGCAGTAGTTACCCATTATCGACTAAAAAACAACCCCGATGGTAGCGGGCTTATGGTGGATCCGGATGCCAGGCTTGAAGAAGAACTTATCGTGAGGCCCACTTCAGAAACTATAATCTGGAACACATACAGAGACTGGATTACCTCCTACAGGGATCTCCCCTTATTGATCAATCAATGGGCAAATGTGGTTCGGTGGGAAATGCGTACCAGATTATTCTTACGTACAGCTGAATTCCTATGGCAGGAAGGTCATACTGCCCACGCTTCAAGAGAAGAAGCCATCGAGGAAGCCGAACGTATGCACGAGGTGTATGCCACTTTTGCGGAAAACTATATGGCCATGCCCGTTATCCGGGGGGTAAAATCCGAAAGCGAACGGTTTGCGGGGGCATTGGAAACTTATACCATAGAGGCGCTGATGCAGGATGGAAAAGCATTGCAGGCTGGTACCTCGCATTTCCTGGGTCAGAATTTTGCAAAAGCATTCGATGTCAAATTCTCCAATGAGGAAAACCAGGAAGAATATGTGTGGGCCACTTCCTGGGGCGTATCTACGAGATTGATGGGTGCACTGATTATGACCCATTCGGATGACGACGGTCTTGTCCTGCCTCCCAAAATAGCACCCATCCATGTGGTTATCGTTCCTATCCCAAAACCTACGGAAGAACTGGCGGCGGTAGCCCATCAAATCATATCGGACCTTAAAACAAGGAATATCCACGCCCAATACGATGACGACGATAAAAGCAGGGTGGGTTTCAAATTTGCAGAACACGAATTGCGTGGCATCCCGGTTCGCCTGGGCCTGGGGCAACGGGATTTGGAGAAAAATCAGGTAGAAGTGGCCCGACGCGATACGAAAGAAAAAACTTTTGCTCCTTTGGAAGGAATCGCTGAGTATATCGAAAACCTTTTGAATGATATACAAAAGAACTTATTTCAAAAAGCACTCGAATTCCGCGAACAGAATACGAGTTACGTCGACACGATGGAGGAATTTGAATCGGTATTGGAAACCAAAGGGGGATTTGTTTATGCACATTGGGACGGTAGTCCTGAAACCGAAGAGGAGATCAAAAACAGAACTAAAGCTACCATCCGGTGTATTCCCCTGGATGCACCGGAAGAGCATGGGGTGGACCTCATATCCGGTAAACCCTCAAAAAGAAGAGTGGTGTTTGCGAAAGCATACTGATACTTTGGATCTGCAATCCAAAGTATTGGCAAATTTCTATGGATAAAGGAAGCAGCGGGAAGTTCAATTTCACGGACGATAATTTTTCCAGAAAAGGTTGGTAAATAGAGATTTGTAATGGAATTTGCGTCGTAGGGCAGCACGGCCATCCCACGGGTAGGTTTGAGTATTTAGAGGGTAGGGTGAATGGTTGGGATGTATGCTTTTCTTATGTCAATCGTAAGTAAATCGGATATCCACAGGGATGCCCTTCGCCATCAACCGATCCAAATCTGCCTGGAGCTGAGCTCCAATATGCCCGGATTCCTGACCCAAGCTCGCTACACCTTCTTTATCCCCGTTCCCCTGTAACTCCAGTATCAACCTGGACAACGAAGCCACTGCATCTCTCATTTTATCCATATTTACACGATAGGTACCATCCTCAGCATTTCGGGTAAAAGCGTCGTGATCATAAAAGTAATTAAACCGCAGCATATTGGCTTTCCCATGCGCGGAACTGGCACCAAAACGAACTGACCGAAATATCGAGGCCAGAAATGTGGTGTAATAATCGTCAAGACTTCCTTCGGTAATTACGCCCTTGTCGAAAAGATAATCTACCATAAACAAGCCCAGAATATCTGCCTTGCCTTCTTCCAACCAGGAAAATTCCTCCTGCAATGCCTCTCGCACGGTTCCCAATCCGTTTATTGTATTTTTGATTCCTAGACCATGTGCTACCTCGTGAAACATGGTGTTGGCAAAAAAAGCTTCAAATGTAATATGCTTACGTTGTTCAGGTGCGATCAATTCATCAGCAATGGGATTCAGGATCAATTCAAACTTAGCCTGCATGGTATTTTTCAATTGTGATCGACGCGTACCTTTTTCCTGCTGCAATGTCTCGTCGTTGGGAAGATTAACCGCTATGGTTTTACTACCTGAATTACAATCGCCCGCATAGTATATGGCATCATAGGCATTGAGCTGGGCATCCGTACCTGGTGCTTCTGATTTATAGGCGGTGGGGACAGGCAGTGATTCCTGCAGCTCTGTCAGATAACTTATATATTTTTCCAATCGCTGACTCCATTCCTTGTCTTTCACCAAAATATAAGCTTCATAAGCGGTCTTATAGTTGTACAGATGATCCTCATAATTTTCAATAGGACCAATTATGATATCGATGGTGTTGTCCGTCATATCCAACCAGGCTCTGTCGCTTTCACTATATTGATCGGTCAACAAGGCCTCTGCCCTTAGCTCAAGATAGCGTTTCAATGATGCATTCTCCGAAATGGAAGCAGCTTGTCTTAAATAGGAAGAGGCCCGCTCCAGATAGGGTCGGTATTCCTCATGATAGGGCACGCTGACCAGATTTCCATTATCATCGCGTCGGATAAGCGTGTAAAGACCCCTTTTGTCCGGAAGATCTGCTGCTTCAAATTCTTCCTTTGTCATATCCTCGGGATAAAAACGAGCGCCTGGTGGCTTGGCACCAAATGCGGAAAGAAATGCTCTGTTTTCAGCAAGCCGGTCCCATGGACCGTAATTGATCCTTGCAAATTCCCTTACCTTATCCGACGCAATGGCATTCAGAAATGGATCAGGTTGTCCAAAAGCCTGGTACCAAAATAAGGTATCCATGACCTTGGCCGCCTCAATCAACAATGGCAGCATTTGTTTCTGAGACTCAGTCAGGACCGACATATCGGCAGTAAGCTTATAAGGTGCATATATCTCCAGACGAGAAGAATCACCGATATAATCACCAACCTGCATAATTTCAGTGCTTTCCTTCGTCGTTTCGCACGAAAACGTCACCAGAAGTGTTGTGACCAGGAACGTACTATAAATGAATTTCATGATGTTATACATATTTAATCGGAAGGAATCTTTTTAATACCATGTATGGAATACACAATTCTCAGAAATAATTTCCCGGTACAATATAGGTATTTCCGGCCACAATCAATAAAAGGAATACTGGGGGCAACCGTCCTCTTCCTTTCGGTGTCTATCCTCCCAGCACAAAGTCCTTATGGTACCTGGATAACTATTGACGATAAACGCCAGGTGGATATCGCCCATGTACGGATATACAAAGAAGGGGGAAAATTACATGCAAAAGTGGTAAAACTATTGCCAGAGGCAAGGAATAGAATTTGTAAGGGATGCCCTGGGGAGGAAAAAGATCGTTCCATCGAGGGCATGGTTCTTATTCAGAACATGGAACAAAACAAAGATAAATACTGGTCCAATGGTACGTTTTTCGATCCCAACAGCGGGAGAAAATACCATTGCAGCTTGTGGTTGGATTCCGAAGATGAACTCAAAGTCCGGGTTAGCCTGGGTCTTTCAATTTTGGGACGTACTCAAACCTGGAGAAGGTTAGAATAAGCAATATTTATCATACAGGTTCAACTACACTCATTGAAATCCTGCTTCAACGTCGTCGCTGTGCTCTTAAAAAATCACCCGCTTTATGCTAAGTGAAAATCTACCCATACTTTAAAGGACTATCGGATAACTCCCAAGAAATTGCTTTCAAAAGTTGGTTTTGTATCTCACCATCGTTTCAGGAAGATCCCCGGGAGCCTACTCCTATCCTTCCAATGCTGCCACACCACCCACGATCTCTGAAATCTCATTGGTGATGGTTTCCTGACGGGCTTTATTGAAGCTGATGCGAAGTTCGCGTAACAGTTCATCGGCATTCTCGGTAGCCTGATCCATCGCAGTCATTCTCGCGCCATGCTCAGAAGCATGAGTATCGAGGATATACTTTTGAAACTTGATATGCAGTATGGACGGAATCAGTTGTTCCAGAACGGTATGCTGATCCGGTTCAAAAATATAATCCGCACGGTAGCCTTCAGAAGAAGAAGTTGTAGCGGAATTACTGATTCCAGAAATTTTTCTTACAGGCAAAAACCGGGATGTCGTGGGCACCTGAACAGCTGCATTTTTAAATTGGGTGTACACTACCTCAATACGGTCCACCGCTTCCGACAGAAATCGGTCCATCAATTCTTGCGAAACCATCATCAGATTTTTGTAATCCAAATCATCAAAAAGATGAAGGTAATTGGTATTCAGAGGGATTTGAGGAAAATTCTTTTTGAAATAATCTGCTCCCTTCTTACCAATGGCAAGGACTTCGAGCTGACCTTTGGATGCCTGATCTGCATATTTACCCTGTATGCGCTGAACAGCCGTTTTAATCAAATTGGAGTTGAAAGCTCCGGCCAGCCCTTTATTGGAAGTGATCAGAACCAAGAGGATTTTCTCCGGATCTTTGGTACTGCTAAAATTGTTGTCCATCTCCTCCTGATCCAGGTTGGACAAAATATTTCGCATGATATGATCCAGTTTGTCAGAATACGGTCGAAGGCGCTGGATAGCATCCTGAGCTCTGCGCAATTTCGATGCTGAAACCATCTTCATCGCCCGGGTCGTTTTTTGGGTATTAATGACCGAGCTGATCCGCTCCCGTACTTCCTTTAAATTCGCTGACATGGTTTCTGATTTACCAAACTAACTTAGATAAATAATTTCTCAACTTCTGAAGCCAGGTTACGTACTTTCTCCAGGTCTTCCTCTGCCAGTTTCCCCATACGGAAGTTGTCCAGAACGTCAGGAATGGAGGTACGTGCCTGAGACAAAAACTCTCGTTCAAATTCCTGAACCTTATTGACCGGAATTCTTCGAAGGAGGTTATTGGTACCCAGATAAATGATTGCTACTTGTTCTGCCACCGGGACCGGAGAATATTGATCCTGTTTCAAAATCTCTACGTTGCGAGCTCCTTTGTCCAAAACCGACTGGGTAGCCGCATCGAGATCCGAACCAAACTTGGCAAAAGCCTCTAATTCACGGAATTGGGCCTGGTCAAGTTTCAAGGTACCGGATACTTTTTTCATGGATTTAATCTGAGCAGATCCCCCTACCCTGGATACAGAAATACCTACGTTAATAGCCGGTCTGATTCCTGAGTTAAACAAATTGGTCTCCAGGAAAATCTGCCCATCTGTAATCGAAATCACATTCGTAGGAATATAAGCGGAAACGTCTCCTGCCTGAGTCTCAATAATAGGCAAGGCAGTCAACGATCCTCCCCCTTTGATCAGTCCGGCATCTACCAGAGACTGGGGAAGATCGTTCATATTTTGAGCGATCTCATCGTTTTCAATAATTTTTGCCGCTCTTTCCAATAGTCTGGAGTGAAGATAAAACACGTCACCCGGATAAGCCTCACGTCCTGGAGGTCTTCGAAGCAACAACGAAACTTCCCGATAAGCCACTGCCTGCTTTGACAAATCATCATAAACGATCAGCGCCGGCCGTCCTGTATCTCTAAAAAACTCACCGATGGCAGCCCCTGCAAACGGTGCATAAAACTGCATGGGTGCCGGATCGGAAGCAGAAGCACTGACGATCACGGTATAATCCAATGCTCCATTCTCCTCCAATACTTTTGCAACTTGTGCTACTGTCGATGATTTCTGGCCTGAGGCGACATATATACAATACACGGGTTCACCCCGGTCATAGAATTCCTTCTGGTTGAGGATGGTATCGACAGCAATAGCTGTTTTCCCTGTACCCCGGTCACCGATAATCAGCTCCCGCTGACCCCTTCCGATAGGAATCATAGAGTCGATTGCTTTGATACCGGTCTGCAGTGGTTCGGTTACCGGTTGACGAAATATAACACCAGGAGCTTTTCGCTCCAGGGGCATATTGTAGGTGGTACCCTGGATGGGTCCTTTTCCATCGATAGGTTGGCCGATTGAATTGATCACACGCCCCAGCAAACCTTCCCCCACGTTGATTGAGGCGATCATACCGGTTCGTCGTGCATTGGATCCTTCGATAATACCCTTGCTTGATCCCAGGAGTACTACACCCACATTGTCCTCTTCCAGGTTCAGCGCTATGGCTTGAGTTCCATTGTCAAACTCCACCAGCTCACCGGCTTGCACACTATTCAAACCATAAATCCGGGCAATTCCATCACCGACGGAAAGTACGGTCCCTACCTCCTGCAATTCAGCGTCCGTCTTGGCTCCGGACAACTCCTGTTTTATAATTGCAGATATTTCATCAGGTTTTATTCCAACCATTTTTTCCTATTTAGAGAAGTCTAAGAAATTAGTTTATTAATTTTTTCTTCAATGTATTGAGCTTGCCTCTGACCGAGGCATCGTATTGTTTGTTGTTGTATTCCAAAATAAATCCACCGATCAGATTGGGATTGACAGCTGTTTCCAGATCGATTTCTTTCCTGGTGGTACCGGAGGCGAGTAACCTGGCCTTCAGATTTTGTAGCGATTCATTACTCATAGGGTGCGCGGAAGTCACCAGAACACTGGTGATTCCTTTGTAATCATAGTACTGATCCACAAAAGTTTCTACCATCTCGGGAATGACTTCCTCCCGTCCTTTTCTTGTAACTACTTCGACAAATTTCATCGTTAACGGATCCCAGGACGACCCAAACACCTTTTGGAGTATGGAATTCTTACGTGAGCTCCCGATAATAGGGGTAATCAGTAGATTGTACAAATCCTTTGAAGCCAAAGAAGCCTCCAGGTTTTTGATATCCGAATATACACGATCCACCTTATTGGTCTCGATAGCCAGGTCCAATAAGGCTTGTGAATATCGTTCAGCTACGCGTTTGGTTGCCATTTTTACTTATTTCTTAGGACAAATGTATATCGTCCACCAGTTCGTTAATCAGTCGCACTTGTTCCTGGTCACTGGCCAGATTCTTTTGCAGTACTGTTTCAGAAACCTCCAAAGCCAGGCTTGTGATCTGATTTTTCACATCGAGCATGGCGGCCTTTTTTTGATTTTCTATTTCGATATTAGCCTGAGCCAGGATTTTTCGTGCTTCCTCACCAGCTTTATCTTTGGCTTCCTCTATGATTTTATTCGCTTGCTCTTTGGCCTCCTTCATCAACTGTGCACGCTGTGCCCTTGCTTCATCGAGCATTCGACTGTTTTCCTCCTGGATTCTGCGAAGTTCTTCCTTGGCTTTACTCGCATCCAACAGGGCATTCTGAATATGATTTTCCCTGGTGACCAACGCATTGGCTATGGGTCGAAATGCAAATTTCCCAATCAAAAACCAGAAGATTAAAAAGAACAGTACCGTCCAAAAGAACAATCCCGGTTCGGGTCTGAGGATATTGAATTCAGCTAATACAAACATATTGTGAGGTTGAATTTTTTCAAAATAAGGTAGTTTGTCTGCCAATCGCAGTCCAAACTACCTTTTCATTTTCGAATCCTTCTTAGGTCAGGAATATGGACAAAATGATCGCAATCAAAGCAACCCCCTCAACAAGAGCGGCTGCCAAAATCATGTTAGATCGAATGTCATTCACTGCCTCAGGCTGGCGTGCAATAGATTCCATGGCTTTGCTACCGATCCAACCGATACCCAAAGCGGCACCGATAACGGCAAGACCTGCTCCTATTGCTGCTATTGATCCTGTCATAATTGAAATATTTATATAAATGATTAAATCCAAATTTTTTATCTCCGCTAATCAATGCGCTTCCTCTATGGCCGAACCAATGTACGAAGCCGATAATATGGTAAATACGAAGGCCTGCACCAGGGCTACAATAATCTCCAAAGCCATCATAAACATGGCCAGTATCGATGACAACAACAGGCCGGGAACAGAGCCACCCAGATTCTGACCTGCATTGTTGAATATGAACAACAAGCTTACAAAAATGACGATCATCACGTGACCTGCGGTTATGTTCGCAGCCAAACGAAGCGTCAATACGAGGGGTTTCAGGATAAGCCCGAGAAATTCCACCACGGTCATGATGGGCTTCACGAAAAGCGGCACGCCGGGCATCCAGAATAGATGCTGCCAGTATGTCTTCGTTCCTTTAACATTGGTCACCACGAAAGTGGCCAGGGCCAAAACCAGAGTAAAGGTTAAATTACCGGTCACATTGGGGTTGCCAATGAAGGGAATTTGTCCGATAAAATTGAGAGTAAGAATCAAAAAGAAAAGGGTCATCAGGAAGGGAAGGTATTTGAGGTAATTAGCACCCAGAAAGGGTTTGGCTACTTCGTCCCTGATGAAAATAAATATCGGTTCCAGCACGGACTGTATTCCCTTGGGCGCCTGTAGTGGATTGTTCCTGTACCTTTTTGCCGCTTTCAGGAACAACCACAAGAGCAAAACCATAACGATGACCATAGTCACTATGTTCTTAGTGATCGAGAAATCGTAGAAAGATGTCATTCCACCTCCAAGCACACCACCGTCCAATGTGGATTTGTTCTCGAGAATGAAGGTTTCACCTTCGTGATGCAGGTATGCCACTTCTTTTTCACTACCGGTGTCGGTCGTCTCCATCCTGAGCTCGTACGGATGGTCACCCTTTAGTTCGACTTTTCCCATGGGAAAATCTGGGTCCATTATTCTACGGATGAGACCTTCTACCAGAACATACCGGTCGTAGGCATAATGTCCGTTCCCATGGTGTCCGATTCCAAATTTACCACTGGAAAATGCGTTCCACCCATCTGCCTTGGAGTAAACGATCACAGGAAGAGGTAGTTGGGCAAAACCCAGCGAAAATACATTTTGATCCGAAATGTGATGTAGGGCAGTGTTGGTAGGATCGTATCCTGTCTGTTCGGATTCTTCTCCCTCCATATCGTGGGAATGATTTTCCTGCGCAAATGCACCGGAAATACGCCCAAAAACCAACAAAAACAGTACAAATTTTAGGATCACATGACGGCTCATAAGCATCGTAATAGTACGCTTTTTAAAAGATGGTGCAAAGATATGACTATTAGACGGAAAGGGCAAAAAAAGACAAAGATTTTATCAGTTTTCATCCCGGACAGGTGGTATCTCTGTACCTGACAGACTTTACGAGACTACATCCCAAACCTGAATCTGTTCATTCAAGTATATAAAAGCGTCCTCCAATGACCCTGGGGATTCAAAAATGAGGAAGAAAGAATATTATAGATGCATGTAGCATTTCTCACTCTGGACGTTGGCACCCAACCAATGGGCCGCATTTAAAATCTTTTTCTGACGAAATGAATGGACATAATTTTCCCCAAAAAAAATCCCTGCCTTCCGCATGGAAGACAGGGATACCTTTATGAGCCATATAAAAATTTCTTTGTCCCGGATACAGATCCGGGAATGATGTTTTCACACGCTGTGACGGTAAAATTCTTCCCCTTCCGGCCCTCCGGGGAAGGTACGCTTTACCAATTCATTCCTATCAAGGCCATGCTGCTACCTTCATTCTAGTGTTCGGTTTCATAAGTGTGAAGAACGCATGAAACAGAGCACTAGCATTGGCCCTTGCATATATCATTCATTCACACAGACCTCCTGTCGTCGTCAGATTTTCACAACCCACTCCCCTACTTCGCCACTGACACGGCTCTTTTCTCCCTGATGACAGTTACCTTGATCTGACCGGGATACTGCATCTCGTCCTGGATCCGCTGGGAGATAATAAAGGCCAGATCGTCTGCAAATTCATCGCTGACCTTTTCACTCTCCACGATCACCCGAAGTTCACGGCCAGCCTGGAGGGCGTATGCCTTGTGCACACCGTCATAGCCCAAAGCCAGTTCCTCGAGATCTTTGATTCGCTCCAGATAGCTATCCAGTATTTCACGTCGTGCACCTGGCCTGGCACCCGAAATAGCATCACATGCCTGTACAATCGGTGAAAGAATATTGTTCATCTCGATCTCATCGTGATGCGCCCCGATGGCATTGCAAACATACGGATTCTCTTTAAATTTCTCAGCCATATTCATCCCAGCAATAGCATGGGATAATTCATTTTGTTCTTCAGCTACCTTGCCGATATCGTGTAACAACCCTGCACGCTTGGCCAGTTTGATCATTTTCCTTGGCAACCCGATCTCAGCCGCCATAATGGCACACAAGTTGGCAGTCTCGATGGAGTGTTTCAAAAGATTTTGTCCATAGGAGGACCGGAAACGCATGCGCCCTATCATTCGAACGAGCGCCGGATCAAGACCATGGATATCCAGGTCGATAACGGTTCGTTCCCCAATTTCCTTAATCTGTTCCTCGAGTTGCTTTTTGGTTTTGGTCACTACCTCTTCTATCCGGGCAGGATGGATACGCCCGTCTGCTACCAGACGCTTTAGAGCCAACCGGCAGATCTCCCTCCTGATGGGATCAAAACTTGAAATCACGATGGCTTCGGGTGTATCATCTACCACAATCTCTGCACCGGTGGCAGCCTCCAAAGCCCGAATATTCCGCCCTTCCCGACCGATGATCTGGCCTTTGATATCATCAGAATCCAGATTGAACACAGTAACGGTGTTCTCAATTGTAAATTCAGCGCTCATTCGCTGAATACTCTGGATGACCAGTTTCTTGGCCTCCTTGCTGGCCGTGGATTTGGCCTCTTCCAAACGTTCCTTAATCAAGGCCATCGCCTCATTTTCGGCCTTGGCTTTCACGGCCTCTAAAAGTTGTTCCTTGGCCTCTGCCTCCGACAATTTTGCAATGGACTCGAGTTTTTCGATAAATTTCTCATTGGAACGATCCAGCTCTTCCCGTTTTTTGGCCAGAATCTGTACCTGTCGATCCAGGTTCTCCCGAATACTCTGATGCTCCTGCTCCAATGACTCCAGTCCATCGGCTTTGGCCTGGATTTCTTTCTCCAGTCTTTGCAGGTCCTTTTCCTTGAGCTGGATCTCGGTTTCCCGCTCTTTTAACTCAATCTTCTTTTTCCCCCGGTAATCATCGTACTCTGACTTGAGCTTGGCAAATTTTTCCTTCGCTTCCTGGATTTTTTTCTGTTTGATCAGCTCGTTTTTGCTCTCGGCTTTTGCCATTTCCTTCTCCGCTTTGGTCTCCGCCTCATCAACGATCCTCTTAGCGGATAAACGGGATTCCTGCAGTACCAGATCCGCCTTTTTATTCATTTCATCCACCTGGGCTTTGGTGGTTCGCTGGATGAGCATACGGACAACAAAATATCCGATGACCGCACCCAAAACCAAACCACCAACTATACTTAATAATAGTTCCATCATTTGTAGGTTTTAGTCTGAAGCCACACCTATGGATTCACCATGGTGCGTCTTCGATTATATAATTAAACACACAAGGATGGAAGAAAATGAGAAACCCGGAATTTGTAAAACCTTATTGCAGTATTTTATCCAGTAATTGATCCACACGATCAAACCCCTCCATGAGTTTGTCCAGCTGTGGAATCGATTGGGACTCTTTGTCTTTCTGAACCAACAGGGACAACATGGTCATTGCCAAAGACTCATCCAGACTTTTTTCGGGATACCGGATCTGGATTTCCTGAAGCCGCGAATTGGCCTGAGCTGCTATACGCTGAATCTGCTTGGTTTCAGATTCCTGTACTTTGACGGGGATATTGATTCCCCCGATCACTACATTCAAGCTCACGCTGTCGCCTTCTGACATTTATCTAAAGTTTTTGCAAATCTTCGATACATGCATTTATTTCCGCTATATATTCATCGATCTCTGCTCGCCATCGCTCCATTTGTTCCGAATGAACTGCAGTTTCTACATGATCAGTTTCTATCCTCTTCTCCTCCTCTGTCACACGAACAAAGTTATTATTTTTATTTTTCTCTAATTGTTTTTTTAATCGAACATTTTCGGCTAACAATTGCATGTTCTGCCTTTTAAGCAAAGACATCTTACCTCCTACTTGTCGAAGTTTGTGATCTATTTGATTAATTCTGTCGTGGATAGATTCCATTTTCAATTATGGATTTATCGTAGAGAAATCCCCCACTTAGTATGCAAGTTATTCAAAATTTTTGACACTTTCTGGTCAACTTCCTTGTCTTCCAATGTTTTGTCCGGATTGGAAAACAATATTTTTACACCATATGACCGTTTCCCTTCTTCGAGACCCTCGCCCCCTTCGTATACATCAAAAAGGCTGACCTCCCTGATCCATCGACCGCCCACACGACCTATTTCGGCTCTTATATCCTGAAACCTCACCCCGGAATCAACCACCAACGCCAAATCGCGTTCAATCGTTGGATACTTACTGATGGGCTCCGTTTCCCGAACCTGGCTACCCATCTGCAACAGATTGGCCCAATGTATATTCGCAAAATACACGGTATGGCGAATATCCAGATCCCTGTACCTGCCCAAATCCAAAGCCCCATATCGGGCAATTTCCTGATGGCCTCTGAAAATTCTGACTCCATATTCAAATGCCGAATCCTCCATCTCCTTTTCCTGGTACCCTTTGATATTGAGAGCATCGATAACCCTGGCTACCACCGACTTCAAAAAATAAAAGCCAGATGGTGGCTCGGGCATCACCCAGTTCCCTGCACTGTGGTTTCCGCATATCGCCAAGGCCAGATGACTTTGCTCCTCATAACTATTATCCCTAAAAGCATAAGAATGACCAAACTCAAATATTTTCAGGTCATGATTTCGCCTTTTCTGATTGTATTCCACCGTCGCTAGTACCGATGAAATGAGATCAGGCCGCATGATTTCCAGATCCTTATTGGAGGTATTGTGGATTCGTACATAGCCTGGGTCATCATCCTTCACCAAATACCTGGGAAGAGCAAAAGACAAACCCATAGTTTCATCAAATCCCATACCGGTAAGCAGTGTAGAGATTTTATCACGGTAATGGAATTGCAATTCCTTTTCTCCACTATGCAATGAAATCTCCAGTCGGGAGTCCACAGGGATATTGTTGAAGCCATAGATCCGAAGTATTTCCTCGATCACATCGGCTTCCCTGACCACATCCACCTTGCTGGTCGGCACCATCACCTGGAGTTCTTCGATTGTCCTATCCACGATATCCATATCCATCGCTTCCAGAATCGTCAGGATATCCTCCTCGGCTATCTCCACCCCCACGATCTTTTTCACCTGTGGCAATCGCACCTTTACGCGTGCTTTTTCAATTTCACGACTTTTTTGGTCTGAAACCTGGGAAGTGATCTTCCCTCCGGCATACTCTTTGAACAACAACGCCGCACGTTGCAATGCATATACGGTCACCGAAGGATCGCTGCCTTTTTCAAAGACCCGGGCTGCATCGGTCCTCAGATTATGCCAAATACTGGATTTCCTGACCGAAACCGCATTGAAATGAGCGGATTCCAAAAAGATATCATTCGTATCGGCCGTCACACCAGAGTGGGCTCCTCCAAAAACCCCTGCCAGACACATTGGCTCCCGGTTGGAATTGCATATCATCAAATCCTCTTCGGTAAGCTTTCGGTCCACTTCGTCCAGCGTTCGGAAAACCGTCCCTTTTTCCAGTCGCTGTACATATACGTGTGATCCTTTCAATGCCCTCAGATCAAAAGCATGCAAGGGCTGACCGCACTCCTGAAGAACGTAGTTGGTGATGTCCACTATATTGTTGATGGGTCTTACACCGATGGCTTTGAGTCGATCTGACATCCATTTCGGTGCAGGACCCAGGGTAAGGTGGCTTATGGTAAGGCTGGAATACCTCGGGCACAGATCACCATCCTCCACCACCACGCTGATATCATGCTCCACAGAATCCGCATGAAAAGAACTGACATCAGGCAGTCGGACTGCAAAATGTTTTTTGTGCCGGAAAGTGAGGGCTGCTGCCAGATCCCTGGCCACCCCTAGATGACTGGTAGCATCTGACCGGTTGGGGGTCAATCCGATTTCATATATATGGTCGGTTACGATCTCAAATAGCTGAGCCGCTGGGATACCTACCGGGGTATCGGGATCGAGGACCAGAATACCTTCGTGCGACATGCCCAAACCGATTTCATCCTCTGCGCAGATCATTCCTTCGGATATTTCTCCCCGAATCTTGCTTTTCTTTATGACAAATGGATCCCCGGAGGTAGGATACAATTGGGTGCCTGGAGGCGCCACCAAAACTTTTTGACCTGCTTCCACATTGGGTGCTCCGCATACGATATCCAACCAGATCGACCGACCAATATCCACCCTGGTTTTCTTAAGTCGGTCGGCATTGGGATGAACCTCTACCTCCTTTACTTCACCCGTCACGATTCCAGCCAATCCTCCGGGGATGGATTCAAACTTATGAAGCCCTTCCACCTCCAGTCCGATTTCTGTTAACAACTCCCCCAATTCTTCGGGAGATTCCTCAAAGTCCAGATAGTCCTTTAGCCAGTTATAAGAAATTTTCATATGTTCATTCTACAAGTTGACATCCAATCCCTCCACCAGGAAGCAAAGGATGAATCGAAACCTCGATGGCCTCTGATTTTCAGAATAATGGCCAAAGATATTGAAAAAATTTCTCTAGCCGGGAAATGCTTTTGCTTTTTCCACTTGCAATACTCCGTCTTTGGTATGCAAAAAAACCACCACCTCGGATTGCGAAGGATCTTCTACGATTGGAAAATCTTCAAATCGTATCATCAGCGAATCCTGGTGCACATCCAGCTCCCGAAAATTATTCTTCCATAGCTTTCCTTCCAGGGGCGTCAATACCGCCCGCAATACATGGTTGTGCTCAAAATCAGGAACATATTCATCGCCCACTCTGGTATCAGCCTGTGGATCAATAAGTCCATTCTCTGTCAAATAGACGGTCAGGTAAACAGGTATAGGAATATCTTTTAAAAACAGAGCAGAAATACGCACATTCACCTCGGTATCCCTACCCTCAACCTCAAGCTTCAGATCCAAAGGAACCTCCGATTCCAATACCCCCGCGATGGTGGCCCCCCATGTATTGGAATATCGCTGAAAGGAATCCCCTCCAGAAACTGGTATTCTTTGAATTGCGGCCGCCGGATAGCCCAAAGGTCTTCCCAATTTATCCATCAAAGCCACCGATTGGTCGGTCTTGAAATCGTACTTACTTGCAGGGTAGGGTATGGAAAAACTCCCGGCATGATAGGTCACCACGATGAGACTGTTGGCAAAATCAGCATTGAGTGATTCAAGGAGCCTGCTGCCATCCGGACAATTGGGACATCGAACCCCGCTGATTTCTTCCACGAGCACTTTCTGCTGGCCAGGCTGGGGTTGCACAAGATCATAAGATATCTCATCATCACAAGAGTTCCACACCAGGAACCAAATCAATATGTACCCCAATCTGTTCATAATCTTTGTTGAAACTCAAACTTGAAGCCACTATACGCCGGTTCATATCGGCAAATCCCCCCCGAGCATACGTATCCGTCAAGTTGTTTGACAAAACTCATACCAAACCGCCCCTGACCACTGGTATAGAACAGCCCGGCAGCCGGATACCACAACTCAGATCGAGGCTGATACATACCCGATCCAAAAATGGACCAGGCTGCACTCCATGCGAATTCTGCGCTCAAAAAATACAGTGAACCTTTATCTTGCCTGGTGAGCAAAGCCTGAGCCTCTGTTTTCATACTCCTCGATTTGGTCCAGGTGGTATAATATTCCACATAGGGTATCGTGGATTTCACCCACGACTGACCACCCTTCCCCTCATATACACCCTGGTGGTATTCCTGGTACATCAACCCAGCCACCCATTTACTCCGTTCTCCTGTCCGGGTCCACTGCAAATCATAATCGCTATATATGCGATTTCCGTCGAGCTGAAATATAAGCCCATTTTTCCACTCCCAAAGATGGTTTTCTCGGGGCAAAAGCACAAAAGCCTGGATTGATTTTTCTCCCAAATATTGTGTAGCGGGTATATATCGGGACTGCAGCCGATAGGTCCTTACATCGGCCGAGGGTGGAATAAAGTTGAGTTCATTGCGGTAGTCAAAACTGAAAGGATCTGATTTGTTGATAAAACGCTGAATATATTTTCCTTCCACACCCACGGAGATGACGTCGAAATCCCCGCCGATCCGGGTGTACAAAGCCTGGCCAGGTCGGGATTCAAAGCGACCCTGGATAATTTCACCGGTCACAAGACGACGGGAAGCTTCAGCGTTGTAATAAGGGTCATTCCGCTTCACGGCGTATTCGGCATAGATCGTCAGAGGTCCGGCGTACAACTCCTGGAACAAGGATGACAGCCATCCATTCCGGTGGAGAGGGACTTTGTCATCGGGGTGATAAAATTGCAATTCCTGAATCAGCGCATCCGTCAGAAATGGGTTATACCGTTTCCAGCTGGCGCCCAGGCCGGAATTGAGCAGTACCTCACCCATTTTCCAGTCGATGCGGTATTCTCCACCGGTGTTGATCATTTTCCGGAAAGAAAAATCCCCGGTGGGAACACCACCGAATACCATCAGGCTTTGCTTCCCTGGAAGATCCAGTTTCAACTTCGCTCCGAAAATAGCATTGTCTATTTGCAGGCTGAGATCCCTGTACGATCGCATGATAAGCCCATGTCCTATTTGCCCGTAAAAATGGCCGATTTCCACACCGACCTTTGTCGTAGTTAAACTGGCATTGATGTAGCCCACTCCGTATCGGGTATATACATCCTCCGGATTGCGTAAAATACTATTTTGGTAACCATCCAGTCGGGCTTCGAATCGCCAACGCGGGTTGTATACATTCAGGTGTAGCCAGGATTGCCCACCCCATCTTTTGTCTTCATAAAATGGGGTATGGGCTGCTCCTATTTTCGCATCTCTGATCGCTGCGTTCACTTCACCGGTCCACAAACCATCCACATACCATGGTGCACGGTCTTCCTGCCCGGTTCCGAGGTTCGGAATTAGAATAATGATTAAAAAAAGTATAATTTTATCCAATAAGCGTGTTTTGTTCAAATCAGAACGTTTGTCATAGGCATTGATTGCAAAACCCAAGCCAATTATAATGATGAGATTTACGATTGCCCTTTTTGTCCTGTTATTTTCCCACCATATTACCACTGCACAAAACTTACCACTCACGCAAATCGAATTGAAGTCGCTTACCGGTGAACGGATGACGATGGATCAGGTTATTCCGAAAGGCCAAAACATCATTCTGAGTTTTTGGGCTACCTGGTGTGCACCCTGCAAAAAAGAATTGGATGCCATTACCAAAATATATGACGAGTGGCAGGAGCAATACAATGTGACCCTGTTAGCGATCAGTACCGACGATCCCAGAACTGCCGGCCGTATCAAGTCCACAGTTGCGCAGCAAAAATGGCCATTTGAAGTATATCATGATACGGATTCCAAATCCAAACAGATTTTTAATTTTTCTTCCATACCATTTACAGCGGTTTTGGACGCAAAGGGAAATCTGGTATATACCCATGTAGGTTATCAGAGCGGCGATGAAAATAAACTCGCTGAAAAGTTGGCTGAATTGCAGTAAATAATCCAATGGAGCTATTTTTCGATCGCATTTCAAAGTTTGGTCACAATACCATGCCTGGTGCCAGATTCTTATTCGACATCGAGAAAGGTACCTCATACCACGAACCCCTTCTCCTGGCTCCTATTTCACAAATATTCCTGATGCTATACGTGAGGCAATGAGCCCCCAGGTCGCTGGAAGAAGAATATCCTACAGAGCAATGAAATGTGATCCAACCTTTATCCGGGAAGTGAAATCGATGGAGTCTTGCGAAATCCAATTACTTTCATATGCATCTTGCTGTCTATTTCCAGGATAGCAAAACTATTGTTCTCCAATCCGCTGCCCTCCACCGCCGCCTGTAGCGTATAATAAACTATACCGTTGATAGTACTCAAATCCCCGGGATGGTAATGACCCTGTACTACCAGAAAAACCCTTCCGGTTGCCTCCAGGATTCGCCTCACCTCTGAGGCATTTCCCACGCAATAATTTTTATTCCCGGGTTTTTCATCCAGTCGCTGATGTACAAACAATACTGTGGGTTTTTTATTCCGCTTCAAATCCATCACCAGCCAATCCAACTGATCCTGAGGAATATGGGCATCCGTCCAGGTAAAATTGCCGTGATCGTAAGGTTCTCCCGAAGCGGTGAAATTGGCATCCAATACCACAAAATGGAAGCCTTGTCTGTCAAAGGAATAATAACTACGGGATATATTCATTCCCGGAAGTTGGATGCGATTAAGGAATTGCTGCTTTGATATGCTATCATGGTCATGATTACCCAGGACGTGATAGGCTGGTCCGTTGAACTGCTTAAATTCATTATTGATATCATCCAGATATTGTAAAGTCTCAGATTCTGATGGTGGATCATTCTGATCCTTAAAATCACCAAGTTGGATTAAAAAATCGACCTGCTCCTGATTCATTACAGATACACACTCGGACAATTTCTGGAGAGATTCTCTATAAAACCGGCTACTCCCGTCCGGGGTCTCACGGTCGGCGTAGTGTAAGTCCGTGATCATTCCAATACGGATCGATTTCCCAACGGCGGGTAGGGGCAATTTCCCCAGAGATAACCCGCCCAATATGATGCTGGAAGTATATAAAAACTCTGTTCTTTTCATAGTCAGGTCCGTGTTTTACCCCGAATATAATCATAATTGGCCGGACTCCTGTTTCGATCGCAAATTCAAGATTTAAGACCCCAATGTGCTTGATTTTCATAGCAAAATGATTTCACCAGTATGTCCTGGGACAATAAATACTTACCGTAAATTCCAACTTCTGAACTACGGTTACAAAAGCAAGTGTTGTACATCCTTCGATACCAGCGGTACATAGTGACTCCCGGGTCTGGTTACTCGATGGGATATTTTTCGCTGGTGAGGGGAAATCCACTGATATAAAAATCGGGATCGACGGCTATATCCGAATAGCCAATATCTTCTGTGATCGGAATGGCATTCCACTGATCGGAAGCATCCCGGAGCCATTGCGTTTTTCCCCCGACGTGCATCCGGATGGGCATGGCAAATCCTTCGATGACATTATCGTACCGATATTTCAGTTGGTTCTGATCGATCCAATACCGTAAAACCGGAATCCGGGCATCCCGGATGAATTGGTCGAAAACGGGTTGAAGATCCACATCGACTTGTTGATCGATATAGCCTTCGACATCTGCAGCCATGACTGTCTGATGGAAAAATCTGGCATTAAGCCCTCGAAGCACCTGACGCCATTTTTCATCGTTGTCCACAAGTTGCCGAATCATATGCCACATATTGGCTCCTTTATAATACATATCCGTACCACTGCAACCTCCATCCCTCACGCCATACACACCCTGAAGGGGGCATTTATTCTCGGTGTTCACCCGTACACCACGAACATACTGGGACCCGGCTTCCTTCCCAAAATGATAATCGACAAAAAGACTTTCGCTATAACTGGTAAAACTTTCATGAATCCAGAAGTCGGCCATATCTGCATAGGTGATATTGTTGGCAAACCATTCATGACCCGATTCATGGATGATGATAAAATCAAATTTCAACCCCCATCCAGAGTGACTTAGGTCCCTTCCCCGGTATCCATTCTCAAATCCGTTACCATAAGTGACGCTGCTCTGGTGCTCCATTCCGAGGTAGGGTGCTTCTACAAGTTTGTATCCATCTTCGTAGAAAGGATATGGCCCAAACCAATATTCGAATGCTTCCAGCATCATAGCAACCTGAGAAAATTGCTTTTTAGCTTTATCGAGATTATAGGAAAGGACGTAATAATCACAATCCAATGAGCCCTTCTCACCCGGATAAACTTCGGAAAAATGGACATAATCCCCGATGTTGATATTGACCCCGTAATTGTTGATGGGATTGGATACAAACCAGGTGAAAGTTTTCCTTCCATCATCCCGGGAAGTCACTTCCTTCAGCCGGCCATTGGACACATTGGTTAATCCAGGTGGTACATTTACCGCTATCTGCATACTATCCACTTCATCGTACGGATGATCTTTGCACGGCCACCAAATACTGGCTCCATCCGACTGGTTCGCATTCGCAATAAACCAATTTCCATTGCGATCCCTTGACCAGGTAATACCACCACTCCATGGAGGTCGGACGCTTTCTATCGGGATACCACCAAAGCGTATTTCCAATTCATTGACCGCTCCGATATGCTGCTCCTTCTCCAGGCGAATAAAATAAGCGGAATATTTCTTCTCATATTCGAGTGGTCTGCCATTTTGCGTGATTTCGTAAATCACAAGGGGGTCCTGTAGATCGATCTGAAGCACCTGTCCTGGTTCCTGAACCTTATAATGTACAACGTTGGATCCTTCGATTCTCTTTTCTTCTGGAAACACCTCTACATAGAGATCATAGTATGTCACATCCCACCATGCGCGATGGGGTCCATAGGCTCCTCTTATGGAGTCTTCCTCGGTAAATTGTCGTTCCTGACCATAAAGCAGGACTCCTCCAACCATCAACAATGCGGATAAAAGGTATCTGATCATCTTAGATGTTTTAGCTGAAGGCTATTAATTTCTCAAAAAATCCCTGAGATCTTTACCACCTCGCTTGGAAGCGTGGATGGTTTCACCGTCCTTAAAGGTAAGCATTAATCTGCTGTGGTCATATCTGCTGATCAGAGACAAATTGACCAAACCAGCAGCACTGATCTGGAAAAAGGAGGGATGTTCCCGCAACTGATCTTTATAATATCCCAGATGCCGGACTGACTGTAAGGTCTTCCCTTCTGTAAGATAGATGGTCGTCATGGAGCTGTTGGCCTCAAAATATTTGATTTTATCTGCATCGACATATTCAATGATTCCCCGCACCAATAAAATAGGAATTTGATCCAATGCATGTGGTTTCTGATTGGAGAGCTGAGCAATCAATTCGAGATTGTCATTGATTTTTTTTTCTTGACTGATCCTGGAGGTTGCTTTATGCACTGCCTGGATCAATTCAACTGTGCTTATCGGTTTGTACAAATAATCCGATGCCGATACCCGGATTGCTTTCAACAGATACTCCTGTTGGTTCTGGCCCGTCGTAAAGATGATGGCTGGTGTAGTGGATGCCGAGTTGTCGCGTGCGTGTTCCACCAGATCAAATCCACTTCCGGAGGGCAATCCAATATCGAGAAAAAGGATGTGATATTCATTTTCAGTCAGCAACTTTCTGGCATCATCCAGATTCCCCGTCTGATCGGTCACGCCAATCAAAGGACAATACTTCTGAAGCTTACTTTTAAGCAGATCCGAAGCTTTTCTGTTATCCTCTACAATCAGGCTATTGAACGATTTCATGAAAGTTAAAAATTGAACGAACTACTATTTCATGGCCCCATGGTATACACATTGACCTCCCGCCACGGCTCCATGATAGGGCATGCAGGAAGATATTTGGGGTTGATGTAAATGTATGTGTTGGTAATCTTTTTACGCAACCAATTCAGCAGATACTGTTCCTGGCGTTGCAGGATGGCCGCCCTTTTGATTTTATCATAATCCTGTCCCAGATTGGCGGTATGGGGCCGGGTACGGGAGAACAATTTAATTAGTTTTAAATACCCATCCCCCTGCGGTCCCCCGGTAACTTCGATGGGACTGGTCACTCCTCCTACCTCAATGGTATCGATGGCAAAATATACGTTGGTTTCCAATGCCGGAGTTTCGAAAAAGGTATTCCCGGACTGGGGATTAGTCACCCGGCCTCCGTTGTGAAAGGAAGGCACCTGATCCGAACCAAACTGCCGCACTGCCACTTCCCATGGCATTGAATCCCGTACAATCAGTGTCCGAATAGAGTCGAGTTTTTGATAAGCCTTTTCCACATCTGCGTCCGTAATTTCGGGTTTGATCAGGATGTGCTCCACGTGGATTCTGTTACCACGACGTCCCTTCATACGAATAATATGGAATCCGAAATCAGATTCGACGATATCGGATATTTCACCATCGTCCAGGTTAAATGCCGCTGCTTCAAACTCAGGGACGAAGGTTCCCCGCATCTGCCATCCCAAATCACCGCCTACACGCGCAGAACCCGGGTCATCTGAATAAGTCCGGGCCAGGGTATTGAAATTCTCACCTGCCTCTATTTTGTTCTGGATCTGGACTGCAAGCGCAATCGCTTTTTCCCTTTCTTCGGTATTCACTTCAGGGAAAATGACCAGTTCTCCGATTTCCACCTCAGAATTGAAATATGGCAACGAATCCTTAGGGAGGGATTCGAAATATTCGATAACCTCCCGGGGCGTGATCTTTACATTTCCCAGTATGGACGCCTGCATTTGGCGTGCAAGCGCTTGTTCCTTCATGTCCTTGCGCATCATTTTTTTGACCTGGGATACATTTTTTCCATAATAATTCTGGAATCGCTCGATATCGCCATTCATAGTCTGAATAATATACTGAATTTTCCGATCCAATTCCTGTTCTACCTGAGCATCAGGAACCACGATACTATCGAGCTTGGCCTGATCCACCATGAGTTTGTTCAGGAACATACTCTGAATAACCTGACAACTGTCGTCCTGGCTCAGGCCCCCTGAAACCGCAGTCTGGTAATCGAGGTTGCTCAACAGTTCCGAAGCCAGCAAGATTTCACCGCCCAATTTGGCAGCCAACTCCTCCAGTATGATTCCATTGTCTTGAGCGGTTACCCAGGTCGTCATTGCTGCCAGAAGTATCGTTAATCTAATTTTCATATTTCGTGATCTTATTTTGCCTGAGAGCTTCCTGGTACAGGTCTTCTTTAACCTTTTCCAGCCACTCCAGTTTTCTTTTTTGTAAAATCGCTTTCTGTGCAAAATTACGAATATATGTCAAAGGCGCTTCATCGGTTTCCTCTGCAATGTCCATGATTTTCAAAAAGTAAAAGTGATTCTCATCTTCCAGTTCCAGGCGATTGCTTTTTTTGAGCAAATTTTTCGGGAGTTGATCAGGAAGATTGACCTGAAGTTCATGTAGTTCATGCCAAATCGTATCCAGTACAAATGCCTCCGCGTACAGATCCAGGTACCTGATCAGATCAATATGCAAGTTCTCCACTTCTTCCATTTCATCCCACAGTTTTTTAAATTTATCATACTCGGCTTCCAGTGCACTGCGGGGAAACACAGCCAGATTATACCGGACTATGGTCTTCTTCAGTTTAAACTGATCCGGGTTTTCATTAAAAAACGTCTGAATCTCCTCATCTGTCACCACAGTATCCGAAAAGTTTTGCAGGAGCTGGGTTTCATAGTTGTGTATGATCAATGATTCCCGGTAATCCCGAACCAGAGCATTGAGTTGTTCCAAATCGACCATCGACCGTTCCGCCTCCGACAAAAAAACCTCCTTCCTAATCCAACGATCGGCCAGTGCATTGGCAATCAATACGCTATCCCGGCTATTGAGCTGATCCGGATACATCGATTTGAGTTCGCTGAGGCTCAATACCTGACCATTTACCTCAGCTATAGCTACATCTGTGGGCTGTGTGGTTTGCGCTCCCTGACCACAAGCCATCAAGTCCCATAGGAGAACTAAGCATAAAAAGACAAACTTATGATTTGATAATTGACTTAAGAACTGATTCATTTAATTCAATATCGTATTTTTCTTTCAATTGGGATATCCACTGCTCCTCCAAATATTTTTGATAATCAGACATCACAGCCCCTCTCGCATCCTCAAAATCCATAGGTTGACCTTCCTGTATGGAAGTAATGTGGCCATATGTGGTCGATCCTGCATCGGAATTCACCCTGCTTCGCAGACTTCCTTTCACCAATTCACTATCGCCACCTGAGGAAAAATGATCCCTAAATCCCTTTTCCAGCATAGTCGAGGTATCGTAACTCACCACGGAAGCTGCCTTATTCAGTTTTTTCAGTACCTTCTGAGGAGATTTTTTCCGAATCAGCCTCTCTACCTTTTTCAACACATTTGGATTGGTGGTGTTCACCTGAAACCGGTTAAAAGAAATATTTCGGGGAGTGCGATACATGTTTTGATGTTGCTGGTAGTATGAGCGAAGTCCTGCTGTATCCTGGCCTGCCCGATCCCAGATCTTTTCTTTGGAAATTTCGAACAATAAGATTCCTTCCCGGTATTCCCGCATAATCTCCCGGAACTCCGGATATTTTTCCTCAAGATGGGCTTTTTCGTATTTTAAAAGCTCATGAGAGGCATAGTTGTCCAAAATATCCCCCATTGTTTTGTTCGCATCCCGAACAAGATGCCCCTGATATCGTGCATCGAGGTTTTGCGTCAGAAAAACTATGAACCCTTGCAGATCGTAGGCTGTTTCATTGATGAAAAACAAATCAGGATTTTCACTGATCTGGGGAGCTTCCCAATTCACCTGAAAAACTTTCTGGGTTAAAATTTCCAACAACTGTTCATTGGTCACCCCGGTTCGCCGGTAATTTTCTTCTGATTTGATGCGTTCCACCAGAGCATCCTGAGCCAGATTATAGCGATCATCACTCCGAACTATATTCTCCAGGTACCGCCGTTCGCTTTCATAACTACCAAGCGTATCCAGCGATAGGCGCTGGACGATGTGCCATCCGTAATCGGTCTTGACAGGTTCCGAAAATCCACCATCCTCCTTAATGGAGAAAGCGGCTTCTTCGAACTCCGGAGCATACTTCCCCATTTGAAACTTTCCCAAATAGCCGTTCTGCTTATTGTTGTTGTTGTCCTGGCTGTATTTGGTTGCCAATTCTCCAAAGTCGGCGCCCTTCTTCAATTCAGCATAGACCCTGTCAATCACTTGTTTGGAGGTATCTTCTCCCCCCCTTTGTGGTTCCCGGATCAGTATATGGGCTACTTCTATAGTACCCGGGTCCGGTTTTCTTCCGTTGACCTTGATCAGGTGATACCCCAGATGAGATCGGATCGGGCCGGCAATTTCTCCCACGGGAGTGGTATACATCGCAGTTTCCAGATCATACATTCCATTGGGCAACTTAGCCCGGCGAAATCCAAGGTGACCGTTATTGTTCAAAACCGAACGATCCTGAGAATATTTTCGGGCTACCACAGAAAACTCCTCGCCGTTTTCGAGCTCTTTTCTGGCATCCTCCAGAGCTTGTAAGGCTCTTTCGCTAAGAATTTCAGCACCATCCTGGGGCACCGTCCTCAGAATATGGCTGATGTCAATGTTCCATTTCATCCGATCGTATAGTTCTCTGGTCATCCTGTCCAGTATTGCTTCATCAGACATATATTTATCTGCCAACTGATCACGGTACATGGCAAGTTCAGATTCCAGCTGACTATTTTGATCCATTCCGTGCTCCCGTGCATCGGCCACTTTCAGTTTGAATTTCTGATACAAATCCAGAAATTCATTCACAGATTGGGCATTATAACTGGCGGTATCCCCGTTGCTTTTTTCATAGACATAGGAGAATTCAGAAATTCGAACTTCATCGTCACCTACCTTGAAAAGTACCGGATCATCAGAGGGGTTCTGGCCAGAAGATTCAATGCTGCACAGCGAAAGGAGCAAGAAAAGAGTTGCCAGGGGTAAACACCAATACGTCATGGACTTTAACAGTTTAAGTTAAAAAACTATGGAACGAAAATACAACAATGATTGGTATATGCGGGCCGGGTTATTGAATCCGGTTTCAATGTAGTGGGATTATCTAATAGATATTCTCTTTGTATAATAGCACACTATACAGACAGCCGGGTGTACAGGACACTACTTAACCTTGCAGGGTTCACGAAATTTTTATTGCATCACATGGGTATTCCTGGGTAGTAGCAGTTTACCTGCCGCCCATTAGAGGGTAAGGTAGGCCACAGCTCCGATTGCGGATCAAGTCCGCAATGACTCGAGGGAAAAAGTCCGCAATGACACAAAAGCAGAAAAAAATGAGGACAGGGTAGGTCTATTACATTTTTCCTCTGCCAATGGGGACGGAGCCCCATTGTTGAGTCTCGAACACAGCTGGGGCAGTGTTACCCCATGGAGCGCCAGCTCCGATTCCAGATCAAGTCCGCAATGACTCGACGGAAAAAAGTCCGCAATGACACAAAAGCAGAAAAAAAATGAGGATGAGATAGGTCCCTTGCTTCGGTTGTGAAGCATTCTCCAGCATCAAAATATATTTTATTTTTAAAAACATCCACCTCCTACGGCCCTAACGACAGCACTGCAGGAGCATTTGAAGTGGTGTTATCTAACGCAAAACGTCCTCGAATGACTCATGAATTTATCCTGTAAGATACTCGATCGGTAAATTTTAAATTGTAAAAGACATTAGTTACATTTCTCAAAAATCTCCGCTCCTCCTCCCGCAATCTTCAATCCTCCATCTCTCGTCGGATCTTCTCTACGAATTCTGGAGTAACTTCCAACATCTCGCATATGAATGGAGTATCAAACCCTTTTATCTGTGAAATATTGAATGTTACACCGGAATTTGTGGAGGAGGTGAGGAAGAAGATTGGAGATTTCTGATTCAAAATATTTATCAATACGGGCTACTTCTTTTTCGTCGTCATCCATCGCCAACAACTTCATATTATCCTTTACTAAACCGAAAAAATTGGTACGTTAAAATATCACGCTTTAAGACCAGCTACCTTAAGATTCAGATTTTCAAACTTGATTACACATTCAGGATGGGGGAAAGAATATTACTCTAAAATCCCTGCCGATGCGCTTTTCCACCTACTGGTTACCATATGCTTTGTGGCAACATACTGTATTCCGGTATAAGCTTACATCGTTTTCAGGCCCCGTACCTGACACAGAATTCACATTGATGCCCGATTTTTCCCATGTCATGAACCTACCGAAAGTGCGTATTTACAACACACTCTACGTTTGATTAAAGTATCTCTCCGGGTTTGGAAGGCAGTTATCAAAACTGTAGTTCTCAACGCAGCCTTTTACTAAGTTTTATATACCTTCCGAAGTCGCTGATGGTTGGCCGTCAGGATCTCATAGGAAATGGTTTCTCCCGCACGGGCAAGATGAAGTATCGGATGCCGTGTACCGTATATCTCCACCGGGTCACCCAACCGTACATCCGGACAGCCACTGACATCCACCATGATCATGTCCATACACACCGCTCCAACCACCGGGCACAAATCCTGACCGATGCGGACCGCAAAACGGCCGTGCCCCGCCAGTCGAGGCAATCCGTCCGCATAACCCAGATTGATTACTGCGATCCGGCCCGGTGCTGATAAACTTCCGGATCTGCCATATCCCACCGTTTCCGACCGGGCCACACGCTTGATCTGTGATATGGAAGCCATAAGAGATTGTACGGGTTTTAGTTGCATCTGAATGGGAAGTGATTCCATCCCTGCGCCATACAGCCCGACTCCCAGTCTTACCATATCATACTGGTGGTCCGGGAAACGGTATATCCCCCCCGAATTGAGCATATGCCTCAGAGGGGAATAGCCGAGGACTCCCTGGAACATATTACACCACCAGCCGAATCGTTTAAACTGCTCCCGGGTAAACGCATCATCTTCCGGCGCAGAACTCGAAGCGAGATGCGAGAATACCGATGCCACTTTCATCCTTCCAGCAGAATTCAATAATCCCGCCACCTCTTTCATCTCCTCCTCCACAAAACCAAGCCGCTTCATACCAGTATCTACTTCCAGATGGACGGGATAACCCTCCAGATTTATACTATTTATATACGTAATCCACTCTTTCAATAAAGACAGGGAAGAAAGTTCGGGCTCCAGATGATCTCGGACCATTTCTGTAAATTCCTGAGGCAATGGGTTCATCACCATAACCGGAATTTCAATCCCATGCGCCCTGAGTTCCCGACCTTCGCTCACATAAGCTACCCCAAGATAATCCACCCCAAGGTCCTGCAGAGCCCGGCCGATCTCGACCAGCCCACATCCGTAGGCATCTGCTTTAACCATGGCCATAACCCGGGTGCGCTCATGAATCAGGTTCCTAAAGAATTGGAAATTATGTCGGAGATGGTCCAGATCGATCACGAGCGTAGCTGGGGAATAGCGTCCCTTCGTGTGATTCGCTTTCCCAACAGGGTCCGTAAAATTTGTGCTCATTGCGCGCTTTTCAACTTCAACAAATCCTGCCCGATATCCGTCCGGAAGTATATTCCCGCCTCACATTGCACTTTCTTTGCTCCGGCTAAAGCCTTTTGTGTCGCTTTTTCCGGTTCTATATCCAATGCTGTAATAGCAAGAACCCGCCCCCCATTGGTCACCACCCTGGAATCAACCACACTGGTTCCGGCATGGAAAATCAGGACATCTTCCTGATCCAGTCCCTCAATGGCATCTCCTTTGCGATATGTTCCGGGATAGCCTTCTGCCACCACCACCACAGAACAGGCCGTTTCAGGGGTCAGATTCAGTGTTCGGGAATCCAGATTCTGTGTGGCAGCCTTATAGCTCATTTCAAGTAAGTCGTCCTCAATTCTAGGCAAGACCGACTGCGTCTCGGGATCGCCCATCCGGCAATTGTACTCGATGACAAAAGGCTCCTCGCCTACTTTGATCAAACCGAAGAAAACAAATCCGGTATAATGCAATCCATCTTGCCTGATCCCATCAATTGTCGGTTCCACGATCCGTTGGATCACTTTGTCTCGAAAAGCCCCCTCAAAAAACGACACCGGGGAAACGCTGCCCATACCCCCGGTATTGAGTCCGGTATCCCCTACACCGACCCTTTTATAGTCTTTGGCCTCCGGCAACAATACATACTGCTGACCATCGGTCAATACAAAAACCGAAAACTCGATGCCATCCAGAAATTCTTCGATGACCACTTTCCTGCTAGCATGGCCAAACTTTCCTTCGATCATTGCGCGCAACTCAAGCTTAGCTTCTTCCAGATCCTCAATGATGAGAACACCTTTGCCGGCTGCCAGACCATCAGCTTTCAACACATAAGGACCTTCCAGCCCCGAAAGGTAATCCATACCTTCGGGGAGGTTGTCTGAGGTCACTTCGAAATAACCTGCAGTGGGAATCCCATGGCGGTGCATGAAAGATTTGGCATAGGATTTACTACCTTCCAGCTGGGCTGCTACTCGATCCGGACCCAGGATGGGAATATGGCGCAATTCCCCATCTCTTTGGAAATAATCCACCACCCCTTCGACCAGAGGGGCTTCAGGACCCACGACCACAAAATCAATTGCTCGATACAGAACCTCGTGCTTCAAGGAATCAAAATCCAGGATATCCAGATTTAGATTTTCTGCGATGCCTGCTGTACCAGCGTTTCCTGGAGCAATATAAAGTTTTTCGCATAGCGAACTTTGTCCAAATTTCCAGGCTATCGTATGTTCGCGGCCACCACTACCCAAAATTAGAATTTTCATGCGTACGTTTGTCTTCCAAAATGGTCAAAGATAGGTCCTTTTTAAAAAACGGTACGGATTTTGATAACATATTACGACATTAACTAATATAACAATCATTTCACCCACAAAAAGAATCGAAAATGTACGAATACATCGTAGGCAAAATAGTGGAACGGAGTCCTGGCCATGTGGTCCTGGACAACAATGGGATCGGGTATATAGTACACATATCGGTTCACACATATACCGGATTGAAGGATAAGGAAGAGGTCAAACTATACACCCTCTATTACATCCGCGAGAACATCCGGATCCTGTACGGATTTATTACCCAGGAAGAACGGACCACTTTTGAATTGTTCCTGGGCATTACGGGGATAGGTCCCAACACCGCCCGGTTGATTTTATCGTCCATGACACCGGCACAGGTAGTAGAAGCAGTAGAGTCAGAAGACAGCCACGCCTTCAAAAGCGTCAAAGGTATCGGGGCCAAAACAGCGGAAAGGATCCTGATCGATCTGAGAGATAAAATTGATAGAATCCATACGGAATTGTCAGACCCGGCATCGGTCCCCCCTGCAAGGGCCGCCGAAATCAACGACTTCCAGGAAGTACGTAAGGCATTGCTGGCCCTGGGCTTTCCTCCGGCAAAGGTGCAGCATGCCATCAAAAGAATTCAAAGAGAGGAAAACCCAGGCACTGTCGAGGCAATGATAAAACAGGCATTAAAATATATGTCGTAATAATGATTTGGGTTTATGTGCGTTTAGAAATTTGAATTACCATAATTTTTGTGAAGATATATGAATTTTGACTTTGACCTAAGGTTCCGGAATACCGTCGTATTGGTCTTGAACATCATGATTATACTGGTATGTTCCCGGAAGATGGAGGCCAATGGACCATACGATATCCCCTTGGAAGTCAACCCAATAGAAACATTGACTACGAGTCAGGATACGATTCCCGAAAAGGCTAATATCGGAAAGTATTTGACCAGCCCGGATCAGAAAAACCCCTTTGATCTGAAGGATCCACCGCTATTGCAGGATGAGATTGATTACGACCCTCAATCCAATAGCTATAATTTCATCAATAGACTGGGGGATGATTATGCTCCATATGCACGGACGATGACGTTCAGTGAATTCCTGGAATATCGCAAGCAGCAACAAGAACGGGAATATTTTGAAAGAATTTCAGGAATTACTCCAGGAGATGGTTTGGACCTGGATCCCATGGAACGCATTGACGTTACCAAAAACCTAGCCGATCGGCTTTTTGGTGGTTCAGAAATCAACATACAGCCCCGTGGTAGCGTCGATATTACCCTGGGATATGAATATCAGAATGTAGAAAATCCTATACTGCTGGAACGACAACAGCGATATGGTGGATTGGATTTTGACATGCCTATCCGACTCGACGTCGAAGGAAATATCGGAGAAAAGCTCAACCTCAAATTTAACTGGGACAACAAGTCCACCTTCAATTTTGACCAGAATTTAAAAATCAACTACGATACCGACAATTTTTCGGAAGACGAAATCATAAAAACCATCGACGCGGGGTACGTCAGTTTGCCCCTGAACAGTCAATTGATACAGGGTTCCGAAAACTTATTCGGGGTCAAATTGGGAACGCAATTTGGTCGGTTGAGATTGACGACCATATTATCGCAGCAAAATAGCGAGCAGAAAAACCTCAACATCGAAGGTGGAGGAGAGGTGCAGGAATTTCAAGTCAATGCAGACAGTTATGATGAGAACCGCCATTATTTCCTGGCCCATTATTTCCGCGATCATTTTGAAGAAGCTCTCGAAACCCTGCCTCAAATTCGGTCATTATACAAAATTACCAAAACTGAAGTATGGGTCACTAATGATCGCAACCAGGTGGAAAACTCCCGGGATATCCTCGCCATCGCTGACTTGGGTGAAACAGATAAAATTTTCAATGAAAACCCCAATTTACAGAATCCTCCAGCGATTGTAAATCCCGACATCACCGGAAGTGACGGACTTCCGGATAATTCCTCCAACCCCATCTATGATGCCATCCTGGCAACCGGATCTGCTCGTCATCTGGATATGGCCACTTCCATTCTGATGAGCCAATTCAGATTGGAACAATCCCGGGATTTTGAAAAGGTAGGTGCCCGATTGTTGCGATCTTCCGAATATCAGGTTCATCCGGATCTTGGATTTATCTCCCTGACTACTGCCTTACGACCCGATCAGGTGCTGGCCGTGGCCTTCGAATACGAATACAACGGAGAAAAATATCAGGTGGGTGAATTTTCCACCGACCTGCCGATGAATCCGGACACCACTACAGTTTTATACACCAAGTTGCTTAAGGGAACCACCCAGAATGTTGAACTGCCTACGTGGGATCTCATGATGAAGAACTTCTATTCCATTGGCGCTTACCAGATCAGTCAGGAAGATTTCAGACTGGATATTTTTTATGAAGATCCGGGAAAGTCCTTGAAAAGATATTTACCCACTGAAGAATTTCGCAATCTGCCCTTGCTCAACCTTTTTGGACTGGATAACCTTACCACAACAGGGGATCCCCAACCCGGCGGGGATGGACAATTTGACTTCGTCAATGGGGTAACTTTTGATCTCAATACCGGTCGAATGATGTTTCCCACCCTCGAGCCTTTTGGATCCGATCTGGCAGAACGACTGGACAATCCCGAGCTGGCAGAACAGTTTGTGTACCAGGAGTTGTACGATAGCACGCTGGTGGTGGCACGAGAATACACGGAGAAAAACCGATTTATCCTCAAAGGGCGATACAAAGCCAGCGCCTCCAATGAGTATGATCTGCGGGCATTTAACGTTCCGCGGGGATCTGTAAAAGTGTATGCGGGTAGTCAGCAATTGATCGAAGGGGTGGACTATGAGGTGAATTATGGACTGGGAAAAGTCCGAATTACCAACAGTGCCTATATGGGTCCCGGGGTGAACATCCGGGTATCATATGAGGATCAGGGATTGTTCAACCTCAATCGAAAAAATATGGTGGGGCTCCGGGCCGATTACGCCTTCAGCGACGAACTCAATGTGGGGGCGACGTATATGCATTTGTGGGAACGCCCTTTTACCCAAAAGGTCAATTTTGGAGAGGATCCCATCAACAATAGGATGGTAGGTTTGGATATGAACCTAAGCAAACCCGCACCATGGCTCACAAGATTTCTCGACAATCTACCGCTCATTAATACCACGGCAGAAAGCAGCGTGGATCTGGCACTGGAAGGCGCCTGGCTCAAACCGGGACACTCCAAAGCCATCAATGTGGACACCTCAGGAGGTACGGCTTATCTGGATGATTTTGAAGGAAGTTCGACAGGCATCGACCTTAGGCTTCCTACCACAGATTGGGTGATCGCATCCATTCCCCAGAATGATTTAAATAACAATAATCCCAAATTCCCCGAATCTGCATTGACCAACTCCATGCTTACCGGGGTCAACAGGGCCAGAATGTCCTGGTATCGTATAGAGTCAATATATGCTGACAATAGCAATCCGTATACCCGGGCAGTACCTATCAACGAGATCTTTCCGAATCGGGAAATCGATCTGCAGTTTGCATCGACTTTTCTCACCTTTGATGTGATGTATGATCCCACCAAACGGGGACCATACAACTACGATGTCCCCAATGGAACGGAGTACAGTGCGGGGCTCGACCCGGATGGCAATCTGATCCGACCTGAATCGAGGTGGGGGGGTATTATGAGATCCCTCCAACGCAATGATTTTGAAGCAGCCAACGTGGAATACATAGAGATGTGGGTGCTCAATCCATTTATGGAACAACCCGATGGGACCATCCTTCAAAGCGGTGGTAAAATGTACATCAACCTGGGGAATGTCTCCGAAGATATCGTCAAGGATGGAAGGATGTTCTTTGAAAACGGACTCCCCGTTCCCGGTTCCAGTGCTCCCCTGGATTCCACCAACCTGGGTGTTGTACCCCGGATAAGAAACATTACCCGATCTTTTGATCCAGATCCAAACAATAGAGAACGGCAGGATGTGGGGTATGACGGATTGTCTGATGAGGGTGAAAGAGCTTTTTTCACAGAGTATCTGGCCGCTATCCAGTCCCTGAACTCCCAGGCCCGGGCAGAAATTGAAAACGACCCTTCCAACGACAATTTCGTTTCTTTCCGATCCTTCCCGGAAGATTATAATGACGTATTGGGTCGGTTCTTTAAGTCCAATAACTATGAGGGCAATTCCAAGACTTCCGAGGGACGTACCCTGGAATCCAATACCAATATGCCCGACAATGAGGATCTCAACAACGATAACACCCTCAATGAATCCGAGGCTTATTTTGAATACGAAATACCGATCGATTTCGATCCCAGTACCGGTGGAATCCGACAGATAGATTTCATCACGGATACCATCACTTCCAACTCTGGTGTATGGTATCGCTTGAAAATACCCATCCAGGATTATGAACGCAAAGTAGGTAACATCAAAGACTTCCGGTCGATTCGGTATATGCGTATGTATATGACCGGATTTGAATCACGGGCGATTTTCAGATTTGCCAAATTCGAACTTGTCAATAATACCTGGAGAAAATACACCAAAAGTTTGAGCCAACCGGGCATCGGGGAACCCAACCCGCTTCCGGACGATCTCAAATTCGATGTCAACGTGGTCAATATCGAGGAAAATAGCGGTAAATTTCCTTTCCAGTATAAAGTTCCACCGGGAATTCAGCGGGAGGTAAGTTATGCCACGGTCAACAATATCGCTCAGAATGAACAATCGATTGCCCTTGACATCTGCAACCTTCCCTATGGTGAGGCGGCAGCTATTTACAAAATTATAGGTCGGTTTGATCTTCGTGATTTTGAACGACTGAAGATGTTTGTCCATGCCGAGGAAAAAGGGAACGAAAGGTTGAATGATGGAGATCTGTCCATATTCATACGACTGGGGTCCGACTTTTCATCCAACTATTATGAATACGAAATTCCGCTGACCATATCCCGACTTGAGAATGTAGGATCGGTTTCTACAGGAAGTCTGGAATATGTGAACGAAGTGTGGCGCGTGGAAAACCGTTTTGATTTCCCCCTGGATTTGTTGGTCAATACCAAAATCGACCGTAATGCACAGGGCGTATCTGAGACCACACCCTACGTGGTAGAAGATCCTGACAAGCCCGGAAACCTCGTCAAAGTAGTAGGTAATCCTACGCTGGGAGATCCCAAAGCCATCATGATCGGTGTGCGCAACAACGCGGATGATCATCTCAACAAATGTGGTGAAATCTGGGTGAATGAGCTGAGGCTCCAGGGTTTGAATGAAGATGGAGGTATGGCTGCATTGGCACGACTTGATGTACAACTGGCAGATTTTGGCCGACTCAATTTTGCGTCCAACTTTAGCACGGTGGGTTGGGGATCACTGGATCAAAAACTGGTGCAGAGGCAAAAAGAAAGGATTTTTGACTACAATGTCTCAGCCAATTTGCAACTGAACAAACTTCTCCCCGACAATTGGAATTTGAGCATTCCTTTTTTCGCACAATACTCCAATTCTTCTGCCACACCCAAATACGACCCTTACGACAACGACCTTACTCTGGACCAAAAGCTGGAGACTGTAACCCCTGCTGAGAGAGATTCGGTGCGGGATCAGGCCATCATACGGGAGGTACGCAAAACCGTCTCCGTGAATAATGTAAGGGTAATGCCCAGCAACCAGGGAGACAGCAAACCGATGCCGTGGGATATTCACAACTTCAGTGTTTCCTATTCAAAAACCACCAGCATCTTGTCGGATCCCATCATCGAAGAGGATCGCATCGAGCAACAAAGGGCAGCCCTGGATTACAACTATTCAGCTCAGCCATTGTATATTACACCGTTTAAGAATGCCATTTCCAACGACACTTATTTAAAATTCCTCTCCGAATTCAACTTCAATCCCATTCCGTCCAATCTGGCATTCCGGAATGAACTGAACCGTTTTTCAAGTACAACCGTCTATCGGTTTATGGAGAGTGAGTTCAGTGACTGGTACACCAAGCGATTCACATGGGATCGCAATTACAACCTGGCCTGGAATCTGACGAGATCACTTCGGCTCAATTTTGACGCAATCAGCAATTCCATCATCGATGAATTGCCGGAGCTGGATGAGAACCGAAACCCGAATGATCCCAATGAAATACGGGATGTATTGTGGGATAATCTTACCAGTCTGGGACGTCCCAAAAATTACAGGCATAGCTTCAACCTGACCTATGCGCTGCCATTTAAGTTCTTTCCCTACCTTGACTTTATCGATATGGGTGCCCAGCTGGCAACGACGTATACCTGGAGTGCAGCTGCACTCAATGCACAGGATTATGGTAACGTGATACAGAATTCCCAGGCTCGAACGCTCAATACGAACATCAATCTGGTCACCTTGTACAATAAGATTGGATATCTTAAGGCGGTCAATGATTACCAGATGGGGCAACCTGCAGCGAGTCCTGCCAGTCGAAGCAGACAGAGACCCGATGCGGGGCAATCCGATAGTCGGGATAGCCGCAACCAATCCAGCGGCCCGGGAATCGCAGAAGTTGCTTTGCTAAGACCGATTATGTCGATCAGAACTATCAAAGTCAATTATTCTGAAAATCTCAGCAGTGTGGTACCTGGATTTACCCCCAGTCCCAAGTTTCTGGGGATGAACGAAGCATGGAGTGCTCCGGGATTTGGTTATGTCCTGGGGATTCAGCCCACCGACAGCTGGTTGGAAGGTTTGGTCTCAGGTCCGGAAAGTTATATCACACAAAACAGATTGCTCAATCAGGAGGTAGTAAGAAACAAAACTCAGCGCATTGATGCCACGGTTGATGTAGAACCTTTCAGGGATTTTAAGATCACGCTGACTGCGAACAAAAATCTGGTGCAAAACAATTTTGAATTTTTCAAGGTACAGGATCTGGGTGGAGATTTCCAACATCTTGCTCCACGAGATATAGGTAGTTATTCGGTTTCATTTTTCTCACTGAATACTTTCATGCGAAGTGACACTTCCTACGTCCAGGAATTGTTCTCTCAATTTGAAAACAACAGAGCGATTATATCGAGTCGTTTGGGAGATGGTCGACCACATAGTGAAGACGGTCCCAACTACGACTTTGGTTATGGTAGGTATCAAACCGAAGTTTTGGTACCCGCATTTCTGGCTGCATACACCGATAAGGATCCCATGAGTACAACCCTGAAATTTATGGAGGTTACACCAAAACCCAATTGGCAACTGGCGTACAATGGATTGAATAAGCTGCCGTTTTTCAGTGAAGTCTTTTCAAATTTCTCTCTGAGACATGGGTACCAATCCAACCTCAATATCAACTCATTCCGCACGGATAGGGACTATGAAACTGATCCCGCGCAAAACATAAACGACCTGACCGGCAACTACTACAGCAGGTTTGAAATCCCCGATGTAGTCATTGCCGAACAATTCAATCCGCTGGTGGGACTGGAAATCAGGACCAAGAATGATATCAACTTTTCCATCGACTATATCAAGAGTCGGAATTTGTCATTGAGTATGACCAATTTCCAGCTCAATGAAAATAATTCTTCCGAAATACGGATCGGCATGGGGGCAACTCTACGCGATGTTAACCTGCCATTTGGCGGAGGAAAGGCAAGACAACGACCGACACGCCCGGAACCAGGGTCCGTGCAGGAACCAGGCGCCAACCGAAGCAGCAGGCAGGATGAAGCCGGGAATGATATTGTCCTACAGGTCAGCTTTAGCCTGGGCAACAACATTTCAGTAATTCATTTGTTTGATTCCGAAATCCAACCCCAGGTATCGGCAGGTGCCAGAAACATCAGTCTCAGACCAACGGTGGATTATGAACTCAACGAAAAAATTACCATACGGTTGTACGGAGAATACGACAGAACCGTCCCCTGGACTTCCAACTCCTACCCCATCACCCGGTTCAAAACCGGGACAACGATTCGGTATCAGTTGGATTAAAGAAATGAACCATGTCAAATATCAAGTGGATATGGTGGGTGGTAGGACTGATGGTCATTGCCATCGCAGGTATTGTCTGGATGCAAATCAACTGGATCCAGGAGAACATCCGTGTGGTCGAGGACCAGTTTGATACAGAAATCTTTTCCGCACTCAACAGCGTCCGTCAGGAAATAGAAGGAGAGGTCTTCAATCTGGATCTTCAGACCCAGTCGGGGGAGGATATTCTGGGTCCACTTCGTAAAACCGACACTTCGACAACCAGATGGTCGGATCTGTTCACTTCCTCAGAATTGAACGAAATCCAGAACAGTCAGGTGGATCTTATCAAACTTCGTGAACTCGTTGAATCTGCCATAATTTCCAAATTTGGAGTAAGAGACTGGAAAGGGCAGCGGATCACAGACCTTATCAATCTCGAACAACTGGACAACAGTATCCACCACAATCTTCGGAGTCGGGGCATAAAAACAGACTACCATTACGGCATCTTGTCCAACGAAGACGGCAATTTCGTCATCATGGACGGAAGTTTTGTGGTGTTTCCGGAGCAGGAAGTGGAGGCAACTATCACAAAATACAACCTCAAACTCAAGAACTCCCCTTATGCCACCAATTTGTTCATGCACAACAACACAGCCCTGGGCAAGCTGATCATAGATTTTCCTACACGGACCAGAATAATTCTTGGAAGGATCATGACCAACATTATACTATCCGTACTCTTCATCGCCATCACCTTTTTTTCATTTTTGTATACGGTACTCACGATCCTTCGGCAGAAGAAAATTGCTGAAATGAAGACGGACTTTATCAACAATATGACACATGAATTCAAAACCCCCATCGCAACAATTTCGCTCGCCGTGGATTCTATTCAGAGTCCCAACATCAAAACAGACCCCGACAAAGTGGAAAGATTCGCACACATCATCAAGGAAGAGAACAAGCGAATGCTCGTACAGGTGGAAAAGGTCCTGCAAATGGCCCAGTTCAATAATAAGCGATTGAAATTATCCGTTGAGTATGTCGATGTGCATCGATTGCTTACCCAGGCCAAGGAACATATTGAACTCCAGGTCAAACGTCGAGGTGGAGAAGTTACGATAAATTTGGATGCCACAACCCATATCATTCGTGGTGATGAAAATCATCTGAGTAATATATTTCACAACCTTCTGGACAATGCCAACAAGTATTCTCCGGACGAACCGAAGATTGAAATTCGAACAAAAGATGGGAATGGTGGTATTATAATAGAGATCGAAGACCACGGACAGGGTATGAATCGGGAACAAATTAAAAATATTTTTGAAAAATTTTACCGAATCCATACCGGAAATGTCCACAACATTAAGGGCTTTGGTCTCGGCCTGAGTTATGTGAAAGCTATGGTGGATGCACACCATGGGCAAATTCATGTAAGCAGCAAAGTCGGTAAGGGTAGCACGTTCCAGTTGTTCTTTCCATACCCGGGAGAGAAATAATTTGAAAAAATCTCCTCCCCGCAAAATTTAAGAACTGTTAAATCGTTAATATTTTGAATTTAATCTTATTATCCTATGAATGATTCAAAGCCGAGTATTTTATTAGTGGAGGACGACCAGAATTTTGGCGATGTCCTGAAGTCTTATCTGGAAATGAACGACTTTGATATTACCCTGCGTACCGATGGTGAACAAGGGAAAGAAGCGTTTGAAAACGGAGAATTTGACTTGTGTATTTTTGATGTCATGATGCCCAAAAAAGATGGCTTCACCCTTGCTCGAGAAATACGGGAGGAGGACAAAAGAACCCCTATTATATTTCTGACTGCAAAAGCGTTGAACGAAGACATCGTACAAGGGCTCAAGATCGGGGCGGATGACTATATCACCAAGCCTTTCAATTCCGAGGAATTACTCCTTCGCGTACAGGCTGTCCTTAAAAGAAGTCAAAATGGTGGCCTTGAAGATGACGATCAACGAACAGAATTTGAATTTGGAAATTTCACCTTCGATTTTCCATTACGTACGCTGACATACCGGGACGGGACACAGGAAAAAGTAAGCAAGCTTTCTCCCAAGGAAGCTCAGCTGCTGCGATTGTTCTGTATCAACCTCAACAATGTGCTAACCCGTTCAGAAGCATTGACTAAGATTTGGGGTGAGGACAATTACTTCACAGCCCGAAGCATGGACGTGTTTGTCACCAAATTGAGAAAGTATCTGAAAATTGACGATAATATAGAAATTGTCAATATCCATGGTAATGGGTTCCAACTCCTGGTGAAAGATAGTGTAGAATAATCTATCACAGGCAAAGCCTTCTGGGACAGAAACTTCATGCCTGAATTCCAGAAATTGCCCTCCGGGGTAAGAATTCAGGCGAAGGGTAACAACCAGTCTAGGAAGTTGATTTTCAACCCTCATGCTGGCAGAAACATGGTCCGTTCACTTTCCAGTAAAAGCAAATGAAAAAGCCGATGTAATCCATGATCACATCGGCTTTTTATATATTTTTAAATGGTATTAAGATCGGAATGATCCAGATAGAAGAAAAAAATTGAAGGGATCGGACCCTTTAATTGGATGAAAGTTTGGATTTGACCAGGCTGGTAATATTGGTAGCATCGTCAGCATATAGAATACTTCCTGCGCTGGCATCAAATACCATGGTATATCCTTCGGATTTCGCTACTTCTTCGATTGCATTATTTACTTTTTCCTGAATGGGGCCCAGAAGTTCCTGTTGTTTTTGCAGGATGCTGGTTTGCATTTCTGTATCGAATTGTCTGATTTTGTTCTCTTCCTCTCCCAGTTTTTCTGCCTCAGCTTCCAGCTGTCGTGGAGATAATTCACCAGCATCTCTTTTGCGCTGGAGTTCCATAGCTTTGTTCTGGTAACTTTCAAACATCTCCTGGCCTTTTTTCTGCATTTGTTGCTGGAGGGTCTTGATTTCAGCATCAGCAGCTTTGACTTCAGGCAAATCCTGCAACAATTCCTGAGAATTCACATAAGCAAATTTTTGCTGCGCTTGAATAATTCCCACCGAGAAAAGTACCAGGGTGGAAACCAGAAAGTATTTAAGCATTTTCTTCATCTTCATTGGTTCACTTTTTTTAAAATTGAGCTCAAAGCTACAATATTTTTAATTAATGTTTAATTTCCGTTTGATATCTTCAGTTTTATCATAGCTGTCATTGGAATAGATCAATCCAACCGAGCTACTTTTGTCCAGGATGATATCGATATTGTGCAATTCGGCGTATTCCTGGATAGCATTGTAAACCTTATCCTGTATCGGTTCCACGAGTTGCTGCCTTTTTTGAAACAAATCACCTTCGGGTCCAAAACGAAGTTTTTGTTTCTCCCTGACTTCCTTCTCTCTTTGAACGATGGCATCCTCACGGTTTTTCCTTTCAGCATCGGTGAGAAGTACCTGTTCGGCATTGTACTTATTGTACATGGCTCTGATTTCCTCAAACTCTGCGTTAATTTCCTGCTGCCACTGTTCAGCTAATTTATCCAGCTGGGCCTGGGCATTTTTATAATCTTCCATGTTTTCCAGAACGTCAGCAATATTGACGATGGCGGTACTCTGGGCATGGACATTTCCCCATGTTCCCATTATCAGCATGGCGACAATCGAGATTCCTGCAAGTAACTTTTTCATATTTTATGGTTTGTGATTCAAGTAAATGACTTTATATGGAAACGAATGTTTCAGGGTTTTGGCTACTTTAAAGGTAATTTAAGAGTCAAATTTTTTAATTTAATACCTCATTTTTGACACCTACCCAAATCTTAACTCCCTCTTAACAACCATAAATCCCGATTTTCGCATTAAATCCCCAGCTATCCCGGTCTGGCTGACGGATAGATCCTTCAAGTGGCCTTCCACGATTTAGCTCCGGTTCAGTGCCTGATCAAGATCTTCTATCAAATCATCGATGTGCTCCACCCCTACACTCAATCGGATAGTAGAATCTTTCAATCGGGCCGCAAGACGTTCTTCGCGAGGGATGGATCCGTGTGTCATTGAAGGTGGATGTCCAATAAGGGATTCAACACCTCCCAGGGATTCTGCCAACATAAAATATCGGGTTGAACTCATAATCCGGGTGGCTTTTTCCATGTCATCATTCTTGAGATTAAAGGACACCATGGCACCATAAGCTTTCATTTGTCTGGTCGCTATTTCATGGCCCGGGTGATCAGGTAAGCCGGGATAAAAAACATCTCCCACCAGATCATGTCCTGTTAAAAATTCAGCAATTTTAACTGCATTTTCGCATGCCCGGTCCATCCGCAGGGGAAGCGTTTTAATTCCCCGCAACGCCAAAAAGCAATCCTGGGGACCTGGTACAGCTCCTACTGCGTTTTGGATAAAAGCCAGTCGCTCGGCCAGCCCATCGTCGTTGACAATGACCACGCCCATGACCAGATCAGAGTGACCTCCTATATACTTGGTGGCTGAATGTGTCACCAGATCCGCTCCAAAATCCAATGGATTCTGAAGGTAGGGTGAAGCAAAGGTGTTGTCCACGCAGACCAGCAAATTTTTTTCCTTACCCAGTGCACAGATGGCTTCCAGGTCAATGATATTCAGCAAGGGATTGGTAGGCGTTTCCACCCATATCAATTTAGTCTGCCCGTTGATCAGGGAACGGACATTGTCAATGTCGGTCATATCGGTAAACGTGGTATGGATACCGTAACTCTCATATACCTGTCGCAGAAGTCTGTAGGACCCTCCATACAAATCATTGGTTGCAATGATTTCATCCCCGGGTTTGAAAAGCTTCATGATCGCATCCATAGCTGCTAATCCGCTGGCATAGGCCAATCCATGCTTTCCATTTTCCAACGCAGCGAGATTATTTTGCAAAACTGTTCTTGTGGGATTATGGGTTCGGGCATATTCATAACCCTGGTGCTGTCCGGGGCTTTGCTGAACAAATGTTGATGTTTGATATATCGGTGTCATAATAGCACCGGTACTGGGATCAGGAGTGATACCAGCATGGATCACTTTGGTTTCAAATTTCATGAATGAGTATTTTAATGGTCATCCCGCGCAGCTCTCCTTGCTCCAATCACAAAGGTACCGACACGCGCCTTAAGACCGCAAATATATCAACTATATCGTAGTGATCCAAAACAAGTTCACGGCAGTCCGACATATCCTTCTGGTCTTTTGATGTAATCATCCTTCGGAAGAACAACCTGAATCTCTTTTTTGATATCAGGCAATAAAGTGATCGGGGAAAACCCATTGGCATCCCTCTGGGGTGACCTCCATCCATACCTGCTACGAATTGATTCTCTGACAGCACAAAAAAAGGCTACCCTGACGGGGTAGCCTTTTTCATCATTCTCGCAAAACAGTGAAATCTAGTTCACTGAATCAGCCAAATTCTTACCTGCTTTAAACTTAGCAACCGTTTTGGCTTTAATCTTAATCTCTTTACCAGTCTGTGGATTTCGACCAGTTCTGGCAGATCTTTTTGAAGTAGAAAACGTTCCAAAACCAGGAAGCGTTACTTTATCTCCATTCTGAAGTGTACTTGTGATGGCATCCAATGCGGCATCCAATGCTTTGGCTGCATCTGTTTTGGTTAAGCCAGACTTTTTGGCAATGCTGTCAACTAATTCTCCTTTGTTCATATTAAATATTTTTAAATAAGGAATAAATATTCTGATGGCAAATGTACGGTGTTCCTGAGTTCTTATCCAAACATTTGGCCTGATTAATTTCCAGAAAGGCCGTATCTATGCACATTTCAGGCCATTTAAACGTCAAATTACTTAGTTATTATACACGAAAAGTAGGAAATTATAAGAAAAACTGCGGATTTAACCCAAATGGGTCCTCATTCCCGTCCTCACTATGACCTGGGCCATTTTATCTCCTGTCGGAATCTTTAGACAGATCGGAAGAAATATGAGAAAAAAAAGAGATTGTCCTCAAATTTTTTCGTTGCATCTTGGTGAATTACAGAGAAGTTTGTATATTTGCCGCCTCTTTAAAATTAATATATTCAAATTCTACCTATGGCTAATCATAAGTCAGCAAAGAAAAGGATCAGGAGCTCAGCGAAGAAAAGGCTGCGTAACAAGTACTATAAAAAGTCAACACGTACTGCTATAAAGAATCTGCGTGATATAACAGACAAGCAGGAAGCCGATGCTTTTCTGCCAAAGGTAGTCAGCATGATTGACCGGTTGGCCAAAAACAACCGCATTCATAAAAATAAGGCTGCCAATCTGAAAAGCAAATTGATGAAACACGTGGCTGGACTTTGATATCCATCCATCCTACAAGATACCTAAAACCGTCTGGTCGATGTCCAGGCGGTTTTTTTATGCCACAGATTCCTGCTCCTTCATCAAAGCCTGTTGCACCTCATAAGGCACGATGGCATAACCCACCGGATTACTTTTGAATTTTGCCTTACCTTGAGACAATGACCGAAGTGTGGAAGAATAACCTTCCAGCTCGGCCAAAGGAATGATAGCTGTGATTTTTTGATACGAACCCTCCGTCCCCATACCTGCTATCTGAGCACGTCGGGATTGTAAATCTCCCATTATCTCTCCCATGGCTTCATCCCGGCATAAAATCTCGATTTGATGAATCGGCTCCAAAACCTGGGGTTGGGCTCTGCGAACAGCATCTCGGAATGCATAGCCGGCGGCTAGTTGAAACGCCATATCATTGGAATCCACGGTATGCATTTTTCCATCGTAAACCGAGACCTGGAAATTCTGACAACGACTTCCGGTTAACGGTCCCTCCTCCATTTGAAGCAGAATACCTTTTTTGATGGCATTGGCAAACCGACTATCAATGTTGCCCCCGACAATACACCATAAGAACTTCAAAACTCCACCCCAGGGAAGTTCTTCCACCTCTTCCTTGCGTACAGTCAGATCAGAAGGCAGGGGGGTATTCTCATCCCATGGCTCTACCCGCATATGGACTTCTGCAAACTGTCCGGCTCCACCGCTTTGTTTTTTATGTCTATACGATACATCCACCGCCCGGGATATGGTTTCGCGATATGGAATTTTGGGGGATTCCAACTCCAGATTCACAGAGAAAGATTTGTCCAGGCGGTATTTGATAATATCGAGGTGCAATTGCCCCTGCCCATGCATTATGGTCTGATTGAGTTCGGAAGATTGTTCCACGATGAGTGTGGGATCTTCTTCCTGAATGGTCTGCAGCGCTTTGGCCATTTTGTCCAGATCGCTGGCATTCTCCTGCACTATAGCCATTCTGAACCGTGGAGCAGGAAATTCAATCGGCTGTATTTTTCTGTCGACACCCTTTTCATTGAGTGTATTGTTGGTATGGGAATCCCTGAGTTTCGTAGTCACCCCCAAATCGCCCGCAATGATCCGGGGAACCTCCTCCCTGTCCTTCCCGTTGGAAACGTATATATGATTGAAATTTTCGTGAGCCCCTGTTTGTGCATTGACGAGGGAGTCCCCTTTGGAAAGAACACCACTATACACTTTAAAATAGGAAACATTCCCCACATTGGGCTCAGAAATGGTTTTGTAAATCAACAGAGTAGTGGAATCATCCGCATCGCAGGATAATGTCTTCCCGTCCACCAATGATTGTTCCGGCCTGTCAATGGGAGATGGACCTACATCGTTGATGAATCCCATGATTCTGCCACTGCCCATATTTCGCATGGCACTGGAAACAAACACGGGATAAAATTCTGCCCGGGATAAAGCAATATTCAACCCTTTTCGCAATTCCTCTTCGGTCAAACTTCCGGCTTCAAAATATTTTTCCATGAGGGTCTCATCGTTTTCAGCTGCCACCTCCACCAGGGCATTGTGCATTTCACGCACTCTTTCTGCTTCCTCTGGCGGAATGGGTTCCTTCGCTGGTTTGCCCCCTGCATCCGGAAAATGATATACTACCTGTTGTAAGGCATCCACGATCCGATTGAACCCAAACCCCTGATTCAAAGGATACTGGACAGGAACTATTTTGTGACCAAATTGGGTCTGAAGTTCCTGCAAAGCTTTGTCGAAGTTGGACTCATTGTCATCAATATGGTTGACCACAAAAGTCAAGGGTGTATTCATTTTTTCGGCGTGTTCCATAATGAGTTCGGTACCCACCTGAACACCATACCTCGAATGCAACAACATGACGCCCAGGTCCGCCACCTTCAGTCCCGATAATACCTCTCCTACCAAGTCATCAGCGCCCGGGGTATCAATAATATTAATCTTGCTATCTTTCCAATGTACGTGCATCAATGAAGTGAAAATGGAATAATGCTTGGAGCGTTCGATGTTGGTATAATCCGAGGTGGTCGTTTCCTGGTTGACATTACCCAGTCTGTTGGAAGCTCCGGTCTCGAAGAGCATATTTTCCACAAAAGTAGTTTTGCCACTGCCTGCATGACCCAGCAAAACTACATTCCTCAGGTTCCTTGTTTGTATTTTCATGATCGGAAAGATTTGGTTTCGAAAATGGATATGAGCCCTTAAGTTACAATAATTTGATAAAAAAAGCATTTTATTAGGCGGAATTTGAAGAACGACTTAATTCCATTAGGCAGGACCAATTAAAGCATAGATTTTTTTGGGATCATATAATTTATATAGAATAATATACCAATTCCCTCGAAGCTACTCTTATCAGGCAATTAACCGTTATATTTACCGCCGCTCGACGATCATCCAAATTGACCTATGCCCATAATTACTGCGGATTACAATCCTACACTCCCCTGGTTCAGAAACCGCCACATCGCTACAATTTATCCTTCCCGTTTTCGAAAGGTGGCTTTATCCCGCCCTCTTCACAGACACCGTCTTGACACCCACGATGGCGATTTTATAGACCTGGATCTCTCCACTCATCAGCATCCTCGAATTGCCATAATTTTACATGGGTTCGAAGGCAGCACCCGAAGTATGTACGTCCAGGGTGCAGCCCGGAACCTCATGAACCACCACTGGGATATTGCGGCGTTCAACTACAGAGGCTGTAGCGGTGAACCCAACAGGACAAGCCGGGCCTATCATGCCGGCGAATACGAAGACCTCGCCTGGGTCATAGACCAGGTCCAAGAATGGAGAGATTACAAGGAAATCGCAATTGTAGGTTACAGTCTTGGTGGCAATGTACTGCTCAATTACCTAGCCCGGCATTCTGAATTGCCTTCTCAGGTCATTGCAGGCGTTGCTATATCCACTCCTATCGATCTTCAAGGCGCTGTCAATCAATTATTGTTGCCGGAAAATGCAATCTACGAACGTACATTTTACCGAAAAATCATACGGAAAATGAAAGAAAAACAGCGGACATTTCCAGACTTACTTCCGTATCCGGATATTTTTGGTGCGCGCAATATCGATGAGATCGATGAAATATATACTGCCCCTTTTCACGGTTTTGGCAATGCCTCCCTGTACAGGAAACAGTGCAGCGCCCTATTCTTCCTCGATCAGCTGCGACGTCCCACTTTGTTGCTCAATGCCCAGGACGATCCTTTTCTCACACCTTCCAATTTTCCCTATACAATCGCATCGACCACTTCGACGTTATCTCTCTTGACTCCCAGGTACGGGGGACATTGCGGATTCTGGATGCAGGGTGGAGTGTATTATCATGAAATCAAAACAAGTTGGTTTCTGGATTTGCATTCCGGTTTGAAATAGTGATCCGAATTTTGATCTTATATTAAGTAAAAACAGGATCAAGGGGAACCATCATTGAAAAATTAAGTGTTTTTCCCGGAATAGAAATATTAATTCCTGTATTTTTGCTATTCAAGTGAAATAAAATATTTAGCATCGGTGCATATTTTTCCAGTTTATGATCGGTCAGTTTCCAGACAGACCAAGGAGAAACTATTAAGTCAACGGGGCCAGGTGTTCTGGTTTACGGGACTTTCCGGTAGCGGAAAAACTACCATGGCGCTCGCCTTGGAAAAAAGACTGACCGAAATGAATCACCTGGTTGCTTTGCTGGATGGGGACAATGTACGGGACCGTTTGTGTAAGGACCTGACTTTCACAGCATCGGACCGGGCAGAAAATATACGCCGGATAGCCGAAGTAGCACGAATTCTGATGCACAACGGGCTGGTCGTACTCTGTTCCTTCGTCAGTCCGGAGGAGTCGATGCGACAAATGGCTGCTGAAATCATAGGACGTGAAGACATGCACCTCATCTATATCAATGCTAGCATTGAAACATGTAAATCTCGCGACACCAAGGGATTGTACAAAAAAGCGATGGAAGGTGAAATCAAAAACTTTACGGGAATAAGTGCACGATACGACGTTCCTCAAAATCCGGATCTGGTTCTGGAGACCGGAAAAAACAACCCTGAAAAAGACCTGAACCTTTTATTGGATTATACCTTAAAACATATTCAACTATAATGGATTATCACATCAACCATTTACGGGAGCTGGAATCGGAATCTATCTTTGTGCTTCGTGAAGTAGCAGCACAATTTGAAAACCCTGTGATTTTGTTTAGCGGAGGAAAGGACAGTATTCTGATGACCTATCTGGCTGTGAAGGCATTTTATCCAGCCAGGGTACCATTCCCTTTACTTCACATTGATACAGGGCACAATTTTCCGGAAACCATTGAATTCCGGGATGAACTTGTGGAAAAATATGGGCTCAAACTCAGCGTGGGAAGTGTTCCCGAGGCCATCGAGGCTGGCATGGTAACTGAAGAACGGGGTCTCAATGCCAGTAGAAATCTACTTCAAACCACCGTATTACTGGAATCATTGGAAAAAGGAAAATATGACGCAGCTCTCGGAGGCGGCCGACGCGATGAAGAAAAAGCGCGTGCCAAGGAACGGTTCTTTTCCCACCGGGATGAGTTTGGACAGTGGGATCCCAAAAACCAAAGACCAGAACTCTGGAACCTTTTCAACGGCAAAAAAGCCCTCGGTGAACACTTCCGTATATTTCCGATTTCAAACTGGACAGAGCTTGATGTGTGGCAATACCTCGCCATAGAACAGGTGCCTCTTCCTTCCCTATATTTCGCTCATACTCGGAAGGTATTTGAAAGAGACGGGGTGTTGCTGGCGGATTCAGAATTCATTTTCAAAAAAACAGACGAGCAGGTCTTTGAAGCGGAAGTACGTTGCCGGACCATAGGAGATATGACCTGTACAGGTGTGTGGCGTTCCCATGCCAAAACCGTGGAAGAAATCATTGAAGAGGTGTCGACCACCCATCAGACAGAACGTGGAGGTCGAACCGATGATAAGCGATCGGACACTGCAATGGAAGATCGCAAGAAGCACGGTTACTTTTAGAAGCACCACAGCGGATTTACATTTCATCTTATTTTATCAATTCAGACATTTCTAAATAATCATGACGATTAACAATACCGATAATCAAACGATACCCCAGGATGCTTTTAATGATTCCGAACTACTCAGGTTCAGTACAGCAGGCTCCGTAGACGACGGCAAATCCACCCTCATTGGTCGACTGCTTTTTGACAGCAAGTCCATTTTTGAAGATCAGTACGAAGCTGTGAAGACCGTTTCCGAACGTCGGGGAGAGGATGGAGTCAACCTGGCCTTGCTCACCGATGGTTTGAAGTCCGAAAGAGAGCAGGGCATCACTATTGATGTAGCATATCGCTATTTTTCTACCCCCAAAAGAAAATTTATCATTGCAGACACGCCCGGGCATATTCAATATACCCGGAACATGGTAACCGGTGCCTCCACAGCCAACGTTTCACTCATTTTAATCGATGCCCGCAATGGGGTGATGGAACAAACCCGAAGGCACGCCATTATAGCCTCCTTATTGCAGATTCCCCACCTGGTGGTCTGTATCAATAAAATGGATTTGGTAGATTATAGCCGGGACCGTTATGAAGAAATCAAGGAGGAATTTGAAAAATTCGCCTCCAAGCTCGATGTAGTCGATGTCAGCTTCATTCCAATTTCAGCACTCAAAGGGGACAACATTGTAAACCGATCCAAAAGCATGCCCTGGTACGAAGGTCCCACCTTGTTGTACTATCTAGAAAATGTTCACATTGCCAGCGATCACAATTTTATCGATAGCCGTTTCCCGGTGCAACATGTTCTCCGGCCCTATAACGATGATTTTCATGATTATCGTGGCTATGCCGGAAGGGTGGCCGGTGGTATTTTTAAGAAAGGGGATGAAGTCATGTTGTTGCCATCCGGGTTTACTACCAGAATAGCTAAAATCGATACTTTCGATGGAGAGCTGGAAAACGCGTTTCCACCTCAATCCGTCTCCATACTTCTGGAGGATGATCTGGACCTGAGCCGGGGGGATATGATCGTCCGACCCCACAACCAACCCAAGGTGGGTCAAGATATCGAGGTGATGTTGTGCTGGTTTGATCACGAACGACCAATTCAAATCCGGGGAAAGTACACTGTACTCCATACCACGAATGAGGTTCGGTGTCTGGTCAAGGATGTCAGATACAAACTGGACATCAATACCTTGCATAGAAATCAGGAAGATAAAGTGCTCCAAATGAACGATATCGGACGTGTGGTTTTGCGAACTACAAAACCCCTTTATTTTGACAGCTATCGGACCAATCGGATTACCGGTAGTTTGATCCTGATAGACGAAGCAACCAATAACACGGTAGCGGCAGGAATGATTATTTAAGCGTATCTGCCCTCCATGTGTACCTTTATCTTATAGCAAAGCAAGCCGGATGGAGTGTTGACAGGAGCTTCTGTTCACCACGAGAATACAATTGAGACAGGAATGTCTTTGCCAATTTCAACATGATCAAAATCCACTGGTTATCGAATTAGAACTATGAAAAACCAGATTTCGATCGAAATATAAAGCGATACATCGATTTATCACTCAACAAGGGGATTGATAAAGGAACGGGAGTAAATCCTGCTGGCATTCTATGGGGACAAGCTTTGGTGCCGGAAATTGGCTCACTAGAGCACCAAAGAACAGCACTGGAGAAAACGTTTTTTCACCCGGTGACGGGTCTATCGTTTTCCAAATCCCCATGGGAGACAGCGCATAATGTCAAAATTGATACACCATGATCAGACTGGAAGATTCACCACATTGGTACGCGGTCAGAGTCAGGACAAAAAGTGAAAAATGGGTAGTACAACAACTGGACAAAAAAGGTGTTGAAAGTTGGATCCCGCTAAAATGGTCCGTGCGAAAGTATCCGGGAAGAATAAGAAAGACACAGATTCCATTGATTCGTGGTTATATTTTTGTAAAAATTGGTCAGGAAGAATATGTCAAGGTACTCGAAGTGGATGGTGTATTTGAATTCGTAAGATTTGCCAACGAAGTTCCCACTATCCCCGACGAACAGATCGAATTACTCAAATATGTCACGGGTGAAAATATGGACGTAATTATGACCGATGAAGTCCTGGCCCCCGGCGATAAAATTGAGATCATCGGTGGGGAATTAACGGGATTGGAAGGTGAACTTGTCGAATTCAAAGGAAAACACCGCATACTAATGAGAATGGATAATGTGGGATTGTCATTTTTCATTGAGGTACCCAGGAATCGGCTCCGAAAGTTGAGATAATCAAAGACATATTGCAAAAAACAATATGGAAAATCTCAAATTTTACTTAAAATCAACGCTCATTTCGAGCTTGTGGCCAAACTTAATTACTTTAGAGCATTATTCGTATTTGCTCTAATTCCAACCAATTACAATGATTTTCATTCGTTCTACCTACTTCTTCTGTCTGTTCATTTTACTTTTTAATAATTCAATCCTTGCACAAAACTATTCACTTTCTGGAACGATTGAAGACGAGCAGGAAGCCGAAGCCATTCCTTTTGCTACCGTTGCACTTTTGCAGGCTTCCGACTCCAGCCTGATATCGGGTACCACGACCGAGCTCGACGGTACATTCCAGTTGCAAAGCATACCGAAGGGTGAATACCTTCTGGAAGTAAAATACCTGGGATTTCAAACTGAATATACCCCCGTGAATATCGAAGCCAACCTGAAGGGTATCACCATCGGGCTTCTGCCTCAAGCGCATACCCTGACTCAGGTCCACGTTTTGGCCGAAGCTGCCATGAGTACCCAGAAAGGAGACACCACCCAGTTCAATGCCAGTGCATATACTACCCTACCCGATGCCAGCGGTATCGATTTGGTGGAAAAGATGCCGGGGATAATGATGCAAGACGGCAAACTCCAGGCCCAGGGCGAGGAAGTAGCCCAAATATTGATTGATGGAAAACCTTTTTTCGGGAACAATGTCAAGCTTGCTCTGGAGAGTTTACCTGCCGAAATTATTGACAAAGTGGAAGTATTTGATAAAAAAAGCGACAAAGCAGAACTCAGCGGCTTTGATGACGGCAATGAAGCTCGTACCATCAACATCATCACCAAACAAAGTGCAAAGAGAGCCCAGTTTGGCCGGACCACAGGTGGGATAGGGAGCGACAACCACTATCAGCTCGCTGCAAACGTCAATTTTTTCAACAACGACCAGCGGATTACCCTGACTGGGATGAGCAACAATATCAATGCAGTATCTTATTCGGCTGACGCCAACAGTCAGGATGACGTCCGAACCCAGGATGGAATTATCAACACCAACAATATCGGTGTTCAATACAGCAACCACTGGAACGATAAATTGGAAATAAGCGGTAGTTACCATTACAGTCACAGGGCAAACGAAGGAATGAGCCAACTTTCAAGAGAATACATCCTGCCCTCGGATTCTGGTCAGATATACCATCAGAGAAACACCCAGGACAACATCTATCAGGATCACAGGTTTTATGTACGAATGGAATACGAAATGGATGACCGAAACAAATTCATTTTCACGCCAAGTATCAAAATTGCCAATGATCGGAATAATACTACAATGGATGGGGAAACCCTGCTGGAGCAATCGCCCCTCAATGCCACCGCCAACAACAGAACCAACGATCACAACGACAATGATTATACGGGATCCTTGTTTTACAGCCACAAATTTTTGAAAAAAGGTCGGAGTTTTACGTTCCACAGCAATGCGGGGTATCACACCAACAACGACCTGGGCCATCGACTGGGACACAACACCTTTTATCGAAATGGAGTACCGGATGTGGACGAACTCAATCAACGAAACACCCTGCGCAGAACAGGGATTTCCTGGAATGCTGGGACCTCCTTGACCGAAGGCTGGGGAGAAAGAGGTATCCTTGAATTGGAATATTCTATCGGCAACCGGATCGACAAGTCCGATCAACTGGTATATGATATTCTGGACGATCCCGACCATCCGATGGATCTGCTGCACCTGGACACTTCTCTGAGCAATACCTTTGAAAGTGAGTATCTGACCCAGGAAGTGGAATTGGGCTACCAGATCAAGCTGGAAAAATTGAGAATGCAGGCTGAAATGGAATATGAAAGATCCAATTTTCAGAACGATCAGTTTTTCCCGTCTCCGTTTGTCACGGACAGGGTTGTCGATGCGTTCAAACCAACCTTGCGAATTGACTATGCATGGTCAAAAAACAAAAATCTGGAACTCAATTACTATACCTACCTAGGAAAGCCGTCGATTTCACAATTGCAAAACGTAATCAATGATTCCAATCCTTTGCGCTTGGTCACCGGCAATCCCGATTTGGATCCTACCTATACCCATCGTATCCGGACAAGATTCAGAGCACGTAATCCGGAAAATGAGAACACATTTTATATGGGCGTTTCCACAGAGATTATCAAGGATTACATCGCCTACAGTACCTTCATCGCCAGGGAATTTACACCCATCACGGAGGATATAGCACTGGAAACAGGTTCCCAGTTAGTGAAGCCAATTAACATCCAGGGATACAGAAATTTATGGGCCTATATGAATTATGGTTTACCCCTCAAATTCATTCAATCTAATTTTAATATTTGGACAGCAGCAGGGCTTACGCAACGTCCGGGGGTGATCAATGAAGTGACGAATACCTCCAAATCTACAGGCATCCGGGGTGGTATTTCTCTGAGTAGTAACATCAGCGAGTTCGTCGATTTCAATATCTCCACCCGTTTGAGTTACAACCTGGTAGACAACACCTTACAGCCCCAGCTCAATAACAAATATTTTAATCAACAAAGCAGACTCAGAGCAGATTGGGTAATATGGCAGGGCATTACTTATCGGACTGATATTACCTACCGAATGGATTCTGGTTTGTCCGATGGATACAACAACAATGTTTTCCTGGTTAACATGAGCATTGGCAAAAAACTGCTAAACAAAAACCTCGGTGAAGTCAGTCTCCAGGTTTATGACTTGTTTAATGAGAACAACAACATCAGTCGGCATGTCAATGAACTTTACATCCAGGATCGGCAAAATACAGTCTTGCAACAGTATTTCATGCTCAATTTCACTTACAACATCAGGAATTTTAGCCAGGGGACGACCAGAGAGGACTATGAAATTTAATTTTCTAATTTTGCATTGACAATGTCTGTTTTCTTGAAATTTTCCTGATTTGCAAGCCAGTATTCTACACCCTTAAATCGTGCTAAAATGTCAACCCTTGCGTTGAAAAACCCAAAAATCGATAGAATCGGACAAAGTAAATTTATTGGACACAATTCAAAAAATTAGTTGGATATTTCTTATTGTAATGAATTGTGATGACTATATTTGTCAAATTCACAAAGTTAACGAACATCATTTTTATTTTGGGAAAGTTGTTGGAAATTTTCTCATGAGGATGATAATTCATTTTTCAGGTATCGTTTTGAAGAAATGTTGAAAATTCCTCCAAAACGGGTACATCGGACAAATGTATCGAGTTAATCATTATATTTTATACTTTTGCCTGCTAATGGACGACCTTAATATTGAAGCACACTACTGAAGATATGAAATATAACCGCCTGACTTTAAAGTGGTTAGACTATAATATGTATAAACCTCAGATCCAAATCCTACGAAAAACTGTGTTTATGGAGGAACAGGGTCTTGAAGATTTTGTATTGGACTCACCCATTGATGAAAAGGGGTTGCATTTGGGATTATTTTCCGGAGACAATCTGGTTTCCAGCGTCAGTTTGTTCCCTTTTCGCAGTGATGACCATTTCATCAGGGAACTAGGTATTGAATCCAGTCGCCCGTATGTTATCCAATTTTCACGGAGGGTTGAGTTGCCGGAATTCAGAAATCAGGGCTATTCTTCCCTCATTTTGGCCCACGTAATGCGTAGTTCTTACGAACTTTTCCAACCCGACTGCATTTTTGCCATTTTACTTGGTCCCCATATTCAATTGATAGATCATTACATGAATTCATACCGTTTCAATCGGTATGAAAAATATGAAAGTGAGCACGGCGAAGGGTACCTGCTTACGATGGATGATCAGGCCACCATCGATCAGGTTGCATCCCAGCTCCATTTCCAGAGTATCAAATTGTCAGAATCATTGAACATTGAATTGCCTGATCTGACAGTGCATATCTCAGAAAACAAAAATCTCGAAGAATACCTGAAATTAAAAGGGGATCAAACCAACCGGTATCTAAGTCCGCTTTCTCTTCAGGATGAATTACCCCGGCTTTCAAGCCAGAGTCGGTTGTTGTTCAATTCTCAGATCAATATCTGGAAGAATTTATTATCCCGCCACCCGGAATACAACACCATCCTGGATATGGGTTGCGGTCCTGGGGTGTATTTGTCCCTTTTGAAAAAACTGGATGAAGTCAGAAACCGAAAGTTGATGGGAATGGATATCAGCAAGGACTTCATCACATATGCCCGGTTTTCGCACCCAACACTGGACTGGATCGTAGGTTCCGTGTACGATACTAATTTAGAAAGTGGATCGGTGGATATCATACACTGCAGCTTTCTATTTATTCACCTGATCAATCCTTTTCTGGCGTTAAAAGAGATCCATAGGATACTATCTCCCAATGGAATTCTGTATATTTCAGACGTAAATGACAGTACATTCACAGGGCCAGAGAAAATTAAAAATCTGATCGAGGCACATAATGAAATTTATGAAGGCAACCGGAGTGTGATGTCCACCATCGTTCCCCTCGCTCAAAAAGCTGGCTTTGATCTGCAGGAGCATGACAATCTGGTAGTGGACAATACGGGGATTGAACATCAGGTAATTTTGGAAGAACGCCGATTCAAGCTCGGAAAATTAGCCATGTGGGGTATGTTTTCTTTCTTAGGTCAACGAGACGAAGTCAAGGATTTATTTGAAGTAGCAGAGCAGTGTTATTTCAATTCCGACAGCAAGATATCAATCGAGATACAAACCAGGATATTTAAAAAAATATAAGCTGTGCAGGAAGAAAACCCCAAATTGGACGTACTTCAGGAAGCGAGTCAGATGCTTTCTGAACCGAGTAGGAATACCAAACGCAGGATTCTTACCGGGTTCAATTTTGTATTTATATTTGTCCTTGTACTGCATCTTATCATACAGCTGGTGGAATTTGGCAAACTTCCTGATCCCACAAGGGATTTGCTCCTTTATCCTTTTATTATTATAGTCAATTCAATATCAGCCATATACAATATCAGAGTGCTGTGGGGAAAGCAAACCCCCATCCCATGGATGAACAGCTTCACTGCCTGGTCTACCATCGGAATCTCACTTTTACTGGCACTTTTGATTGTCCACAATAGCATCAATACTGCGACAAGCATATTGGTTGATTTTGGATTTTCGGTTATCATGATATTTATCGTGGGTACCGTGATCGGTCGGAAGGCTGCCATAGGTTGGTTTATCATCGCATCGGTTAGTCTGTTCATTGCCTACCAAAACCTGGGTGAAAGTTTTGAATATTATCTCCTGACGCCGGAAGAAGTCCAACAATTCAATCAAGCCCTTTCCCAGGGTGAAGCAGACGCGCTGGAAAGATTAAATTATTTACACGAAAATAATCTGGCTCCCTTACCCATTGGATTGTTTGTAAGTGTATGGTTCATATTTATGGTCACACTTTTTGTGGCCGTGTATTATGAATCCAACATGATTTCAAAAGTGTTGCGGGTCATACCTGCCGTTATCGAAAAAATATCGATAGCTTCCAGGGAAAAAAACAAACTACAAAACGAAAACATCAGGATGGGGCTGGAACTGGATGTAGCCAGGAAAATTCAAATGACCTTATTACCTAAGGTGGAAGAACTCAACCAGCTTGAAAATATTGAAATCGCAGCAAGGATGGATCCGGCAACTGAGGTAGGGGGTGATTTCTATGAGGTCCTGATCCAGGATGATGGATCTGCCATTCTGGCTATAGGGGATGTCACCGATCACGGTCTCCAGTCAGGATTGGTCATGTTGATGGTACAAAGTACCCTGAGAACCATTCTGGATACCGGTAAGCCATCGGTTTCGCTTTCGGATACCATGAATCAGATAAACACGGTAATGTATCGGAATATTCGCAATCGAATGGAAGATTACCGCAATCTGACCATATGCCTTGTCCATGTGGAGGATCAAAGGATCACCGTTTGTGGCCAACATGAAAACCTATTGAGATTTCGACACAAAACCCAGGAGGTGGAAATCATCAGTACCGATGATCTGGGCATCTATGTGGGATTGATCGACAATATCGAAAGTCATGTCAAAGAGGTACAAATTGAATTTGACGAAAAAGATATCCTCCTTTTATACACCGATGGTCTTACAGAGGCAGAAAATGCCGCTGGAGAATTTTTCGGAGAGGAAAGATTGATTAACCTGTTCCAAAAGTATGCATATATGGAAACCAGGGAGTTGGTAGATTTGATTTTCAACGAGATTTACCAGTTTGTGGGTAGTCAAAACATACTGGATGATATCACCCTCATGATCGTAAAAAAAACCCCGCGATGAGAAATTAGGAAGACAATTCACCTGGAAGATAGGAAAATCATTTATGTGAATAAAAAAAACACTATGACTATAGACACCCTTGGAGAATTTGACATTATTCCGGACTCAATTCCAGCCGAAGGGGATGTGTTTATCCGAGTCAAACCGATAGACTTCATCACCTACTGGAAGCGTTGCGGAATCATGGCTGATTTTGCAGCATCATTTTATGCTTTCACTCAGGACAATCCGGAAGTGCAGGAAAACATTATTTCCACCGTGGTCAACGAATTGATCGAAAATGCCACAAAATATTCGGTAAAAAGAAACGCCGAGGTCAAAGTTCATATGAAATTATACGACACCGTACTCAAAATCCAAACAGAAAACTACACCCCAAAACTCCACTATGAAAAACTTCGTAACCATTTGAGAAAATTGACCGAAGTCAAAGACCTGGATGAACTTTATATCGATACCTTAGCAGGAAAACCCAAAGATCCATCAGAATCGGGAATTGGCTTATTGTTAATGCTCAAAGATTACAACATCAAGCTCGGAGCTCAATTCCATCATGATGAAGAAACAGACCAGTATAAAGTAATCATTCAAACTTATTATTATATTGAACATTAAACCTATGAAGAAATTAACAGCAGGAGAATCAACCATAACCTACGAGGAATCGAATGCATTGCTCGTTTTTGATGGTTCCATGCGATTAGCCAATATGCAAGAGTACGATGTGGTTGCTGAATTCCTCAGAGAGGCCAGTGAATCATCTCCTACCGATTTGACGTTGGACCTACGTTCTCTTCGGTTTTTAAATAGTTCTGGAATCACCACACTAAGTTTATTCATCCTGGCTTGCAAAAAGAATGGCAACCCCAAAATTACCGTGTTGAAGAACGACCAAATATCCTGGCAACAAAAATCGATCACTAATTTTAAAAAACTTTGGGACGACGTAGAAATTAAGGATTAGTCGATCCGTTCTGTATAATATGGATCTGGAAAATCAACATACAGACCCACCGTACGAAAGCTGGGAAAAAGAACTGCAATCTTATAAAGAGGAAATTCAGGATCTTAAAATGCTCTACAAGACTATTGCTGAACATAATAGTACCATCGAAAATGAGCTTGAGCTGAAAAATGAAGAAATCACCAATCTTATCCAACAGCTGCGCAAATACCTGTCCCCTCAGTTGTATGACCTGATCGTAGGAAGACCCGAAAAAGCATCGCTCCAATATCAACGGAAATTTCTCACAATATTTTTTTCGGATATTGTAGGATTTACGGAAATATCCAATGAAACAGATCCGGAAATCCTTTCCTCTGCGCTCAATGACTACCTCAATGATATGGCCCAAATTGCGATGAGGTATGGAGGAACGATTGATAAATTTATTGGAGATGCTATCATGATCTTTTTCGGCGATCCGGAATACCAAGATGATCGTATCCACGCCAGAGACTGTTGTCGCATGGCGCTGGAAATGCGGCACACGGTCAAAAGAATAGACCAGCACTGGGTCCAAAAAGGTATTTCACAAGGATTGAAAGTCCGTATGGGTATTCATAGTGGTTATTGCACCGTAGGGAACTTTGGATCAAAAAACCGTATGGATTATACCATCATTGGGGGCAATGTCAATATTGCCAGCCGACTCGAATCCCTGGCTGACCCCAATGCAATAGTTTTGAGTTCGGTCACCAAAAACTTGTTAAATGAAGATTACATCTCCCATTTCAAACACAGTATCCAGATCAAAGGGATCCATCATCCTGTCGAAGTTCATGAACTTCTTGCTTACAAACCGTCCGAAATGACTGATAATGATCCCCTGGTTGCGATCAAGAATGACGGATTTGTGATTGACCGGATTGAATATGATCAGTCCATTCACTCACCGGAAAAACTCCAGTCTATCGAGGCAGCTTTGCTTAAAATTCTTGCCCAGATTGAGAGTTTGAGAACCTGACCGTCGGAGCCGGTCCAAATAACGATGAAATTCCATGAATCAATACGAAATTATACCGCCTCTGGCCACGGATCAAAATCATATTCGCCAGATTATCACGAGGATATTTGGCACACTGACCGATGCCCAGTTCAATGATTTGTTTCCGCTTTTTGAATGGGTGGAAGTCAATGCTGGCAAACAGCTCATTGTACAGGGTGAAGAGTCCAACCACATATACTTTCTTATATACGGGAGATTGACCGCGATTCACGAAAAATCGTTCGGTAATTCAAGGATATTAGGAGAAATTTTTCCAGGGCAAGCTGTAGGCGAAACGGGCGCTATTGCAGAAATGCCACGGACTGCACATGTTTTTGCCGCCCGGCATTCGGTGTTGATTCGACTATCCAGAGACATGCTTCAAAAATTGGGGCAACAATACCCTTCTTTGATACTCAATGTAGCAAAGACCGTCATCCGTCGGGCTGATCAGAACACAAAAACATACATTCCATCGCGGAGCAAAAATATCGTTCTAATCAGCACGGATCGCAGTCCTTTGAAGAGAACATTTCTGGAAAAATTGTTCACTGAACTCCAAATTTTTGGCCAAATTACACTGTTGGATCAGGATCGCATGGCCCGAGAATTGGATTTATCCTCCGAGGAATACAGCGACTGGCAGGATCAAACCAAGTACAACTTTCAGATACAGAAGGTGATGGATCACATTGAAAATACTTCTGATTATGTACTATTTCATGCGACAGAAGATGAAACAAGCTGGCTGGAAAAAATCATGCCCCAGGCTGACGCTTTCTATCTCCTAAAAGATTTTGAAGAGTCAGAACAGATCACCCCAGCTGAATCCAAATTATTTGGCAAGCAATCGGAATTCCAGTTAACCAAAAAGAATCTGGTTTTACTCCATCCCGATGGCCAGAAATTACCTCACAACACCGCTCGTTTTTTCAAAGATCGATCGCTGGATCTTCACTATCACATTCGCCTGGATCATCCGGGAGATGTACAGCGAATGGCCAGATTCATGACAGGAAATGCAATAGGAATTGCTTTATCCGGAGGAGGAGCCCGGGGTATAGCCCACGGAGGTGTTATCCTGAGCCTAAGAGAAAAAGGGATCCCCATTGACTTTTATTCGGGGACAAGCATTGGTACATTATTCGCTGGCCTGGGTGCGCTGGACCTCAGCGATGAAGAATTACTGGAATTTGGAGCTTCTTTGGCCCGACAAGTACCCACTCGGAGGAAAAATATGAATATTGCACCCGTCATATCCCTCATGAAAGGGCGACATCTGGATGAATTTCTCGAACGCAATTTTGGAAAATACAGGCTGGAAGATACCTGGATCAACAGCATTTATATCGCCTCGGATTTGACCCACAAGAAAAAAGCAATATTCTCAACCGGATCCATGAATAATGCAATACGCGCCAGCGTCTCGCTTCCCGGTATCTTTCCTCCCGCTGTAAGCCAGAACGCACTATACGTAGATGGCGCTCTGTTGGAAAATTTACCGATCGATTCCATGGAGGCTTATCCTTTGGGGAAAAAAATAGCAGTGACGCTTCACTCTACCAAAAAGTACGAACTTGGATATGAGGTAGTACCTGGCTCGTGGCAATACCTTAAAGACAAATACCTGGGTACCCGGAAATATAAAGTACCTTCCATCTCTACGATCATTATGGAATCCCTGGTTCTGGCCAGCTATGCCCGTTATAATGAACTGACAGAGAAAGCGGACCTCCACCTTCATCCGCCAATCAATAAAATAGGAATCCTGGATTGGAGTTCTTTTGACGAAATGATCAAGACAGGTAAGGAATACACTGATCAAGTAGTCACCGAAGAAGTGATCCGGCGGTTGATGCCATATAAATTTCCAGAAGAACCGGGATAATTTTTACTATGATGCTTAAAATACCAACCCCGAAGCTGCATTACGATATGGAACAGGAAAATCCTCCCCCTCCATTTGGCCATCTTTCTCCTATATTCAATGAAAATGGTGACAGGAATATTCTACACAATCAAATTAAATTCTATCCCGCTAAAATGGTAGTGCAGGTGCCTCGAGGGCGTAGCCAGACTATATACAGCGGATTACCTTATGACCCCGGGCCCTATTACAGATCGATCATTATTAACCCGACACAGTCCTATCCCGGCGAGGGAGATTTTTATTTGACTGCATATTCACCCACGAGCAGATGGGTGTCACCATAAAGGATCAAATTTGATGATCAAAAACTTTTTCGTCTCTCATGATTTCAAGATTGGATCAATTCTCTAAACTGGAAAATATCATATTCCGGTTAATGGACGAGCAACTGTCCCCTGACCTTATATACCACAATAAAGAACACACTCAGTGGGTGATTGAAACCGTGGAGTGGCTTGGTGAATCTGAAAATATTACTTTGTATGACAGGTTTCTATTGAGGATAGCCGCCCTGTTTCATGATATAGGATTTATTGAAGCGTATGATGGTCATGAAGAGGAAAGCTGCCGGATTGCCACACTAATGCTGTCAGATTTGGATTTCCTCAAGGAGGAAATTTCTGTCATCTGCGAATTGATCGTGGCAACAAAAGTCCCCCACAATCCGAAAAATATTTTGCAGGAAATAATCTGCGATGCTGATCTGGATTACCTCGGCACTGAAGATTTCTATATCATCGGTGACCGGTTGCGGAAGGAACTCATTTTGCATGGCAAATTAAGCGAGGACCTTGATTCCTGGACCCAATATCAGATCCGGTTTTTGGACTCCCATCGTTTCTTCACAATGACATCAAGACGCTTACGTGAACCTGTAAAACAAGAATTCCTGAGACAACTCAAATCGAATACTACATTAGGCGACGTCTGAGGGAAAGTAAGCGGTACCCTCCTCACCTCTAAGCTCTCATACCAACTTATCATCTGGTGACCTGCATCCCCAACGTATCATCCACCAGTTTCTTTGTTCCCGCCAAACCACGGAAGTAATTCATGCCATTGCGGCTTTGCCTTTCTGATGCCTCAAACCACTTACCACCTAATCCCTGACAACAACCATCCGTTTCGTTGCAACAAACTTCTCCGTTTCCAATTGATAAAAAAGCAAACCTTTTATCGGTATTTGCTCCTCAGTTATCATCACCTCATTGTATCCCTTGACAAATTCGCCTTTAATCTCATGCAGGGCTCTGCCTGTCACATCGTATACCACTATCCGTCCTTCTGTTGCCTCTGGCAGCTCAAATCCAATGACGGTATATCCCTCAAACGGATTCGGTCGGTTTTGATGCAAGACAAAGTTGTCACGGGAAAAACGTTCCCCTACCTGGAATGACCCGGATTGCCCATCGCCACCTGGTACATCTTCAGTCACCTCGCATCCGGGATCCATCACTGCGATGATTTCCTGTGTATAGGTGAATTCACGATTCGTGGATGTGTGATCAGCGCACCAGTCAATTACCGACCATTCGATTTCAAATTTGACCATATCTTCTGTTCCCTGGACAAGGTACTCCTTTATCTTGGAGCCCACTGCGAATGAATGACACAAGTTACCTGCCAGGTGTTCCTTTACCAACAGTAATCCGATCGTATCAGGTAGGAAGGACGGGGACAATTTCTGAGGCAGACATATCGGCTCAGATATGGAACCTACATGGGGTGGCAGATCAAACATACTTTCCCGCATGGCACATGCGGAACCCACCTTGATCACCTGTTCCAGGAGGAGCGGAGTGCCCATTGAAGCACAGCCACCGGAAACAAAGAACCTTCGGGTGATCGTTCCTTGTCCACACTCGTCCAGATCTATCCATACATCCTGGGTCACGTTTCCTTCGCAGCTCACCTCCACCAGTCCATCAATTCCCGCGTGAACCACGGTATCCATTACCGTCGTCTTAATTACCTCATCGATCCAATGAATAGTTCCGTCGTGAGCGGTATCCGCCAGCAGAACCGTTTCCGATATCTCCTTGCATGCGATGGTATAATATTCAAAGGAGCTACTTTCTTCCGACGACGTGGCCAATAATCCAACCATCTGATACCCCCCAAATACACTGTCGAGTACCGCAAATAACCCGCTGCTGTCTGCATCGCTAGATTCCAGCACAGAAGCAGCTTCCACCACATCGCTATAAAAGGCGTGGTACGCTTCACACGAAATTTCCAGATCCTCCAGGGACGAGATCACCCGGCCAGTACTCTTGTCTTCCACATGAATGTCCGTCCATTGCGTCCCCCAGTTGCAACACACATCCATCACCAGCAATTCTCCGGTGACGGGCAGGCACGCGTCTTCGCAGGTCACCGGCACTCCCTTTGCCCATCCTCCGCCCAACAGGGCAAGTTCATTGCCATAGCCGGGCTGATCGTATAGTTCGTCAAATAATATTTCCAGATCCCGGATATCCAGGGGCTTGTCGTGCTCATCCGGTGCAGCGCAGTTTTCTCCGATCCAGGCGGCCAGCGCAAACATCCACGCATGCACTACTTTCTCCCCGCAAGACAGTCCGTCTTCCCACAACCACACGATTTGATTATAGAAATAATCTTCGATCCCATCATCGCTGAGGAAATGCTGGAGTGAAAGCATATCCATATCATCCGGATATACGCCCAGATCCAGGAGAATATCATTCCAGGAGGTATAGGTCTCAGTGACGTTTTCACAGATGCTTACGAGATTGAGCCAGTCCGATCTTCGGCCCAGCTTGAGATCGATCGCGCAGTTATCGTAACTCCCTTCGTCAAAGGATTCTGCCTCCACCCAGGTGATCGGTTCCGAAAGAGAAACGTTGATTTCCCGGTTGGTCACTACGGTGGGCGGGGTGTAATCCACTACCTTGATATATTTATACCAGGTACTCTGGTTCCAGCAATTGTCCGTTGCTTCGTAGCGCACCTCAGTCAGTTCTCCGTCGCAACCGCCGAAAGGTATGCGAATCGGGTTGCTTAAGTGGGAATAGGTGTAAACAAAGCAGGTATCGCCATTTTCCATAATCCGGTGTTCCACCCCATTGGGTTCCAGTGCTACGGCCCGGTCACCCACCATGGCTTTCACGGAGTGTATGCCACTGCAGTTGTCGATCACCTGCACATCCGGCACGTACACTTCCGCCGCGCAGTCGTGAGAGCCCACCTGGTATACCGCCGGGCTTTGGCGTTCAAGATATTTAACATATACCTCAAATAATTCCGAGCCATATAGGACCTTTATGATCAAAGGGTCACGGAAGATGTTAAAAAATATTTCCACATCTAACTCCTCATCGGAAAGACCTTCTGAGTTTTCAAGTACTTCCTCTATAAGATAATCGATCACATCCGACTCTATTTCAAGTAATAAATCGGCCAGGTCCTTTCCGGCGATCTCCTCCAGTTCTTCCAGGAAGGCAAAACTCTCATTACCTTCATCTATAAATGCCCGATCCACATACGGATAACAATAATCAAATATCGGTCCCAGCTCATCCACAAATGTCTGCCACTGGCTCAGGTGAATTTTAACCGCCTTGGCAGAACACTGGTAATCCACCACCAAATCGCCGGGTTGGGGATTGAAAAAATTGAGTTGATCTTCACAAGAAAGGAAGCCCTCTTCCTGAAAGCATGGATTAGGTGAACGGGCCCAGCAGGTTTGGGTAATCCAGGTATCCTGCCCGCGAGTCGAAGAACAGTCTGTGGTCCAGTCCGTAAGCGCATCCTGTTTTACGGTAATACCGCAGTGGATACCCTCCGGCAGGCAAATCGTGGTACAGCCCTGCGCTGAAAAACCACCGTCCGTGATCGTCAGCAAGGGCACCGTGACTTCGATGCATCCGAATTCTCCTGCTGACCAACCGTCGCAGAAGGAAAGACAATTACCACTATCCTCGATAAACGGCCAGCCGCCCGCAAACCAGTACGGAGAGTGGCCACTACCATTATAGAACCAGTCCGCGTCCACCTGCTCAAAATCACCCCCTTCCGAAAGCACCCAGTCCCCTTCCTGCAAAAGTAGGTATGGATAAAATTCGTATTCCACGCCGGCCAGGAAGGTCAGCGGATTTTCATTCAATTCGATCAGGATCTGGAGCATGCCGGCATTAATCTGGGCGGGCGTCGCCCCGGCAATCAGATCGTCCATATAATCCCCCGAAATAATGTCGGCGATGGTCACCGTTTCTCCGTTTGCCTTGCGCAAAATCACGCACTGCACGTATTCCAAAAACACATCCGAGCCCTGGAGAAAGGCGTCGGCCAGACCATCCAGGATGATGGTGGACGGTATCTCGTACACCACGCCCTGTAATCCGGTATGCGGTCGCTCATAATCGTGCAGGCCGACGGGTTGTTTCCAGGAGTGGTAGCGTTTGACGGCCTCGCCATCGGAGTTCACCGGAACCAACTCACAGTAGATCTCTTCTTCTGCGTTGCCTGTGAATGCGCCGGGCGTCAGTCGGGGCAGTCGGAACACCACGATCGTATCGGTCAGGGTATGAAGACGGCCTGCTTTGTCGAACGCTTCCCAGGTCCGGAAAACAATCTTGGCCGTATCGCTTACCTCATCGCATGGAACGGGCATAACCCAGTCCGGTTGGACCGTCGGGGTAATAGATCGGCCTGAACACGGATCGGTCACCATCGGAATATGATCTTCCGGATCGGGGATTTCGCCGCAATACACGTAGATCTTACCATTCCCGATGTGGGGTCCGGTGATCGGTTCGCTTCGCCGGGTAAAGATCGCAGGGGGGTCTACCGGTATCGGAGGTAGTGCGGGGGATGCCTGCCATGCCGAGGTCATGACCAGACCCGGATCTCCGGGGAGATTCATCACGCCACCGCTGCATTCACCGGCAGCGTTGCGGACGTAGTAATCCAGCGAAAGACCGAGGTAGGAGCAGGCATCCCAGGGAATGACCGTATTGTAACTGGTCAATTCGATGTTCGTGATTACACCACCCCATTGATTGAACAAAGTCACTGTGACTGGATATTGTGCCCTATCAGGATTCGATAAAAAGTCCACTGCAGATATCATGACTTCTCCGTCACCATTGAGAGATGGCGAAAACACGGAACAGTTGGGAGGTTCTTCTCCGCTGGGGGCTTCCACCGTAAAGGTGCCAGTACACATCTGAGATGCTCCGCAGGAGCTAGTCACCGTCCATTGCACCACCGTGATGCCATCTTCAAATCCAACGGCATCATTGAAAGTGGTACCATTGTGTTCTACCATCACATTGCAACCACCGGAATAGGATAGACTGGTAAGCCAGTTTTGAAATATTTCTTGCTTATTCTGGTCGGTAAGTTCCGCACCAATGATCATTCTGGGTGGACAATACAGCATCAGCGGATCTGCATTAGAAACAGTAAATGTGGCTTCACAGGAATCCCGACGTACTCCGCAGGTGTCTGTAACCACATATTTGACCGTCGTCATTCCCCCACATACCGAAGGGGCTAGATAACCGGACAAATCGGTGGTTTCGCAATCGTCACAATCGGTGGAAAAGTCAATCAGCCAGTCAGAAAATGCCTGATCAATCTCCGATTGAATGAGACATGAAGGAATCGTCATATCGCCAGCACAGATCACTGTAGGTGCTTGTGTCACATTGAGTTGAATTTGTGCCACGCCAGTGCACATTCCATCGGAGACTTCTACATATACGATGGCCGGAAGACTCTCAAAAGAGGTGGGATTAACGATTTGAATGGATAGGTCAATATCAGTAAAATAGGAGTAGGTCAATCCAGCGCTTCCATTGATCATATTGTTGGCCAGGGTAAGATCAAACAGACCCCCACCATCGATGATTTCACAGGTGGACAGACTCGCATTGTTGGCGGTCAGTGCGGCACTTACATTCAGTGTCAGCTCAGCCGTATCGGTACACATCCCGTCATTGACAACCGCAAATACTGAGCCTCCCATGCTCGTAAAGGCTGTCGCATCGGTTATCGCGGTCAAAGCATCTGCGTCCTCATAGTACGCAAAGGTAATCCCTGAACCTCCGTTGATCATAGATTCGGCCGCCGTCAGATCAAAAACGGCATTTCCGTCCATCATACCACAGGCATTGAGAGAGGCATCCAGGGCTGCTGGGCTTTCCAGAACGGTTAGGGGTAGCTCGGCGGTATCCGTGCAAACCTCATTATCGACGACTACATATACGGCTCCACCCGCCGAGATGTATGCTGACGGATCGCTTATTGATGCTTCAGCTGACTGATCTGAGAAATAAGAGAAAAATATTCCCGTCCCATTATTGATCGATGTCTCGGCTGCTGTCAAGTCAAATACTGCTTCTCCGTTTTGCGCCTCGCACGAGCTGAGATTTGCATCCAGCGCTTCAGGCAATTCCAGGACGGTCAGGGTGAGTATGGCGGTATCCGTACAAGTTTCATTATCGACCACTACATATACGCTACCCCCCGTGGAAGTGTAGGTGGTCGGATCTGTGATGGAAGTCTCGGCTATCGGATCAGAAAAATAGGTAAAGGTTATATCCGTCCCGCTATTGATCGATGTCTCGGCTGCAGTCAGATCAAAAACTGCTTCGCCATTCAACATTTCGCATGTACTCAGAGATGCATCCTGCACATCAGGCAATTCCAGGACCGTCAGGGTGAGTTCGGCGGTATCCGTACAGGCCTCATTATCGACCACTACATACACGGCACCTCCTGTGGAAGTGTAGGCGATCGGATCATTGATGGAATTTTCGGCCATCGGATCAGAATAATAGGTAAAGGTTATATCCGTCCCGCTATTGATCGATGTCTCGGCTGCCGTCAGGTCGAATACTGCATCACCATTCAACGTTTCACATGCACTTAGAGAGGCATCCTGTGCGGCAGGGGATTCCGGAACGGTCAGCGTGAGTTCGGCAGTATCCGTGCAGGTCCCGTTGCTGATGACAACATAGACTGTGCCTCCGAGACTTGTGTAAGCCGACGAATTGACGATGCCCGTGACGGCATTTATATCTTCAAAGTAGGAAAAGGTAATCCCCATACCATTGTGGATCGATTCTTCGGCGGTCGTCAGGTCAAAGGTCGCTTCCCCCTCCATATTTCCACACGCACTCAGCGACGCATCCATGGCGATGGGAGATTCCAGAATGGTCAGAGTGATACTTACTGTATCTGTGCAAAAACCATTATCAACCACAGCATATACGGTACCACCAGTAGTGGAGTACATCGTCTCATCCGGGATGATCGTTTCTGCATCGGCGTCTTCAAAATAGGAGAAAGTGGACGTCATTGCCGAATAAATCCCTTCTTCAAAAGCGGTGAGATCTACGGTCACCGCTTCATCGATTACGCCGCAAATCATAACCGTCGTATCATTCGCAAACGAGCCGCAACTTTGCGATTCAAATGGTCCCAGGTCTATCGTGCCATTTTGTATCCGAAGAAATCCATCCATATCATAACTTTCCATGTTGGCGCTATTCAATCCCATATCGATAGCAGGCGAACCGGGCTGGAGATGCGCATCTCCCGGGAATTCGTTCGATACAGCACACGGAGCATCCATCACAAATAACGGGTCTACATCCTTATTGTAGCCACCATCTGTTCCAATGGCATTGTCCCAATTATCACTTCCCCCGGAATATTCCACAATGCTATAGGATATCATGGGGAATGAATTATTCTCATTCAATATAGAAACTCCAGAGGCACAATTACCCCATATAATGGAATTGGTGATGGTTGGCGAGCTATTGTCAGCATTGTACATGCCTTCACCCAATAATCCTATACCCCGATTACCAAAAATGGTAGTGTTTATGAGGGTAGGAGAACTACCATTTAGATTGGCAATCCCTGTCCCCCCTTCTATTGAAAAATTATCAGAAATGACGCAATTGATAAGAATGGGTGAGCTGTTATTGTGATTGAACAATCCTCCACCATAAGGGTGCATACCAGTATTTCTATTGCTGGTAAAGATGACATTAATGAGATTCGGTGAACTGTTGGTATTATACATTCCAGCTCCCCCCCTAAAAGATTCATTTCCGATAAAAGTACAATGAGAGATTGTGGGGGAACTGTTTTCATTGTGCATGCCTCCTCCATAAGCAACACCTATCGCTGAAGCAGTATTCCCTTCGGTGATGGTGAATCCACTCAGGACGGTATTCATACCAGCGTTGGCTGTACGGACCACATGAATGCTGTTTCCAACTTCCGTATCCTCCCCATCCACATTTCCACTCAATATCGTTTCGTAACTCTTCCAGTCTCTGTCTGCCACGGCAGCTCCTCCGGTTGGAAAACCGCCCAGTACCACCACACCGTCCGGAATCCAAAATGAGGTATCTCTGGTTCCTATCGGGGAGGGAAAGTAAGTCCCCTGCGCCACTAAAATCGTATCGGGACCCTCGGGGCATATTTCATGGTATCGCAGCGCATCCTGGAGATCCGTAAAGGCATCGCCCCAGGTAGTTCCGTTGTTTGCACCGGTAGCGGAGGAGTCCACGTAGGCGATGCCATTCACAAATTCCATACAGGAAATATCACTCGCCTCCATTTCATACACCCCCATATCAATGGTCCCGTTCTGTACGCGGGGATTTCCGTCGAGGTCTATCGGCATTCCACTTACCTGGTAGAACTGAGTCAGATCCGTGGCCGGGTCGCCCATATTGATGGCAGGGGATGTGGGCAGCAAATGAAAATCGCCGTCCAGGGTGGGAGCCTCAGATGCAGGTGGAGCAACCACAAAGAGCGGGGCAATAGAGAATTTATTCCCTCCCCCGATGGTGTCCACACAATTCATACAGTCCTGCCCTGCATTTAGCTCAGTGTATGGGGTGTCAAACATCGAATAAGAAATCTGGGGAGAAGAATAATTATTATAAAATGCCGGACCATCGCTCGCATTATTATTGTAAAATATGGAATTAACGATCACCGGGGAGCTTTCTCCCGCAAATCCGTTATTATACATCGCCCCAGCAACTTCCGCCTCATTGCCCGAAAACACGCAATTAATCAATGTCGGGGAGCTTTCCCCCTCAACTCCTGCGTTGTACATAGCACCAGCGGTTCCCGCTTTATTACCGGAAAACAGGACATTGATCAATGTCGGTGAGCTTATTCCTTGAAGACCATAATTGTATATTGCCGCACCTTCATAGACAGACTCATTCCCCATGAATTCACAATTAATTAAGGTCGGGGAACTTACGCCATCAATGATTCCATCATTAAACATCCCACCACCTATTACTGCAAAATTGGAGATGAATCGGCAATGGCGAACGGTGGGGTTGGAACTATTCTCAGGACTAAATCCAACGTTGTACCAGCCACCACCCTGGCCATTTTCACCGGACCCATTCGCATTGCCTCCTGTGATGGTAAAACCGTCCAATACGGTAGTGGAATCTACGGAGAATGTATAGATAATACGGTAACTATTGTTCACGATATCGGGTGCATTTTGATCAATATCACCGCTGAGAATGGATGGCGTATTGATGAAATCCCGCGTGGTGAAAGTGGAATTGTATCCGCCCATCAATACAATCCCATTGGGGATGACAAATGAGGCAGTACGATCGTCTGTATCCAAATAACCGCATTCACTTTCATCGGGATAATAGATCCCCTCAGCCACTAAAATGGTATCCCCTGCCTCTAATCCTGTTGCGGTCAAGGCATCCTGCAGTGAAATATATGGATATTCCAGGGTACCGAAAATTTCCATACAATCCAATGACGATGTGTTTCCATCGACGTAGATTTTTGATTGTGCAGACAGGAATAGCGTAGATAATAGAAAAATCAATGTAAAGAAGTAACATTTATACATAGAGGAGTTGGTTTTTGGGTCAAAAACATGACCGTCGAAATCCAAAAGGAAATTTTCCTAAATTTAAAAGGTAAATTTAGATATTTTGCATAGGCAATATGTAAAAATAAAGAATTCTCTAATCTAATTCAATTAGAACCCTGAAAATCTGATATTTACAAATAAACCATTTAAATTATCTGAATCAAAACATTTAAAACCATTAATTGACCAAAATATCATTGAACCACCAAAGTTTAAGAGCAACTGAATACCAACATAAAAATTTAGTTTTTAATAGTTTGATCACCCTGTAATCTTTGAAACAATCGACAAACAACGACCTAAATTAGCGTCATAAACCTAATCCAGTTCAAATTCCGATATTGATTTCAAGATGTTGTAATGGCTGGGTATTGTAGTTGTAATTTCTCCAAAATTTAAGCGACTTCTCATGACCTACAGGACTATTTCGTTTGAAACGCAGTACATCAGATTCAAAAGACTTTCGGCAACAATACCTATTTATGAATCAAATTCATTTCAGGGGAATGAGTGACCACCCCGGGCCGCCTTGATGCTCAAATTCACTATCTTTGTATAATGCGTACCGGTGGATCACAGCTGAAAATTTATGCGATCAGAATTCGTTTTGAACAAAGCATTAGTGTTGAAAAATTAAACTCAGCCCGCAGTCTGGCTCATGAGCGAGCAGAATTTATAAAATAGCTCAGCAGTGAAGTCTGTAACAGCCTCAATATCGGTTGGTCCACAGGAAATTTTGAAAAGGTCATGAAAAAAATTCAAATCAAACTTCCAATACTCCTTCCCGAAGTACCGGATGAGAATGACCGGTGCGTGGATCGTCTCATTCACGATCTCAAGCTGGAGGAAGGGCTTAAAAAAGTTCACCTGTCCGGAAAAACGGATAGCGGTGTCCCGCAGCTTTGTTTTCATTTTGATCCCTCATTGACCACTTCCGAACGCGTAGAAACGGCCGCGAGACAAGTGGGAGCAGACCTCTCCAGGAAGTTTGGCCACCAACTCCTCGAAGTGGGAGGTATACGTCATACCAGGCAGGCGCGCCATATTGAGGAAAAACTCAGTCAGACTCACGGCATTTTGGAAGCCTCGGTATCCGCATCGGGGATGATCCGTATCGAATACGATGCCACCCAAATAAATGAAAGTCACATTCAGGAACTCCTCACCCATGAAGGTTTATCCTTGATCAAGGCATCGCAAAGTCCCCGACGACACCTGCACGATTCAATTACATCTGGAGAAACCTGTGACCAAAGCCATGAAAATCATGATCATCATCAACACGTTCATGTCCACGGACACGATCATCACCATGCGCACGGCGGGATTTTTGGTGAAAAAACGGAATTTATCTTTTCACTCTTGTGTGGGGTCCTTTTGGGAGTCAGCTTTGGATTGTCCTACATAGAAGCCGTCCCTTCCTGGGTATCATGGTTGCTGTATGTGGGAGCCTATCTCTTTGGTGGGTATTATACGGCCAAAGAAGCACTGGAAACAGTATCCAGGGGTGGGTTTGAAATCGACTTTTTGATGCTCGTTGCTGCAATCGGAGCAGCCATTCTGGGTGAATGGGCAGAGGGAGCCTTCCTTCTCTTTCTATTTAGTCTGGGTCATGCTCTGGAACATTTCGCCATGGATAAAGCTCGAAAATCGATTTCTTCTCTGGCGGATCTTACACCCAAGACGGCATTATTAAAGGAAGAGGATTCCGTTCGGGAAATCGGTATTGACCAACTTCAGATTGGGGATCTGGTAGTGGTGAAACCCAATAGTAAAATCCCGGCCGATGGTATCGTTGTTTCTGGTCAAAGCAGTGTAAACCAGGCACCGATAACCGGAGAAAGCCTCCCCGTTGAAAAGATTCCTGTAAAGGATGGTATATTATCCCAGTGGCAGTCAAATAAGATAGCCCCGGAGCATAGCGTATTTGCTGGGACGATCAATGGCAACAACACCCTGGAAATTCGGGTAACAAAAAAAGCAAAGGATTCCACCCTTTCCCGATTGATCCAATTGGTGAACGAAGCTCAAACCCAAAAATCGCCTACTCAAAGGTTCACCGATCAATTTGAAAAATACTTTGTCCCTGCGGTATTAATTCTGGTAGTCGCTTTGAACTTTGCTTTTCTTTTCCTCGATGAAACGTTTGGTGAAAGTTTTTATCGATCCATGGCTGTATTGGTCGCTGCCAGTCCATGTGCCCTGGCCATTTCCACACCAAGTGCTGTATTAAGTGGGGTAGCACGTGCGGCCCAAACCGGGATACTCATCAAGGGTGGTCGACCATTAGAGGATTTGGGTTCCATCACTGCTCTGGCTTTCGACAAAACCGGTACGCTCACAGAAGGTCGTCCCAGGTTGACGGAGGTTGTTACTCTGGATGGAACAGACAAGAACCAACTGCTTGCAATATCCATAGCAGTAGAAAGTCTCAGTGAACACCCTTTAGCCGATGCTGTGGTCAGGGATGGCAAAGACATGATCGGTGAGTTCCCGATTCCTGCTGCTCAAAATCTTGAAACCATTCCCGGAAAAGGGGTCACTGCAACCATGAATCTCGATACTATAGCGATTGGGAATCTGGGGCTTTTTGAGTCTATTAAAGGGTCTTCGCCTTCCCGGGAAATTGTCAACAAAGTAAATTCTCTGGAGGCTAAAGGACAAACTACCATGCTCGTCCGCAAGAACGATGCATATCTAGGGGTATTGGGGCTGATGGACACCCCGCGGCATCATGCACAGGAAACTATCCAACGCTTAGCAAAAATGGGAATCGACCGGATAGTTATGTTAACGGGAGACAATCAGACGGTGGCGGACGCCGTTGCCGGAGAAATTGGGATCAAAGAGGCGTGGGGAAATCTCTTACCGGAGGAAAAAGTGGAAAGACTTAGAAAGCTTCAGCAGGAAGGAATAAAGGTGGCCATGGTGGGAGATGGGGTCAATGACGCACCTGCTATGGCGAGTAGTACGGTGGGTATTGCGATGGGTGCAGCGGGAAGTGATGTGGCACTTGAAACTGCCGATGTAGCGCTCATGGGGGATAAAATTCAAGTCCTTCCATTTGCCATCGGACTGAGTAAAGCAGTTAAAACAGTCATCCGGCAGAACCTTTGGGTAAGTCTTGGAATAGTTGCACTGCTTATACCGGCAACCATACTTGGCCTGGCTAACATTGGGTGGGCTGTGGTGATCCATGAGGGTTCCACCCTCCTAGTTGTATTTAATGCACTCAGGTTGTTAATGTACCAGGATCGAACTACTTCTTTAATTTCCGAACAAAGTATGGTGCGTACAAATTAAATTATCCCGTATAGTCTACTGCTATTCGCTGGAAATTCGGATAATTTTGACTTCGGATAACCTTTGTACAGATCCTGGTCCATACACTCATGAAAATTATTGGATGGGGCTTGGTGAGGTTAAAACCCTTTGGGAATTTAGAGATATCACATCGCATTCAGTATCTTGGGGTTTTCAGAAAGACCGATAAGATTTCAATTTCCTCACAGGATAAGATAAAATGGAAAACGAAAGCACTCCAGGATCGGGAATTGGATTGTTCATACTTCGACTATTCGCAGGCGTTCGAATACTCTACGGTGTTTTGGATAATGTGGTCAGTGCTGAAGACATGGAGGAATTTGCCAGTTTTCTCAATCATTTTAATTTTCCTTACCCGCACATTTCCGCCTCCGTATCCGTCTATGTACAATTAATTTGTGGCATTTTGATTCTCATCGGGTATAAAATCAGATGGGCATCGGTCTTGCTGGCGATCAACTTTTTGGTTGCAATTTTCATGGTTCACATCCCAAATGGAGATTCTATAGAGGTCACCACACCTGCCCTGGCCCTGTTCACCATTTCCTTATGCTTGATTTTCACCGGATCTGGCAGGTACTCAGTGGATGAACTGTTGAAATTAAAAAGCTCTTCATGACATCATTCTGATTTGCCATAGCAGTTCTTTTCCCTACCCCCGTCCCCTAAATATTGGATCAACCCATCGGAGTTCTAAGTGGATGGAAATTAAAGTAGCTTTCAAATTCTTCCTCCCTACAATGTGGGGATTGAAAGATCAAGGCATCCCCGATGGCATTGGAGATCAAATAAGTTGAAGCTAGACATGAAATGTATTTGTATGGAGAAAAGCAACAAAAAATACAATGCGTGATTAATTGATGGGTGAAACGATTCCTGAGGATGGTAGTATCCCCCTGGAATGTGTTTCCGATTATTTAAAAAATTGAAAGACAGCTATGATTTCATTTCTCAGGATACCAATTTTGACATTTACTCTATTTTCAAGCCTGGGCTGTGGCCCCGGCAATAAAATCAACACTTTTACTGATTCGAATCCCGCCGTCAAAGTATCAATTGCCGGGGCCATGAAAAACGTAATGTGGAAGGGTGAATTGGACAACAGCATTGACCTGGATACTATTGGGAAAAAGGAAGGACTCTACGGCCTGGGGCCTTTGAACCAACTCAAAGGTGAATTGCTGGTCATGAATGGAACAGGTTATGCATCAAAGGTAAATTCTGGTACAACCATGTCGGTGGAGAAGGGGCTCCACTTTTCAGCTCCATTTTTCGTGTACGCGAATGTACTGGAATGGAAGGAAATCCAGCTTCCCTCCGTCATTAAAACCATATCAGATCTAGAAACCTACCTCGACAACCACGTGATCGACATAGATCGGCCTTTCCCCTTCAAATTAACCGGACAGGTCGCAAAAGCCCAAATTCACGTCCAAAATTTACCCGAAGGCACGCTGATATCTTCCCCCCAGGATGCGCATCAGGGACAAGTCATTTATGATCTAACGGACGTATCCGCAGACATTCTAGGATTTTTCTCAACCGAGCATCAGGGAATTTTCACCCATCACGATTCTTTCGTCCACTTACATCTTATCACTTCAGACGAGCAAAAAATGGGACATGTGGATAAATTGGAGATCGATAAAATGAAGCTTTTTCTTCCAAAGTGAAAAAAATCGATTAATTTAATGCCATGGCTAAAAACAAAACGAATTACACCGATCACGATGTAACAGAATTTATACACTCCTTCGTCGAACAGGGCTGGAAAAAGGAGGATAGTTTCCGGTTAGTGGAACTGCTTCGGGAATGGTCTGGAGAAGAACCGAGAATGTGGGGTCCCTCCATTATTGGTTTTGGAAACTACCACTATAAATATGCCAGGGGACATGAAGGTGATGCACCAGTACTTGGGTTTTCCCCGAGAAAATCAGCTCTAGCCCTGTATGTGTATTCGGACACAGAAAAAAGCAAACAACTACTCAAGGATCTTGGTAAATTCAAAATGGGCAAGGCTTGTATATATGTAAAGCGGTTGGAAGATATCAATCTCGATGTACTTAAAGAATTATCCAAGGAATCGATCCGGTTTCTAGGTAAAAACTATGAAAGCTCGATCCGTCCCGCCTAAATTCCTTTTTCTTTAATGTTGTATTAGTCCCTTTAACATCGATCATTGTAATTACAATCAGCTCAAGGGTAGGGTGTCTGTCATTCAAAAAGAGGTCGAACGGGGGAATTAGACAGCAGATTTTACAGATTTACTTTAAGGAAAAATAAGTGAGGATCTTTTCTAATGGTTTGATCTGACAATAAAAATTTCTTACTTTGTCTTTATAATGCAAGTTGGGGATGAAATCCGAAATATTATCTCAAGTCTATCATCACCCCCTCATCCGTGCCGAAGAACTTCGTCGGATCATAAATGCCCACGAAAAAATTGAATTTCGCAAGGGAGAATATTTTCTTCGGGAAGGAGACCAGGCAGACAGTTACATGATTATGGAAACAGGTTTGATGAGGTCATTTATATTTGACGTCAATGGCAAGGATATAACCACTGATTTTTTCAGCCAAGAAGACCTGGTTATCGAAGTACTTTCATTGTTCCAACGAACTCCGACCATGGAGAATATTCAAGCATTAACGGATACCTCCTGCTGGAAAATTGACTACGAAGTTTTTCAGGACCTGTTTCATTCCATCGAAGGGTTCACTGAATGGGGTCGATTGTGGATGTCCAATAGCTTGTTTGAATGCAAACAACGCACTCTTGACATGGTTTCGATTTCGGCCAAAGAGCGATACTTACGACTGTCAAAGGAAAAACCCGAGGTAGTGCTTCAAGCACCTCTGAAGCATATTGCCAGTTATCTTGGCATTACGGATACTTCGTTAAGCCGGATCAGGAAGGAGTTGTCTTGATCAAATCTTGTCATATGACAAGTTTTATATGAAAGTTTGATTTTACCTTAGCGTTCACTATTTATTTATTCGAAACACAATCAATATGCAACTCAACCCTTATTTAAATTTCGATGGAAATGCTGAAGATGCTTTTCGATTCTATCACAACGTTTTCGGTGGAGAATTTTTTATTCAGAAAATGAAAGACGCCCCAGGTGGAGACAACCTACCGGAAGAAGAGAAGGAACTGATCATGCACGTATCCATTAAAATCGGCAATGACCAATATCTCATGGCCTCCGACATCGTAAGGAGTATGGGACATGAACTTTTTCGTGGCAACAACAACTATATTTCGATCACTACAGATTCCAGAGAGGAAGCGGATCGTCTTTTTGACGGACTCTCAGTTAACGGTGAAATTGAAATGCCCATGGAGGACGCTTTCTGGGGTGATTATTTCGGCTCTTTCAAAGACCAGTTCGGGGTCTGCTGGATGATTAATTTTCCGAAATCTTCCTAACACGGACCACCTCCGTCACAAATTACCGGAGCATCCTTGCTGGCAGGAAAAACCAATGTGTGATTTGATGATATGGTAGCTATATAGAATTTGCTCACCATCATACTGGTCAAAGCCATGAAGCTTATCCAGACTGGAAATGGTCGGTCCCAAAAGTATAAAATACTAAAAAACTATACGTTATGAAAACACTCAAAAGGATTCTGATTATCGCAATGATCATCATTGCCATTCCCCTGATCATAGCACTCTTTGTCTCCAGAGAATTTGAAGCAAAGAGTACGGTAATCATTGACAAACCCAATGAGGAAGTTTTTGATTATGTTCGAATGGTAGGCAACCAGGAGAATTTTGGGGTATGGTTTGCTATGGATCCTGAAATTAAAACTACATCCAAAGGTGTGGATGGAACCGAAGGATTTGTTTTTAGCTGGGAAAGCGACGTCGTAGGAAATGGAACGCAAACCATAACGCGTCTTGTAGAGAGGGATTCAATCATATCCCTCCTGGATTTTGGATTTGGTGAGCCTGCCCGTGGATATTTTCATTTGGAGGAATTGGAGGACGACAAAACCGAAGTCACCTGGGGAATCCAGGGTACATCTCCTTACCCATTCAACCTGATGAGTTTGTTCATGGATTTCAACAAAGATTTTGAAACCGGAACCAGGGAATTAAAAAACATCCTGGAATCCCAACCCCGTAAGGTTTTAAAATTTGAAGAACTCCGGGACTATATCAAGAAAACTTATGTAGATCTGGAAACAGCAGTTGATGGATTGTCCGATCATCAGCTGAATTTCAAACCCGCACCGGATCGGTGGTCCGTAGCTCAATGTGTGGAACATATCGTTCTCACTGCGCCCAAACTAAATGAGTACCTACAAACCGCATTGGATGGACCGGCCAACCCCGAAAGAAAATCAGAGGTAAAAATGAAAGACGAAGATATCATGGCTGGAATTACTAACCGGGAATACAAAGCACAAGCTTCGGAAGATTTGATACCATCACAGGGGATGATCAATGTAGAACAACGGCTGGAAGAACTTGACCACCACTATGACCTGTTATTACGCTCTTTGGATGAATTCACGATGGAGGATTTAAGGAATCGCATCATGGATGCCCCTTTTGGCGCGGTAGATACCTACCAGTTTGCGATCTTCATTCCCGGGCATACTGCCCGCCATACCTTGCAGATAGAGGAGGTAAAAACCGATCCGGGTTTTCCTAAAAATTAAGAAAACAGGACAGATTGATATGTAAATCAAGACCAGAACAGGTATCATATGACCATCTGGTGTGATAGACGGTGCGGGGTGATGGAAAGTAATATTGTGTTTTAGTTTTCCTTATTATTGGGCAAAAATAAAACGGAGCTTGTCATGAAAATCAGAAGGAAATGAGAAAAATTATAGGTGCCATCAACATGACCCTGGACGGTATTTTTGACCACAACGCCGGTTTGCCGGATGAACACATCCACCGACATTATACCAGATTATTGAATGAAGGAGATACGGTTCTTTACGGAAGGATTACCTACCAACTCATGGAATTCTGGCGATCTATACGGGAAAATCCCTCTGAAGATGATTCGATGAATGAATTTGCTCGTTCCATCGACCGTATTCCTAAGATCGTATTTTCGAGAACATTGAAGGATGTGGACTGGGAGACAGCCTCTCTTGCTACGCAGGGATTGGAAGAAACGGCTCTACAGCTTAAACAGCAAACCGGGAAGGTCATCTATGCAGGAAGTCGCAGCATAATAACTCAACTCCTTGAGATGAAATTGCTAGATGAGTTACAGCTATGTGTTTATCCGGTGGTCGAAGGTAATGGGATGAAGTTATTTGACTCGATACAAGAAAAATTATTACTTAAATTGACTGGTACCCGAACTTTTCCCAGTGGCGCTGTCGTACTTCACTATATTCCGATGTAGATAGTGTACCGGAATCACTGATATTCTGCAATTTCATCAAATATGCTTATTTCACCCTTTTTTCATCTATTAGAAGGCTGATCAAATATCCTATAATTACACAGCTCATCACACCTACTGCGCCATAGAGGTAAACGGTCACATCGCTATAAGTCCTTACCAGAAAGGTGATCAGAGCGCTTCCAAAAAATCCATATAGGGCTCCCATTCCATGAGCTTTCTTTATAAATACTGCCAGGAGAAATATACCAGCCAGCCCCCCCCCAAACAACCCAAGAACTTCCTGGAAGAAATCAAATATATAAACCACATTGGCTGCGGCGATCCACATAGCCGACAAGGTTCCAACCACACCGATTATAACGGTCAACCATTTTGCCAGGGCCAAATTTTTCTTGTCACTCCGGTATTTGGCAAAGCGACTATGAATATCAGTTATGTATGCGGAAGAAATACTATTCATGCTGCTATCAAGGGAAGACATACTTGCAGCAAATATGGCCGCAATCACTATTCCTGCCACCCCTACAGGCAAATTTTGAACTATAAAATAAGGGAGTAATTCATCGGGTTTGTTCGCATTGATTGCTGAGGGGTTATCCAGATAATACACAAAAAGAATGGTACCCAGGCCAAAAAACACCAATATTCCCGGCAGAGTAAGCAGACCATTGGTCCACAAGCTTTTTGCAGCTTCCTTTTCATCCCGAACGGTAAGGTATCGTTGAACTACTGTCTGGTCAGAAGTGTAAGGGATTAAGACGAGAAAGAAAAAACTAATAAGGGCGACCCAGGTAACCAAACGAGACGTATCCCAACCCGCATGGAACATTTTAAATTTATCCATGGATATACCGATCTCAATGACCTTTCCCAAACCGCCATCGACCTGGGAGAGTGCGATAAAAATGCAAAATATTGCCCCACCCATAAGTACAATGACCTGAACTACATCTGTCCAGATCACAGCTTCAATGCCCCCCAAAACAGTGTAAATCGTACTGATGACACCCATGATGGCGATACACAAATATATATCTATACCGGTTACAGAGGAAATAGCAATGGATGGAAGATAAATCACAATGCCCATTCGTGCCAGTTGCATCAAAATAAAGGTTACGCTAGCCAGAGTTCTGACCTTGACATTGAAACGGCTTTCCAGAAATTCATACGCGGTAGTGACATTGAGTCCGCGAAAAAAAGGCAGGTAATAATGGATCACAAAAGGAACTATGGCCAGAATCATCATGGAACCCAATGCCAAAGTCCAATCTGTAGCGAACACAATGGCAGGAATGGCCATGAAAGTTATAGCACTTAGCTGAGTGCCATAAATGCTTAGTCCTGCAGCCCACCATGGTATCCGTCTTCCGGCGACAAAGTAGTCCTCCGTTGTCACGTTATTTTTCGAATAGTAAAAACCGATGAATACCATACCGACTAAATAAAGGACCAGAAACATCCAGTTTGCCTTATTGAAATGGATATTATTGGACACCACAAATACCTTGGGTGACCTTACCCCGGGGCCAGACTCACCATTGGGCATGACCCAATCCATTCCCCATTTGGCTGTGGGAAGAGTTAGACGGGAAGAGCCCGGTGGCATGATCCCCACCTGAACATACGTTTCACTCAGGGTATTGAAAGCCCATATATCTTCTAAAAATCCGGGATGGCTAGTCGGATCAGTATATTGGGCAGTTTCCTCATCGAGCCCACCCGGAAAAACGATATGATTTATCCCTACAACCGGGGCTGGGCTTGGTCCTGCTGCGATTGCCCGGGGTAGATCTGGAAGCGCACGCCATTTGTCCGTGGTTGGATCGTAAACATAGGCGTCCTTCAGAAGTTCACGCCCTTTGTTTCCCAAGTCATCCACCAGGGTATTGATACCACTAAACAAATAAAATTTATCGTCCTTGACAGCCGCTACAGCCAATTGCCTGGGAACACCTGGCCAGGAAGTACGCTGTTCCCATCGTCGTTCCGAAACAGGAGCATTTAAATTCATCGAAAAAAAGTACGAAACCGGGTCGCCATCAGGGGATTCAAGTCCTCCAGCTATATAAACTGTGGATCCTATCAAAGCACCCGACATCATGGCCAAGGGGACGGGAAGTTGGGGATAGGTTTTATCCAGGATGATCTTGCCCTTTACATATTCAACACCCAGCACCAGATCACTGTGTCCATAATTATTACTTCCACCAATCAAAATTATCTGATCACCATGACTCACCGATACCCCGTAGCCCAGTGGAAAGGGTAGTCCCGTATTTAATTTCACCCAATCCTTTGATCGGTTTTCTAAAACAAAAATATCGTCATACCAGATTTTCTCTCCACCCTCCCAGGGCCGCTTATCGGGGAAATTAGCTCCCCCCATACAGATTAATACCCCATGACTTACTCCGGCATACATCCCGGCGAAGCCTTCCCGATCCGGTATACTCTTCATTTCGGATATCTTCAGTGTGTTTTGACTGAAGCCTGATGTATAGATCGAAGAAAAAAGAAAAATGAGGAGGTAGTGTAGGGTTTTAAACTGCATAATTTCAAGCTGTTTGAAGGTAAATTTTATGAACACAGCCCGGACCTGGCTCACCCGTTCCACCGGTTACATAGGCCACTGATCCGGTAGGATCCATGATTAAATTACTGGTTGCTGGGATGCCGGTGGCAATGGATTGGATCCAGATTCCATCGGATCCGATCAATTGCAACACTCCCATGCCATAATGGGCTACCCAGATCCGCCCACTGGGATCACACGCTAGTCCATCGGGCAAATTAGCAGTATAAGGCAATCTGGCTGGATCCTTGGGGAGGGGATTTTCATGCAGGTTTACAAAAACCTCAAATGGGGACCGCAGCATGCCTGGTTCCTCTAATTCTCCTACGAGAATACGGTTGTTGATACTTTCAGCTATATAAATCCTGGAACCGTCGGGAGAAAGGGCGATGCCATTGGGATAATCCAGATCCTTTTCCACAAGGAACTGCCTGCCTAGTGGATCGATATAAAAGACCTGACCGTGATGCCGGGTTGAGTCCGTGAAATACACTCCCCCATTGGTATCCACAGTCAGATCATTGGGGGAACGAAACGGTCTTTGGGCACAAGACAAACGGGCTTTATATCCTACAATTTCTCCGGCAGAATCCAATTCCACGATGGACCTATCCTGGGTGTCACAGACAAGATGGTGCCCATTCTCCAGTATTCTTTGACCATTGGGGCATTTCAAGTCGGACCAGCGTGTCAATCGACGCTGGATATCGTATTTCAATATGGTTCCTCCCGTTAAGGTGGTGAAGTACAGGTTGCCCTCCTTATCGAGGGCAGGACCTTCTGTGTAAAAATCAAGGTCCAGTATCTTTTCCCAATGCGTTTTCATGACCCTATTTTGCTTTATATATTCAATCCGATGCACCCTCACAGTTCCATTTTCATTTTGCCACTATCATTTCCAACAGACTATATTGGATTTTCCGGAAAGTATGATCTCAAATGCTTTCCACATTGCCTGGCTCCAAATCTCATAGGCGTTCCTGCATATTGTGTCCAATCTTCAGCGAATTACAACCGGCAATCGGATTTCAATGCAATTTTGCCCTCATTCCATGCTGTGATGGATCATTTGAACTATAGCCCCAGTCCTCGAATGGGAACAAGGGTTTGGTCCGATTCCGATAGGGCAATTGAGTGGCATCTGCACAAGTCAAACCCGGTGTGTTGACCCGAATCATTGACGAACATACTTCTGCATAAGCTGCAATAGGAGCTTGTACCCCTTTCGCAATAATGACATCGTAGAGCTCCGGATCAATGCCGAAGGTAGTTAGTTGTCTCAGACTAAACGGCGGCATCCGTCGGGATGACAACATCAGAGTAGATCCATTATCGGTATGAAGGATAGCTATCCTACCCATATTGTAATTGGTCTGCCCCCCATGACGTACTTCGTTTTCCCGGAATTTTCCCGACCCTACATATCCAATCTGACCACTAACCGAATAAGGAATATCCCGTGTCCGATCCGTTTTTCCCCCAGCCTCCAATGTGATGCGGGCTTTTATGCCTTTTAATTCGCAAAGAGAGACAGCCACCGGATCGTACAGACAAACAAAATACTTTAACTCCGGAAAATCTTTCAGTGCCTGCAGTAAAAAAGTGCTGTCACCGGGAGATCCACCCCCTACATTATCACCCATATCCAGCAACAACACAGGGGTAGGCAAATTCCTGGCCATTGCAGCCGCGGTTCGGGCATCGGTACGATCCCCTACAAATGCATGCCTGTTGTCTTCCAAGGTTATTCGCATCTGCTCTACCACCTGTTCGCCTAACTCGGAATTGTTATGGGTTAGGGCAATAAAAGAAGAAGCCATTTCAGGGACATCAGCATAGGGGAAGCCCAAAACAATACTTACCGATAGTACATCGGGGTTTCCCATGAGTATTCTGGCTTTGTCGTAAAGTAACGTACAAGGATATTCCGAAGTAGCCTGTTGTTCTATGCTGATCGACACCCGGGACCGTGCAAAGGATTGATGAAGCCTTACATTTCCCGCCAGGTGGTCCAGCATCAACCGGGCAGCTTTTTTTCCCGTATCGCGTTGGTCCAAATGGGGATTGGTAGAATAAGCCACAATGGCATTGGTCACTGCGATCATTTTTTCGCTGACATTACCATGGGGATCCATAGTACACACAATAGGAATATCGGGGCCGAGGATCGTGCGGGCCATTGCCAGCCAATCTCCGTCCATGTCCGGATGATTCTCTGCCACAGCAGCCCCATGGATGCAAAACATAGCCCCATCCCATGGCTCGTTTACTTTTAATGCACTAGACAATTCGGCGACAAGTTTCTCATAAGAATCAGCTGTGATCATACCCGCCGGGGTAGCTTCTGCAAAAAATAAAGGTACGATCTCCACATCCGTTTGATCAAACACCTCAAGAATACCGCCAATTTCATGGTACGCAGCCTGATATTCTTTTCTGATGGCTTCCCCGTAGAACAGATGACCTTTTTCGAAATCCTTCCAGGTCGTCTTATCAGGTAAAAATGTATTGGACTCGTGATAAATCCCTGCAAGCGCAATTCTCTTGATCATGTCTTCTTTTTCATGGCTATCACTTCGACTTCAAACTTTAGGAGGGTCCCCAGGCAGTTCATGATGGTAGTCCGAGCGGGGTAAGGTGGCTGGAAATATTCTTTATAAATTTCATTGAACTCCTTCAGATATTCCTGCTTTCCCACATAATTTCGCACCTGAACCACATCATCGAGGGTCAATCCTGCACCAGCCAGCACTTTCTGTACGTTCTCAAAGGACCGTCGACATTCCCCTGCGAAGGTATCCTGCACGATCTGGCCCTGGTCATCAACTGAAGCTTGACCTGAAACGAACACCCAATCACCGACTTGCAAAGCGGGAGAAAACGGCAAACTACTTTTTGGCACCCCTTCCCCTGTAATTACTTTCTTCATACTTTTTGAATATTATAAATTGGTTTACATCTCAATTTTCATTCTGGCAGCATCCTCCAGGCGTCGCATGATATGCTCCACATCGCTGGCTTGCCATGGTTTATTGTGATTACCGATCGGACGGATTGCCGGACCGATATCCACCTGAAATTTATATTTGACCGCTTCTCTAAAAAATGTCCAGGCATTGGGAAGTACTTCGAAGATACTCCGCTGAAATTCCAGCATGAAATCTCTGGCTAATTCAAAATCCCCTTCGACAAAAGATTGACGGACATGAGCACATTCCTTAAACCAAAAATTGTAAAAACTACCAATGGCTCCAATAGCACCGCAAAGCGCAGAATGACACAACAATTCATCCGCACCGCTGAAAAGTTTTAAGCGTTCTCCTGCATCATTGTGTATGGTACTTATCTGAATCAAATCTGTGGTGGTCAGTTTCATACCCTGAACCTGTGGCATATCCAGCAAAGCGCGGATAAAATCATTGATATCGCCCTTGATCGACGCGCTTCCAAGTTGGTAAGGGAAAAATGGCAGACTGGTGGCTTCGGCAATCTCCCGATAATGATTCAGAACCATTTCAGCCCCTCCCGGAAAATAAATAGGACCTACCGAGGAAACCGCATCTGCTCCTGACTGCTCAGCATGGATGGCCAGCTCGCGCGACTGCTTTGTCGTCAGGGAACCCACCTGAACCATAATCGGAACACGACCATGATTGACATTGATGACAACTTCCAGGATTTCCTGGCGTTGGTGTGAATCAAACATCACTCCCTGGCCCGTGGAACCCAGAAGGTACAACCCATCTACCCCTTCGTTGATTAGGGCATCGGTCAATTTCTCTATTTCTCCGAATGCTGGATTCCCCTCCTCGTCTACCGCGGTAAACATAGCCGGCCAAATCCCTTTAAATTTCTCATTCATATTGTTTTCGATTTATTTATTGTGATTCAAATTTTCTATGGTTTTATCGATATATCCCGCGACGCCATACAGGTCATTGAAAAACTGATGCCTCTCAGATGGAATCCTCTTATACATATCTCCATCCTTAAAGCCATGGCCTGTCACGATACAAACCACGGACTCTTCCGGATCAATCTGTCCCTCATCTATTGCCTGAATAGCACCAGCCAGAGCCACAGCACCTGCTGGTTCACAGTATATGCCCTCCATTTGGGCCAATTGGGACTGGAGATAGAATACCCTATCATCTTCCACCAGAAATCCATTTCCACCAGAAGCTTTACATATGGACAGCGTCTGGTCTCCGTCGAGAACCCCCGGAACCTGCAAACCACTCACTTTGGTGGTACTATTTGGCAGGGCTCTTGCTTTGTCCAATCCCTCCCGCAGAGGACCTGCTATCGTAGCATTGCCAGTAGGTTGGACACAGTGCAACCTCGGCAAAACGGCGTCCGGATGGTGGTTTTTCCATTTTTGTAACCCCTTGCCTACAGCCAGAGTCAATCCACCACCTCCGGAGGGCGAAAAAATGTGATAATACTTGTCTGGGATATCTTTTGCGATTTCCAATCCAATAGTCTCTACACCACTCATTCCCTGGGGAGAATAGGTGTAGGCACTGATCTGAACATCGGTAAGGAATTGCTTCGAAAAGTTCTCAAGGCTTCGAAATACCATTGCTGTAATCTGTTCATCCAAACCAAAGCCTTTCACCATCAGGGTATGCGCCCCGTAAAGCTGCATTTGCTGCAGCTTGGCCTGAGGACTTCCATCGACAACCACGACAAAGCAGGGCATGCCTGCCCGTGCACAGTAGGCAGCCAATGCCGACCCAGTATTACCACTGGAGGTGGCCAGACAAATTTTGGCCCCCTGATCCAGGAGTTGAGAAACGGCAGCAGCAGCAAAACGGTCCTTATATGAACCCGATGGATTGGTGGTTTCCAACTTGAAGTAAAGATTTCTGATTCCATATTCCTGGCCCAGTCGCCGGGCGGGGATTAAAGGTGTATTCCCTTCACCCATAGTCACCATTTGTAAAGGATTTGTGGCACACCACAATGATTGATATGTCCAGATACCGTTCAAAATTGATTTGGATTGAGTTTGTTCTTTAATTTATTACTGCCAAATCCATGGCTGAATCCACCGTCCACCGTGATGATGGTTCCGTTAACAAATGAAGCCTCTGATGTTGTCAACCAAAAAACCACATTAGCAATTTCTATGGGATCTGCAGACCTTTGCAAGGGAGTTTGATCTTCCATATATTCCTTCAATAATTGGCTGATATTCTCCCCGGTAGCATCCATGAAATCATTGCTCAGCGGGGTAACCACGTTTCCCGGTGCTACACCCACCACCCGAATTCCTATCTTACCATACAAAGCAGCCAGGTCATAAGTAAGGCTATTCATTGCTCCTTTACATGCAACATAAGCCGGGGATGTCCCTCCGGTCCTTTCAGCCTGGATACTGCTGATATTGACTACTGTTCCTGCAATGTGATACGCCTCCATAAGGGCAGTCGCCCATTTAATCAGAAAAGCGGGTGCAGTCAAACCAATCTGAACAATTTTGTGCCAGGTTTCTTCCGAAATGGTTCGCATATTATCGTGGGTACGCCACACCGCATTGTTGACCAGGACATCCAATCGATTCCAATGGTGTTCGCATGCATCTACCAGGCTTTGACCATACTTCAGGTCTGAAAGGTCACCCGGAAATACCTTCACCTGAACTGCCTTATTTCCTTCATGAATAAGTTCCTGCTGCAAATTTTTCAAACCGTCCTCGTCGATATCAGAAAGGGCCAGGTGAAATCCTTCCCTAAAAAACCGGTGAGCTATCGCCTTTCCCAATCCTCCAGCTGCTCCAGTGATCAAAGCTACTTTCCTTGGCCTCATATTAGCGTTATTTTACCAGGTTGAATGATGGGCAGGATTCCCAGGGTTGAAACCTGCTCTTCTATCTCGGGTTGTCTGTTGATCAGAAAAACGATTCCTTCGTCCTGAGACACAATGGTTATCTCGTCCTTTTCATCATTTTGTCTGATCCGGGCAACAGACTGACCCTTTTGGACTTTCTCTCCCAGGGAAATCAAATAATTTATCGGACCGGATACTGGAGATGGATACAGAATCTGCAAGTGTCCACTTTCCGGACGGTGATCTTCAACTGTATAGATAGGCGTTTTTGCAGTCCCACTCCGGACCTGAATCATGTCCAGATCTGTCAAAACATTCATACACCCCTCGTAAAGTGCTTCCACTATTTCCGGCTGAGAAGGACCACCACCGCCATATTCAGTATAAATCGCAGGTATACCTGCATCGCGTGCCACGCTCAAGGTGCGTCCTTCGAGGAGGGGGGATGTTCCCCATTGGACAGGTAAGCCAAACACCTGACTCATTTTCCGTTGCTTCTCCAGAATAAGGGCGTTGCTATGGAGCATGTACCCAGAAAGCGGATAGATCTCAAACCTCTTCCCTCCTGTATGCATATCGATGAGATAATCCGAGGTTCGGATCAGATCGCTTATTTCTGCTGCGATCTTTTCCGTTATCGAACCTTCTGGATTCCCCGGACAAGTCCGGGCCAAATCCTTATTATCCGGACCGCAACGTGCATCCAATTGATGGGCCGGCTCATTGACCACCGGCACCAGCGTCAGTTTCCCCCGTTTTAAAAATGAAGCTTTCTCCATTTCATCGATTAATCTTTCGACAGCGTGGATAGGTTCGTATTCATCGCCATGAATTCCTGCTATGATGAGCAGATGAGGACCGCTATGGCTGGACTCATAAACCTGAGGATGGATATATTGGTAATGGGTGTTCATATTCATAACATCATTCAATGTTTTCCTTCAAAATAAGGTCCGCCACAGGTAGCTGCGTTCGGATCGAAAATATCCAGTACCTGGAACATCAATCTCGCTATTTCCTGATGTCCGAATTGATTGGGATGTAGCGGATCATTCAACCAGGTTCGGAATACGTATTCCATCGTCCGTTCACTACCTGTTGCCTCCCAATGTCCATAATTGTCAACCAGTACGACATTTTCCTGGGCTGCCAGATCTCTCAAAACCGGGATATATTTGGGAAGTGTCCGTCTTTCGGGGCTCGCATCCAGGATGATGATATTGGGGGTATGTAAAATGGGAATGGCGTCGATTTCCCGAATCCGTTGGATAAGCTCACTCAAATGCTGCCTGTACAATTCGGGGGTCATGCCCTCTCTGGCACAATCGTTGGTGCCGATCATCACGGACACCACACCCGGCTTAAACTGTGCTACGCGCCATTCGAAATCCGAAAGAATGTTGCTGGCAGCATGCCCACTGATCCCGGTATTGATTACGACATCACGAACACGGGATATCTCCCATCGGATACGCTCCTGAAATACCTCAGGATAAGAACGATGCCCATGAGTATGCTTGGCTCCATGGGTAATACTATCCCCGGTAAACAACCAAATATTGGGATCCTTCCCTTTCAAGATCATTTTCAATTTTTCCAGATCCGAAGCTGCTTTGTTATCAGATTTACGCCTGATCTCACTGAAAGCCTGCACCTGAATGGTAGAGCCCACCAAGCCAAGGAGTCCCCCCATTGTCCAACCTGAAATATGTTCCAGAAAATTTCTCCGTTTCACCTTCATAAAATTCCCGATTCAATCATTGCCTTTTATTCAATCTCAAATTACGTGATCGGTTTGGGATCCACCCCTAACCTCTTCTCCCAGGGATCGTTTGATTTCCGAAATATGGTCTCTAAGCAGTGACGACAGCAAGGAAAGATCATTGCTATGCATGATAAGATTCGCACCCATAGATGCCCATCGGATTTCCTGATCAAATCCCACCTGATCCCATACATGAATACCTACTCCTACCTGCTGAGCACGAGCTTTATGTATGATGGATTCGATTGCCTCGATAAAAATGGGGTGGTGGTACTGTTCCGGGATACCCAGGCTGCAGCTCAGATCGTGGGGTCCTACCAGGATTGCATCCAATCCATCTTCAGCCAGTATTTCATCCAATGCGTTCAAAGCAGGGCGGCTTTCAATGTTGACAATGAGGAGATTGTGGGTATTGGCCTTGTCCAGATAATTTTTCAATTCCGGCTCCAGGTCGTGAACACCATTCAAAAAAGACTGTAGTTTCTGGCCTTTAATTGGCTTGTATTTGACTGCACCCACCAACTGACGCACCTGATGGGCTGTTTCCACATAGGGTGCGATGACACCCTGCGCTCCGCCATCCAGCACCATAGTGGCGGCAAAAGGATCGGGGGAAGGGATGCGCACTACGGGCACCAGATTATGCGATCTGTAGGACAGGCATATTTTGCTGATAGTTTCCCTGTCAAGAGGGGTATGTTCTGAATCTATAAATATAAAATCCAAACCCGTGGATTTGAGAAATTCAGGCCACAAATAGGATTGTGAAATGATGGCTGTCCCCAATACCGGTTTACCGTTCCTCAGTCGTTGTTTAATTTCTAAACCTGTCATTCTGCCTTTTTGTACTCGTTAATAGTTGACTTCCTGATACAACCAGTCTTTGGTCGCATGCGTGATGTGGGTTACCGACAGACTCGTACCAGCTGGTCTGTTACCCGCACAATAACCCAATAGCACATTATCTTCATCCACGAAATGAATGGCGATATAGCAATACCATCCATCGGGATCATCTTCGATATTTTTAAGGTATTTCCAGGTTTTTCCTTCATCCGACGAGATTGCTGAAGTGATGGGAGTGCGTTTTCCTTTTAATTCGGGATTACTTCCATCATTGTTGTTCCAGACCAGCAACCAATCATTGGATCCGGGAACTTTTTCGATGGTGGCCGGTGACAATGGAGAAGGAATATTGCTGGTCTCGATTGGGCTCCAGGTACCTCCCCGGTCTGAGGAATAAGATAATTGCTGAAAACCGCCACTAGCCCGGATATACATCATGATCCGACCATCTTTCAATTCTATCAAACCAGGTTCCTGGGTTACGATATCGGTATCATTGGGAACTTTTTTACTTGAAATCCAGGTCTGTCCATTGTCATCAGAATAATAAGCAAAAAGATCTGCCTGTCCTTTCCATTCACCACCAGGGGTATTGTGTAGAGCTACTGCCATCATCAGACGACCATCCTTCAATTGTATCACCCGGGCATTGTTGAGCACAAAATACCCTTGTTTGTCGGTGATACAGGGAATAGCCTCGCTCCAGGATCGAGCTTCATCCCGGGAAATTCTCAACATCGGAATACAGTCCTCCGTAGAGTTCTTCCGCAAATAAAACAACGCGATTTCTCCACTTTGAAGTCGCAGCAAAGAGACCGACATGACGTTCATCCCTCCCTCATTGGGCACCACAATTTCATCCTGACTGGTCCAGGTCAATCCGCCGTCGGAAGAATACCGTGCTGCCAGTGAAGCGGGTGCGTGATCGCTGGAGGACTCACCCACATATTTGCTATATATGAACATGATCCTTCCATCATTCAATGTAATAAAATCACCTTCGCTGTTGCGGGGATTGTTGTGTCCAGGTTGTAAATCGAGCGTAATGCGGGGGGGATCAATCTCTTTATTTCCCATTTTGGAATTGGACATGTCCCCTCCGCAGGAAAACATCCACCATCCGAAAATTATCAATAAAATAAGCCGAAAACCGGGCATCAATGCATGGGGCAGGGTTCCGGTGGCATTTGAGTCACTTTGCATCTGTATCATTATCGTATATTTTACATTTTAGTCTCGCTGGATTGGTAAATCCAATCCAGCCCTAATTTGGTTATATGGGTGATGGAATTGCGTGTGCCATTTGAATATTGTCCGGCGACATGCCCCAGCAAAACCTGGTCGTTCACAAAACAAATGGAGGTATAACAATATCGCGTATCCATATCTGCAGCTATGGTCTGAATATTTGTCCAGGTTTGCCCGTCATCTCGAGATATTGCCGTATTAAACGGCGTTCTTTTGCCTTTGATACGGACATCGGTTTCATCATTGAAATTCCATACGAGCAAAAGATCTCCGGTTGACGGAATCCGCTCTATAGAAGCTGGTGCGAGCGGAGATACAATATTACTTAATTGAACCGGACTCCATGTCTCCCCTGCATTGGAAGAGTAGGAAACCAATTGCCGCCCTGCATCTGACCGAATAAACATCATGACCCGACCATCTTTGAGTTCGACCACCCCAGGTTCCTGGGTCATAAATCCTGTGGGATTCTCTATTTCTGCTCCACCCGTCCAGGTGAGGCCATGATCATCAGAATAGTAACAATATAGGGTACCATTCTCATTGAATCTTTTCGATTGTTCTGGAGTGATATGAAGCGCTACCGGCATAAGCAAACGTCCACTGGCTAGTTGAATCACCCGGTCATTATTCAACACATAATAGCCTTCCCGATCCGTGATACAGGTTCGGGGGGCACTCCAGGAATGTCCCTCATCCTCCGATATCCTCATGGTGGGTAAACAGTCCCACATGGAGTTTTTCCTCAAATAAAACAAGGCTATCTCCCCACCCTTCAGACGCAGAAGCGACACCGACATTACGTTGACATTTCCTTCATTGGGGACGACAGTTATATCTTCATGGGTCCAGGTGTCCCCGCCATCATCTGAAAATCGTGCAGCCAAACTACTGGAGCCAAAATCACTTCTGGAATCACCGTAAAAACGGCTATAGACAAACATCACCCGTCCATCGTTTAGTTGTATAAAATCACCCTCACTGTTGCGGGGATTGTTATCCGAAGGATGGAGTTTCAGGGTGATTTCAGGTGAGGTGCGTTCTGTGGCATTTTCTGACGAATCCTGATCGGTGTTGGAACAAGAAAAGGTGAGGATGGTACAACAGAGAAGGAGGAATGGGCTTAGCGATCTATTCAAATTGAGTGAGCGGGTCGGGCTTACCAATCCCTGCGGGCTTAGCAATCCCTTCAAATTGACCCTTTCGCTATATTGGGATCGGTAAGCCTTTGGGCAGTCAGGTGCGGGAGCGGATTGCCGAGCCCTTTGAGCATAATAAATTTTCTTCTCTTCCATGCCCTATAGCTTTCCATTTCCTGCTTCGACCAGTCGATTGGGCGGCCACCACATCTGCATAGGATCGGGCCCCAATCCTGTTTTCATAATTTCCACCACTTCCAGCCGTTCAAGGTCTATTACGTGGAGTCCATCCGATAATTCCGGGGATTCAGAGCTACTGGCAGCAGTTTTTCCTGCATCATTTCCCTTCTTCGCATCCTCACATCCCACAAAAGCATATTGGCCATCGGGGGACAATTCCAGTCCAATGGCATAGCTTCCAACCGGTATTCTTTTGATTTCTTTTTTTCTTGACACATCCCATACGGAGGCCATTCCACGCTCAGCCCAATGGGCAATTATTGCTTTTTTCCCATCGGAAGTAAATCGAATTCGAACCGGCATGTCGTGGCAATCTATTGTTTCCAGGACTTTTCTCGATCGCCATTCTATCGCCGTTATTGATCCACCGGTTTGATTCAAGGCCCATAAATATTTTCCATCTGGTGTAAATGCCATTCCTTCCACCCCTTCCCCCGCGGGAATTATGGTCTCCAATTGGCCTGATTTTCGGTTTATCACGGAAATGTTCTGAGACTGAATGTTGGACGCCAGCAAAAATTCCCCATCCGGAGACAGGTAAACCATATGGGGCAACTTACCACCGGTTGGAATGGCCCTGGTTACTGTATTTGTTGCTGTTTCAATCTCGACAATATACCCCGATTGACCTGCCGTAAAATAGGCATGGCGACCGTCCGGAGAAAACGCAGCACCGTGAATTCGCACGTAGGGGTCGGTGGGGATGACACCAACCTGCTGCCTTTTCAGCAAATCGACCACCAGGATGGAATTGCCCGGAGATTCATAACTGCTGAGATAGGCAAACCGCTGATCGGGAGAGATCGCAATTTCATGCGGATTATTCCCGATGGATATGGTTTCCATGATTTCAAGACGATGGGGATCCAGATAGGATAAGGTATTTGAGTGCTTGTTGGCCACGATCAACACAGGATCATTTTCCACCGGATGATAAATTTCTTCCAGGGATAACCGTCGGATTCGAAGATCATAGCCCGGTTTGTCGTCGTGTTTGATGTAGTATCCAAAAAGAACGTAATCGCCCACCCGATGAATCGCAGTATAGGCATATGATGCGTGAATACTGCCTTCGAGGTTTTGGATGTGGTCCCAGGACTGGCCTTCATCTTTGGAAATTGCCACCGTGAGTGGCGTACGCTTGGACTTGAAATATCCGGGGCCGGATTTTCCGTTAAAATTCCAAGCCAGGATCAGGTCATTGGTTTGCGGCAAGCGTTCTATGGACGCCGGAGAAATGGGTGATGCTATGATAGTGGGCTGGGCTAATGACCAGGTGATCCCCTGATCTACAGAATAGGATTTATACTGTACCCCATGATTGGCCCGCATATGCATCATGATCCGGCCGTCCCGAAGTTCGGTCACACCGGGCTCTTGAGTGATTACATCCCGGGCAGCGGGGACAGCTTGTCCACGCTTCCACGTTTTGCCCTGATCATCTGAAAAATAGCATCTTATCTCACCCCGATGGCTCCAATCCGAATTGGGTGTTTTGTGCAGAGAAACTGGCACGAGAAGGCGACCGGATTCCAATTGGATGACCCGGTCATTGTTGAGCACGAAATACCCATTCTGGTCTGTGATAATCGGATGGGGCTCACTCCAGGATTTTGCTTCGTCCTTGGAGATACGCAGGAAAGGAATCAGGTCATCCAGTGAATTTTTTCGGGCATAAAATAAGCCAAGGTCCCCGTTTTGAAGCCTGAGAAACGATACGGACATTACGTTTTGCCCTCCCTCATTATCCACAATCAATTCGTCTTCCTGGGTCCAGGTTTGTCCTTGATCCTCACTATACCTTCCCATGATTTGCGCTGGAGCGTGGTCACTCGACGAATCCATAAAGCGCGTATAGGCAAACAACACTCTGCCATCCTGGAGTGTGATAAAATCACCTTCACTATTGCGCGGGTTGGAATCGGAGCTCAGGATATCAAAATAGGTTCCGCGATCCTCCTTACTCTGAGCAAAAACAAAAGCCGGGAGGGTAATCCCCAGTCCCAAAAGAAAAGTCATTAAAACTAGTTGCTTATTCATACAGCCAGTTGGTGTTTATTTTGGTAACATTGGTAATGGACAAGGCCGTTCCTGCCGGTCTGTTTCCTGCACAATAGCTCATTAAAAGTTCTTCATCGCTGATAAATCGAATTGAGGTGTAACAATACCATCCATCAGGATCATCGTGAAGGGTTTTTACGTTTTCCCAGGTCAGGCCTTCGTTTTTGGAAATGGCGACATTCAGAGGGGTTCGTTTGCCCCTGTAGCTATTTTTTTTCACCCCGTTGTTGTTCCATACCAACACCAGATCTCCCGTGGCGGGAATTCTGGCGATGGTAGCAGGAGATAAGGGGGAGGGAATATTGGTGGGGACTGCCATGGACCATTTTTTCCCTTTGTTTTTGGAAATAGAGGCATACTGAACTCCTGAATCGGTCCGGATGTACATCATGACCTGCCCATTTTTCATCTCAACTAGTCCGGGCTCCTGCGCCATCAACCCATCAGGGATCTTTACTTCGCCCTTCTGCTTCCAGGTTTGGCCATTATCATCAGAATAGTAACAGTACAATACGCCGTAATTATTGAAATTGTGTTCCAGATTACCAGGACGGTCTTCCGAAACATGATGTGCCACCGGCATAAGAATACGGCCATTGGACAGCTGAATGACCCGCGCGTTATTTAACACAAAATATCCTTCCTGATCGGTAATGCATCTGATAGGAGCACTCCAGGATTTGCCTTCATCGGAGGATATCCGCATATAGGGTATGCAATCGTGAATGGAGTTTTTTCGGGCATAGAACAGGGCAATTTGTCCATTTTGCAGTCTCAAAAGCGACACGGACATTACGTTCATGGCTCCTTCATTCTCCACGACGATTTCATCCGCCTCGGTCCAGGTGTTCCCATTGTCGGAAGAATACCGGGCAGCGAGGTGTGAGTTTCCGAAATCACTGGCCGAATGTCCCACAAAGTGAGTATAAACGAACAGTATTCGACCGTCTTTTAATTTCACAAAATCCCCTTCGCTATTGCGGGGGTTGTTTTCTCCAGGATTCAACTGGAGTGAAGTAAGGGGGGCCGGAGCCTGGGCATTCATGACTGTGGTGGACAGGCCAATCAGGCATATGCTACACCATATGGCTTTTATGAGGCAAAAAGGATAGTTTATCGTTCTCATATCGAATCAGCTTAATTTTATACGATACCAGGAAGGGCCAGGTGCCCATTTGCCCATTTCCCGCCTCGCCAATGCAATTACGATTTCATCCTTTTCTGCATGTTCCATGATTTTATAATTGGAGAGTTCGACGTTTTCCGTTTCAGCCCCTTCATGACGGTGATCGATGATCACTACAGAGTCCTTGATTAACCCAAAATTTTGTTCATCCACCCGGCCGATCACCAGGGGGTTGCGTGGATTGTTTCCATTCGAATTTTCTTTGACTATATTACCTATCCAATACAAATGACTGGTTTTCCCGGATCGAAACAAGGTGGAGCATGCTGCAGGGGTATAAAAATTTTCTCCGGTAGTGTATGCGAAGGGCACTGGTTGGGACCAGGATCGGCATTGGTCATTCGAGAACGACAACCAGGTATAGCCCGGCAAATGGGGCTGTCTGAGATTGGATCCGCGCAGTACCATGGCAAATCTTCCATCCGGCAGTTCAGCCACCGAAGGTTCGAACAATCCCCGGGTGGATAGTCGATGATCTATTCTCAGCCAATCACCAAAATCCCATTCGACATCCCGATAATCAGGCGTCCATTTGCCAATCAAAACTCCCGAGTCTCCAAATAAATAGGCATCGGCTGGATTGTAAATTTCCTTCTTTTGTTCATCCCAGGGATGAAGATGAATGGGCACCATGATTTCACCTTTGCGGCTTTTAAAGATCACAGAAGTCATGGGAGTCGTATATCCATTTCGACCAATTTCCACTCCTTTGATCGGTGCGTTCGTTGGATTTCCCCGCGTAACGATCATACGAAAATCGGAAAAGGTGCGACCGTGATCATTGGAGATTCGATACCAGTTTTTGTAGAGCGGAGAACCGCTTTGAGTGTCTGGCTTTCCGGGAGTTGCAGGAATAATTTGTAATATATTTTTCCCTTCCGCATAGATCCCCTCATTCAGTGCTCCCAATCCATGGAGTGAACGTTCAGGAAACCGGGCGGTGGTTTCCACTTCCCACGGGAATTCCACGGAAATGGTTTCAGGCACCTCCGGAATCGTTGGGAAACTACTAAAAACAAAGTCTGATGGGACTGGTCTGGTCACCTGGTTCTCCGGCGTTTTGACGAATACAATTTCCCGGTCAACGATCCTGATTCTGGCTTGCGGTGTTCCCAAACCACGGGGCAAGTTCACAGCACTGCCACCCCAAGCCAGGGCAGCAAGGGCAGGCATTTGTTTCAGAAAGTATCGTCGGTTTTGCATGTCAATATATTAAAAAATATTACTCCGATGGACAAGGATTTGCACCTCGCGCTATCTGATCATTTTTCGTTTTTAAATTGTTTTAAAATTTCAATAGTCAGATGCTCCGCTATCAATTGGTGTCCCACATCATTGGGATGACATCCATCCAGCATCAGATCTTCATACGAGATTTGCTTTGCTTTGGCATATTTTTGAAATAGTTTATAGTTGTCCACAAGTCCGGTACGGTGTTTCCGGGATAATTTCCGAACGACCTTCACGTATTTCAGGAGTCGTTTATTTTGAAAATCGCCATACCTCGCTCCCAGGATATTGGGGGCAATAAGGATAATTTCGGAACCTTGTGCCTGAAGATTTGTGATAAAATATTCCAAATTGGCCTGGTACGCATCCAGAGGAATTCTGGAAGTTCCATTGGGCGTTTTGCTATCAATATAAGAATCGTTGGTCCCAAATCCGATGATAACCAGGTCGGGTCGATGGTCCATGACGTCATTCTGGAAACGGTCCATTCCATGTTTGATTTCAAACAAATCATGGTCGATTTGTCGACCAGTATGACTTCCGCCTACCCCGGAATTGATCACTTTCACATTTACCTCTTCCTGAGCGAGCAAATGTGGCAGCCGTTGGGCAAACACCTGATCAACCGTCTTCCGTTCTGCGGTGATGGAATTGCCAAAAGCGACGATAAGGAGGGTATCATCAGCGACCTTATTGATGGTACCGTGATCCAGGTTAAAGTGGTGGGATACGAAGATATCGGCACCCCAAGCCTGGGATGCGCATACCTGAGCAAACAGGATTACGAGCAAGGAACAGCAGTCGCGATATTTCAACCTCATCTCCTATTTTTATTTATCTATAAAATCTTGCTCAGCCAACCGAATACGGAGTCCTCCCTGCATGGTGGTGATCCAAAGCTCGCCGGGGTTATATTCCATGCAGTACGGGTAGGACAGCCATGTTTTTCCACTATCCTCATTTTGGACGTTATAAGATTTTGCGATGACCCTTGGTTTGGACCATGAAACACCTTCATCTTCCGAAAATGCTATGGAAAGTTCTTCCCGAAAATTGCTGCTTCGCACCTCCGACCATTGGCGGTCCCCACCTCGCAAGGGAAAATAATTGCATACAATCATACATCAATAATTCTATTCTCTATCATTATACAATGGCTTCCATAATCATCTATGGCTTCCTTTCCAAAAGACCTATTGTAAACCATTCTACTCAATTAAGTCCATGGCCCACACATCATTGGCCACACCACCATCATTACGTGATATTAATCCCCCTATCAACCATAATTTATTCTTATATTCTATTACAGGAGTAGCGTGTCGCGGTTCCCAAAAAACCCCTTTTTGTTCAGTCCAAAATTCTCCATCGGGACTATACCACACGTCATTTAACATAGTATCATTCCTAACATCGTAGTCACCTGCCATAACCCATAGGTTATCTTTAGAGTTTGCGATCGAGTTCCATTGGCGTGGAGACCAAGGTGCATGTGAAATAACCTTTGTCCAATCTATACCATTATCCGTTTTCCAAACATCATTGAAAGCGTAGCTATAAAGAACACTTCCACCATAAATATAAAGTTCGTCATTCAAAATAGCGGATCCACTTATCAATCCTCTTGGTACCCATGGAACAAATTCAACCTCCCGAACCCAATTTACTCCATCCACTGTAGACCATACATCATTATACTTTTCTCGGATCTCATTCCCTGCAGAAAAATCAATATGTATTCCACCCATAACCCAAATCTTATCTTGAAAACTGACTATATATGGAAAATACCTTTCACCCCACGGGACTTTATCTAAGACCTTATTCCATTGGACCCCATCCTTAGAATTCCACACATCAGTATGTTGGTCTCCCCCTATCACCCATATTTTATCATCATGTACGACACAGCCAAAACCATGTCTTCCTGCCCAGGGAGCATCTCCTTTGGATTCCCAATTTTCACCATCCGAAGTAGACCAAACCTGAGATGTCCAATAACTATTGCCCTGGATAAAAGATGCTTTATCGTGATCATACTTTCCCAACCAACCTCCCAACAGCCACAATTTGTCTTTAAAGACAATTAATTGATGGCCGTCCACTCTTAAAAATGGTGCTTCTCCGTTTTTAATAATTTGTTTCCATGGGCTTCTTTTTACTACCACATGAATTTCTTTTCTCTCTTGATTGGTGCCCTCCAAAATAAATGTTTGGGGAACTGAAAAATCTAAAAAACTACCACTTTTGGGATAAACAGTCAAATCTTTATTGTTTAAAAACAGTTCTGCTTTTAAATTAGTGACATCTGTTTCGTGGGGAACATATAGAAAAATACTATCTCCTATACGTTCATATTTATGATCAACGCCGACCAGTTTTAAGGTTTCAATCTCAAAGTTTAGGTCTTCTGAATTCTTACAATTAAATAAACTCATCAAAACCATTATTAACATAAATTCAAATTTCAATCTATACATATCATAGCATTAGACATTCTTACGCGCGTAATCTCAATATAGTTTCGTCAAATATTATTCGCAGTATCATTCAAATCTTTCAATGCTCACAATCTTTAAAATCTTCCATACTGCTTAATCGATTCGAAATTTGGTGATCCTAATAAACTTAATTTTTGTGTATTAAAGGTACAACCCCTGGTATCATAATATCATATATAATTCTAGTATATGATTGCTATTCTCCGTTCAGGAGAATATTGGATAACCAGGGAACTGCAATATTGGCTTTAAAGTAGTGATTTGGAGCATCCACATTCGCGTATTCAAAAAATTCATCCATATCCAACCCCTCTGGAAAATTTGTGTAGTTTTTCCGATCAATTGGGTCGCTGTATTTTTCATAATATCGAAAATCAAAATTCTTTTCAGCCTGCATAATTGTGTATCCTTTGTGAACAGTATTGAGATCAAGGGTAACTCCTCCTTCTGTAATTAATAAGGGGGTCGGGGCTAAACTAGCAAGTAAATCTGCATAGTCAAACCAAGCCCACATACCGGGCACACTATGACCTAACCAATTCGCGATTGGTCTTAATCCTCTCTCATTAGGTTTGGTTTGTGAAGTGGCTCTTCTTACTGTATTTGTCAAAAAATCATTAAATACTACGGCTTTGATATCTGGATTTAGAACCGCCAGGACCATTATTGCTTCAGTTCCGAGGGAGTGTCCACTTAAAGCAATTCGTTCCGGGTCAATAAAATCCAGAGTTTTTAACCAATCAAAAATCTTTTGTCCATTGAAGGCTGACAGACCCAGGTAATGCCACCCCATGTCAATCAAATACCTGGAAAGCGTATTTCTATCATAATTCGGACCTAATCCAAAAGCCTCAAGATCGGAGACTTCTCCAATACCAGGATTATCCAAAGCAATTGAAACTATACCTTGTTCTGCATAATATTTAGCCATCATATTATTTTCACTATGTCTTTCCACAGCATAATGAGGATTCAACTCAGGTTCACCTGCTAAATTTTCCTTCGTCCTATTCGATCCAGGATAACATATTACAGCAGAACCTCGATTTGTCGGTGATATTTCATGAGGAACTAACATTAGGAAGGGCACAACACTCCCGGTTTCAGGATAGATTTCCCATTTTTGAACGGTGTATTTTTCTCTTTTTATTTGACTTATTAATTTGGGAGAGGGCTGCGATACACTTAATGGAAAATTCATTAATTGACTCAGTTTAACTCTAACTGCAGTTTGCCATGCCATATATTCTGTCTGACTGAAATGCTCATTAAAGGTTAACTCCGGCTTTAAATTCTTCATTTTGTAATGGACCAATCCTCGGGTACTCAAATACCTTCCGTCACTCCGGTCGGTAGTAATAACTTTATGATCATCGGGGTTAATAAATTCCGACGCGTTTTGCCCATGAATTGTTAGACCACTAAAAAAAGCCAACATCAACCCAACAAATCCTAATTTGATATTCATTTCATTTTATTTAATTGGCAGAGAAATACATTACTCGATTAAATATGATCACTCACTACGTAACCCTACCATCCTGGGTTTTGACCTAAGGCAGGATTTTCAGAACGTGCGCTTACGGGAATAGGCCATAAGTAGTGTTTTTCTTCAAATACGGGATTGCTTAAATCATTTTCCTTATTAGGAGAAATATATAAGTTTCCAGTTTCTGCGTCAAGTTCAAAGCTAACGTTAAGTTGCCCCTCGGGGTCAATGTTCTCTCGCATATCCTGGTCCCATCGAATTCCCAAATCCGGGGAATTTAGTTTGTGACCTTGTTTCCATCGTCTTAAATCATCATACCTAAATCCTTCGGAATACAATTCAACCCTTCGTTCTCGTCGGATTTCTGCGATCAATGGAGAAACTCCGTCATTCACATACCGTGGATCTACAGGAATACTTGTAATATCCATATGCGGCATATCCACCCTATCTCTTAGTAGGTTGATACTCATATCCAAATCTGCTTGAGTAATTAGACCAAGTTCAGCCTGGGCCTCGGCAAAATTTAATAATGCTTCAGCATACCTCAATACTATTGCCGGATAGTATCCCTGATGCAGTAATACCATCTGGCTGACATTAACAAATTTAATGGGATGATACCCTGTTAAACTAGCCCATTCATTGTTACTCTCCAATGTTGGGACTTTTGAAATATTACCATTGGAATAATCATAATATCCCAGATCATCGGGATGTAATACGGTCTGCCTTAGACGAGGATCCCGGTTTTCAAAAATATTTCGATATGTCGCGTCACCTTTGTACATTGGAGAAAGGGTTATTGGTAATCCATCTTTACACAAGTAATCTTCCACTATACTTTTGGTGGGATGTATTAAACGTAGATACCACTGCCAGCTATTCACGACCACTCCTGGTTCATACCTTCTCCACCATAGGACCTCTTTCACACCTGAAAGATCAGTCATTTGAAAGATTGCATTATAGTCATGATCAGGATTCCCTGTAGAATATAATTCATAAGGACCATTTTCTATTAACTCCCTTGACGCTTTAGCTGCTTCCTGTAGCCATACTTCAGAATCAGTTCCACCATGATACTTTCTCCATGTTCCTTCAAACAAACAAATACGAGATTTAATCAATAATGCAGCCCAACGATTCAATCTGCCAGGAGCATTTCCATCTCCCCAGTCATCAGGGAGATGTTCACAAGCAAAGTTCAAATCCTCAAGAACCTTACTCATGACCGTTTCACGCGGGGTCCTTTCTGCATACAATTCTGGGGAATCTATATTAAGTTCCTTTTCGACCCAAGGAAAATCACCATAGAGTGACACTTTATCTGCCACGGCCCATGCCCTGAATAACCGAGCTTCGGCTTTATATTTATCAATTGCAGACTGGACAAGATCTGCCCTGTCATAATTGTCAAGTCCTATATTTATAGCCCGGATAAAAGCAAAAGTATTATTGTTCCAACCAAAAGGACCAGGATTATCATCAGGAGTAATTTGTCCTGCCCTTGTTTTCGCAAGATATTGTGCATATGATAAATCTCTTAATACATTATCGGTCATACCGTCTAGCCCATATTGACCTTCAATCCCTCCACCTTCCAGATTCCCTTGCAAAAGCCGCATGGTAGAATTTTTCGCATAATCATAATAGGTATTATTATAAATCATTAAATCATTTTCGGAATTCCAAAATGTTTCATTTGAAATTTGATGCAAAGGGAACCTATCCAAACCATTTTGGCTACAACCACAAATAAATGTTCCCCAGACTATTATATATAATATATTTTTCATAATTCTTATTAATTTGTATTTATGCGATGATTAGAACGAAGCGTTTAGCCCAACTGTAAAAGACCTGTGGAAAAAGTACCTGGGCGTCAAATCAGCCGTATATACAGGATTCACTGTCTTATACATACTATGAAACTCAAACAAATTCTCACCATTGATGTAAACCTGTAAATTCTCGAAGTGTCTAAAGGGTACATTATAGCTTAATGTAACACTTTTAACTCTTAAATAAGCAGCGTTTTGCAGCCAACGAGTCTGTGGAACTACATTTTTCCCATCGGAATAAGCAAATTGGATTCCAGGGAAATATGCGTCAGGATTTTCAGGACTCCATGAATCGTCAATCCACCACTCTTCCATAGCCACATATTTAAAAGGAAAAAACCTGCGACTATTTGAATTACTGGGCATCCAATCTTTCTTAAGGACTCCTTGCAAAAATATGTCAAGTGTAAAATTTTTATTTTTAACTTGAGGTTTAATCCCAAAAGAATATCTTGGTGTTGTATTGCCTATGCGAATTCTATCCCCAGTGTTATCCAGAGTATTATTCCCCGGTGTAATTATACCATCACCATCAAGATCCGCGTAGTGTACATCTCCAAGTCTCCAGTTACTTCCAATCCGAGACTGATCTGCCGCATTCTCTAGTTCCTCTTTTGTTTGAAACAATCCGACAGTTTGATATCCCCAGATCTCTCCAATTTTCTTCCCAACATAGTAATCATTAATAGCACCTGTTGGGTTATCATACTTGGTAATTGTGGTTTCATAATCCGATAATGAAACATTTAGACGATACGACCAATCATTATCCGTGTAATGGATCCAACCAGCACTAAGCTCCCAACCTACATTTCTAAGATCGGCTGCGTTTTCTTTGGGTGCACTCGTACCAAGAATTCCTGGGTAAGATTTATTCATAAGCATATCTTTTGTATCCCTAATAAAATAGTCAAACGATAAATTGAGTCTGCTAGCAAACACACTGAGATCGATACCTAAATTTTTGTTTGTAACTGTTTCCCATGTCAAGTTTCTACTCACTAAATTACCAGGTGAAATCGTCTGAATAAAGTCACCATTATTATACAGGAGTAGGTTTGAAGTACCTGCCCCCATAACTGATATGTATGGATAAAAAGATCCAACATTTTGATTGCCAAGGATTCCATAAGATCCCCTCAGTTTTAACCCATCTAACCAGTTATTGGTAATATCCATAAAGGACTCTTCAGAAATCCTCCACGCAGCTGCAAATGAGGGAAAGAAGCCAAATCTTCTGTCTTTAGGAAACTTCGATGTACCATCATATCTACCATTCGCTTCGAAAAGGTATTTATCTTTATATGAATAGTTTAATCTGTAAAATAACCCTCGTAGCATAAATTCGCCCCCACCTTCAGAATTCGTTGTAATACCGGTGGTTGCCGACAATGATGGTATAGATGGGGTAATTAGCTCAGTTGACCTGGTATTAACATCCTCATATTTTTCGTACTCTTGATTAACTCCGACTAATCCTTTAAGTTGATGATATCCCAAATTTTGGACCGTGTATTCAGCATATATATTCGTAACTATATACGAGTTTAGTCTGGAGGTAAAATCAATCCAATCGCTTCCGGTTATATCATTCGTGACCAGGGGTCCAGTTAAACTATAACCTCTTTCATTGGTATTTGACATATCAATTTTCGAATGTACTCGTTTTAGATTGGACCAATAATTTCTGTATGAGAAATCACCATTAATCATTAAACCATCAAAAGGAGAAATTCTAACCGCCTGAGAGAACAATATTTCATTTTCTCTATTTAGATCCCGTCCACCGGCCTGTAGATAAGCGGCAGGATTATTTCGGGAAAGCATGCCAATATAGGGCTCAAATTCAGATCTGTCCCCTGGGACCAAATAATATTCCAGATCTGGAAACTCCGAAGCTATGGAAAACCACTGTGTTCCAATGGAATTGTAGTGAGTGTTTGCGTTATATTCATGAGGATTATCATTCTTAATAGCAGTGAACATCAATTTACCTTCCAGGGTAAGCCAGTCGGTTACATCGAAATCCAATTTGAACAATGCATTATATCTATTATATTCCTCGCTATTGTATTTAAAAAAACCTTTTTTGTCAGTTGCACCCAAGGAAACGTAATAAGCAGTTCGCTCCCCTGCACCACTTATACTAAAATTGTAATTTTGTTGTGGTGAATAATCACGTATGGCCAAATTCTTTGGCAAATTTGTCCCCAAAAAGTAAATTAAATCATCTGCTCTGTACCATGCATCTTCTACCGTTGGGTTACTCATTTCCTGATATCGTTTGGCTGCTTCAACCACATAATCAGGGTACAATGTTCTTCCAAAAGTTACCTGACGGGCCTGATTCATGACTTCTCGGGCAGTACCACCTTGCGTGACGGGCTCGTAACCAGGAAAAATTATTTTTTGCATAGTCGTTTGCGAGGAAAAGTTAATGTTTAGTTTGCCTTGCTGCCCCTTTTTAGTAGTCACTAAAATCACTCCAAACGCAGCTCTCGCACCGTAAATAGCAGCCGAAGAGGCATCTTTTAACACTGATACAGACTCAATATCATTTGGATTGATCCTTTCTACATTCATGGGAATCCCGTCAACTAAAATCAAAGGTTCTCCTCCACTAATCGATTCAAAGCCCCTAATGTTAAAGTCAGCACCTTCATTTGGATTTCCAGAGTTATAGTCGATGTTTAATCCTGGCACAACCCCAAGCAAGCCTTGACCAAGTGATGTAATAGCCCTGTTTTCAAAAACTTCAGATCCTGCTGTACCAACAGCTCCTGTTAAATTCACCTTTTTCTGAGTTCCATATCCTACTACTACCACCTCGTCAAGTAATTGAGAGTCTCCTTCCAATACAATCGAAATATCAGTTTGTCCGTCAACAGCGAATGATTGTGTCTGATAACCTATATACGAGAATACTAAAATCGCATCGGTGGAAACATTATATAGCGTAAATCGTCCTTCATAATCCGTCGATGTTCCAATATCTGTTCCTTCGATTAACACATTTACACCAATCAATGGTTCTCCTTCAGTATCTGTGACTATACCTGTAACATCAATCGGAATCTTTAACTCCAATATACTGGCAGCACCATTTACCGCCCAGGAAGTTTGAATTAATAGCAGGCAGAATAAACATACGAGATACCGCATGCGCTTGCAAAGAAATCTGTAATCAATGTTCTTCATATTTGTCGGTTTAATATTTTGAAATACGCTGTTTTTATTTGTTGGTCAAATTAACAATTTTATTTGAACGTACAAACAATTTGTAATTTTTTTTATTTCATACATTTGAATTTACGTTGGAGCTTAAGGTACCTCATACTCGCACATTCTCATCCGCAAGCTCCCATTGATGAAGCAAAGAATCATTATGGCTAAAAAAGCACCATTACAACCTATTGATAGTATCTCCATGACCGATCGCGTGGAAAATATCTTGCGTAAGTATTTTGAAGACAATGCTTTTCAACCGGGTGATGCCCTTCCCGGTGAAGTCGAAATCGCTGAAAAACTAGACGTAAGTCGAAATGTAGTCCGGGAAGCACTCAGTCGGTTGCGTATGCTGGGCATCGTCGAATCCCGCACCCGTCGCGGTATGGTCATGGCACGTCCGGATATCCTCGGTGGCTTCCAGCGGGTTCTCAATCCCAATATCCTTGGAGACAAAACCCTGAAAGACATATTTGAAATGCGTCTTATTCTCGAAATGGGTATGGCAGAATTTCTTATGGCCCGAAAAACCCCTAAAGGCATCCAGGAACTTGAAAAAATTGTGTCGGAACAGAAAAGCATAGAAACCCCTACCAAGGAGGAGGAAATCCGGTTTCATACCAAGCTATATGAACTTACAGGGAACGATACTTTTAAGCGTTTTCAGAAAATGCTCTTTCCCATCTTCGATTATGTTTTTACAGAGTATAAAAATGAAAACCCACTGCCAAAACCGCCCGGCCACATCCATCATGATGGTTTGCTCCAGGTCATAGCAGAAGGGGATGCCAATGATTTTCGTAAAGCCATAGCCATACATCTGGGACCTTATTTCAAGATGATCAATGTGGGTGATTAATAGAGTATACCCAGAATAGAAAACCGAAGGTGATGGAGGCTTTTCACCGTGAATGTAAACCCAATTTCCTCTGCGGTCAGGAAAACATCAAATAATATTGTCAACTCAAAATTTATCCCACAATTTTGAAAATACCAGATTCCAGCCTACTCCCTTCCAATATCATCAATTAGGTGCCTCATACTCAGTCGCTGGATTTCATTCATTCAAGTTCACCTGGACGGATCGTAAAATTGGATACCAATCTCCATTGGGTGAATGAAATACAGCCTTGTACTGCAGATATTGATCTTGCTTTGAGATACGGGCCGACTTCTTCACCATTGGCTTCCAATCTTTCTTCAGAAGTATCGATTCGGTTTCAGCTGCTCTGTAAAAAAGCTCAATGCGGGAACCCATTAATTCCTGTGCCTCCCAGTTGATAAAAAGTCGGGTAAGGGGGCGATCCCAACTAAAGACCCGGGAGGTATAGGATTCTGACCAGCTACGGTCTGCAGCGTTTCCCATGTCCTTGTTCCACATCCAATGGACACCAGGACTTGATAATTCTTCCCGACGAATCGAGGAACGGGTAAACCTTGCCCCATCATTGTAATAAATTACAGATTTTGCCTGAGCATGGGAACCATGGATGGTATGTTGTGCGATTGCCAAATCGATCAGACCGTCTTTGTCAAAATCAGCTGCCAAAGCATCGGTACCTGAGTTACCAATGAAAGTGGTTTTCTCATCTGACGAAAAACCTTTCTCACTACCCCAATACAAGTACATAGCTATGTCTTCCCGAATAGCATCCCCATGGTAGGCGGGTGCAAAAATATCCAGGTAGCCATCCTGATCAAAGTCTGCAATCACCGGTCCCAATGGAGTAAATCCGGGCAGCCATTGTGAATTCCAGTTTTCAAACCCTTTTTCGCTCCCCCAAAGTATGGTCATACCCGCATCGTGAAACCCATTAATCCAATCTTTGTAATGGCATACAAGTATATCCAGGTAGCCATCCGCATTTAAATCTGCAACCTCCAGGTCAATAGCCGCATGCATGGGTAAGATCACTTGTCGATTCTCATCAAATCCCGCTTCAGAACCTTTAAAAATCCGGATTTTATTTTCACTATAAGAGCTAACCACAATATCCAGCCAGCCATCCTTATCAAAATCAGCCACCATTGGGCTCGATGAACGGCCAGGTGAAGCGAATGAATGGCGATTTGACAAATCAAATCCGGACGAACTTCCATAATAGATTACCAATTCCGTAGGAGTTTTATCTTGTTGATCAAAAAATCCTACGATCACATCAAGATAACCGTCTTTATTCAGATCCGCCACGTTACTTGTGGAAGCGTTTACTTCCCGCAACACTTCCCGATCCCCTTCAAAATTAAAACCCTCTTTGCTTCCTTTGAAAATATTGATCCCGCCAAAAGGGTCACTAAATCCTCCTCCATGCATCGAATTCACAGCCAGAATATCCACATATCCATCTTCGTCTATATCTGCCGCCGTAGATTCATATCCACTGGTAAAAGGAATTTTTATCATGTGGTCCTCACTAAATCCGGATTCACCACCCAGATATAGGTATAATGGGATGTCCTCATAAAGTATTCCTCCCATGCTGTTGCTGAAAACAGCTGAATTTTTCCCTGTAAACGGATTCTTCGTAATGGTTACATCATAAGCTCCCTGGGTAGGGATTTCCACCCATGAATTTTTGAATGTGCGATTTTTCTGGCCAATAAATACCTGGGAATTCGCTCTATGTAAGGTCTCCCCCTGATACACAGCTACCGCAATATCTTCAACACCATCCCCATTCAAATCGCCCACTGCGGTGGATATCGCATTGGCAATAGGAATGGTCGTGGTACTCCTGTCATTTCCATCTGGCTTGCCCCACCAAACTGTAATTTCATCCCGATGTCCGCTTTCTCCTCCAACCATTTCACCACCGGAAGCTCGTTTGATAAAATAATTAGCGATTACAAAATCTTCGTACCCGTCCTGATCGAGATCACCTACACTCATGTGGGTACCCACCACACCATGACATTCGACCTTTGTTGCCCACCGGGTGGGGGAGGAGAAATATCCTCTTACAATCTTGTCCTGATCCGTGAGCATATATGCATACATTTTGCCCTCACTCTCCCCGGATTTCATATCCAAAATTTTCCCATGAGAAAAGTCCAAAGAATCTCTGGAAGGCTCATGTGATGCAGGAAATTTATCAGTAAATCCAATAAATTCTTTTCCGGATATCCATTGGACAATACCCGAGGGATTAGCATACATTACATCTTGTAATCCATCCCCATTCAAATCCACGGCAAGCAGGTGTGAGGCAGCTTCCAGGCCGATATCGGTGTATCGGTCAAGGTGAAAGCTGTGAGTTCCTCCCCAATAGATCCGTAGAATTTGACCTGCAGGCTGACCGGGCATCCAAGCATGTGAATTGAGCGTTAATATATCCGGCCAGGAATCATTGTTGAGGTCGGCAATCTGGATCATTTTTACATCGTGGACAGGCAGCATGCTGTTGCTTTGGGCATTGCTCCACCCGTGTGGAGTACCCCAGTATACCGTCAAAGTTCGTCGAGGGTGCTGTATGCCACTGGCGTTGGGGCAAAACACCAAATCCATGTATCCGTCATTGTTCAGATCGGCAGCCTGAGAAGAAATACTGCCCTGCACCGGAAGGAATT